>JAFGOY010000002.1 GCA_016926255.1 Anaerolineae bacterium | reverse complement strand
TCGCCGTCCATCTCCCCCTTGCAAGGGGGAGAAAAAGCGAGTGAAACGAGCTTGAGAGGGGGTTTTCAAGGCCATAAAAGCACATTTTGATAACTGGCAATCAAGGTAAAATGTATATAATAAGGCAGTCATCCCTTCGGTTTGGATTCGCGGTACCGTATGTATTGATCCTGTATTCGCCCCCAGCCGATCTCGCACGTCAAATAGTGAGTTTTACGTTTGAGGAGAATATCAATATGTCGAACCACATAAGTCGGCGCGAATTTCTGCGCAGGGCCGCAGTTGGACTGAGTGCGGTGACGCTCAATCAGCTTTTAACCGCGTGCAGTTCGGATGAAGCACAGTCCATACCACCCACCGGTGAAGCACAACCCACTTCGCCTGCCAGTGAAGCGCCTCCCGCTGCGCCCACGAATGTGGACGAACAGGCGGAAAGCCCTGCCCAATCGACTTCCACGCCAGGGAGTGGGCCAGACCTGGTCGTAGCTCGATCTGGCGAGCCGGAGGCCCTGGTGCGGCAGGCCATCGCCGCGCTGGGCGGTATGGAGCGCTTCGTCCCGCGTGATGCCAGCGTGATCGTCAAGCCCAACATGTGTGTGGCGTATCACTCTTACGAATATGCAGCGACGACGAATCCCTGGGTGGTCGGCGCGCTGGTAAAGATGTGTTTCGAGGCAGGCGCGCGCAGCGTGCAGGTGATGGACTACCCCTTTGGCGGCACGGCGGAAGATGCCTATGAAATCAGCGGCGTCGCCGAGCAGGTAAAAGCGGCGGGTGGCGAGATGGTGCTCATGTCAGGTATGAAATTCATGCCCACCGAGATTCCCAATGCGCTGGCGTTGAGTCAGCCCGACATTTACGATGACATCCTCAAGGCCGACGTGTTGATCAATGTGCCGATTGCTAAACATCACAGTCTGTCGCGTCTGACGCTTGGTATGAAAAATCTCATGGGCGTCGTCTGGAATCGCCCGGCCCTTCATGGACGGCTCGGAGATAGCCTTGCCGATCTGGCGGGATTCATCCGGCCAGCGCTCACCGTGATCGATGCAGTCCGCATGTTGATGGCGAATGGCCCGACGGGCGGTAATCTCGACGACGTAAAACAGATGGACACGATCATCGCCAGCCCCGACATCGTGGCGGCGGACAGTTACGCGGCGACCCTGTTTGATATGAATCCTGAGGACCTGGCATATATCACCTCGGGTGTTGCGGCGGGCATTGGCCGCAGTGATCTCGAGAATCTGCGTATCGAGGAAATCAATGTCGTCGCGTAGTCCATACAGGCGATGGATTACTGCCCGTAAGATCACCCAGATCGCTGTGCTGGTAATCGTGATCGTCTTGCTGATCATGACCCGGCGTGGAGGCTGGCCGTCCCAGGTCGTCAACCTGGTCATGCGGCTCGATCCGCTTGCGGTGCTGGCGCAGGCGATCTCCTCCCGGTCGTTTTTGCCCGGCTCGGCGGTCGTCCTTTTCACCGTGCTGCTGACCGTGATCGCCGGGCGGGCGTGGTGCGGCTGGCTGTGTCCGCTGGGCACGCTGCTCGATCTGATCCCGCTGCGCAGGCGCACCCTGCGCGACAAGCAGCCCGACATCCCCGAAGCGTGGCGCACGGTGAAGTACAGCTTGCTCGTCGTGATTCTGGTGGCGGCGCTGCTGGGCAACCTGACGCTGCTGATCTTCGACCCGCTGACGATCTTCATCCGCACCTTTACGATGGCGTTCTGGCCCGCCGCCGATCAGGTTGTCACTGTGGTCGAGAAGACCCTGTACCGCGTGCCGTTTTTGTCGGGGCCAATTTCTTCGCTGGATGCGCTGCTGCGTCCGGCCATCTTCCCCACTCAGCCGGTGTACTATCGCGGCGCGTGGGTGTTTGGCGCGGTGTTCATTGGCATCATTGCCTTGAATGTCCTCGCGCCGAGATTCTGGTGCCGATATCTGTGCCCGCTGGGCGGCCTGCTGGGCTGGATCAGCCGGGGCGCGCTGCTGCGGCGCGAGGTGAGCGAAGAATGCAAGGGCTGCACGCTGTGTACGGCAGTCTGCCCGACGGGAACGGTCGATGAGAGCAGGCATTATGCCAGCGATCCGGCTGAATGCACGATGTGTCTGGACTGTCTGGATGTCTGTCCGCGCAGCACCATCGAATTTCATTCTCGTCTGAAGCTGGCACCACGCCAGCCGTATGACCCTTCGCGGCGGCAGTTCCTGGTCGCTTCGACGGTGGCGGTTGGTGGCGTGGCCTTGTTCCTGAGTGATACGACCCGCCAGCGCGTAGATGATCACCTCATCCGGCCACCGGGTGTGAACGAAAAAGACCTGCTCGACCGGTGTCTGCGCTGCGGCGAGTGTATACGCATCTGCCCGACGCACGGCTTGCAGCCTGCTTCGAACCAGGCAGGGCTGGAAGGATTGTGGACTCCGGTGCTGATCCCGCGCCTGGGTTACTGCGCGTATTCATGCAATTCGTGCGGGGAGGTGTGCCCGGTGGAGGCGATCCCGCCCTTGAGCCTGGAAGAGAAACGCACTGCCGTGATTGGCAGTGCCTACATCGATCAGAATCGCTGCATCGCCTGGGCCGATCATAATCCATGCATCGTCTGCGAGGAGATGTGCCCGCTGCCGGAAAAGGCGATCCATCTGGAAGAGCGCGACTTTGTCAAGCCCGACGGCTCGACTGTGACGGTGCAGCTTCCGCATGTTGATCGCAGCACGTGCATCGGCTGCGGCATCTGCGAGTACAAATGCCCGGTTGCCGGTGACGCCGCGATCCGCGTGTATGTGCCCGGTACACAGGCCGTATTTTTCTAAGCAGGCTTGATTTTTACTTGCTTCTACTCCACCGGCCAGAGGATGACCGTCCCATCACTTGACCCGGTCGCCAGCAGCGTGCCATCCGGGCTGAACTCTACACTTGTTACCGAATTACTATGTCCAGAAAGTGTTTCCACTGGCTGCCCGGTCTTAACATTCCAGAGAATTGCAGTATCGTCAAAAGAACCGGAGGCGAGGAGTTCACCACTGGGAGAGAAGTCCAAACCACGGACTTGCTGTTCATGTCCATCTAACTCGTAAATAAGCCTGTTGCTAGTAACATCCCAAAGCACAACTGTCCCATCATCCAAACCAACTGCAAGTCGTGTACCATCGGGCGAGAAGGCAACCGAAAGGATAAAACCTAGTCCTTTAAATTCTTGGAGAACATCTCCGTCTGGTAATTCGTACAGGACTACAGAGTCATCATCCACTGCTGCCAGCGTCGTGCCATCTGGTAGAAACACCAAATCACCGGTCGGCCCAATTAGATCGAGTACTGGCTGCCAGGAAGCGACATCCCATATGGTGACGGTTGATAGTGCTGAGTTAAACGCTAACCATCGTCCATCTGGAGAGAACTCGACATGTGACCAACTTCCGGTGAACGTATCTATCAGTTCGCCGGTTGAGGTTTCCCAAACATATACGCCTTCACTGCCATAAACACCTGCCGCAATGAGGCTCCGGTCAGGAGAGATGTCGGCATCAAAGATTAGCTTTTCGGTAAATCCTGTTTGTTTGAATATGACTTCCCCACTATCCAGGTTTGTCAACGTAATGGAGGCTTCTCCAAGACCTGAGCCTGCAATGAGCAACTGCGATCCATCCGACGAGAAGACAGTGCTACCTACCTTGCCGGCGAATCCCTCGAGCCTTAAAACTGTCTCGCCAGTGGCAGGATCAACTTTGTGTATGGCACTGGTTTGCCGATTTGCTACGAATAGATACCCGTCCAATGAAAAAAACACCCGTCTGACACTGGTAAGTGTATCGATCCGGCTAAATAACTGGTTATTGTTGACATCCCAAATATGAACAATGGAATCGCCATTGTAGGCGGTCAATAGAGCTCCATCCGATGAAAATGTCGGCCTAAGAAAAAGATCATCTATCGTGTATAACTTATCACCGGTGAGCGCATCCCATAGAATAGTCTGTTCATCCGAGCTTGAAACAAGCGTCTGACCATCTGGCGATACCGCCAGGGAGTAGATTTCACCTTCGTGATCCTCTATAGTCCTTACCACCTGCCCCGAATTCAAATCCCACAAGACAACTCGCGTGTCCCAGGCTCCGGTAGCAAGAAGGTCGTCGGTAATGAAAACCGCTGAAGTGACTTCGCCTGTGTGCCCTATTAAAGAGGTTTCTACATTACCACTCTGGATATTCCAGATGATAATACTGTTCCCAGAGCCATAGGCCAACCGATTTGAGTTGGGTGAAAAGGCAATCCGGTCTAGACCATTTCTGTTGTCGGGCACGAAAGTCTGAACCAACGCTGCTGATTCTGCTTCCCATAGAAAAACATCGCCTTGATAAGAAGTGCCTGCAAGGAAGCGGTTGTTGGAAGAAAAGACCAGGAAATCAGTAGACAGGTTAGTACTCCATACCTCCTCGAAGGTTCCCATCCGGTACAGATAAGTCCCGATGCTTGTGCCAACTGCCAGATAACGACCATCTGGTGAAAGTGCTATATCATTGATAGACCCTATCCCGATACGTGCAATCGCCTCTTCGGGAACAAGCTGGGTGTACGGTAGGGTGATGGTCGGAATCGGTATATCGGTTGAGATTGGAATCGGTGTGTCGGTCGGACGCGGTGTACTGGTCGCATCAGGCGTGGCCGCCGCCCCGACTGTCGCCGTCTCGCTCGACGTGGGGATCGGCGAAGGCGCAGCCGTCTCCTCGACTGTCGTCGCGGCGGGTGTGCAGGCGGCGAGGGCGATCATCAGCGCCAACTCGTAGATTATAATCAGCGATTTTCGTACCAGCATCATTACCTCCCGGCCACAGGTTGGTTTCTACAGTGAATTATAGCGACTCTTCGCTTCTACTTCTGCACCCCGTACAGCCGCTCGACCAGCCGGTCGATCTGCTCGTCGAGGTCACTGGCGGCGACTCGATCCCCGCGTGCAACCTGTACGGCCATCTGCGCGCCGAGCGAATCGAGTTCGCCCATACGCGGATCGTCCGGCGGCAGGTCGGGCACCGGCAGCAGGCCCAGTTCTCGCTTCCCCAATCGCAGATAACCCCCGCTCAGCGCCAGCGCCCCGAACAATGCCTGCGTCAGCCGGGCGATCATCGACGAGTTCAGCAGCGCGCACAGCGCATCGATGGGCCATGCGGTGCCGGTCAGGATCGTCGTCGAGACGCTCGCCTGCGCCAGCCCCCGGTCGACCACGGCTTCCGGTCGGCGGCTCAGGCCCGACACGATGATCTTGTGAGTGTTGGCCTGTTCGCGGCGGCGCTCCGGCAGCGCGTGGCACATCACCACCGGGCGGCGGTAGGAGCGCTTCAAATAGCGCGCATTCTTGATCCCCCACCACGACCCGTGCCGCCGGATCAGCCCGCTGGTGAGCAGCCTCACCGAATCGGCGGGCAGCGTGTTAATCGGCACGTCGACCACCTTATCTCGTAACTGGTACGCCTCGTCGACGGTCAGCCCGCCGTTCAGCGCGGCGATAGAGTCGAGTGGGACGGTTCTGGTAAGGTGGCCGCGCAGCACGTCCCAATCCGGGGCGAGCGCCGCGCTCCACAGGTCGCCGGGACTGTTCGATAGGTCGGCCTGCTCGCCGCTGCGGACGATCCAGGGCGGCTCCTCCGGGTCATCGACTTTTACGATCGTCAGCCGCGCGGTAGGGTCATGATCGTCCCGCTGCATTACCAGCACCACCGGGTAGACATCGGCATCGAACGACAGGCTGTTGGAGTAATCGGCGATGATCTCCACGTTCACCCGGTCGATCAGCCAGCGGCGGAGATCGCCCGCGTAGCTGGCCGCCAGGATTTTGTTGGGCAGCACCAGCCCGATCCGCCCGCCGGGTCGGCAGAACTGGACCGCCCGCTCGACGAACGGCACTGCCAGATCGAAGCTCCCCGATGTCGTTTCGTAATCCTCGCGCAGTGCGTCTCGGTAGTTGTCGTCCTCGCTTTTCGAGCGGGTAAAGACGCTGGCGAAGGGCGGGTTGCCGATCACCGCGTCGAACGAGCCGGGCAGCGACTCGTCGAGATCGTCAAGCAGGCTGTCGCCCTCGATCAGTCCGGTCGACAGGTTGCGCGGCGAGGTGCCCGGAAGCCCGGCCCACAGCCAGAGAGTCAGCGCGGCGACCTCGACTGCCGCCGGGTCGCGGTCGATGCCGTAGAGATGCTCCAGCGCCGACCAGCGCAGTTCGGCATGCAGGTATGACGGGTTCTCCACCCCGGTGCTCCCGGAGATCGTCGCTGCCGCCGCCAGCAGCAGGTCGCCGCAGCCCATCGCCGGGTCGAGGATTCGCAGCTTGCCGGTGGAGGCTGCATTCAGCAGCGGGCTGATCGTCCACCCGGTGAGGCGGTCGGCCATCTGCGGTGGGGTGTAATAGCTGCCCTGCTCGTGCCGGTCGGAGATCAATTCGCCGTAGAGCCTGCCCAGGAACCGGTCGTCGACCGTCGAGCAGTCGAGCCGGAGCAGGCGGGCGAACCCATAATCCTGAACACGCCGGGGGATATCGGGCAGGTTCAAATCGAAGACCAGCCCGCGCTGCTCGCCGATCCGGGCGGCGGTGATTTGCTGCAGGCAGCGCAGCACGTCGAGCCGGTCGGCGTCTCCCGCCGCCTCAAGCATGGCCGGGTAGATATCGTCGCGCAGCGTGCGGATCAGGATTCCGGTCATATCAGAGGATCATCTCCAGTTCGATCTCGTCACGGATCGGGATGCCGTCGATCCCGATCGCCGGTATCTGCGGCTTGATCTTCCGCGAGACGGCAATCGCCCCGCGATGCACGGCAGCCAGTTCGAATCCCCGCTTCTGCCCGAAGCCGATCATGTGCAGATTGTCGTTGGTAGTGATGAACCACAGCCGCCTGCACCCGGCGTCGAGGGCGGTCTGCCGGGCGGCGTCGATCAGCGCCGCGCCGATCCCGATTCCTTCTTTCAGGCTGTCGAGGGTGACGATCTCGCAGTCCTCCCCGGCGATGTTGAGCGTCAGCAGGCCGACCCGCTCGCCGTCCATCTCGGCGATGAACCCCGGCAGGTCGGCACCGGTGTAGACGACTCCGCGCGAAACGACGATCTCCGCGCCCCAGTGGTCGACCATCAGGTCGGCGATCCATTGGCGATCCTCGCCGCTGATCGGGCGAATCGAGAATGCTCCCATCCAGGTTCCTTTCGATAATATGGCTACCAGTATGGATCAGAGTGGCGAATTACTCAATCTCACCGCTTTCTCCTCTTGCAGGGCTGGGAATATGATACTTTTTGAAATCGGGCGATTCTCTTCTCGATCCCGTGGGGGCGCCCCTTGTGGGTGCCCTCTGTGGTCGACCTATGGGACAGAAGCGTTTGTTTCGGTGCATACCTCGATCCGCACCTGCCCTATCTGCCCCCTGAAAGGGGGAAGTGGCCGACCGGAGGTCGGGCGAAGGGGGTGGAGGAGACTGTCTTTCATATCAAACTCGTCTCAGGGCCGCCGTCCTGATACACTTATACAAGGAACTTTTCGACGGAGAGTAAACGAATGCTCCTGGCAGTCGATATCGGCAATACGAATATCCAGTTTGGCATGTATGACACCGAACGTAAGAAATGGATCGGGACGTGGCGCTCGCAGACCGTCCACGACCGCATGTCCGACGAATACGCTGTGCTGCTTCGCAGCTTTTTC
Organism: Anaerolineae bacterium; assembly: GCA_016926255.1. Lineage (GTDB taxonomy): Bacteria > Chloroflexota > Anaerolineae > Aggregatilineales > UBA3940 > JAFGOY01. Next base: position 152,916 of record JAFGOY010000002.1, on the reverse strand, counting down.
GACGATCACTTCCTGACTTTCGACCACGTCAGCGGGGTAGTGATCGCCAGCGTTGTCCCCCACCTGACGGTGACCTTCCGCGAGTTGGTCGAGCGCTATATGCAGCCCGCGCCGCTGATCAGCGATTCGTCCACGCCGACCCCCGTCCGGGTGCAGGTCGACCATCCGAACGAGGTCGGCCCCGACCGCATCGTCAACGCGGCGGCGGCGAAAGTGCTCTATGGCTTCCCGGCAGTGGTGATCGACATCGGCACGGCGACCACCTTCGACGTTGTGGACAAAAACGGCGATTACGTCGGTGGGGCGATTGCCCCCGGCATCCGCGTGGCGCATGATGCGCTGGTCGGTCGGGCGGCACGCCTGTCCCAGATCGACCTGACTCCGCCTCCGGCGGCGATAGGCCGCAACACTATCCACGCGATGCAAAGCGGGCTGGTGCTCGGCTATATCGGCCTGATCGAAGGGCTGACTCGGCGCATCGTCGACGAGTTGGGCGATCCCAGTACACGGGTGATCGCCACCGGCGGGTTGGCCCGCGTTCTCGTCGGCCACACCGACGTATTCGAGGAGTACGTTCCTAACCTGACGCTCGAAGGACTGCGCCTGATCTGGGAGTTCAACCAGGAAGGAAAAGCCGGGTAACCCGGTTTCGACGGCGCTTGAACGTTCACTTTCGCACCCATACTGTATACGAGGTTTATTGATGAGAACCCCTGCCAGAATACTTTTGTTTTCACTGTTTCTGACGCTTGTTGTCCTGACCACCGGCTGCAGCGTGGGACTCACCGATCCGGACGGCGGGACGGCTGCGGAACCGGAGTTGGCATTGGTCGATGCGGCAGCGGTCCCCAACCCGGGGCCGCCGACTGCGGCGGTGACCCCAACCCCCGGGTCTACTGTGCCCGAAGACCGGCTCGAACTGCTGTCGAAGGGTGTGAACCTGGCTTTCTGGTTCTGGGGTGCTCCCACCGATGCGGAGAGCATCCGGGCACGTTTCAGCGATGAAGACTTTGCGGCGATCCACGATCTTGGTTTCACCTTTGTTCGTTTGAATGTCGAACTGGAATTTCTCTTCGACGACACGCAGCCTGATTACATGAACCACGAGAACCTTGCGCTGTACGACGAGGCGATCCAGCGTCTGCTGGCCCAGGACCTGGCCGTGATCGCCGATATGCACATCGCCCGGCTTCCGTGGACCGACCAGAAGATTATTTCTTCCGCGCTGGAAAGTGACGAGGAGACGCTGGAGAAGATATACATATTCTGGGACGCCTTTGCGGAGTATCTCGGCTCGACCGATCCGGATCGCGTGTTCGTCAACCTGGCGAATGAGCCGGTTTTCGAAGGGCGTGAGGAAGACTGGTTCCCGATCCAGGAACGGCTGGTCGAAATCGTCCGCGCCGAGGCTCCGGATCATACGATCATCGCCACTTCACCGTACTGGGCGAGCATCGACTGGCTGGTGAAGATGGACCCCATCCCCGACAGGAACATAGTCTACGACTTTCATTTCTACTCGCCGTTCTATTTTACCCACCAGGGCATCGAATGGGCCGATGACCCGGTGCCCCTGCTTCACGATCTGCCCTATCCGATGAGCAAGGAAACGCTTCACCGGATCGCCGACGAGACCGACGATGCGGAACTGAGGAAGTTCATCAACCGCCACCCCAACCTGGAATGGGATGCCACCCTGATGCAGGACTCGATAGGCAGGGCGGCGGCCTGGGGCGAAGAATATGACGTTCCGTTGATGTGCAGCGAGTTTGGCGTTTACCGTGCGGGGGTAGACCCCGAATACCGGTACGCGTGGCACACCGATGTCGTGAGGACGCTTGAATCATACGGTATTGGCTGGTCGGTTTGGGAGTTTGACGGGGATTTCGCCATCGCGCAGTACGAGGAAGACGGCACGGTGACCGTCGACGAGGGGATGATGGAGGCGCTCGGTCTTACCCCGCTGGAGTAGGGGGTCTTGTGCATCTGAAACATCGGCGTGACCTATATCATGATCCCGGTGATCACCACCGGGGCGGGATGGCTTCTGGAGAGACGGGCGAAAAAGGCAGCCTGAGCAGATTAGTCTATAGATCAGGACTTACGCAAGCAGGCACGGCCCGCTGTGCCCCTACCTCCGATATCAGGGATAAAAGACGACTTTCTGCGTAAGTCCTGTAAATTTGAAACGGATCAAAACCCCCTCTCACCTCGCTTTGCTCGGTTGTCTCCCCCTTGCAAGGGGGAGAAGACGAACTGAAGGTTCGGCAGAGGGGGTTCTGATCTGAAATCAGTATAAACCTAACGATCAACAGAATCAGATAACAAACCGGTGGCAGGCACCAATCTAACATAAAACAGAAAAGGGCGGTGACACCCGAACCCGGATGCCGCCGCCCTGCTAACGTTTCAAAGATTCAATCCTACGATCCCGTCCCCGAATAGCTGTTGACCCCCAGCGTCCAGACCCCATAGGCCAGCGCAAACAACCCGATCCCCACAATCGGCGAGATGAAGATCAGCCAGGTATTGTCGCCGGGCCGCAGGAACAGCTGCGACGGGTAGAAGGCGACGAACCCAATCGGGATGATGTAGGTGAAGATGAAACGGAAGAACCCGTCGAAGATCGTCATCGGGTACTGCGAGTATTCACGCAGCCGGAAGGCCAGGTTCAGGATCGAGAACGAGTAGAGCACCCAGAAGCAGGTGCAGGCCGCCAGCGTCAGGATCGAGATGACGACCATCGAGGCGCTGAACAGTGCCACCAGCAGCAGCAGAATTTTCGGCAGAGTCCACACCAGCCCCAGCTTGATCGATACCCACACCAGCGCCGCAACCCCGACCGCCACCTGCGACAGCCCCTTCAGATCGAATACCTCGGATATGAAGTAGAACATCATGTTCAGCGGGCGGAAGTAGTACTTGATGAACTTCCCATCCACCACCAGCCAGCGAAGCTGCCAGATGTTGTCGAAGAAGATCTGTGCCGGGCTGACAGCCAGCAGGTAGAACGCATAGATGAAGATGATCTCGTGAAAGTTCCAACCGGCCAGCGCCGGGATCGAGTGGAACAGCGCCCAGAACATCGCCAGCGATGCCACGTTCGAGAAGATCATCCCAACCGAACTGATGACAAAGTCGGTGCGGTATTCCATCCGCGCCTTGATGTACTGCGTGATGATCAGGACATAGAGCCGCGCGTACCAGGCCAGTTTGCGAATTAATTTCATGCTATCCTCCGTTGACCGTCACCGCTTTGACCGCCTGGCTCCAGAACAGGCGGCTGACGACATACAGCGCCACCACCCAGAAGACCTGTACCGCCATCATCGGGAGATAGTCGGACAGCCCCAGCGTGGTATCGGTCAGTATCGTCAGCGGCACGTTGTAGATCGCCTGGAACGGCAGGTACAGCACGATCTTTTGCAGCCAGTCCGGGAAGAACTGCACCGGGATCAATGCGCCGGAAAGCACCATCACGATCACGTCCTTTGACGTGACCAGCCCCCAGATCGACTCGGTGTAAAAGGATGTCAGCCCGACCATGTAGTCGAGCAGGAAGCTCAGCACGTAGGCCATCGGCACGCTGAGCAGGAAGAACACAAGGTTCAGCCCGGTCTGCACCGGTATCTGGAAGATCACCACGACGATGAAGACCGTCGGCGCGGTGGTCAGCACGAAGTTCGACAGCACATATCCCAGCGACTCGGAGAACATCCGCAGTTCATAGTCGATGGGCTTGATCAGGAAGCTGGCGATCTGCCCGTCGATGATCTCATGCGATATCTGCCAGTCCGTCCAGTAGCGGAACAGGACGTTGATCGCCCCGGCGAAGGCCACATAGAGGAACGCCTGGTCGAAAGTCATCCCCTGCAAAGTCTGGTTCGCCGCGTAGATGCTCTTCCACAGGAAGTAGATGATGATCGTGTAGAAGATGCTCGTAAGCAGCGTGAACAGGAAGTGCAGCCGGTAGCTCAGACCGGTCATGAAGCTGGTTTTGACGATTGCCAGATAGCCCCTTAAGCTCTTCATTCTAATGCTCCGGCGTAAATCTTCTTGATTACATTTTCCATCGTAATCTCGACGATCTGGATGTCTTTGACCGGATAGCTGGTCATTGCGAAGTTGAGCACTTCGAGCATCGGCAGTTGATCCTGGTTGATCGTCACGTCCAGCCAGCCTGCCTCTTTATGCTCGACCACCACCCCGGTGCCGTTGCCGAACTTGTCGTGGAAGGCAGCGGCGAACTGCGGGATCGTTTCCTCGTCAAGGCCCTCCATCTGCGCTTTCAGCGTCCGGTACGCGCCGAACAACTGGGTGACCGTCTTGATGTCGCCGTCGTAGATCACCTTGCCCTTGTCGATGATGATGATCCGCTTGCACAGCGCCTCTACGTCGCCGATGTCGTGGGTGGTGAGGATGATGGTGGTGTTGTAGGTCTCGTTGAGCGTCGTGATCACTTCCCGTATCTTGGCCTTGACCGCGACGTCCAGGCCGATGGTCGGTTCGTCGAGAAAGACGATCTTCGGGTTGTGCAGGAACGACGCGGCGATGTCGCACAGCATTCGCTGCCCCAGCGACAGGTTTCGCACCGGGGTCGAGTACAGCTTGTCCAGCCCCACCAGGTCGGTGAACATCCCCATCTGCCGGTCGTAGTCCTTCTTGTCGACGCGGTAAATCTCGCGCAGCAGCTTGAACGACTCCACAACCGGGATATCCCACCACAGCTGGGTGCGCTGCCCGAAGATCACGCCGATGTTTTGTGCGTTCTTCTGCCGGTTCTTGAACGGCACGTTCCCGTCGACCAGCATATCCCCGCCGGTCGGCTTGAGGATTCCGGTCATCATCTTGATCGTCGTCGACTTGCCTGCACCGTTCGGGCCGAGGTACCCGACGATCTCCCCCGCCTCGATGTCGAACGAGACGCCGTCGACGGCTTTGACGATCCGGTAGTCGCCGGAGAACAGGTCGCGCATCGCGCCGACCAGCCCCTCGCGGCGGTTCAATACCTTGAAATGTTTCGATAAATCCTTTACTTCGATTATGCTCACGTCTTCACCTACCCGCTTTACTGAGTTTCGTGCATAGTATACCGTGTAAATCTCTATCGACAAGGGTAATTTACAGATGCTTCATTATATGTATTAGAGCGCACTCTATCATCGAACAAAGTTTCTAAACAGTCAATACCACTTTAGTGATATCTTTATTTCTTTTGCAGTCTGTGCTTTTTCTGAGTACGCAGGTGTAGTGTGGTTTGTTGCGATATCAGTCGGGATAGCAAAAGAGCCATCCCGGTTTGGGATGGCTCTTCGCGTTCAGAACGTTTGGCGATTATTCCGCCGGTTCAGGCTCCGGGGTCGGCATCGTCTCGAAGGGTGCCGACAGCCCGCACACGACAAAATCGTCGAAGGTATAGGTAGTCGTACCGGGGTCGAACGTGTGCATCTCCAGGCCCAGGCCGCCCGCCGGGAGCGGGTTCGGATCGGTCCAACTGGCGTAGCGCATGCCGTCGATCCACATTTCGATCACGCCCTCGTAGGAGCTTATTTCGAAGAAAGTCCACTGGTTCTGGCGCAGCCCGTTATGTATGGCCGGTGCCACGTTGAAGTGCCCTGTATCGGGACTCAGGCGGGTGAGCGCCGTCATGATATTGGGTGCCGGGCCGATCTGCACCGGGTAGCGGCTTTCGCCATCCGGGTTCTGGTAATGCATCCAGTTGAGGAAGATGAAGGTGCTGATCACGTCGCCATTGTATTTTATCCTGGCGCGCCACACGGCGTTTTCGAACTGCTGCTCCTGGTAGCCGTCGCCGGTGTCCATCGGCCCGCCGGTCGATTCGTTCGATACTGTCAGGACGATATCGCCGGGCGCTTCGGCATCCTCGCTGATCGACCAGCCGTTCATCGCGCCGGACTCAACAGCAGCGGTGATCTGCCCCCAGCCCTGGGCCTGCCCGTCCTGGAAATCCTCGACGTAAAGTAGCGTCTCCGACGGGGCGCAGGCTTCTTCGGGCAGCAGGCCAAACGGGTCGCGTTCGAGCGTGATGGCGATATCGTTTGGCCCCCGGCTGATAGTGGTTGATTCTTCTGCGTCGAAATAGCCCTGCGCGCTGACAGTCAGGTTGACCGCTTCGCCGGGCAGGTCGCCCCAACCGGCTTGACCTGAGTCGTCGCTGGTCTGGATGGCTGCCGGGTCTTCGCCAAGCTCGGCCAGCATGACTGTTGCCCCACCGATTGGCGCGCCCTCAGCATCGCTGATGGTGACCGTCAGATCAAATGGTACGGGTGTTTCGGTGGGTGTGAGAGTGGGGGTCGGTGTGTCGGTGGGTGGTACGGGGGTGTCGGTCGGGACGGGGGTATCGGTGGCGGCTGCAGCGGTCATCGCCGCGATTTCCTCCTCGGATGGGCCGCAGGCAATCAGCAACACCAGGCAAGCGAGAATCAAAACAAAAAGAAACGGTTTCTGAGTCATTGTCCCCTCCTTTGTGGGATATTCGGTTGTTCTTACAAGTTCATAAAGTAGATACTGGTCGTGGAAACCATTATACACAATTTTTAAAAATAGGACCGTCGGGCCGAACGGGCCGGGTTTGTCTCAAGTTCGTGGGTTTTATCGGAACCCCCTCCGTCCGACTTATGGTCGGCCACCTCCCCCTTGCAAGGGGGAGGCAAGACCGAACGAAGAGAGGTCAGGTGGGGGTTCACCTATCGAACTGAAACAGACCCGAACGGGCCGGGTATGCGTGTCCGTTTTCACCATCCCCTGAAAATGTTTATAATCAGGCCAGCTATCATCACCTGCGCCAAGAGGAGAACTATGTCCGCCGGTCTGGTCGGCCAGCAGCTTGACGAATACGAAATCCGCATGCTCTTAGGCAAGGGCGGCATGTCGAGTGTCTATCTCGGTTACCAATCGTCGATGGATCGCTCGGTGGCGATCAAGGTGCTGCCGCGTGCCTTTCTGCATGACGAAACCTTCCTCCAGCGCTTCGAGCGTGAAGTCCAGACGATTGCCCACCTGGAACATCTCCACATCCTGCCGGTCTACGACGTCGGCGAGGATCAGGGCATTCCCTATTTCGTGATGCGCTATCTCTCCGGCGGCACGCTCGCCGACCTGATCGATACGCGACTGCCGCCCCTCCCGTCCGTCGTCAGGATCATCTCGCAGATCGCGGAGGCGCTCGACTATGCCCATGAGCGCGGCATCATCCATCGCGATCTCAAGCCCTCGAACATCCTGCTCGACAGCTCTGGCAACGCCTATTTAGCCGATTTCGGGATCGCCCAGATACGCGAGGCGGTAAGCATCACCACCGGCTCGCATGTGATCGGGACGCCTTCCTATGTCGCCCCGGAGATGGTTCGATCCGGGGAGCGGGTGACCCAGGCCGTCGACATCTACGCGTTGGGGGTGGTCGCTTACGAGATGCTCACCGGCGAGCCGCCCTATGTCGACCCGGAGCCGACCAAAGTATTGATGGCCCATGCGCTGGAGCCAGTGCCCTCTGTGCGCGATTTCGACCCGAACATCAGTCACAGCATTGACGCCGTGATCCAGCGCTGCCTCGCCAAACGTCCCGAAGAGCGCTATCCCACCGCGCTGGCCTTCGCCGCCGATCTGACGCTGGCCGCCGAGGGCGGCTTTGCGACCGTCCAGTCCTTGCAGGTTGTCGACGACGAAGAAGCCCCACCAAAAGACAGGTCGCGCCGGAGGCGCAGGCAGCAGAAGTCGCCTGCCCGATCCACGCCACCGTCGGGCACGGGAGGCTATCCCGTCCCCGAACCGGAGCCGGAGGACCTGCCGCTGCTGCTTCGGCCCGGCTGTGCGATCCCGCTTGGCGCGCTGATTGTCCTGCTGGTCAGTGTGTTCATCACCTCGATGATCGTCACCGAGGGCAAACCGTTCACACTGATGGAAGCGCTCACCCCGCCGCCGACGCCCACCATCACCCCGACCGTCACCCCGCTGCCGGTCGCCAGCGCCACGCCGGGCGATTCCGGCGCGGCGGTCGATGGTGGAACCCCTGCTCCGTCGTCACCCGGCGAGCTGGCTTTCGCCTCCAACCGTGACGGCGACTACGAGCTTTACCTGATCGACGAGAACGGCGAGAACCTGCGCCAGCTTACCAGCGACACCACCTTCGATTTCGATCCCTGCTGGTCGCCCGATGGCCGGTCGCTGGTCTATGCCTCTTCCGCCGACGGTGATTCCGAGATCATGATTCTGGAGGTCGGCGGGGAGAACCCGCCTTTCCGGGTGACCAACAACACCGCCCGCGATGCCGACCCGGACTGGTCGCCCGACGGGGAGTGGATCGCCTTCGACTCCGACCGCGACGGTGACTTCGAGATTTACATTGCCCGCATCGACGGAACCGGTCTGCGCCAGCTAACCGACAACGACTTCGACGATCTCGACCCGACCTGGTCGCCCGACGGTACGCAGCTTGCTTACTACATTAAAGAAAGCGGCAGCGACAATACCAACCTGGCCGTGATCGACATTTCGGCGGGCGAGCCACGCCGCCTGACCGACAACGATGCCCTCGCCCAGTGGCCCGCCTGGTCGCCCGACGGTTTGCGGATTGCTTTTACTTCATCTGAAGGGCGCAGCGCCGGGCGGCGGTCGCTGTTCCTGTTCGATCTCGCCTCAGGGCAGGCCGCCCCCTTGACCGGCAACGTGAGCAAAGACGACGACCCGGCCTGGTCGCCGGACGGCACACGCATCGCCTTCGACTCCGACCGGGCAGGTGGGGGGTTCTTCGATCTTTACATTGTCGATGCTGCTACCGGGAGCATCACCCAGATCACCGCGACCGACAATGCCAACGATGTTGCCCCCACCTGGCGTCCGGTGCCCTAGAGCGGCACCAACCGGCCATCTGCGGTACGATCTGCACAGTATCAACCGTGTGAGAAGAACAGAGTATGCAATCTGTCAATGACTTCCTGAATCGACTTCGTGAAGACTGGCTGACCCTGATCCTGACCCTGGCGCTGCTGGTGACCGTCGGCTGGGCGGTGGCTGTCTCCGAATGGGTGGAAGGGATCGGCGTCGTCGTGCCGATCATCCTGATCGGCGCGATCCTCGGCTACCTGATCGCGATTTCACGCTTCTCCGGCCTGATCGCCGCACTGATGATGGTGATCTTCGGCTGCTTCACTGTGTGGGTTTATTCCGGGCGGCAGATCGAGACGGCACTGACCTTCCGCGAGCGCCTGCTCGATATTGCCTTCCGGCTGGGCACCTGGCTCGAACAGGCCGCCGGGGGCGGCTTCAGCCGCGACAACCTGATCTTCCTGATCCTCGCCGGGCTGCTGGCCTGGTTCGTCGCAGTCAATGTGATGTGGAACATTTTCCGCACCGAGCGCTTCTGGCAGGCGACCATCCCTGTCGGGGCCGCGCTGCTCGTCAATGCCTACTATACTTTCGGGCCGATCAAAGACGAGCGCTTCATCGGGGCGTTTCTACTGATCACCTTTGCCCTGGCAGTGCAGACCAACGCCATCAGCCGCGAGCGTATCTGGCGGCGTGAGCGGATCAGTCACGATCCCAACACCGGGCGCGATCTGCGCCGCGGCGGAATCGTCGCCGTGCTGTCGCTGGTTGCCTTCTCGTGGATGGTGCCGACCATCTCTACCGACGAGAACCCGATCAGCGAGGTGTGGCAGAGCACCGAAAATCCCTGGATGGAAGTCCAGCATACCTTTGAGCGGCTGTTCAACGACGTGCGCGGCGGCTACGAGTCGACGCCTTCCTATTATGCCGCATCGACGCTCACGCTGGGCGGCCCCGTTTCGCTGGAGGATTCGCCCGTGCTGGCCGTCCACGCGCCGGAGGGCTATCGCTACTACTGGCGCTCGAAAATCTTCGACGTTTACCTCGACGGCACCTGGCTGACCCATGCCGAGCGCAGCATTGGGTCGAACTACGGCGTGCTGGTCCTCGAAGAAGCCGACCCCTACCTGCTGCGGGAGAACGTCCAGCAGCATTTCACCGTGCTGATGCCCTCGACCCGGCTGCTGTACGGTGCACCGCAAACCCTGTCGTACGGGGCGGTGCCGGTGACCTACTATGCCATTGACACCCAATCACAATCCTATGGGACGGTGACCGAGGTTCACGCGCAGAATGCGCTCGAAACCGGCGACGAATACAGTGTCCTCTCGTCGATCAGCTATGCCGACGAAACCAGCCTGCGGCAGGCCGGGCAGCAGTACCCCGGCTGGATCGTCAGCCGCTACATGACGCTTCCCGACGACACCCTGACCCCGCGAACGGCTGCGCTCGCCGCGCAGATCGCCGCCCCCTACGATAATCCCTACGACACCGCCCGCGCCATCGAACGCTACCTGCGGGACAATATCACCTATAACGAACGGGTCGAAGCACCGCCGGAGGATGCCGATCCCATCGACTACCTGCTGTTCGAGAGCAAGGAGGGCTACTGCACCTATTATGCCTCGGCGATGACGCTCATGCTCCGCTCGCTCCACATCCCGGCGCGGATCGCCGCCGGGTTCGCGCAGGGCACCTATGATACGGAACACGGTCAGTATGTCGTCACCGAAGCCGACGCCCACACCTGGGTCGAGGTCTATTTCCCCGATTACGGCTGGGTCGAGTTCGAACCGACCGCTGCCGAGAGTCCCATCGAGCGCCCGGAGACCTTTGATCTGCTGGAGCAGATCGAGACGGAAGAAGCGCCCCCGACGCTTGGTGAGGAGATGGCTGAGGAACAGCCAGAAGACGACTTCGGGCGAGACTTTGCGAATCTTGCCGAAGGGCTGGATTTCCCGCAGGGCGAGGGCGCGGCGCGGCGCATCGATCTGGGGCCGGTGCTTAAGTGGGTGGGCGGCCTGATCGGGGTGTTTGCGCTGCTGGTGATCGCCGGGTGGTATGCGCTGGAATTTCGCGGGACGCGCAGCCTGAGCGAAGTGGGCCGCAGTTATGCGCGGCTCAACGCCTACGCGCCGCTGGTCGGCGTCGACCTCGCGGGGAGCGATACGCCCCACGAGCGGGCTGTCCAACTGATCGAGGCATATCCCGACCTCGCGCACCACATCAAGGAGATCGTCGATCTGTATGTGCTGGAACAGTACTCGCCGCTGCGTCTCTCCGAGTTGGGCCTTTCGAAAGCGGCGCACCAGTCCCACGAGGCGTGGCGGTCGGTGCGGAAGGTTTTCGTGCGGGCGCTGCTGAAGCGGCGCGTGTTCAGGATTGGCCTGCTGCGTCGGGGTGGGGTCACTGTGCGGTAGGAGATGATCATGATGCAGGCACAAAACATCCTTCAACTTAAGGAGCCGCATCTCTGGAAATGTCGGATTGTTGAATGGTCAGCGACATTTACACTCAAAATCGAATTGTCTAAAATCGACGAAACAGGCTTACAAGATATATATGTGGTTATGGCCGGTGTTATGTATCATTCCGGTCCCACAAGGTGGGATGGGGCTGATTTCTGCATTGAGGAGAACAATAAATGTGTGGAATTAATGCAAAGCCTCCCTTATCGGTCAAACCTCACATCCGATTACATTAGCAGAAGGTTCAAGTTGTATACAGTCACGTCAGATGATGAGAATGCAGTTCCGATTCAAATCCTAGCTGGATCAGGCGTTGAAGTAAGGATAAAGGATGACATAAAGCATCTCTCATTTTACGAGTAGTAAATCGAAGAATCTTGCCAATGGGCGACCACAAGGGTCGCCCCTACCGTTGATTTCGTGGTAAAAGATCGATTAGAAACAGTAAAAAATATCGTTCTGGGGTTAAAAACCGAACGCCCGGCCATTTGGCCGGGCGCCCGTCACCTGGATTGTGGTGGCTGGCTACTCAATAGACTCCCCAGTTTATCGTGAAGCCACCGTCACCCAATGATCGTCACTAAATAACCGGGAACTGTTCCGCAAAACCGGGAACCGCATCGGCAACCAGTTCTGCCGCCTCTTCGTCTATCGTCCCTTTCAGCAGGGTCTTGATGGCGCTTTGCAGCCGCGCCATGTCGATGTCGGGCTTGTGGAAGATGTCGACGACACCGGGCAAACGGAGCCTGTTTTCCTGACCGGTTTCCGAGATGACAATCACCGGAATTTCACGCATCGCGGGGCTGGTCCACAGGCTGGTCAGAACCTGTAGTCCCGACATCTGTGGCAGCAGCAGGTCGAGCAGAATGAGGACGGGCGGCTGGCGGTGAACCATGTCCATCGCCTCGAAGCCGTCGGCGGCCTGCTGGCTGCTGACGCCCAGGAAATCGACCAGTTCGTGCAGCACGCGGCGAACATGCGGGTCGTCGTCGACGATCAAAATGTAGTTATCGAGGTCTTCGTCGTCGTGGAGATCGCTGTTCCAGATTGTCGGTAGCATGTGGTGTCCCTTGCCAAACACGGTGTCGAGTGAGTCGTTTTTTCTATTCAACAATACTAAACCAGATCGGGCGATTTGTGTGTGAAATGCGCTGAAAACGATGTGAATTTTGTGTGAATTGGTTTATGGCGGCTGTCGACCAGCAGTAGAGAGAATTAACCCTGTGCCGATTGTATGTCAGAGCGTTGGTAGAGGACGGCACAGGCCGGGTCGATGACTATCGGTTCGGGAAGAGAATGTCCATTTTGCTTTTATCTTTCTACCATCTTTTATCTTTCCTCCCACGTTTCGAAACATGCCGATAAATGCTACAATCACCCCTATGACGTGTTTGGATATTCCCGGCAGTAAAGTTAACAGAGGTTCACCGGTATGACGTCACGAGTCAAAGATCGCGCGGGCACTCGCTCACGGAAGACGGGGGCCGGGGGCAACTGGCTGGCCCGCCTCACGCTGATTTTCGTCACCATTGTCGTGCTTTCCAACCTGGTCGCGGCGCTGCTTGTTGCCGGGTACCAGATTTACTACGACGGCCTGATCTACCCCGGCGTCAGCGTGTGGGGCGTCGACCTGGGCGGCATGACCCCCGACGAGGCCGCGACCGTTCTCCAGGGGCGGTTCACCTATCCGCAGGACGCGCTGATTACCTTCCGCGATAGCAGCGATGTCTGGCCGATCACGGCGGGCGAACTGGGCGTCCAGTTCGACACGGCGCGTACTATTCAGGCAGCCTACGAGATCGGACGCCACCCGCAGCTTGTGCCCAGCCTGCGCCAGCAGATCGCCGCATGGCGTGAGGGAATCGTCGTGTCGCCGGTCATCATCTACGATCAGCGCCTCGCCGAAGCCTACCTTGCCGACATCGCCCGGACAATCGACCGCCCATCGCTGGATGCGACGATCACCATCGACGGGATGCTCGCATTCGCCACCCCCGGCCAGATCGGGCGGCAGGTCGATCAGGCGGGGACGCTTGCGAATCTCCGGGAACTGGTGCTCAACATGCAGAGCGGCGAAGTCGAGGTGATCGTCCACGAGACGCCCCCCCAGATTCTCGAAGCGGGCGAGGCGGCGCAGGAAATCAACAACATGCTCACCGCCGATCTCGAAGTCTACATCGAAGACCCATACCCCGAAGACCCCGGCCCATGGATCGCGCCGCGCGAGTCGCTGGCCGACATGCTGATCATCGACCGGGAGGAAATCGACGGCGTATGGCAGTATTCGGTGCGTCTCAATGAGGGGCAGCTTGGCGCGTTCCTCGAACCGCTCGCCCCGCAGCTTGCCCGCGAACCAACCGACGCGCGCTTCATCTTCAACGAGGAAACCGCCGAGATCGAGCCGACGGTCAACAGCCAGGATGGACGCGAATTGAACATCCCCTCGACCGTGCAGCTTGTCAACCAGATGGTCTTTACCGACGAGCACCGCGCGCCGCTGGTGTTCGACGTCATCGAGCCGGATGTGCCCGATACGGCGACCGGCGAGGACCTGGGCATCATCGAACTGGTTTCCCAGTCGACGACCTATTACGCCGGATCATCGCAGGAGCGTCGGGCCAACATCCGCACGGCAGCGAGCCGCTTCAACGGCGTGATCGTCAAGCCCGGCGAGGAGTTCTCGTTCAACCATTATCTGGGCGATGTAACCCAGGCGACCGGGTTCGAGTCGTCGCTGATTATCTACAATGGCCGCACCATCGAAGGCGTCGGCGGCGGGGTCTGCCAGGTTTCGACGACCGCATTCCAGGCGGCGTTTTACGCCGGGTTCCCGATCCTTGAGCGATGGCCGCACGGCTATTGGGTCGGCTACTATGATTCGGGTGAGGGCAAGGGGATGGACGCGACCGTCTTTTCACCCTACGTCGACCTGCGTTTTGTGAACGATACCGACACCCACCTGCTGATCGAAACCGAGACGAACTTCAACAACCTGACGATTACCTTCCGCTTTTACGGTACCAGCGATGGGCGCACCGTTCAGAAGGATGGCCCGCATATTTCCAACCCGGTGCCGCATGGCCCGTCACTCTACGAAGAAGTGCCGGGGATGGCCTCCGGTACGATCAAACAGGTCGACTATGCCATCGACGGCTTCGACGCGACCGTCTATCGCAGCGTCTACCGGGATGGTCGGCTGCTCTACCAGGATACTTTCTTCAGCCAGTATGTTCCCTGGCAGGCTGTTTATCAGGTGCCGCCGGGTGAAGTCCCGCCGGGGGCCAGAACGGTCGACAGCGAGGACTAGTTCACCGGCACAATTTGGCCTCAAACTGATATTACAATAATCTACCACCATGTGAAGGGTGCCCTTTGCGTGGTGGCGTCGAACTGGCAATTCTGGCATATTATAAATGGGGTGGATAAAGAGGATACAGGAAGCCGCAAAATCGACAACTTCTATACCTGAACCTGCGCGGCAGGTAGGCGCATGCAAGGAATTGTGGTGTGACACAGCAGAATCGTCTACATGCTTTATATGAAGTAACCACCAGCCAGGCGCTCTCAGAGGAGGAGCGGTTCCAGGCTGCGTTGGAAGTGACCGCCGCTTTTCTCGATATGCAGCGCGGCACGATCAGCCATGTGAATGGCAGTATTTCCACTCTGCTTTATGGGCACGATTTTGAAGTCTCTCTCGAAACCGGGCTGGTCGTTCCTATTGCCCAGAGTCCTGACAGCCTGATCCTCAAAGCGCGGGACCTGGTCGCTATCGAGAACCTGTCCCAGAGCAGCTACGCGGACAGCCTGTTTTCCGGACAGCCTATCGAGGCGTTGATCGGTACGCCTGTCTGGGTAAACGGCGATCTGTTTGGCTCACTCAGTTTCACCGATCGGTTCTCCCGGCCTACCGAATTCGACCAGGAAGACCAGGATATCGTCCGGATGCTTGGGCAGTGGGTGGGCATCTCGTTGGAATGCCTGCTTCAGGCGCATATGCTTCGCGAAAGTGAGATGCGCTATGACATCCTGTTCGATGGGACTGTCGAGGGCATTCTTTTCGTCGAAGAGGGCGTGATCGCCGATGCCAACCCGGCTTTCCAGAAGATGACCGGTTTCTCCCGCCAGGAGATCATCGGCAGCCATCTGTCCGATTTCATCACCCGCGAGTGGCGGGATTTCGTCGCCCGGAATGTCAACGAACAGAGTGAATCGCCCATCGAGGCAGTGGGGCTGCGCAGCGATGGGTCGGGTTACCCCCTCATTCTCCAGGGTAGAAACGTCGCCCGGAAGGGGCTGCCGGTCTGGATGGTGACCGTCCGCGACCTGTCGGACCGCGATCGGGCCGAAGTCGCCGAACGTGAGCAGCAAATCCTGGCCGATGTCCTGCGTGACAGCGCGGCGACCTTGAACAGCACGCTCAATCTCGACGACGTCTTAGACAATATCCTCAACAATATCGGCCAGGTTGTCCCCCATGACGCGGCAAGTATTATGCTGGTCGAGGGGGACGCGGCTCGCATCGTCCGGACGCGTGGTTTCAGCAAGCACGGCGGGAAGCAGGCGGCCAAGGTTGTCGATTCCCTGGAATTCAGCCTTCATGAATCAACGAATTTGCGGGAGATCGTCACAACCGGTCTGCCGTTGATTGTTTCCGACGTCCTCGATTACGCCGACTGGCAGGTGATCGATGCCACCGCCTGGATTCGTTCCTATGCCGGTATGCCGATCCGCTCCGAGGGCGAGGTGATCGGTATCCTGAACCTCGACAGCGCCGCCCCGAATTTCTTCACAGAGGTTCATGCCGAACGGTTGAAAGCCTTCGCCGACCAGGCTGCGGCGGCGATCAAGAATGCCAATCTCTATACCAAGAGCCAGCAGCGTAACCAGCAGCTTGCCCTGCTCAACCGGATCACACGGATCAGCGCGGCAGTCCTTGAAATGACCGATCTGCTCCAGGCGCTCTCTGACTCGATTGCGATGCTGATCGGGGGGGATGGCTGCTTCATTACCCTGTGGGACGAGGAAAGCCAGCAGCCCTTGCCGGGCGCGGCATACGGGGCTTTCGATGCGGCTTATCAAAAGATGTTTCCGACGCAGCCCGGCGAAATTACGCTGGCCGAGTCGGCGATCCGGGAAGGTAGGCCATTAGTTATCGAAGATATTATGGACTCGCCGTATATCAGCCCCCGGCTGGCTGTGCAGCTCCCGGTCGAATCGGCGCTGGTCGTTCCCCTGCTGGCGAACGAGCGCGATCTCGGTGCGCTGGTGGTGGCGTTCAGTTCATACCACCAGTTTGACTCGGAGGAGATCGCCTGGATGGTTCAGGCGGCGGAGCTGATTGCGCTGGCGATCAGCAAGGCCGAAGTCTACGCCGAACTGGAATCGCGCAACCGCGAGTTAGATGCTTTCAGCTATACCGTCGCCCATGACCTGAAATCGCCGCTGGCGACGATGATCGGGGCGCTCGACCTGCTGCGCGAGCTTGAAGCAAGCAACCTGACCGCAGAAGGGCGCGAGATGCTCCGCGTGGCCGAACGATCCTCCGGGCGGATGGTTGGCATTATCGAGAGCCTGCTGCTGCTTGCCCAGCTTCAAAGCGCGCAAAAGACGATCTGCCCCGTCGAGATGCTGCCGGTGATTGAGACCGCCGTCGAGCGGCACAAAAACGATATCGACGGCAGGGGAGTCAGCATCACCATCGACCCGAACCTGCCCGACGTGATGGGTTATGACCCGTGGCTGGAGGAAGTCTTCGCCAACCTGATCAGCAACGCGGTGAAGTATATCGGCGACGACAATGAAGACCCGCAAATCCTGATCAGGGCCTTCCGCAAGGATGGCTACGTCCGCTACGAGGTCGTCGACAACGGCCTGGGTGTCGCGGAAGAAGACCAGGACCGGCTGTTCGAGATGTTCACCCGCTTCCACGTGACGGCCAACAAGGGTTTCGGCCTGGGCCTCTCGATTGTCCAGCGGATCATTCACAAGCTGAACGGGCAGATCGGCGTGGTCAGTGCGCCGGGCGAGGGCAGCACGTTCTGGTTCGCACTCCCGGCGGCTGAGTAGATAATACGCCCGGTTACATACGACTAAGCCGACCACTGGTCGGCTCGATTGATTCGTGTGGAGGACGAATCCTCCGTTTTTTTTCCTGGCGGCAGGCGTTCGAGCAGGTGCGGCGACAGGCCGGATGATGGATGTGCGAAATGGCTTATTGCATCACTTTCACTGAGAAGGGAGATGCAGCGCCACCCGAAATCCCAACAGGTCCGAAAACCATACCTGATCAGTCGATAAACGCATTTCTGGCTGAGCCTCTTTCAGGCTGCCATCCCAACATCCCCCGCGGCACACCCGGGCTTTATCTCTGTCCAGTTCAGTGCGGGTTGGTGACTTTGACTCATTCAGACACCATTCCCTGACGTTGCCACACATGTCCATCACACCAAAGGGAGATCTGTCGTGTTCGTATGCACCAACAGGAGAGGTCTTTCCCAGGTAATTCGGGCCAACATCATTATTTTGCTCATTTATGTTCGCATACCCTGCAATATACTCATCGCCCCAGGGATACTTTCTGAGTTCCGGCCCACGCGCCGCCCACTGCCATTCCCATTCCGTCGGCAGGAGAATGTCATACCCGGTCTTATCACTCAGCCATAGACAGAAAGCCACAGCATCATACCATGTGACGTTCTCCCGTGGCAGATTTTCTGTATAAGTAAACGCTTGATCGTAGAGCTTAGCCTTTCTTGTTACTTCGAATTGCTTCCGCCAGCGGCTGCTGGCGAATCCACCTTTCGCGTCAACAAACACCTGGAACTGCTCATAGGTGATGAGATACTTCGACATATAAAAAGACGGCACATCAAGCCTCGGCCAATTAACCGGGAGGTAAACACCACCGTCTGGTATCTCACACCAGGTGAAGGGATCGGGTATAGCATTAAGAACAGCACTCTCCAGCTTCTTAATCATAATATATGCCTCCGATGGATTCCTTCCAGATTACTTACTGGTTCATCTTGACCGACGCATATTGATCACAGGCACGTGCAACCCCCAGTAAATATCCAGAAACCTGAACTATTTAGATACGTCGTGCCCATTAAGCATATTGTATGATATTGAGTCAATGAGGGTCTAGATACCTGCCATAACGACGGACGCCAGTTGCCAACATCCATCGCCCCCTGTGGGGGCGATCAACGATCTATAGATTTCCGGCAGATTGTGATAAGATGTCTCACAGTTGTCAGCCGGGCAGGGTCACCCCGGCTGCGATCTTCATTTAATCCATAATGACAACAGAAAGGCAGCGGTGATGCCCGATTCCACCAGCTACGAAGTCCATCCCTACCCACTCGAACGGCGGATCATCGCCGACACGGTTCGCCTCGCCCGCCGGAAGAACACCATGCAGGGGCTGTTCGAGGTGAACGTGACGCAGGCACGGCAGGCGATCCGCGCCTATCGAAAGCGAACGGGCGAGGGGCTGTCGTTCACGGCTTTCGTGATCTCGTGCCTGGGCAAGGCGGTCGAGCAGCACAGGGAAGTGCAGGGTGTTCTCAATGCGTGGAACCGGGTGGTGGTCTTCGACGACGTCGACATCGCCACCATGATCGAGGTCGACTACGAGGGGCAGAAGTTCCCGCTGACGCACGTCATCCGGGCGGCCAACCGCCGCAGCCTGAGTGAAATCCACAACGAGATTCGGGGGATTCAGGCCGACCCGGAAGCGCTTCTTCATGCTGCCAACACCCCCTTCATGCGCTATTTCCTGCTGCTGCCCGCTTTCCTGAGGGACGTGTTTTACCGGGTGCTGCTCAGCAGCCCGAAGCTGATGAAGCGAACGATAGGCACCGTCCAGTTGAGCACCGTCGGGATGTTCGGACGGGGCGGGTGGGTCATCAGCCCGCCGATTTATAATCTCTGCCTGATGCTGGGCGGGGTCGCCGAAAAGCCGGTGGTGGTCGGCGGGGAGGTTGTCAGCCAGCAGATGATGAGCGTCACGCTGTACCTGAATCACGACATCGTCGATGGCGCTCCGGCGGCCCGCTTCACCCATCGGCTGGTGGAGATGATCGAGAGCGGGTATGGGCTGGAGGAGGGTGAGATCGCAGAGTAAAAGGATCATTCTTGTACTGCTGGTAATTGGTGCGACGGTAGAGTTTCTGGCGGCAGGCGTTGGAGCAGGTGCGGCGGCGGCGGCCCCGACTGGACTGGGTGATGGGCGAGCGGCACACCGCGCAGTGGTGCAGAAAATAGTCGTGGTATTCGTCAGGAATATAAATATCTCCGGTCATCGTTTGCTCCCAGAGATATTATACGAACATTTGTGCTAATTGTCAAGGGGGGACAGATAAAAGTGGAAAGATAAAAGATGAAAGTGGGCGACCGCGAGGGTCGCCCCTACGGGCACCAATTGATTAAGAGTATATTTCTTCTAGATAAAGTTAGTCTTATTAGTGTTTGATCTCAACTATTTTCCAGTTATGAAAACCGATTACCTAATTATATTTTGTTGGTTAGTGATTTTTATGTTGCTGGCCTAAGATATATCTATGATGTAACCTACAGCATAATTAATAGTTTCTACTTACCTAAAATTAAACTGAAAGGTATTAGTAGTGAACGATCTATTCCAAGATATTCTCGAAAAAGTAAAATCTGAGCGTCGAGAGAGACTGGAGTTTTTGATTGTAGTAATTGTTGTTGGTTTAGTATTGAATATATTCGCTTCTGCACTATGGGAAACAATAGTAGAACTAGAACAAGTTCTTCGCTGGTCTATCGTCTTAGCCCCATTATTATTGTCCTTATTGTCGGCAGTCTTCACTATATACTTCAATCCAGAAAAAGTGGAGAAGCGCCGATTCTATGGTTACTACGATTTGTTGCCATCAAAAACCAGAGACGATGATTTCCATACATTTGAAGTGATTATGGAAAATAGTTTGTCTTCTGGCCCCGTACTTAATTCTGTAAATCAGTTCCTAAACAGAAACTATCACCTTGATGAGCTTGCTTCAGGCGATAACAGTACAGAAAAGATGATAGAGTTCCTAGGTGGCTTGTTTTTGTTCACACTGATTGAGCCGCTTGTACAAGAGTTTCAGATTCGGTGGAGCCACCATCAAGAAATGCAGAACAAATGGATTCCTATACTCGACCATGAAAATAACCAGATAGGGATGCTTAGAGAGGAACTACTAGGTGGACGAGTGTTTATGGTGAGAGAGTTGTGCAACATATTACTGTCATCAGGGTTTGGGAAATTCCTTGACCAAGAACATAACAATTCTACTCTATTAGCATTGGCATCACGTTATTATCTCAAGCTACCACCTGAAACTGATGTCAGTTTCTCTTCAGAATCGGGGAAGTATAAATTTTCTTTACACAATAAGTATGTCAAAACGACATTTCAAGGAAGTTTTGTTTTATCTAAGGTTAGTCCTGGACCAATAGTCCGTACTTGCTTGAGCTATGTAGTTACTGTGGAATTCAGTCTTCTGTCTAAATTCCGCAGTGATTATGTAGCCTATCTCATATGGACTAAAAGAATGTTGAATTGCCTTGATAATTACTTTAATTCTCCATATGTAGATATGTCATCTGAACAAAAGGAAGATGACATAAACTTGGTCGTCGGCAATAAACAAAATATGAAATATTACATACAGTCAGACGACACAGCGGCGACTATATTGGAGATTCCGAAAAGTGAAAGAGTATTATTTAGATCAGAAGAAATGGCAAAGAATGCGGGATATGAATCGAAATTCACATAGGATATCCTTGTTTAGGACATTCGGTCGTTATTCTCGTGGTTTATTCATCGTATTCTCCTACAGCGAAGTGGATGTTAGAGAAGCCGTGGTTTCAATATTCAACAATATCATTCTTTAGCCAGTATATGTCAAAAATCTGCGCTGGGTAAAGTTGACGTAGATTCGTCCCCCTCTGACCGACTACGTCGGCCATCTCCCCCAACCTGGGGGCGATCAACGGTTCGATTTTGTGCGTGGCGGAGAACCCCCTTCGTCCGACCTGCGGTTGGCCATTTCCTCCAGGGGGGCGAGTGGGTCAACTGGCATTTGATCCGAGTCTTACGATTCGGACCGCACCTGCCCCCTTGGGGGAAGTGGCGAACTGAGGTTCGTGCGCGAACCGAAGGTTCGGCGAAGGGGGTGATTAACCGGCTACTCTCTTGCCGTCGCCGCGATCATCGCCCCGCACGCGGCCATCACCAGCCCGGCCCAGGGCCAGTTGGCACGCGGCAGGTGGATCGCCCGGAGCGTCCCCGTGTCCTCGCGCAGATCGGCGATCTCCGCGCCGGTCACATCACCCGAAAAACGTGATACATAACCCGGCACGCTGATCGACTCGTCGTCCGCGTAACGGTCGATGCGCGGCGCAGCGCAGCCGGTATCGCGATCCCCGCGCCGGGTGCAGACCCGCGCCCGGATCACCAGGCGGCTGTCAGCAGCCGCAAACTGCTCGATCGCCTCGACGGTGAAGGTGGTGCCGCCCGCCTCGACCGTCGAACCGGGGACGAGATCGACTTCGGCAGTCTCTGGATAAGTGTGACTCGCATACAGCCCGATCAGCGTCACCGCCAGCCCGACATGAATCAGCAGGCCGCCGCTGCGTGCGCGGTCGTGCCAGAGCAGCGCCAGCAGGGTGGGGAGATAGGTCAGCCCGCGCTCCTGCCGGATCACCCGCGCCCTGACCAGCAGATCGACCAGCGCGGCGAGCGCCGACAGCCCGGCCAGCACCAGCCCGACCGTCAATACCGGCAGGCGGTCGGCCAGCGGGGGGAGCGATTGGGACAGCGGGGGGATGAGTCTCGCCAGCGTGTAGACCGGTGGGAGCGCCAGCAGCAGGGCGGCGATCAGCAGCGGGACGCCCGCCCCACCTTTTCGACGCGAGAACCAGAGTGCGTGGAGCGCTGCCGCCCCGATCAGCCAGAGCAGCAGCGCCGGGTTACCGGGCAGAGTCCAGCCGGGCCAGTCCCAGTCCGGGAGTTCCCACGCCCATTTATCAGCGAGCAGCAGCGACGATCCCAGCAGCAGCGGTGCGATCAATGCCCAGCGCCGCGCCTGCGTCGATCCCGCCCGCAGCAGGATCGGCGTGGCGATCAGGCTGCCCGACCCGGCGGCGAAGGCCAGCGGCGCGATCAGCAGCGCCGGGTGACGCAATCGCGGAACGAGACCCAGCCCGTCGAAAGCCGGGGCCGGAGTCGCACCGGCTGGCGCGCTGATTGCCACAGGCGATCCCGGCAGCCGCATCAGCAGATTATCGATGGCGGCGAGGGCGGGGTGATGAGTAAACAACGCGGCGGCGATCTCCCCACCGGGCATCACCCAGCGGCGGGCGAACGGGTTCTCCCAGCCGATCAGCCAGCCGAGGCAGAACAGCATCAGCAGCGCGGCGGCGATCACGTCCCAGCGGACGCGCGCGCGCCGGTCTTTGCCGCCGATCAGCAGGGCAGCACCCAGGGAGAGACTCAAGAGACACGTCACGCCGAGCAGCGCCCCCGGCTTCGACGCCCAGATCGCGCCGACGCGGAGCCAATCGGGGAGTGTGCGCGAAGTCGTTTCGTAGACAGCCTGGAGTCCGTAATCACCCGCCAGCAGGCGATCCACCAGCACAGCGGCGGCGATGGCCGTCAGTGGGGCGCAGGCGACGACCGCGTTCCGGGCGCTGGTGGCAAGATTGTCGAAACGCCCGGCGGCGGCGATGATCGCGGCGATGAGCGCGTACAGGGCGCACATCCCGGCGATCAGCAGGCAGGCGGTGGCATAGCTCGATAGCATGGTCGATGATCTCTATTTCACAAAATTCGATCTCTGCTCTATTATAGTCGGTGAAATTATCATGCAAAGATCAGTGAAGGTTCATATGTTGAAAGAGTGATCCTGAGCCCCCTCTGCCGAATCTCCGATTCGCCTTCTCCCCCTTGCAAGGGGGAGATGTCCGAAGGACTGAGGGGGTTTTGATAGAGTATTGAACCTACGTCTCTTTTGAGCGTAAAATCGGACACGCTTTCCACACAGGAATCACCACCGAAAGGCCGCAGCCATGCGCATTCTGATCCCTGTATTCTCTCCCGCGACAGGCACCTGGGGCGGGTTGACCCGTGTCATTGCCATTATCGAAGCCGCCCGGAAAGCCGGGCACGAGGCTGCCTGCTGTGCGTCGGGCTACCTCGCCGACTCGCTCCAAAAGCGTGGTTATCAGGTCTATCCCGTCCCCCAGACGACGTTCTTCGGGCTGCCGCAGGGGATGTCTGAACGGTTCGAAGAACAATCCCAGCGGCGGGTGATTCCGGTCAAGCCGGGGCGCGATATCGGCAGCATGTGGCTGGTCTTTGCCCTGAGCGGCTACGGGCGTTCCGGCTTCATGAAGCAGTTGGTCAAGGCGCAGCTTGCCGCCGTCAGGGATTTCAAGCCCGACATCATCTTCACCGATCACGACCCGGCGGCGGCGATCACGGGGAGGATCGCCGATCTGCCGGTTGCGACGGCCTACGCTTCGATTATCCAGCGAACCGGGCATGATTTCGGCTGGCGGCTGATGAATCGAGTCTACGGGCGGGTTCTGCAATCCTTCGATCTCGAACCGGTCGAGCCGGAGGAACTGCTCTACGGGCCGCACATCCTGAAGATTCTCCCGCTGATCCCCGAACTGGATTATAACGCCCAGCCGGATCGCCCTGATTTTTGCTACACCGGAGAGATGCACGCGCCAATCGGTTTGTTGAGTGAAGAGACGTTTTTCCCCGAAGAGGGCAAGCGCTATGTTTTCGCCTACCTGGGATCGGGATCGGCATCGCTGGATTTGGTCGAGAAGGTGCTGCCGGAGGTCTTCCCCGAAGATGGCGACACGCTGTGCATGGTCGGGGCGCAGACGATCAAGGAGCGTTATAAGATCGGCGCGGTCGAGTTCAAACCGTATGTCCCCGCCGCGTCGCTGCTGCCGTACTGTGACTGGACAATCTGTCACGGTGGGCAGAACACGATCATCCAATCGCTGACTTACGGCGTCCCGCTGATCGTCTTTCCAGGGCCGGTGTTTGAGCGCCGCCACAACGCGCGAAGAGTTGCCATGCACAGGGCCGGAGTGTGGGGTGAACTTCCCGATTTCACGGCGGAGTGGATCAGGGAGCAGCTCCCGAAACAGCCCGAAATGGCTGCAGGTGCGGCGAAGCTCGGCAAAAAGATCGGCTCCTACCGGGGGGCCGCCGCCGCGCTCAAGGCGATGGAGTCGTGGTGTGAATCGTTCAATGCCGGGTCTCCCCCGAAGTACCCGCTCTACTGGTGAGTGGAATCAAAAAGGGCGGGTGGCGTCTCCGCTCCTGACCCAGACCTATGATCCATATGGGACGGTCTATGCCTCGGTAGGGACTGGTGCATCGAGCTACGGGTACACCGGTGAGCAGGTCGATGCGAACGGGCTGGTCTATCTGCGGGCGCGCTACTATCAGCCGGGGATGGGGCGGTTCTTGTCGGTCGATCCGAGTCGGCAGGAGATGAATCCGTACCTGTATTCGGCTGGGAACCCGGTGATGTTTATTGATCCAACTGGCTGTTGCAATTGGCCGATAGGCTTTATGCAAGGCATCTTCCCAGGATGGTGCGCCAACATCGATAATGCTGGAACTATCATCTTCAATCCCAACGCTGTTCCACCAGAGGTATACGATTCTGCATTTGGCTATTTAGTCCTATCTGCAATACCTTTTGGCGCTCTTGCTGCTGCAATGGTTGCTGGGGGATGGGCCTGTCTTGGTAGCGGGGTTTGCATACTGATCCTAACCTATGCCGACATGGTTGATGATGGCATTACCTATATTGATGCAGCGCGAGGTGATCCCCAAGCGCAGGCAATTGTTCAAGCTATGGGCCCAGCTATGCTGCTACCTGATCCCGTCCCAAGTAGTGCAATCAGCAACTGTGACGATATTGCCAAGCTGGTTGACGGTGATATCGCTGCGGTCGTAGTTCGGAATTTCGACGAAGATCTTACTGTTGTAGCCATTCGAAATGTAGATGAAGTAACATCCTCCGCACGACTCGTGGAAGGTGTTCATGGCGATCTTCCGCCAGGTGAATGGCCGGATATGTCGCATGAGGTTAATCCCGGGTGGAGGGTTAATCCTAATCGCCAGCAAAACTGTATAAAGTGCACTGTTGCTATGGACGCAACACTAGCAGGTCGCCCAACATCAGCTTTGCCATCATTTGAAGATGATGTTAGGACTCTATCTACATTAGAAGCTTACTTTGGGTCTGAGTTTCAGTTTGTAAGTCGGTTTGATTCAGCAGACATTGTGAGGAGACTTGAATACGAAGGTCATGGTTCAAGAGCAATAATCGCGATTTCAAGACCAGGAGATAGAAGTGGTCATGTACTTAATGCAGCGAATCTCAATGGAGTAGTAAAGCTTTATGAGGGACAAATAGATACATCGTATGAATGGAATGGTGATATATCAGACCTTGAATATATATATGGGGCCATATCAAAATTGCAGGTTATGTATACTAATGAGGGGATAAATGCAAGATGAGATCAGAAGAAAAGGTATTTCAAATAGCTAGAGAATATCTTGAGAGAACAATTAACTTTCTTGATGATGAACCGCATATTAGAGTTCAGGAAGAAGAGTTTGGTTGGATAGTTTTCTACAATTCAAAAAGATATGTTGTGAATGGGGAAGTGGATCGTGAAATGTTTGGCAATGCTCCTTTAATCATAAGTAAAGATGATTATTCAGTTCATGTAACCGGTACAGCCAGACCCTTAGAATACTATATTGAGCAATACATACGTACCAGAGAGGAAAAGAAGAGTTGACGATCTGAACAATAGAAAGGGTTTAAGAGCGTTTAGGATTTTGCTTAAAACGGGATTCCTTCCATTGTTGGAAACCACTTTTCTAACTGGATGGCGCAGGAGGTCGATGAAGTCGAGACGACCTATGTGCTCGACATCGGCACCCCGCTGACGATGGTGCTCGCCGAGACGACCGACGGCGAAGACAGGATAACCCCCTCTGGCTCCTACGGAGCCATCTCCCCCAGAATTGGGGGCGATCAGGGTTGGCGCGGTTTTACATGATTTGAACTACACACTGCCGGGCACGGCACGCCGTGCCCGTACAAGCCGGTCAGAATAGAGAGGAATCAAAAAAGGGCGGGTGGCAAAAGAGGATCGCCGCTCGCCCTTTTATTGCCGGTAACTGGCCAGCGACTATACAAACAAAACCTGTGCGCCTTCCGACAGCTCCAGGAATTCCATCGCGCCCAGCACCGACGCCTCCGGGAAGAGATCGTCGGCGGTCAGGCCCATCATATCCATCGACATCTTGCAGCCGTAGAGATTGGCCCCGGCGTCGGATACCATCTCGATGAACTCGTCGACGGGCGGGAAGTCGAGTTTTTCGATCTCGCGCTTCATCATCCAGGTAGCGAGGTGCTTCATGCCGGGGATCGCGCCCAGCCACGTCGGGATGTAGACCTGGGGCATATAGGGGGCCATACTCAGGTTCGGGTTGCCGACCGCCGACATCTTGAGCTTCTTGTATTTGCTCAGGGTGATCATATCGAGGCCCCAGAAGGTGAAGAAGATGTCGACCTCGATGCCGCTCATGCGGGCCGCGTTCGCCAGGATCAGCGGCGGGTAGGCCATGTCGAGTGAGCCTTTCGAGGCGACGATGCACAGCTTGCGGCTGCCGTTTCCGTTATTAGACATTATTGTCTCCAGAAGATAATTCTACGTTTTGCGTTTGGTTTCCTATCCGATCCGTCTCGTAGAGGCACCCTTGTGGGTACCCATTGGGCAGGGACAAGCCCTGCCCCTACCAACGGTGTCTTTGACATTCCTATCCGAAACGAACGAAGTGAATTTTCGGATAGGATTTAGATGCAGCCGGTTGGTTTGCCCAGGCCTGAGATCATCGCCGCGACCTTTGCCGCGCCGCCGGGAAACAGGGCGTAAAGTTCCTTGGTATTGACGTCGGTCTGCTTGGTGATGCGGCGCAGGGTCGGTGCCTCGCCGATGGATTCGAATTCGCTGCGGGCAAAATTGATCACCACCCAGTGGCGGTCGGTCAGTTCAAGGCCCAGCTTCGCGGCGATTGCTTCGGCAATTTCCGGGGTCCAGGCATTGGCATCAACCATGTAACCTTCTTCATCAAATTCCACACTGGTCAGTACGGGTGCTAGTTCAGCCATTTCTAATTCTCCTAACAATTAAGATATTTACGGTAGATTATACCAATTACTATTTGCTTGCGTTAGAGGTCTCAGCTTTCACGTTCGAACTACTCGCCGCTGGCGGCAGTTCTCCCATCGCTTTG
Source organism: Anaerolineae bacterium (assembly GCA_016926255.1). GTDB lineage: Bacteria > Chloroflexota > Anaerolineae > Aggregatilineales > UBA3940 > JAFGOY01. Next base: position 125,235 of record JAFGOY010000002.1, on the reverse strand, counting down.
ACTAGATTTAACATGCGTGCCATCCCCCGCCGAACCTGTGGATCGTTCATCTGGCGGGCGAGGTAAAAGAGCGACACGTTGTCCGGCACTGCCGATTCATCGGTGAGGGCATCGACCGCGCCCTTCATCATTGGGACGGTTTTGTCGCCCAGCGCCTTAAGATCATCCTCATCGAAGGCGTGGACGACCCCATCGAGCACATGGTACGCGCCGCGCATGAAGGCGAAGTAACCTTCTGCTTCTAGCTTGCCCATCGTTTCGACGAGGTTGGCGAAGACCTGCTTACCTAACAATTCGGCTTCTTCGCTCAGGGCCGCCACCGCTTCAAGCTGATCCATCAGCTTGATGAACATCGTCGTGTTACGGAGCAGACGCTTGGCGAGATACAGCAGGTCTTCCATCCGGAAGGCCATCCCGATATCGTCCAACTCCTCGATGGTCAATGACATGGCGTGGGTCATCAGCGGGAGCACGTCGTCCTTGAGTTCTTCAAGCTCCTGCTGGCGGCGCTCCTGCGCTTCGAGCAGCTCGGTGAGCCGGTCAACCTTCTGGTGCAGCAGGGCGATTTCGTCGGTGCTGGCTGTCGTTTGTAAAGCCATCAAAGCCTCCTGTACTAGGCCCACTTACCGGCCATCGTCATCTGCGATTCGAGGGGCAGCTCGCCGCCCTTGAGCAGGATGTTCCAGTAAATCCAGCGGAACATCATCTTGCCCCAGTGATTGACCGGCGATTCCTGAAGCAGCGAGAAGGGGCCGATGCCGGGCAGCGGGTATTTGCCGGGCAGTGGTTCGACGTCGTAGTTGAAGTCGATCAGGAAGCCTTTTTCGAAGCCCGATTCGATGAAGCAGTTGGAGTGCCCGTCGAATTTGGCGCGCGGCTCAAGCCCTTCCATATGGTGGAGCATATTCTCGACCAGGATTTCCAGTTCGAAGTGGGCGACCGACCCGGCTTTCGAAGTCGGGATATTGGTCGCATCGCCGATTACCCACACGTTTTCCCATTTGTCGGATTGGAGGGTGTGCTTGTTGGTGGGGACGTAGTTCAGTTCGTCGCCCATGCCGGAGTGGTCGATCACCTCCGCGCCCATGTTGGTTGGGATGGTGACCAGCAGGTCGTAGCCGATCTCGCGGCCATCGAAGGAGATGATCTTCTGGTTGGTGGAGTCGACCTCGCCAATAGCGAAATCAGGTTCAAGATAGATGCCCTTCTCTTCGAGCATGTTACCCATGATGGAAGATGCGCGCGGCTTGGTGAACGCGCCGGGGAGGGGGGTCGAGAAGACCAGTTCGACTTTGTCGCGGATGCCCTGCTCGTGGAAGTACCAGTCGGCGAGGAACATGAATTCAAGCGGTGCGACCGGGCACTTGATCGGCATTTCGGCAATGTTGAGAACCAGCCGACCGCCCTTCCAGAATTTCAGATAGCGGCTCAGGGCGGTGGCTCCTTCGACTGTGTAGAAGTCGAAGATGTTCTGATGCCAGCCGCCGTCGGTCATCCCCTCGATTTCTTCCGGGTGAACCTGGGTGCCGGTGGCGATGACGAGGTAGTCGTAGTTGATGACTTTGTTATCACGTTTGAGTTTGACGCGGTTCTGGTCGGGTTCGATGACTTCGATATCGGAGTGGATCATCGTGACGCAGGGCGGGATGAAGTTGCGCTTGGGCTTGACGACGTCATCGGGGGTGTAGATGTCGAAGGGGATGAAGAGGAACCCGGGTTGATAGTAGTGGTTCTCATCGCGGTCGACGATGATGATCTTCCACTCGCTCATGTCGAGTTGTTCGGACATCTTGTTGGCAACCATCGTGCCACCGGTGCCCGCTCCCAGGATTAACAGGGTTTTCATTAAATGCTGCTCCGTAGACTAACTTTACGAACGAATCTGAAATCGGACGTCCTGGCTGAGCTGCCCCTGGCTTTCCAGCTGATCGGCCAGGATGTCACGGGCGGTCCTGAGGATGTCGACAATGCGGGGGTCGGCCAGCGAATAATTGATCGAACGGCCATCGCGTTCCGCATTGACCAGCCCGCTGTTGCGCAGGATTTTCAGGTGGCGGGAGGTGGCTGGCTGTGTCAGGTCAAGGGTATTAGACAGGTCGTTGACACAGGAGGCATTGCTGCTCAGGACGCACAAAATCTGCACACGGCTGGGGTCAGACATTGCGCCGAATATGTGGGCCAGCAGTTTGTATATTTCTTTTTGAGGCAGTTCGGTCATGGGCATCTCTTTTATTTAGTGATATATATACATATCTAAATATATAATATCGTAAATATAATGCGGATTGCAAATTTTGATCGGATAAATATCATGCGATCTGGCATAGCTATCATTTTTGGGCTGCCAGAACAAAAAACGCCCTCGTTTGAGGGCGTCTTTTTGATCGCTTGAGAGGCTGCTATGCATTACTCATCAACCGCTTGCTGACCCTGGCGACGATGCTGCGCGGCGCAAAGGGAATCGAGTAGGCCAGCAGTTGGTTGCGGAAGCCGGTGACGACGACTCTCCGACCGCGCCTGACCGCCCGGTAGCCGATCTCGGCGACCTGTGCGGCACTCATCGAGTGCTGGAAGATCGGCGTATCTTCGACGCCGTATTTCCCGGCGAACTCGGTATGAGTCGCACCGGGACAGATGACTGTGGCGGTGACGCCGGTGCCCCGCAGCTCTTCGGCGACTGCCTCGGTGAAGCTCAGGACGTAGGCTTTGGTCGCGCAGTAGACCGAGTTGAGCGGGCCGGGGGCAAACGAGCCGGTCGAGCCGATATTGACGATTTTCCCGTGCCCGCGCTCGACCATTGCGGGGAGGAACAGGTGCGTCAGGTGCGTCAGAGCATTGACGTTGATCTGCATCACGTCCAGGTTTTTCCCGCAGTCGGATTCGGCCAGCGGCCCATAAACGCTGATCCCCGCGTTGTTGACCAGCGCCTCGACTTCGACTCCGGCCTGCTGCAACTCGTCGTGGATTTCACAGGGCGCGGCGGGATCGGAAAGGTCTTTTGGCAGCACCATCACCTCGATGCCATGCTGATCGCTGAGTTCGGCGGCGAGGGCGTCAAGTTTTTCTTTGCGCCGGGCGACGAGCACCAGGTCGTAGTTATCTTTAGCGAACTGCCGGGCAAGCTCCAGGCCAATGCCGCTGCTTGCACCGGTAATCAATGCGACGTTGTTCACTAACGACCCTCCAGTGTTATGATTATTCGGATAAATGACCGCTGGTCAGTTGATAGTATAAATGACCCCTGGTCAGTTGTCAAGGAGAAAGAAGGGGGCGGCGTTGCATTGGGCTGTGCAATAAATGAATCTTGTGATTCTGGCGATTCTTGAAGCGATCCCATCTCGTAGGGGCGGGTCTGTACGACCGAAGGTCGTCGCCCGCCCTGGGGTCGACCTTCGGTCGGCCACAAGGGATGCCCCTACAGGTGGAATCGGCGTTCGTGACCTGTCGAATAGATACAGCCGAATGAATAAGGGCGGCCCACTGGCCGCCTTTTTGTGTTCATCCGTAATCGTATCAAACCAGCCCAACCTTGATCGCCCCCAATACTGGGGGAGATGGGCGACGCAGTCGGCCAGAGGGGGTTATCCATCACGCACAAAACGAGGGCACAGATTATCGTACCCATTATTATTGGTGATCCTCGCTGTCTAACAACTTATGTTCTTGATCAGACAGGTGCTGCAACTCACGTTCTTCTACTCTTTTCTCGTCATATTTGCCACGAAGAATCGATTGATCCTTGGTGCCGGTAGCTACGGAACGAGTGAACTTGTTTGTTGCACCACACCATGGACAATGAGAATAGTAACCATCTGGTCTTTTCTTTACATTACCAACACACTTCAAGTGATGGCACGTCCCGCACATGCTCCAGGTCGCGGTTGTGCCATTCGGGTTGGTAATCTGCCCCGCACAATCTGGACACCGGAGACCTGCCCAATTTATATCGCCCATCCCCAATGTGTTTGCCTCATCATAAAGGCTTTGTACAAGTTCATCTGAGTCAGGTAGAGCTTGACGGTCGATTATGGTGGAATTGTTATGTTTGCGAGAAAGGGAAGCCCTGAACTGCTTCATGAATCCGCCGGTGCGTTTGCCTTTAGTTGGTACCGGTAAAGCCTGAGGCTCTTCCAGCGGCTCTATTCCCATTACCACAAATGGGCCACTCCACCCTTTCCGCCGTCCCAGCCGCAATTTGAACGTTCTTCTTGTTGTTGAGCATTTTACCAGGTAAATCCGTTCCTCGATTTCAGCCTTAGCCGGGGCAGAAATCGTTTCGATTGAAGGTTCGGAATCCTGTTGGGTCTCCTCAGAATAGAGACGATCATATTCTTGCCGTTTCTGGACATCACCTAATATTTCATAGGCTTCATTAAACTCCTGAACCTTGCGTAGAACCTTTTCTGAATTACGTTCTTCCGGTGTTAAAACGTCTGGATGGTATTTGCGCATTAGCCGTCTATAGGCACCGTCGATTACTTCTTGTTCAGCTTGTGGGTCAACTTGTAAGATGCGGTAGTAGTTTTTCATTAGTAAATGCCATCCGTACAGCAGGACTTTTATATCAAAGGCTCATGTTTTGGAAGTGTCCGGCCCAGGGACTATCGTATCAGTGGTGATGGCCCCACGCAAACCGGGCCGTCAATTTATTCGCGCAATTCGCGGATAAATATCTGTGAAATTTGTAGTTTGGTTTTCCTCCGCTCAATTCCATACCTGTTTCAAGCAGATGCACTCCGGGTGCTATTGACTTTTTGTCAATAGACAATTATCCTATAGACGAAAGTCGACTAGTGTGGAGGATCGGTCTATGCCAGGTGGACGAGGAGGCGGGCGCGGACGAGGGCGCGGTCAGGGACGCCGCCAGGGGGTGATGAACTTCCTGCGGCCCTGTCTGCTGTTCCTGCTGTACCGGGGTGAAGGTCATGGCTACAGCCTGCTCGATGGGCTTGACGAGTTCGGCTTCAGGGGCAGGGGGATCGATCCCAGCCTGGTCTACCGTGCCCTGCGTGAGATGGAGGAAGCGGGGTGGGTAGCGTCCCGTACGGGCGAGGAAAGCCAGGGGCCGCAGCGGCGGGTATACCGGATACTCCCCGCTGGCGAACAGCATCTCGCCGACTGGATCGACAACCTGCGCCGTACCCGCGATGAGATCGACCACCTGGTGCAGGCTTATGAACGCGAGATTGGTTCGAGGTGATGCATTATGAGATACATTGACCCGGATTCCTGTAATGGCTGCGGGGCTTGCATCGACGTTTGCCCCGATCAGGCGATCAATCTAATCGAAAACAAAGCGGTGATAAACGAAAGTCTCTGCTCGGACTGCGGAGTCTGTGAAAACGCCTGCCCGCAGGATGCGATCATGCCGCTGGTTGTCGTCGAGACGGCCCCGGTACAGGCCAGAAACACGGCCATCGAGACGCACCGCGCATCAGCAGTGCCCGCGCTGGGTGCTGTTCTGGGCGCGGCTTTGATCGAAGCGGCTCCGCGTCTGATCGAGATCGGCGTCAACTGGCTGGATCGGCGTTCTCGGTCGGTCGACATTCAACCGGCCAGCCGCTCCACCCCGGCTGTGCGAAACACACCCCCGCGTGATGGATCGCAGCGGGGTCGCCGGATGGTCGACGGGCGCGGGCGTGGTATGGGTAGACAACGGCAGGGCCGCCAGCGGCGGCGCAATCGGTATTGAGTAACTTAGCCAACCCTTGATCGCCCCCAGGTTTGGGGGAGATGTCTCCGAAGGAGACAGAGGGGGGCGTTCTACCGAATTTTAAGGTTCATCAAGGTTATAGAAGGAGAAAAAACATCATGCCAGGTGGCGATAGAACAGGTCCGATGGGTAGGGGGCCAATGACAGGACGCGGCGCGGGTGACTGCGCCGGGGATGATCGGCCAGGATACGGCCCATTGCGCGGCTTCGGGCGCGGATTTGGTTGGGGCGGCGGACGCGGCTGGGGTTTTCGCGGGCGCGGCTGGTGGGGCAGCGGCCCGGCAGCGGCTCCATCCCCCGACGAGGAAGCCTCTGCATTGAGGGCGCAGGCCGAAGGCTTACAGGCCGCGCTCAAGAACATCAACGACCGGCTGGATAAACTCGAAAACAAGGATTAGTGGAACTATTATCCGGGGCTTCGCCCCGCACCCCATCAGGGAGATAATCTCCCTGAACCCTTCTATCACCCTTTATCGGGCTGTGCCCGATAAAGGGTGAATATGAATTTTGATCAAACTTTTTTAAAAGTTTGCGGGGTACGGGGCAGCGCCCCGGAATCTGATCAATGAAAGAGACATCATGAAAATCGCTATTTCTTCGACCGACGGCAAACTCGATACGCCGTTCAACCCGCGCTTTGGGCGCTGTGAATACTTTATATTTGTCGACGGCGACACACGCGAATGGGAAGCGAAAGCTAACCCGGCAGCGTCGGCGCGGGGTGGGGCGGGCCCGCAGGCCGCCCAGTTCCTTGCCAGCAGCGGCGTCGAAGCGGCCATCAGCGGGAAGTTCGGCCCGAACGCCTACTCCTCGCTCGAAGCCGCCGGAATCGGCGCCTACGAAGCCGACAGCGGCACGCCTGCCGACCTGCTCGACAGGTTCCTCGCAGGGACGCTCAAACAGGTCAACGCGCCGACCGGCCCCAAACGTCACTAAAAATGATCATCGCCGTAGCAAGTGGAAAAGGCGGCACCGGCAAAACGACCGTCGCCACCGGCCTCGCCCTGTCGTTGGCGGAGACCGGGCAGCCGGTCGCCTGTCTCGATTGTGACGTCGAAGCGCCCAACGCCCATATCTTCCTGAACCCGACCTTCGAACACCGGGAGACGGTCAACCAGTTGATCCCGGCAGTCGATCCCGATCTGTGCGACGGCTGCGGCAAGTGCGCCGACGTGTGCCAGTTCCACGCGATTGTCGTGCTCGGCGGGAAGACGCTTGTCTTTCCCGAACTGTGTCACGGCTGCGGAAGCTGTACGCTGGTCTGCCCGCAAAAGGCGATCCGCGAGGTGCCGAAAGCGCAGGGAATACTGGAGGGCGGCCCGGCAGCGAGCGGCGGCAGGACCGCCGCCGGAATCGACTTTGCACAGGGCTTGCTGAACGTCGGGGAGCCGATGGCCGTACCGGTCATTTCCCAATTAAAAAAATGGCGCGGCCTGAGCGACACGGATATCGTGATCCTCGATGCGCCTCCGGGGGCATCGTGCCCGGTCGTCGAGTCGATGCGGGGAGCCGACTTCGCGCTGCTGGTCACCGAGCCGACGCCGTTCGGCCTGCACGATCTCAGGCTGGCCGTCGAACTGGCCCGTGAGATCGATATTCCCGCCGGGGTGATCGTCAACCGGGACGGGATCGGCGATGCGGGGGTTGACGATTACTGCCGCGAGGCCGGGGTGCCGATCCTGATGCGCATCCCGATGGATCGCCAGATCGCCGAAGCGCTGGCGCGGGGCGAATCGCTGGTCGATGCCTTCCCCGAATACCGCGATCAGTTCCGCGACCTGCACGACCGGATCGTCGAGCAGATCGTCCGGCAGAGGGTGGGATCATGAAGCAGCTTGTCATCCTCAGCGGGAAAGGCGGCACTGGCAAGACGAGCGTCACAGCCGCGTTCGCCCACCTGCTCGCGCAGGAAGCATCGCCCTTCCGCAGCGTGCTGGCCGATGCCGACGTCGACGCCTCGAATCTGGAACTGGTGCTCTCGCCTGAAATCGTCTCCCGTGAGGATTTCCGGGGCGGGCAGATCGCCGTCATCGATCAGGATCGGTGTAACGCCTGCGGCATCTGCCAGGATGTGTGCCGCTTCGATGCCGTTCTCGACGATGGCGAAGGCGGCTACCGGATCGATCCGCTGGCCTGCGATGGCTGCGCGGCCTGCGTCTACCAGTGCCCGGAAGAAGCGATCAGCCTGCACGATCAGGTCGTCGGGCAGTGGTTCCGCTCGGAGAGCCGGTTCGGGCCGCTGTTCCATGCGGCGCTGCGCCCGGCGCAGGAGAACTCCGGCAAGCTGGTGACGCTCGTCAAGCAGCAGGCGCGGCTGCTTGCGCTCGACGAAGATTACGATCTGGTGCTGGTCGACGGGCCACCCGGTATCGGCTGCCCGGTGATTTCGGCGGTGTCCGGGGCCGACCTCGCGCTGATTGTCGCCGAGCCGACCGCGTCCGGCGTTCACGACATGCGCCGGGCGCTCGAAACGACCAATCATTTCGACGTTCCGGCGCTGGTATGCATCAACAAGGCCGATATCTACCCGGAAGGCGCGGCGGAGATCGAGACGTTCTGCCAGTCGGAGGGGATTCCGGTGGTGGGGCGCATCCCGTTCGATACGACCGTCACCGGGGCGATGGTACAGGGCCAGCCGGTGACCTATTTCCAGCCGGATGCCCCCGCCAGCCGGGCGCTGCTCCGGGTGTGGGATGAAGTCGCGGACATCATCGAGGGGTTAGCCGAATGAGCGAAAACGACATCGAAAAGCTGAAAGCAGCGATCATCGAGCGGCTGCGTACGGTAATCGACCCGGAGACGCGTGCCGACGTGGTGCGTATGCGTCTGGTCGAAAACCTGGAGGTCGGCGAAGGCGGGCGGGTGAGCTACACCTTCCGCCCCTCGTCGCCGGTCTGCCCGCTGGCGGTGATGCTGGTTCAGCAGATAAAACTGGCTGTAGCAGAGGTTTCCGGGGTAGAGTCTCAGGAGATTACGGTAGATGGATATGTCGGCGCGGAGGAACTCACCGCGCTGATTAACGAAGAGTAGGTACGAACACCAGTGGCTCTTTTATAAGGAAGCGTGAATTTATATGGCTAAAACCCCCTCAGCCGAACCTCTGGTTCAGCCTTCGGCGAATTGGCTTGCCAATTCGCTCAAGCAATTGCTGTGCAATTGCCCCACCTCTGCAAGGGGGAGAAAATCGAGCAGGGCGAGATTAGAGGGGGTTCATTCACACTTTCTACACAGGAGCCACATCATTTTAGAAGGAGACACACATATGCGTATTGCGATTTCAGCAGACACCAGCGACGGACTCAACAGCCGGGTCGCGCAGCACTTCGGGCGCTGCCCGTTCTTTGCGATTGTCGAAGTAGAAGGCAAGGAAGTACAGTCTGTCGAGTTGATCGACAACCCGTTTTTCGCCAGCCACCAGCCGGGACAGGTGCCGGGCTTCATCCACGAGCAGAAAGCCAATGTGATGATCAGCGGGGGGATGGGCCGCCGGGCAATTGATATTTTTCAGCAGGTTGGCATCGAGGCCGTGACCGGGGCCAGCGGCAGCGTGCAAAACGCGCTCGACTGCTACTTCGACGGTGTGATCAGCGGCACCGCGCCCTGCAAAGAAAGCGAAGATCACCACGCCCACGGGCATCACCATTAGATCGTTGGGATAGTTAAGTTCGGGGCTTTATTGCTCGACAAATAACCCCCACTGACCGACTGCGTCGCCCATCTCCCCCAGTATTGGGGGAGATCATCGTCTTGAATTGTAATCACGACCTTATGCCACGACTGACTTCCCCCAATTCTGGGGGAAGTGGCGAACCGGAGGTTCGTCGAAGGGGGTTATCCATCACGCACAAAATCGACAGCATGAGGGCACAGACTATCGTGCCCTCTGTTTTTCACTGGTAGTCCCCTTCATCGAAATCACGGGCACAGCGAAAACCCAGCCTTTGATCACGTGATGACGGACTTGCACCACCACGACTGGCCAGCCTCGCCGCATCAGGAGAGTTGCCCCCATATGTATAACTTCTGGAGACTCTCATGGTATACAGATCGCTGTTGTCAGAAGATTCTCTTCCGTCAGTGGCATTATATGGATATGGAGCAAAGATTGTATAGACCCACTCCTTGGCATTTCCATTCATGTCCCATGCGCCCACCCAGGAGACATCTCTGGCCCCACTCCCAATTTCCGCCGGGCCCAAATAAGTATTGGCGACACTTCCGGATATAAACTCGTTACCCCAGGCATAAATCCAACTATCAGGCCCACGCCCGGCATATTCCCATTCCAGCTCGGTTGGCAGACGGGCATTGCGCCATGAGCAAAACGCGTCGGCAGCAAGCCAGTTCACCGCTACAACCGGGTAATCCTCATAACCTTCTTCGACAACCCATGTGTCACCCTGCTGCGTGAGCAGCAGATCGTTGAATCCACCATACCAGGGAAAATAAAATGTGTCTGTACGAAGCTCGATTGTCTGATTGCCCACTTCATTGAGAAAGACTGCAAACTGAGCGTTGGTCACTTCTGTCATGTCTATCCAGAATGGATAATCAACCTTCTGCCTGACAGCGGGACGTTCGGGCAAGTAAACATCTGGAGTACTTCCCGTCAGTTCGACAAGGTATTCATGCTGCGCAAGCGTCGTACCCATGATGAACGACCCCGGCGGCACCAGCGCCATCGGGACGCCGTCGAACTCGCGGATGACCGGCGTCCATTCGTCATTCGTCTCGACGCCCTCCCATGTTTTCGGGTCGAGGGTTGGCAACAGGCTGCGGGTAGCGGTAGCCGTCGGGGTGATGGTGGGTGTCGGGATGATGGTTGGGGTGGAGGTGGGAGTCGCGGTGGCGGTCGCCGTCGGGAGATCGGTCGGCGCGGCGCTGGATGTGACATCGCCCCCCGTCGCGCAGGCGGACAAACCAATCACAGCAACGATGACAGGTGTGAAAAGTCGATGCAGTCTCATTGGTAATCCCCTTCATCGAAATCACGGGCGCAGCGGAAGCCCAGCCGCCGATCTCCAGTCCAGGAACTCGCTAAGGAGCGATTTGACAGTCTGGAACTGCCTTTATAGTAGCTACCGGTTCCAAGACTGCGCATCACTCTTACTGTAACCACCTCTTCAGCCCCGGACACCTCTCTTCCATCAGAAGCATCATACGGATAGTCAGCATAGATTGTATGAACCCATTCCCACGCATTTCCGCTCATGTTCCAGACACCTACCCAGGAGGTATCTCCAGAAAGAATCGGACGTCTTAAATCTCGGGGAACACCTCCAGCACCATAATCATTACCCCAGGCAAACATTACCCCGTCCGGCCCGCGTCCGGCGTATTCCCACTCAAGTTCGGTTGGCAGCCGAGCGTCCCGCCACGCGCAAAAGGCTTCAGCACCAAACCAATTGACTGCTATGACCGGATAATCCTCGTAACCATCTTCAACAACCCAGATACCACCCTGTTCCGTAATCGGCAGATCGTTGAAGCCACCATACCAGGGATAAGCGTTCCAATCGCTGATATCAACCAGTTGGTTTCCCTCTTCATTGAGAAAAACGACAAACTCAGCGTTGGTTACCTCGGTCACGTCTAACCAGAATGGATTTTCGACATCTTGCCTGACAGCGGGTCTCTCACTCAAGTATCCGGGCGGGGTATATCCGACCAACTCAACCAGATAATCGTACTGCGCAAGCGTCGTCCCCATGATGAACGATCCCGGCGGCACCAGTGCCATCGGGACGCCGTCGAACTCGCGGATGACCGGCGTCCACTCGTCGTTCGTCTCGACGCCCTCCCACGTTTTCGGATCAAGCGTCGGCGTCGGGCTGGGGGTGACCGTCGCGGTGCTGGTCGGGGTCGGGGTGATGGTCGGCGTGGACGACGGCGTCGCGGTGGCGGTCGATGATGCGGTCGCCGTGGGGAGATCGGTCGGCGCGGCGGTGGGTGTGACATCGGCCCCTATCGAGCAGGCGGACAGTACAATCAATGCGAGAGTAAGTGCCAAAAGTCGATATGGTTTCACTGGACATCACCTTCATCGAAATCACGTGCGCAGCGGAAGCCCAGCAGAGATTCATGTATCCAGGGGCTACCATCAAGTCGTCGGGCCAATCGTGCCCCACCCTGGGCGCCACCATGATAGCCATAACTTCTTATTACTCTGGTTGTCGCTAAATTGCTTTCGCTGAGTAGTTCTCTTCCGTCAGCCGAGCTGTATGGATAGGGAGCCGAGATCGAATTAACCCACTCCAACGCATTTCCACTTAAATCCCACACACCCACCCATGAAATGTCTTCTTTGCTACTGCCAACCGCAAATGGCTCCAAAAACACATCTGTGACACCCCCATGAGCGAATTCATTTCCCCATGAATATGTCAACCCGTCAGGGCCACGCCCGGAATACTCCCACTCAAGCTCTGTTGGCAGTCGAGCGTCGCGCCATACGCAAAATGCCTGTGCTGCAAACCAATTCACAAGTACAACGGGATAATCTTCATATCCTTCAACAACAATCCATCTATTGTCATTCAGAACAAGAATGCCATTGTCACTACCTAACCAGCGATTATCAAATTGGATTTCTTCGATATCGATTTGTTGATTGCCGTTTTCATTTAAAAAGTCGGCAAATTGAGCATTAGTTACTTCGGTTAAGTCTATCCAGAAGGGGAACTCCACGTCTTGCCTGACGGCGGGCCGTTCGTCAAGATAGCCATCAGGAGTGTATCCGATAAGTTCGACCAGATAATCATGTTGTTCAAGCGTCGTACCCATGATGAACGATCCCGGCGGCACCAGTGCCATCGGGACGCCGTCGAACTCGCGGATGACCGGCGTCCATTCGTCGTTCGTCTCGACGCCCTCCCACGTTTTCGGATCGAGGGTTGGCGTCGGGCTGGGGGTGATCGTCGCGGTGCTGGTGGGTGTCGGGGTGACGGTCGGCGTGGACGACGGCGTCGCGGTGGCGGTCGCCGATGCGGTCGCCGTGGGGGGATCGGTCGGCGCGGCGCTGGGTGTGACCTCGCCCCCCGTCGAGCAGGCCGCCAGAACGATGGTAACGATCACAAGCCCTGACAGTGACAGATGCTTCGATCTCATAGCTACGCCTCTCCTGACGAATATTCAACCGGCACGGCTCCATTTGAGGTGTATCAGGGTTCTGGAAGTGTCCGGCCCAATGACAATCCTATCAGCGGTGATGACTCGACGCAACCCGGTTCGACTCAATACGTGATGATAAATCCGCCGGGTGTTGAAATCGCCCCGGCGATCTCGATACTATCATTAGTATGTGTGGCTGTGTATAGTCCCATACACTTATATCGAGGTTGTCATTCGTCTTTTGATCTGAATTCAACCAACCGAGTCCACCATCCCACCCCTATTCTTCCACCAGACATAATCTCCAGAACCGCGCCGATCTGAAAGCAGGTCAGTTAGTGATCTCTTTCGAACGGAATTGGCTTCATTGGTAATTGATTATTGGTTGTAGATGAAGCGAAGGAGGGTTTCATCGAACAAACACAGAGGTCATTTGAGAGCATGTAGATACTCTGATCCATTTGAAGCAGTGTTTATGGTAAACATAGTATGGAGGAAGAAATCATGAAAAGGCGTTCTTTGTGGCTGATGACTCTGATCGTGGTGGCGGTCAGCCTGGCGCTGTTCGGCTGCCAGGCCCCGGCTGCAACCGAGGAGCCGATGGAAGAAGAACCCATGGAAGAAGAGGTCATGGAAGAGGAGCCTATGGAAGAAGAGGCCGCCGCAGAAGAACCTGCCGCAGAAGAGCCTGCGGAGGAAATGGCCGAGCCTGTGACGATCAGCGTATGGCACGGCTACACTGAAACCGAAGAGACGACCTTCAGCCAGGCTGCCAATGACTTCATGGCAGCCCACCCCGAGATCGTGGTGGAACTGCTGGCCGTTCCATTCGACGAGCTTCAGAACAAGTACCAGACGGAAGCCGCAACTGGTGGCGGCCCAACCCTGATCCCCGGCCCGCAGGACCGCATGGCTGGCTATGCCGAAGCGGGACTGCTGGCGACCATCGATGAGAACGCGGCGTTCCTCGGTGACCTGGTCTCGGCAGCAGTCGAGGGCGGCAAAGTCGGTGGTGTGCTGGTTGGTGTGCCGCTGAACAACAAGGTCGTTGCCCTGTTCTACAACAAGAGCATGGTCGATACGCCCCCGGCAGACTTCGACGAACTGCTGGCGCAGGCCGCCGACAGCGGCCTGGCGATCACCGCCGACTGGTTCCACAACTACATGTGGGGGCCAGCCTTCGGCGCGCAGTTCTTCGACGCTGACCTGAAAGTCGTCATCGACAGCGCGGAGGGTGCAGAAGCCTATGCTTACCTGAACACCGTCTGCGATTCGCCCGGCGTGACCTGCGACGGCAACGACGGCGATATGGACACCCTGTTCCGCCAGGGCGAAGTCGCGTTCCGCATCCAGGGGCCGTGGGCTTCTGGTGACTTCGTCACTGATCTCGGTGCCGACAATGTCGGTGTGATGGCCATCCCGATGATCCCCGGCAAGGACTATCCGCGCCCGTGGAACCAGTCAGAGATGATGTCGATCAACGTCAACGCGACGGAGGAAGAAGCCGCGGCGGCGATGGCCTTCATCGAGTACCTGACCGGCACCGAGGTTCAGAAGGCGTTCCTCGATGCGGCTAACTGGATTCCGTCGAATGCAAGCGTCGATACATCCAGCAACCCGGTCGTCGGCGGGTTCCTCGAGCAGGTCCCGTACTCCGATCCCTTCCCGGTGGTCACCGAACTGGGCGCGACCTGGGAGCCGATGGGCAACGCGATGACCGAAATCCTTGAGGAAGTCAAGACCCCTGAGGAAGCGTTGGCCGAGGCCGCCAGCCTGATCAATACGGCAAACGGCAAGTAGTCGTATAAGCTCGACATGATGATGGGTGGGGATTTCCCCACCCATCTGCTTTATGACAAAATAAAGTTTTGATCGAACTTTTTCAAAAGTTTGTGGGGTCACAGGGGCAAAGCCCCTGAAAAATTTGGCACTTTCAGAGGAGAGAAACATGACCGCTCTCGATACCTCCGCGCCGACCGGCAGTTCTGCCGGGTTTTTCAAGCGTCTCAGAAAACAATACCCGAACGCGGGCCTGGCCTATATCTACATCCTGCCTGCGTTCATCGTGATGGCCTTTATCACTTTTTATCCGATCGGCTACCAGTTGTGGATGTCGGTTACGGATTTTCAGCTCAAGCACCTGCGGGAGATGAACCCCGATTACGTCGGGATCGGCAACTTCGTCGACGTGCTGGTGAAGGGGCTGCCGGTTCCCAACTACGACTTCGGGCGAATCCTGGTGTTCAACCTGCTGTGGACGTTCATCAACGTTTTCCTGCACGTCGCCATCGGGATACTGGTGGCGGTGGCGCTGAACACCGAAGACCTGCCCGGCAAGAAGATTTACCGCAGCCTGTTCGTCATTCCCTGGGCGCTCCCTTCGCTGGTCGCGGGGATGATCTGGGGCAATATGTGGCACGACAAGTTCGGCGCGATCAACCTGATGCTCCAGCAGATCGGGCTGCGCGGCGATATCCGCTGGCTGCTCGATACTAAGCCCTTCATCGATCTCCCGCAGATCGGGCTGGTGCTGCCGCTCTCGTTCATCGCCGTGCTGATCGCCAACGTGTGGCTCGGCTGGCCGTTCATGATGGTGATCGCAACCGGGGCGCTGCAAAGCATCCCGACCGAGTTGTACGAGGCGGCGGAAGTCGACGGGGCGACCCGCTGGCAGCAGTTCTGGCGGATCACGCTGCCGCTGCTGCGCCCGGCGATGGTCCCGGCGGTGATGATCGGGATCATGATGACTTTCAACCAGTTCAACATCATCTATTTCGTCACCGGGGGCGGGCCGCTCGGCCTGACCGAGATTCTGGTGACGCAGGGGTTCAAGCTGGTCAACCCGCAGGGCTGGTACGGGGTCGCCTCGGCCTTCAACATCATTGTCTTTATTATCCTGGGGATCATCACCCTGATTACCAACCGGATTTCACGGGCCACCGAGCCTTATTACGCATAAAGGAGGGCGATAATGACCACACTTACGAAATCGAAGCGCCGACCAGTGACCGCTGCCGATGTTGCTGCGATTGTCTGGGCGGCGGGGGTGTTCCTCGGATCGCTCGCGCTGGCAGTGTTCGGCATCTACACGCTGGTGGGGGCAGGGGGGTATCAGGCGATCATCCTGGGCGCGGTGCTGCTGATCGTCGGCGGCCTGCTGATCGTCCGTTACGCGCGGCTGCTGATGGCGATCATCACCGAGCGCGACATGGTGCGGGCGCGTAAAACCGCCCGGCTCGACCTGATTCAGCTGTTTCTGCTGTTCATGCTGGCAATCGTGCTGTTCCCGGTGCTGTGGATCGTCTCGATGTCGCTTGACCCGCGTGACCTCTCGCGCCCGACCGGGCTGACGATCATCCCACCGGGGGCCACCCTCGACGCCTATAAGACGGTGCTGACCCAACCCTCGGCCAACCCGGTCAGCTTTTTGCAGTTGTTGAGGAACAGTCTGCTCGTATCGGGTGGGACGGCGCTGGGAGCGATCATCGTCGGAACATCAGCGGCCTATGCCTTCTCGCGGCTGAAGTTCCCCATCCGCCGCTTGGGGATGCTTGGCTTCGTGCTGGTGCTGATGATCCCGCCGGGGGGGACGCTCGCCCCGCTGTTCGTGCTGCTGAACACGGTCAAGCTGCGCACGACGCTTTGGGGGCTGGCGATTGCCTTCACGTCGAGCGCGCTGCCCTTTGCGATCTGGAACATGAAGGGCTTTATCGACGCCCTGCCCTATGATCTCGAAGAAGCGGCCCAGATCGATGGCTGCAACCGGACGCAGTCGTTTATCCGGGTGATACTGCCGCTGGCGGTGCCGGGGATGGCGGTCACCGGGCTGTGGGGCTTCCTGACCGGCTGGTCGGAGTTCATCCTCTCGTGGACTTTCCTGGTTGACCCGGAGCGGTTCACGCTGCCGATGGTGCTGCGCGGGATGGTGGGGCAGTACGCATCGGGGACGCCCTGGTCGCAGTTCTCAGCGATGGCAATCGTGATGTCGATCCCGCCGATCATCATTTTCTTCCTGCTGCAAAAGTATCTCGTCAGCGGGCTTGCGGTCGGCGGCGTGAAGGGGTAGAATAGTTGCTGTCGAATGAAAAGGCGGCCTGCGGGCCGCCTTTTTTGTGTTTACATGAAGTTTTTCCCCAACAACCTAGCTTTTGTCGACCTCGTCGATAAAATCTTCATCGGCGACTTCAATTGCCATCGGTTCCTGGAAAGTTTCATCATAATATGCTTCGCTGATGGGTTCTGCTTCGGCCACAACTTCATCGACTACATCCTGAAGCAGGCCGTTTTCGCCCGCTACTTTTCCCAGGTATTCCGGCAGTTCAAACCCGGCCATCTCTGATATGTCTTGCAAGGGAGGGAGGCTCTTGAAAAGGCTGGCGATGAAGTTGGAAGTCGATGAACCGCTGCCATTTCCGCCTGAATCCCATACCGTGATTTTATCGATCTTCAGGTTGCTGATCGCTTCAACCTGCTGCGAGACCAGTTCTTCCAGCTTCTCGATCATCAGCAGGGTGGCTGCTGCTTGAGAATCGCCGCCGACACTTGCTACCAGGGCCTTGTATCCCTCAGCCTTGGCTGCCAGCAGCTTTCGTATGCCCTCGGCTTCTGCTTCATACTTGAGGAGAATCCCATCGGCAATACCCCTGGCTTCCCTTCGGATGCGCTCCGCTTCAGCCTCGGCAGCGATTTCTATCTTGTTTTTCTCAATTTCTTCGCGGACGATTTCCTCTGCTCTCAGGCGCTGCTGCTCTGCCTGATATAATGCCTTCTGGATTTTCACCTGTGCATCATACCTGGCGACTTCGGCTTCCTGCAATGCTGCCGCACGTTTGACTTCCAGCTCGGCATTGTAGTTAGCAATATTAGCATTCGCAAGATTCTCGCCCTTGACAGCCTCTGCCTCCTGTTCCTGAACACGCTTACGCTGGTTTGCTAAAGCAATTTTCCGGCCAATCTCGGCCTCAGCCAGCGCTTCGGAAACTCTGATCTCTTGTTCTCGCACAGCCTGTGCTTCACCAATCGCACCCAGCTTGGTCTGCTCAGCGACATCAATTTTGGCCTGATTGATGGCCTCAGCGGCGGCTTTCTTCCCGATGCTTTCGATATAGTCTGACGCGTCTGTGATATCCGTTATATTGACGTTTATCAGGTGAAGACCAATCTTGTTCAGTTCTGGCTCAACATTATGCCTGATGGCTTCCAGAAAACTCTCGCGATCCTGGTTGATCTGTTCGATCGTCAATGACGCGACTGTCAGACGCAGTTGTCCAAAGATGATCTCTTTGGCCATCTCTTCTATGGTTTGCTGATTCAAATGAAGAATACGCTCTGCTGCCATGGTCATGACATCAGGTGCCGTACTCACACCAACAGTAAAAGTGCTGGGGACGTGAATACGGATGTTTTGCAGCGAGAGGGCGTTTTCCAGCGGGATATTGATGGTGATCGGTGTCAGGTCCAGGTATGCATAATCCTGTATCAGGGGGATGATAAAGGCACCACCGCCATGCAGTGTCTTACTCGCCCGGCCTTTCTCGACACGGCCATAGATCACAAGCACCCTGTCTGACGGGCAGCGCTTATAACGGCTTGCCAGAAAAATAATGGCGAAGAAAACCAGAACCACAAAGGCAATAAGTGCCAGTGCACCAAATCCGAAAGTGTTCATTTGACTCTCCTTGACGGGTTAGCGATCTTCTATTCTCTCAACTTCCAGGGTGCTGCTGCCCAGCACGCCTGTCACTCGAATCTTCTCTCCGGTTTTGATAACCTGTTCACCTTTTGATCTTGCGTCGATGATTCGTCGTGCTCCCTGGACGGTAACCTGCACCTGGCCGGTTCCCTGAGCCGGTATGGTCAGGTAAACCGATCCGGTTTGCCCGACTGCATTTTGAATGTTCAGGGTGCCATCAGATTGCAGGCGCATCGCCTGGGAAAAAATAAGGCTGAGGAGATGCACTGTGAAATACCCGGCCAATCCCCCTCCCGCAAGTATCAGAAAAAGATTGACCTTTGCTTTGAGTAAGGCCAGGCCAACCAGCCCGAACATCATGAAGAAGGCTGTCAGACCCTGCAAGGACAGCAGCCTGAAGCTGATATCCGAATCACCCTCTGTGTCCCCGTGATCGACATGGTGGTCGGCGTCAATATCATGGACATCATGGACATCATGAATGTCCGCGTGGATATCCGAACCAATGTCGCCGTGAAAATCGCCATGAAAGGAGGAATCGACGTCGCCGTGAAAATCGCCAGCAAAGGAGGAGTCAACGTCGCCGTGGTGAAAGCCTACCCCGACCACCATCATGATCGTACGCAGAATAAAGAGGGTTCCCCCAATAATTGTCGACGCCCATAAGAGCAGTTCAATCCAGGTCATATTGCCCATAGCTTACCTTCCAGCTCACCTTCAGTATACGCCAATGTGAGATGATTATGCGCCCTAATTGTTAGGGGTGTGCCGGGTCAGGTAAGCGGGGAGCATTGCTGCCGCCTTGATCGCCCCCTGTGGGGGAGATGTCACGCAGTGACAGAGGGGGACGGGGTGCTCCTTCACGCTCAAAATCGATCCGCCCTGCTCTCCGCCGCCCAATTTTCGATACCGTCCCGTAGGGGCGACCCATGTTTTGTGAAGCAAAACTGTATAGCAACTGAATATCAGTTGCCGACCCTATGCGGTCGCCCACTTTGTTCACCTGCAATTCACCGTATCAAACCAGCCCAACCCTGATCGCCCCCTGTGGGGGAGATGGCCGACGTAAGTCGGGCAGAGGGGGACGGGGTGATCCTCCACGCACAAAATCGAACCGCCTTGATCGCCCCCGGTGGGGGAGATGGCCGACGTAGTCGGTCAGAGGGGGTGATCCTCCACGCGCAAAATCGATCCGCTTTGATCGCCCCCAGGTCTGGGGTCATGGACTCGAATTGTAATAGACGAGGCCAACCCTGATCGCCCCCAATACTGGGGGAGATGGACGACGCAGTCGTCCAGAGGGGGTTATCCCGCCCTCTCCAGATTCAACTCGAGCAGCCGACGCAATATCTCCTCCTCGTCGACCACCCCATCGATCACCAGTTCGTCATAATCCCACCCATACGCAGCGAACACCGCCCGATCCAGCCGCTCGTGGGCCAGTTGCAGCCAGGTGGGATTGTCGTTGTAGAGATTGGTCAGCGTGCGCTTGTTGAGCATCGACTCGTAGCTGCTCAATTCCTGATTCGGCCCGCGCTCCGGGTTGAGCCATGCCTCGCGCTGATCGTTCAACTCCCACGCCGCCTCGCTGATGGCCTGCACGCGCGGATCGTCTGTTGGTTCCTCGCCCGGTGCCCAGGGGAAGGGGTAGGTTTGAAAGGTCGTCGTGGGTGTGTAGCGATTTCCACTGGATTTATCACGTAACTGTGTACTCTGACGAAGTGACCAGATTTCGTGAACCTTGCTGTGCAGCACACCAAAAAAGTAATCGTCATCGCGGGCGAAAACAATTAGTTGGCTATCAGGCAGGATCGATGTGTCTAACCACACAAATATACGATACTTTGACACCCTGGCCGTAGCTATGTATTTCCCCAATTTCTTGAAAGCCTCGCGCATTCCCGAACGAGACGCTGCAAATAGCCACCATTTTTCACGGTAAGCCTTTTGTCGATTGGATGCACGGACTGGCTTGACATGTGTCTTTATATGCTCGAAAGGCATCTCATACATAGAAGCCTGTTCTAAAGTCATGTCTGTCCCGAAATCAATGATCCAATAATCACGAGAGCGATCTGTGATGTCTCTACCGTTTCGCCAGGGACGGATCACATCACTGTTAGATCTGCCGTTGGGATTAAGTGGCGCGGAAAGCATTTCTTGAGCCTGTTCAGGAGTCAGGTCGAATGCGCCTCCTTTGGTCGTTCCCATATATGCAATGTCTTGATTTTCATCTAGTTGAACCGCAGTAGTCAGATCAAGACCTTTTGTCAGATCGGCATTTATATTGTGAACGGATTCACCATCCAAAAGCCTCTCTGTTTCAGTGCCATTGTCGAAACCCACCATAGAAACACGAACCATTGCACCATCTAAAATCCACTTGCGATCTGAATATGCAAAGAAAATATTCCCGTCACGTTTGATCCGCTCAAGAGTCCCCCTGTTGACCTGACCTCTAATACCCTGCGTTGCCAGCAAACCGACTCTTTGTGCTCGTTGTTTGTTAATCTGCTCTCTGGCAATCTCAAACCAATAGGTTACAAAATCGGCTTCACCGTAGACGATTTCTCCATAGAGATCGTGAAGTAAGTCAACATAATCACTGCCAAGCTCTGAGCGCATTTTCTTGCTGCCCAAAAACGGCGGGTTACCGACAATCACCTTTGCTTCCGGCCACGCCGGTTTGTAGGGCTTCCCGTCCTCGTCCACCGCTAAAATCGCATCTATGCACAGGATGTTGTTCAACTTCTGCAGGAGCGGCACCTGCTCGTAAACGTAGCCGTTCCGCCGGTGCCACTGGATGTAGCCAATCCAGATCACCACGCTGGCTAACTCGTGGGCGTAGTCGCTCATCTCGATCCCGTTCAACTGGCAGGGGTGTACCGCCGGACTCAGCCTGGGCAAATCGACAAAAGCCGGGTAAGTCAGCACCTTTTTTTCAAGGTCGAGCAGTTGATTCAGGCTCACGTACAAAAAATTTCCGCTCCCGCAGGCCGGGTCGAGCACCGTCGTCGCTTTCAGCTTTTCGAGCATCCCCCCGCGCAGCGATTCCTTTTCGGCGGGGCTGGCTTTGTCGGCTTTCGCCCTCACCGAATCCCATTCACGCCGCAGCGGGGCCATCAATACCGGCTCGACAATCGCCAGGATGTCCGCTTTGCTGGTGTAGTGTGCGCCAAGCTGCCCCCGCTTGTCCGGGTTCAGCCCGCGCTCGAACAGCGTCCCGAAGATCGTCGGCTCGATGCCGCTCCAATCCATTTGAGCCACCGTGTAGAGCGTGCCCAACTGGTCGGGCGTCAGCAGTGGGACGAACAGCGTGTCTCTCTCATCCTCGAACAACCCGCCGTTGAAGTGCTTGATCTGGTTCAGCCATACCCGGCCCCCGCCCACCATCGCCCCGAACAGGTCGCGGGCCGCTTCGGGGAACAGGCGATACTGGTCGCCCTGGCTCTTTTCGATGATCTCGGTCAGCACGCCGCCCCGTTTGCCTTCCCGCCCCGGCAGAAGCCCGATGTCCTCCGCGAAGAAGCAGAACACCAGTTGGGTCAGAAAATGGGCCACTTTGCGCGGGGGATGATCCCGCCGCAGTTGGTCGGCCAGTTCTGCGAATCGTTGGGCGGCATCGCCGGTCACCTTTTCGGGGCTTAACTTCGGGTCGAGTTTGTGCGGGTGGTGGAACAGGTTGTAAACCTGGTCGTAAAAGGTATCCTGGTCTAGCTGCTCGATGTGGATGTCGTAGGTTTTCGGCACCGACCCGGTGAAATTGGTGTGAATCTGGATGTGCTCGAAATCGCTCACCACCAGCAGCGGCGGGTTGAGCAGGTTTTCCCGGTATAGCAAAAGCTGGTCGTAGGCTTTGTCCAGGTCTTTGCCGGGGCCTTTGTATTCCCAGGCAAAATGATCCTTGAACCACACGTCGGCGAATCCCTGCCCGCCCCCTGCTTTTTTGACCCCCATCTCGAAGGTAAAACTTTCCCCGCTGGGATCGTACGTCGCAGGTGTGGGGTGGTTGACCAACTGGCACAGGTCGATGAAATGCTCCTGTGCCCCGGATCGCTCCTTGATGCTCATACCGCGCCATTTAGTGATGAATTCAGTCGCGTTCATATCTTTTTGTTTCCCGGTTAGTGATGGTAGAGCACCATTATAATCCCGCCAGTCGACATTGAAAAGCCAGCCCAACCCCAATCGCCCCCAAAACTGGGGGAGATGTCACGTAGTGACAGTGGGGGTTTTCACCTTGACTCTCCCCCGGCAATTTGATATAATAGAACATGCGGTCTACGCGCAAAACGCATATTATCGCAAAATCCC
The DNA here is from genome assembly GCA_016926255.1 of Anaerolineae bacterium. GTDB lineage: Bacteria > Chloroflexota > Anaerolineae > Aggregatilineales > UBA3940 > JAFGOY01. The sequence goes on along the minus strand of JAFGOY010000002.1, from coordinate 102,406 downwards.
ATCATCTACGTTACAAAACGCAAGATCGGCTTGACGATACCCAGCCCCAGAATCCACGTTACGAAACTCGGAGACGATTTGAAATCAGAGGAAATCTGATTGACGACAGCCCACTATAGAAATCGTGTTACATAACTATGGAAATGGACGTTTTCGCGCAGCGAAAACTCCCAGTAATCAGCCTTCGGCTGATTAACGATACCCAGCCCCAAAAACCGCGTTACAAAACCCCCATATAAACAGATTTAAGCCCGCGACGGGTGTCCCAAAATTCCTGTCACAAAACTCAATAAAAATGAATTCGCGCAATTGGCAGCAATGTTCTTTATTGTCAATTCGCGGACTGAATCCCTTTTTATCTGTGGCATCTGTGCAATCTGTGGATCGAATCCTACCCCCAGCGATTGTGCGCCGACAGCCGCCGGATCAGCCAGATCGTGCCCGATTTTCGCCCCGCGATCCAGCCTTTCGCGCAGGCTTCCCGGACTGTCTGCGGGCTGATTCCGTACTCCTCGGCCACCTGTGCGACGGTCAGTTCCTCGTTGGGGTTGTGCCCGGTTTGTGCCTGCCAGCGTTCGAGGATGCCATCGATCCGGGGCCGGTGATCGGGGGGCGGCCCGGCCAGCTCGACTGCCTGTATCTCGCGGAGAACTTCGGCCTGGTTGTCGTGATAGTAGGCCAGCGCCGCGTGAACCTGGGCGGGGGTCAGCTCGAACTGTGCGGCCAGATCGGCGACCGGCACGTTTTCCCACTCGTGCAGGTAGGCGATCTGGTACACGGCGATTCGCCGTCCGGCGATCCGGGCGCTGCCGCCCACCACGTCGGGCGTCTTGACGATATGCTCGATTGGCTGCACGGTCATGCTCAAATCCACTCAACCCGATTGCGAACGTCATCGCGCGCTGCGGCCTCGTGCCACAGCCACAGCACGTCGGCGATCAGGACGCTGTTTTTCAACTGCCGGTTGGTGATGAAGAAGACGCCGGGGTGATCGTACCCGCCGGTGAGCCATTGATCGTACAGGGGATGGAAATCGCGCTCGTTTCCGGTGACCAGGGTGTAATCGTTCTCGATGGCATGGGCGAACTGAACCGGGTCGCTCTCGCCGAGCAGCCCGGCCTCGCGGACGGTGACAATCTCGACCCCGCTCCTGCGGGCCGCCTCGACTGCCCAGCCGTCCACGTCTTCGTCGGTGTAGAAAGTGATCGCCTGATTGTCCATCGATCCACCTGCTACCCTGCATTATACTGGCGGCAGCGCAGGGCGCGCCAGCGGCAACTGGCCTCCCCGTTGCGGCAACCGGGCTTCCGGTTACTTGGGAGTTTCGCTCTCAGCGAAACATCCATGTGGACAGCCGGGCTGCCGGGTTACTTTTTGGGCCAGACCAGGATCACGCCGAAGATGATCTCCGAGATGATGCTGATGATGTTCGACTGCACGACCGAACCGTCGACGAACATCGAGATGGTGCGCACCCCGGCCACGACAAAATAGGTGAATCCGAGCATCAGGTACATCGGATCGGCTTTTGAGCGCCAGATCAGCGGGGCAAGGCCCAGCCCGATGAAGAACGCGCCCAGCACCGCCCGCACCTCGGTGATCCCGCGCGGATTGCCCGCCACGTCCAGCCCGGTGAAGCCGCTGACGCCGGTCGGGTTGACGGCGGAGATCAGCCCGACGATCACGGTGCCGACTGCGGCGGCGATCTTGAGAATGTTGAGTATCATATCAAGTCCTCCAATGTCTTATTGTTTTTTTGATGGCGGCAGCGGGATCAATATCGATGTCTGCGCCTTGTAGGCCTCGTAGTCGGCCTGACCGCCCCACTTCTCGTCGGCGCGGGCTTCGAGCAGCGGCACCCCGCTGATCCGGGTCAGCAGGAGCGCGACGAACACGGGCGAGATCAGCGTGACATACTGCCAGCCGCGCAGCGCCGGGAAAGCGATGATCGCCACACCGACCCACAGGACGATCTCGCCGAAGTAGTTCGGGTGCCGCGACCACGCCCACAGCCCGCTGTCGATGAAGCGGCCCTTGTTATCCGGCTTTGCCCGGAATCGACTCTTCTGCGCATCGGCGATCACCTCGATGCCGAATCCGGCCAGCCAGACGATCAGGCCGATGATGGCGAACACATCCAGCCCGGTCGATCTGCTCCCGGTGGTGATCGCCGCGAGGGCCGCCGCGAGTGTAAATGATACCCACAGCCCTTGCAGCGTCCAGGTCATCAGGAAGCGGGGGAAGGAGGGTTTCAGATCGTCGAAGCGTTCGTCGGCACCGGCTTTGAGGATTCGCCGGAACAGGAACGATCCCAGCCGGGTGGCCCAGATCACGACCAGCGCCAGCAGCAGGTATGATCGCGCCCCGGCGGATGGGCTGAGCAGCACGGCGATGACGATCACCGTGATGTAGGTGAGCGAGCCGGTGAGGTCAAAGAACTTTTCGGTCTGGGCGATGAACGACGGGATGAACACCACCCACTGGATGAGAAAGGCCAGCCCGATCCCCAGCGCGAAGATCGGGATGCCGGAGACGATCGCACCGCCCTGGCTGCCTGCGAGGGCGAGCAGCGCGGCGACGATCAGGACGATCGGGATGGCGATCAGCGATCGCAGGTCTTCTTTTTTCATGGTTGTATCTCTTTCGGTTGGAAACAATGCAGCTATATTGAGGATAGTGATTCTGGGTGCGGTTGTCTACTGCGGTGAAGTTTACCCGATCCCTACTCCACCCGCATCACCCGCGCCCGGCGCGGCGGCGCGATGATCCGCACACGGACCCCATCGACGCCGAAAGCATCGCCCGGATTCAATTCGTCGATCAGTTGACCAGCCGGGGCGCGGTCGCAAATTTCGGAATCAGGGGTATGATAGGAGGGTAGTACAGGAGCAATCACCATGCAGCAGCTTGATCGCATTACCTTTGACCGCCAGATTATGAACGGTCAGGCCTGTATCCGGGGGATGCGGATCCCGGCCTCGCTGATCATAAACCTGGTGGCGCACAGTAAATCGACTGCCGAGATTCTGGAAGAGTACCCCGATCTGGAACCGGAGGATATTCGGCAGGCACTGGCCTATGCGGCCTGGTTGGCCCAGGAGCAGGTCTACACCGGTAAATCGGCATGAAGTTCCTGGCCGACATGGGGATTTCCAATCTCACGGTCGGCTGGCTGCGCGACCAGGGATATGATGCTCTTCATGCCCGTGAAGCTGCTATGCAGCGCACTCCTGATGAAGACCTTCTGGAAAAAGCCCGCAGCGAAGGCCGCGTCTTGCTGACGCTCGATCTCGATTTTGGTTATCTGATGGCGGTAAGCGGTGCGCGGCTGCCCAGTGTTGTGATCTTCCGGCTGGGGAACAAAACCGCCGAATATGTCACTGCCCGCCTTAAAGATGTGCTTGCCTGCTGCACCGACCGTCTTCAAGAGGGAGCGATCATCAGCGTGGAAGAGGTCGCCATACGCATCCGGCAGTTGCCCGTTGAGAAAGAGTAATCACACTGCCTCTGTCCCTGCTCCACCCGCATTACCCGCGCCCGGCGCGGCGGCGCGATGATCCACACACGGCCTCCATCGACGCCGAATCAAAGCCGGGTGGCTCAATTTTGCCACCCGGCTTGTAAAAAAACCCTCATCCCAGCCCGACAGAGCTATCCGATCAGACAGCCTGTCAGCTTCTAAACGACCAGCGGCTGGCATTCGACCAGCGGCTGATGTCTGACCAGTGGTTGATGTTTCGCCATCACACCGTCAATGATCGATTGCAGCTCTCGAACGGAAAACCTTGATTTCTGGATTACGGCACTCACGCCGGGAACCTGCATCAGCGATTGGTTGCTGACTGCCGAGATGACAATCACCGGGATGTGGCGCGTTTCAGGGAGAGCGCGCAGCCGGGACAGCACCTGGAACCCGTTGACGCCTGGCATCATGAGATCGAGCATAATGAGATCGGGAATGCGCTTTTTGGTGCTTTCCAGTGCTTCAGCGCCGTCGCAGGCAAGCTCTACCTCAAATCCGAAGCGGGTCAGGGCCAGGTCAAGAATTTCACGGGCATCCGGGTTGTCATCCACGACAAGTGCATATTGCTTTTCCATGATAAGTTCTCTTTGCCTAACGATATATCTCAAATGATCTAATAAGAACAGTCATACTTTTACATTGTAGTACAGATTTTCTGGCCCATTCGATTTAGTCATCATATTGTAATGCGAGATTGGCATTTACTTCGCAGGCAGCACCCATGCATAACGCGGCTCCCATCGACGCCGAACGTATCGCCTGGATTCAGCTCATCGACCAGCCGATTGTCGACGCTGCTGCGAATCTCGATTACAGCGGCTATAATGATAGCAACGATGTGATCTGGAGGTGCCGCATGCGCCGAATCATCATTCACCGCTCTGAGCCTGATGAAGATGTCGCTTACTGGGTGGAATGTCCCAGCCTGGGGATTGCCAGCATGGGCGACACCATCGAAGAGGCTATCGCCATGATCCGCGAGGCGATTGACCTGCATATCGAGGATTTGGTAGCTAACGGCGACCCGGTGCCGCCTGAAGATATGCCAGAACTGCCTGTTACTCAGGAACTGGTGATCGAGCCGTGAGCAAGCTGCCTGCGGTCAGCCCGGACGATTGTATCAAAGTGTTGCAGAAAGCCGGATTTACTATCTCTCGACAGCGCGGTAGTCACGTTCAGATGCGCCGTGATGTGCCACCTCCGGCCCGAACCGTGCCCGTCCCGACCGGGAAAAAGACGCTCCCGCGCGGCACATTGAGTGCCATCCTCCGTCAGGCCGATCTCACCCGCGAGGAATTCCTCGATCTGCTGAAATAGACAATTAAGTAGATACCATAGTAATCGGTAATTCAATCATCCCCATGAATGGGATCGTCCACATGCCCATTGAAATATCCAAAATGGGTAGGGAGTATACTCACTGTTTGCCAGCCATCTTCGATACCAAGCTGGCGATATACGGCCAACTGATCGGATTCCTGGTTTTCCTCTGTCCGCCAGAGGCTGCCATCGTGACCGGTCGCCTCACAGTAACCATCACAGGGTAACCAGTGTCTACCCATAGCACTGCCCGGAGGTTCTAATAGGTCATAAACATCACGGGCAAACACCTCCCGTGATTCACTCTTGTCTTCGGATCTGTCCCATTCCCAAACCAGCGGAATACTGTCAGTTTCTTCCCAGCTCAACCCACCATCAGATGTTGTAAGCGTGGCATATCGATCTGTTGGCGAACCAATTATGTATGTGACATACAGATTCCCGTTCATCTTGTCAGAGAACTCCATCCCATAGGGATATCTCCGATCATTGGGTATTTCGGAAAGCTGATTCCAGGTTTCACCGTAGTCTTCGGTCTGGTATAGAGTCAGCCTGCCAATATCTTCGACAACCCAGGGAGATAATGCCCATCCTAAACCATCCTCCAGGAATACAACATGAAAGACTGAATTTCCCAGCAGCGGTGGCAAGACTTCCTCCCAATCCAACCCTCCGTTTGTAGATCGCAGCAACAGTGACCGCCCGTAGCAGCACGGCGGCCCTATCGCTCCGAAGAGGAATACTGTGTTTTGGTCAATTGCATAAATCCCTTTGATATCAAGCCATAGCCCAAACTCCTTTGCTTCTGCCTCTTCGTGTTCCAGGTTTTCTGGGATGTTTGCTAAATCCACGAATCTGACATCATTAAAATCGATATTGGCTGCAAGAGGGTCTTCTGGTGATAGTGAGGAAGTAGTGCATGCACTGAATATCAGCATCGCTGCGATGACTAAACAGTATGTGTTTCTGGTCAACGGTCACCTCCCGAGTCTTTATCAACCGTGACCGTTATACCAGAAATCTATACTTACTTACTCGCCGATACACTGACAGATTCTCAATCGAATCTATCTGATTGCTGTCTTATTCCACTCTCAGCACCCGCGCCCAGCGCGGCGGCACGTCGATCCGCACGCGGCCCCCATCGACGCCGAACGTATCACCCGGATTCAACTCGTCGACCAGCCGACTCCCCGCGTGGGGGAGGGCGATCTCGACCGGGGCGGGCTGATCGGCGGCGTTGACCGCCACGATCACCGACTGATCATCAGCCTGACGGGCAAAGGCAAACTGCTCGGAGGCGACGTGTAACTGCTCGTAGCCGCCATGCTGAAGCGCGGGCAGCCGACGCCGCACGTCGATCAATTTGCGGATCGCGTTGAGGAGATCGGGAAGCGGGGCGCTCTGGGCGATCTCGCCGGGCAGGGGCAGATAGGGGCGCAGGGGCGCATCGCTGCCGTTCGACTTCTTTCCGTCGATCCCCCACTCGCTGCCATAGTAGATCGACGGCACGCCGGGTATGGTGAACAAAAGCGCGTAAAGCGGAAACAGGTGCGCCGGGTCGTCGAGCTGGCTGGCAACCCGATCCACGTCATGGTTATCGACGAAATTATAGAGCATCAAGTCCTGGTATAAACCGGTCGAGCCGAACTGACGGTCGAGCGAATAGGCGATCTCGAAGTAGTTGCGATCCACGTGACTCGACCACAGCCCCTTGTACACCTCGTAGTTGGTTACCGAATGCAGCATATCCGGGTTAGCCCAGTCGCGATAATCCCCGTGGATGATCTCGCCCATCAGCCAGCAGCGGTCGCGGCAGAAGGCCGAGAGTTCGCGCCAGAAAGCCGGATCGACCTGATCGGCGGCGTCGAGGCGCAGGCCGTCGATCTCGAACTCGTCGAGCCAGAAGGCGACCGCGTCGAGGAGATGCTGGCGCACTTCCGGGTTACCCAGGTTCAGCTTGACCAGCGAGTAGTGACCTTCCCAGCCGGTGTAGCTGAACGGGTCGCCGCAGGGACTCTGTTCGCCGAAGCGCAGCCCGTGGAACCAGTCCCGGTAGGCCGATTCTTCTCCGTTTTGCCTCAGATCGTAGAAGGCCCAGAAATCGCGCCCGACGTGGTTGAATACCCCGTCGAGGACGACGTGCATCCCGCGTGCGTGGATCGCCTCGATCAGCCGCTTGAGCGCATCGTTGTCGCCCAGCCGCCGGTCGACGTGGTAATAGTCGACCGTGTCGTAGCCGTGTTCGGTCGATTCGAACACCGGCCCCAGGTAAATGGCCGTGATGCCGAGGTCTTGCAGGTGATCGAGCCAGCCGAGGATGTGATCCAGCCGGTGAACTGCCGGGGAGCGGAAATCGTTCTGCGATGGTGCGCCGCAGAATCCCAGCGGGTAGATGTGATAAAAGATCGCGTTATCGATCCAGTGTTCCATTGTCATTGTTGGCATCATTGTTTCTCCAATAAGCTGCCGAACTCTATACCGGTCGGTATACGGCTTCCAGCAAAAAAAAATAGTCCGATCCGGAATATTGAGTTCACTACCATAAAAATCAGCCAGACCGGGGAATGATATCCCCCAATCACCGATTACGCAAACGCGCTCGCTACGAAAAAATCCCGTGCATGAACTGGTGCGTGGCGTCATAGACCAGGTTTTTGTCGAGTTCAGCGTGACCGTTGAGCCAGAGGGTGATCATGTTGTTGATCAGCCCCATGAAGGTCACCGCGTAACGTCGATGCCGCCCGCGCATGTTGCCGTGATCCTCGGCGGCCAGCAGGAACAGCCGCTCGATGATGTCGAACTGCTGCTCGTGATACTTCAGCACTGCCTGATAACCATCGCTCTCGACCGGGGCGAAGGTCAGCGCGAGTTGAAAGCGGTAAAAGGTGCCGTTCTCGCGGGCGAAGTCGAAATAGGCTTCGACCACCTTTTGCAGCGTCAGCGTGATGTCGTGCTGGTAGTCCGCCGCCTTCTCGACCTTCCCGATCAGCGCGCGGAAGTGCTCGCGCAGGATGGCATCGAGCAGGCCGGATTTGCTGCCGAAGTAGTGATAGAGGGTCGGCTTGGTGACCCCCGCCGCCTCGACGATCTCCTGCACACCCACCGCGTCGAAACCCCGCGCGGCAAACAGCCGCAGCGCGTGATCCATCAATGCGGATCGATTGTCGGTTGTCACTGATCCTCCATAATGTCAATCATTGGATATCAGTATACCGGTCGGTATAGTGATTGTCAAGGCGGGTAAAAGAATCTGAGATAGATCACAGCATAGAGCGCAGCAGCAGGATCAGACCCACGACACAGCCGACGGAGGACAGCAGCATGTGAATCACGTAGAAACGCAGAAACCAGATATTCGGCTTTTTCGTTCCACGCCAATACCGGGTAAGTATTGGGTTGTTCTGACTACTTTCTATCTTCGTCAGGAATTCGTCACTTCTTGCCCACGAATCATATACAAGAGACCCGGACGTGATAGCAAATGCAGAAAAGAACAATATGCCGCCTGCTAGCAGGCAAATGAAGATGACTTTCACCACAGTGTGTAGTTACCCCGTTTTCCGATCCGTGTCCTGCGGCTCGGTCTGTGATCGTTTGGATAATCTCTGTGCGAAACTCTCCATCGTGTCACGAAGAAAATGGTTGTAGCTGAAATAACCCATTGGATAGCCCACGATGAAGTGCAGCAGCGCAATACCAGAGAAGAATACTATCAGGAAGATGTCAAAACCGGTTGATGTATACAGGCCGACAACCAGCAGAAACGGGCCAAGAAAAGAAATGCTGAGATAACTCGCAAAGATCAATGCAAAACGGTGGGCGGTTAGTTTCCTTTTGGCGGCGAGGAAAAGAACCGCTGTCACGTAGCCAACATTACAGAATAACCAAGCCCCAACGAAGACAAGTGCTGCCGGTAAGTTCATTTCCGTTCCCGTAGCGACACCATGACATTTCCCAGCCGGATAAATGCCAACACCTGCCGGATAGTGGTAAGATAAAGATGGCGGATTGGATTATACACCTTGTTTGTGATGACCGTACTATCAAACTGGTGGGACTGTCCCGCGATTATCAGGTTTTCTGGTCGTACAGAAGCCGCCCCGGTCGGGTATTGCAACTGTGGAGTGCGTTGATATGGTCGGCGCGGATCGCCCCACAATCGGATTTTTGACGGCCAACGTGCACGTCGGTGCCGCCCGTTCGATGTGGCTGGGCATCCTCGATGCTGCCCAGCAAAGCGACGTGAACCTGGTCAGCTACCCCGGCGGGCGGCTCTACTCACAGGAAGATTTCGAGGCCGAGCGCAACATCATCTACCGGCTGGTCGATGCCGGGGCACTCTCCGGGATGGTCAGCTGGACTTCGGCGCTGACCGGCGCGGCGACCCATGATCAGGTCGCCAATTTCTTCGGTCGCTACCAATCCCTGCCGATTGTCAGCCTGGGTGCCCACCTCGTGCATCGTTCCCATATCTCGATCAACGGCTACCAGGGTATGCAGGAACTCATTTCGCATCTCATCCACGTGCATGGCTACCGCCGCGTGGCCTTCATTCGCGGCCCGGAGAGCCATCCCTATGCCCGCGAACGGTTAGAGGCGTATCGCGATGCCCTCGAAGCCAACGGCATCCCTCATGACGACGCTCTCGTGACGCCGTCGATGAGCTGGGAAAAAGGCCCGGAGGCGATGAAGCTCCTGCTCGACGAGCGCGGCCTCGAACCGGGCAGGGATTTCCAGGCAGTCGTCGCTGTCAGCGACCTGCTGGCAATCGGCGCGCTGCGGGTGTTGACCGAGCGCGGCTACCGCGTTCCCACCGACGTGGCCGTCGCCGGTTTCAACGACATCGAAGAAGGCCAGTTGAGCCGCCCCCCGCTGACCTCGGTATCGCTCCCTTTTTACGAGCAGGCACAGCAGGCCGTCCGCCTGCTGATGGGCATCCTCTCCGGCCATGATGTCCCTGAGTCGGTCGTGCTGGATTCGCGGCTGCTGGTTCGACGCTCCTGCGGCTGCCCTTCGTCGTCGGTCAACCTGGCCGCCATCGACATCGACAATCTCATCTCGCCGAACGACTCGCTGAACGTCCAGCAGCATATCATGGAGCACCTCCTGCGCGTGATCCACAATCGTGGGCTGGCCGCGACCTGGGCCAAGCAGCTTTACGATGCCTTCAACCGCGACATCGCCACCGGCTATTCGAATCTGTTCCTCACCACCCTTGACGGTATGATGCAGCGCGGCGACCTCCACAGCGACGAAACCGCCGCGTGGCAGATGGTGATCTCGGTGCTGCGCCGCGACATGCTGAATTCGCTTGGTGAAAAAGAACAGGTGCGGGCCGAGAACCTGTTCGGGCAGGCGCGGGTATTGGTCGGCGAGGCGATCCAGCGTGCCCAGAGCGCCCGGCGGCTCCATATCGAGCGCCAGAACAGCCTGCTGCGCGAGATCGGCCAGACGCTGATCACCGTTTTCGACATCGACCGGCTGTCCGACGTGCTTTCGACGCGCCTGCCCGAACTGGGCATCAGGAGCAGCTATCTTGCGTTGTACGGCGACTCGTTCGAATCGTCCCGGCTGGTGATGGCCTACTCGGACGGCAAACGCATCGAACCGGACGATCCCGGCTACCGCTACCCATCCCGGCAATTGGTCCCCCCCGAACTGCTGCCTGACCGCCGCTACAGCTTCATCATCGAGCCGCTCTACTTCCAGACGGAGCCAATCGGCTACATGGTTTTCGAAGTCGGCCCGAAGGACGGCGAAGTCTACGAGGTGCTGCGCGGCTATATCAGCAGCGCATTGAAGGGTGCCCTGCTTTTCAGCGAAACCCACGAGGCACGCCGCAAAGCCGAACGTGCCGACGACATCAAAACGCGGCTGCTTGCCAACGTCTCTCACGAGCTTCGCACCCCACTCAACATCATCATCGGCAACACGCAGCGGATCATGGCCTCGCCCGGCGGCGATCTCGACCACACTGTCGAACATATCCAGCAGAGCGCCGAACACCAGCTCAGGATCATCAATGACCTGCTTGACCTGTCGCGGGCACAGATCAACTCGCTCGACCTGTACAAAGAAGTCATCGATCCCAGGGAACTGGTCGAAGACTCGTTCTCGGCGATGGCAAAACAGGTCAGCCTGTCCGAGCCGGTGAAGTGGGAACTTGATCTGCCCGATTACCTGCCCCCCATCGAGGCCGACCCGGTGCGGCTCCGGCAGGTACTTTTCAACCTGTTGAGCAACGCCGCCAAGTTCACCGACCAGGGGACGATCTGCCTGGGGGCCGGAGCCGAATCACCCCACCTGCATCTCTGGGTCGCCGATACGGGGATCGGCGTCCCGCCCGAACTACAGGAGCGCATCTACGAACCGTTCGTCTCGCACGAGCAGGCCACCGGACGATCCAGTGGCATCGGCCTGGGCCTGTCGATAGCCCGGCATCTCGTCCAGTTACACGGCGGCACTATGACCCTCGAAAGCGAGCCGGATGTCGGGAGCACCTTCCATATTTACCTGCCGCTGCTGACCGATCACCTTCCCGCCCCGGTCGAACAGTCCCACAACACCACCCTGTGGCTGATCTCCCAGTCTGATCACCTGCCCGACGAGATTCTCGAATTCACTGCCCAGCAGGGATTGACCGTCGAGCAGTTGACCTCGCGGGAAGATGTCGAGCGTTATCTTGACGGGGAATTACCGGCAGTGATCGCCTGGGATGTCGAGAACAGCGTCTCCGACGACTGGCTGTTAGTCCGCCGTCTCCACAATCACCCCAAACTCTCGACAACGCCCTTCATTCTCTACCAGCCCTCGGACGATCAATCGGAGGTGACCGGCCTGACCAGCCTGATCGTCAAACCGGCCAGCAGCCGGTCGCTGTGGGAGGCGATCCGCCCGGCGGTTCCCGATGGCTCGGAGGGATCGGTGCTGATCATCGACGACAACGAGTACGCACGGCAGGCTGCAAAGAGCGCCGTCGAGCAGGGTCTACCCGATTACTGTATCCACACCGCAGAGAATGGGCGGATCGGGCTGGAACTGATGACCGAGTGTCCGCTCAGCCTCGTGATCCTCGACCTGATGATGCCCGAAATGGACGGCTTCGAAGTCCTCGACCGGATGCGCGCCGACGAGCAGACACGCGGCATCCCGGTGGTGATCCTGAGCGCCCGGCAGCTATCGCTGGAAGACGTCGAGCGGCTGGAGCATCATGCCAATGTGACGCTCCAGAACAAGGGCATCCTCTCCGAAGAAGAGATCGTCACCTCGCTGCATAACACCCTGTTCGGCACGGCGACGCTGCCCCCGCAAACCAGCGCTCTGATCAAGCGGACGGTCGCTTACCTGCATCAGAATTACTGGAAATCGCTCTCCCGCGCCGACCTCGCCGAATACATCGGGATGAGCGAAGATTACCTGAGCCGGGCTTTCAGCCAGGAACTCGGAATCTCCCCCTGGGATTACCTCAACCGCTACCGGATTTTCCGCGCCAAAGAACTACTCATCCAGACCGACAACAGCATCAGCCAGGTTGCGCGGCGGGTCGGTTTCTCCGATCCGGCCTACTTCAGTCGCGTCTTTCGCAAGCTGACCGGCTTATCGCCCCGGCATTACCGCGAAAACCCGGCTGATTGATTGCGATCAGTCTACAGGCGACCTTCGGGCGCGGCGCGTGCTGCGCCCCTACGACCCTGAATCGAGAAAAGAATCATCCTCGCTGGTCGTTATAGTCCAACACTTATTCGTTAATGTCCAAAACGTCCCGCTTATAATGGGTGCAGGTGATCCGCGCCGCCATGTGCGGGCTGTGTTTGTGCAAGTGAGTATTTCATGATTACACAAAAGATTGTTTTAAGGAGGTTGTCTGATGGGCGTTAAGGAAACTTCTTCCGATTCAACCCCATTCAACATCCCGGCTGAAAGAAAATCCCTGCCCCTGTCGACCCGTCTGAGCAACCTCCTGCGGAGCATCAAGCGGCATCGCGGCATCTACCTGTTGATGCTGCCCCCGCTGATCTACTTCCTGATCTTCAAGTATGGCCCCCTCTGGAATGCACAGATCGCGTTCAAGGATTTCAAGCCGCTGCTGGGGGTCTGGGGCAGCCCCTGGATCGGTTTCGAAAACTTTAAGTCCTTTATCAACTCGTTTTACTTCACCGATCTAATCCTCAACACGGTGATATTTAGCACGGCCAAACTGGTGTTGGGATTACCCATCGCGGTGATCCTCGCCATCGCCCTTCATGAAACCGTCTTTGTGCGATTTCGCACCGTCGTCCAGACGATTGTCTATCTGCCCCACTTCCTGTCGTGGGTCATCATGTTCGGTGTCCTGCTGATGCTGCTGTCGCCGGGCAATGGGCTGATCAACCAGGTGCTTGAGGAATTTGGGCTGGAGCCAATCGGCTTCCTGACCAGCCCCAAGTGGTTCCGGTCGGTGGTGGTAAGTTCCTATATCTGGAAAGAGACGGGCTGGAGCACCATCCTGTACCTGGCCGCTCTGCTGGGGATCAACCCCCATTTGTACGAGGCGGCCAAAGTCGACGGTGCCTCGAATTTGCAGCGCATCTGGCATATTTCCATCCCCGGCATCCTGCCGGTGATCGTGCTGGTGACACTGCTCCGCCTGGGCAACATCCTGGATGCCGGGTTCAACCAGGTCTTTATGCTCTATTCGATCCCGGTCTACAGCGTCGGCGACGTAATCGACACCTGGGTATACCGCCAGGGTATCCTGCAGTTCGAGTTCAGCCTGGCGACCGCCGTCGGCCTGTTCAAAGGGGTGATTGGACTGGCCCTGATCCTGACGGCCAACCAGGTCGCCAAGCGCGTTGCCAAACAGAGCCTGTTCTAACGAGGTAAACAGATGACGACGAAAACTAAAGTAGTCCGGTCTGGTCGCAAAACAAGCAGGCGTGAAGACCGCCCCTATCAAATAGCCCTTGCGTTCTTCCTGTTCATTGTGCTGATGATCATCGTCATCCCGTTCTGGCGGGTGGTCGTGACCTCATTGACACCCCTCAATACCTACATCCAGGGCGGCGTGCCCTATTTCCTGCCGCTGCGTGACTGGACCGTTGAAGCTTACAAGCAGTTGATGACCCATCCCCAGTTTGGTAAGGCGTTGACGAACAGCACCATCATCACCATCGGGGGCACGGCGATCAGCCTTTTTCTGACCGTTCCCCTGGCCTACGGGCTGTCGATCTCGACCCTCCCCGGACGCCGGATCATCCTGATGCTGATCCTGTTCACCTTCCTGTTCAATCCGGGGCTGGTGCCCGCCTACCTCATGGTGACGACATTAGACCTTCAAAACAGCTTCTGGGCAGTGATCCTGCCCCCGGCAGTCAGTGTCTATAACACCCTGGTGATGATGAGCTTCTTCGAGGGGCTGCCCGAAGAACTGATGGACGCCGCCCGGATCGATGGGGCCAACGAGCTTCAGGTCCTGTTCCGGGTCGTGCTGCCGCTCTCCAAACCGATCATCCTCACGATTGGCCTTTTTTACGCCGTCTTCTTCTGGAATGAGTTCTTCACGCCCATTCTCTATCTCAACGACAACGATCTCATCCCGCTTCCGGTGCTGCTTCGCAACATCCTGATTTCGGCCAGTTTCAACGAATTCGTCGAGTTCAATGCTTTCAGCTCGACCTTTATCGAGGCGCTGAAATCCGCCGCCGTCCTGATCACCATGCTGCCCATGTTGATTGTCTACCCCTGGATTCAGCGCTACTTCACCAAGGGAACACTGGTTGGTGGTGTCAAAGAATAGTCGCGTTTTAATGAATCATAAAACAGTCAAACCTGTAGTAAAGGAGAAACCTATACCAGGAGTATTTTAGTAGAAACCGAGATCAATGAACCTACCATTCGAAGGAGAAGGAATATGAAGCGCAATTTTACCATACTGGCTATTGTCATGCTGTTTACGCTTGTGCTGACCGCTTGCGGCGCATCACCCGACGATACAGCAATAGCCGACCTGCAATCGCAGCTTGATGCTGCTCAGTCCGCACTCGAAGAAGCCGAAGCTGCGGGCGATGCCGACTTAGCTGCGCTGGAAGCCGAATTGGAAGCGGCAGAAGCCGCACTCGAAGAAGCCGAAGCAGAGGCGGCAGAAGCAGAGGCAGAAGCTGAAGCAGCAGCAACAGCTATAGCAGCACAGCCCATCGTAGTTGATATGTGGCTCCAGGCGACGGTTACCGAAGCCGGCCCGCCCCCTGACGACTGGATCGCTTACCAGATCATCGAGGAGGAACTGGGAGTCATTCTCAACTATACCATCATCCCGCCAAGCGCCGATGGCGAGGCGAAGCTGAACGCCGCTGCCGCAGCCAACGAACTCCCCGATTTCTTCCAGATCACCAGCGCAACCAACGACACACGCGGTGTCCTGCTTCGCTACTACGAATTAGGTCTGCTTGCTCCCGTTGATGACCTGATGGCTGCAATGCCGGAGCGCGTCGAAAAGCACTATAACGATGCCAACCGCAACGCCCTTTACACCTTTGACGGCCAGCAGTACGGTCTGCCCGAACCGCCCGCCATCCCCTACCGTGAGGGCGTGGTGATCCGCCAGGACTGGCTGGACAACCTGGGCCTCGAACAGCCCACCACTCTTGAGGAACTGTACGATGTTGCAGTTGCCTTTACAACCCAAGACCCCGATGGAAATGGCGTTGATGACACCTACGGCATCGGGGCCTTTGTTGAAGGGAACGGCATTGGCCGTCGCTTCGATTATATCCTTGGCGCCTACGGCGTGCCATCAGGCCGCAGCATTTTTGACTTCCGCCCCGGCCACGAATTCCAGATGTATGTTCGCAATCCTGAATACTATGACGCCATGGAATACATGGTTATGCTGAACGAGGCTGGCGTGATCGACCCCGACTGGCCGACCCTCAGCAAGGACGAGTTCCGTGCCCGCTGGAAGCAGGGATTGTTCGGCATCATGTGGGAAGACTTCGCTGCTCTCACCAACAAGTCCAACTACACCCCCTTCGATGAGAACTTCCCGGATGCACAGTGGTCACCGCTGGCCACTCTGGCACCCGCCTACGATGGCGAATCGTACTACAATTCCTACGATGGCCGCGGCCAGGTCTTCGCCATGTCGGCAGCCGCTGCCGAAGAAGGCAAAGGCCCCAGAATTGCCGCAATGCTGGAGTGGATGGCAACCGATGGCTACTTCCTGCTTGGGTTCGGTGAAGAAGGCGTGAACTTCAACATCACTGAAGATGGGTTCATCACGACTGAAGGTATCGCTGAAGCCGATGCCTACAACTCACCTGAACGCCAGCCCTACACGCAGATGCGCAACCAGCTGATCTACTACAACACTAAACTGGAAATCTCCGCCCGCTACCCGACCTGGGAACGCATCAATGGCGAGACCATGTACCCGCTCGATTACCTGTACTTCTTCCAGGAACAGCCGCACGTCGACGCTGTTGGCAGCCAGGTCATCCTGCCGCCTGACAACGCCGCCGACTTCGACCGCTACTATGCCGAAGGCCAGCTCCAGTTCATCCTCGGTCAGAAAGAACTGAACGAAGACACCTGGGCCGAGTACCTGGCCGGTCTTGACGGGCTGGGCGCCGTGGAGTACGAAGCCAATGCAGAGCAGGAAGTCCGTGACGCCGGGCTGTTGAAATAGTCGAATAGCTATCAGAACGTTCGGTTAGTGTAATGTAACTTAACAAAGAAGGGTGTGCCTGTGTGCTTCTGCACACCCTTCTTTGTCTGCCTGGCTATGACTATGGTGAGGAACCAGGAAATGTCCCAAATTGAAATCAACCAGCCGTCCGAAACAACCGGTATCCCCTGGTCGCAGCGCATCGTAACGTCTGCCCTGAGCCGTTATTCGCTGGAAAACGGTCACTGGCATTATACGGACGGAATGCTCTTCAAGGGTGTCTACCGGTTATTCGAACTGACGGGGGATAACCGCTACTGGAACCGGCTTGTCGAGTATGTCGATCATTACGTGGCCGCCGATGGCACGATCAAGACCTATCGCAAAGAAGAGTACAACATCGACAATATCAACCCCGGCAAGCTGCTGATCCCGGTTTACCAGGCGACCGGCAGCGGGCGCTACGAAAAGGCGCTCCACCTGCTCCGCGATCAACTCCGCGATCACCCGCGCACCCACGAGGGCGGTTTCTGGCACAAGCAGATTTATCCTTACCAGATGTGGCTGGATGGTATCTATATGGGATCGGCTTTTTTCGCGGAGTATGCCGCCGCCTTTGGCGAGGTCGATGCTTTCGACGACATTGCCTTCCAGGTCGTCACCATCGAAAAGCATACCCGCGATCCCCGCACCGGGCTGCTGTACCATGCCTGGGACGAAAGCCGCGAGCAGAAGTGGGCCGACCCGGAGACAGGCTGTTCGCCGCACTTCTGGAGCCGCGCCATCGGCTGGTACGTGATGGCGCTAGTCGACATGCTCGACGATTTCCCCGCCGATCATCCTGCGCGGGGGCAGTTCGTTGATATTCTCACCCGCACCCTCGACGCGGTCATCCGCGTTCAGGATAAAGCCACCGGCCTGTGGTGGCAGGTGCTCGACCAGGGAGAACGTGAAGGCAACTACCTGGAAGCATCCGGGACGTGTATGTTCGTCTATGCCATTGCAAAAGGTGTCCGGAATGGCTATCTTGATACTAACTTATTAGAGGCCGCCGTCAGGGGATTCAACGGCGTCATCACCCAACTGGTCACCATCGACGGCGAAGGGCTGATCAACCTGCATGGCATCTGCGCGTCGGCGGGCCTGGGGGGTAACCCCTACCGCGACGGCTCATTTGAATACTATATCCGCGAACCGGTCGAAACGAACAACCTGCACGGGATTGGCGCGTTTCTACTGGCAGCAGCAGAACTCGAACTCGTTCTAGACAACAAGAAATGAGGAAAGTGATGTCTTACTTTGAAGCTGTACCTTCGGCCAATGGAAATAACGTCCTGCCGGGCAATCCCTGCAAGCTCCTCGACTTCAGCCTGCTCTCGCTCGCCGACGGCGAAACCTACGAGGCCGCCAGCGGTGACCGGGAAGTGCTGGCCGTCATCATGGGCGGGAAAGGCGCCTTTGCCGTCAACGGTTCGACCTTCGCCGGTGTCGGCGGGCGACCGAACGTCTTTTCCGGCAAGCCGCATTCGGTCTATATCCCCTGCGGAGCCGACTACAGCATCACCGCGAACGGCTCATTGGAAGTCGCCCTGTGCAGCGCGCCGAGTGACCTGGAAACCGACCCTTATGTCATCGGCCCCGATAAGATAACGACCGGCGTCTGGGGTGCCGCCAACTTCTCGCGCAATTTCCACCAGATATTGACTTCCACCGGCCAGCCCGATCTACCGGCGGCCCGCCTGATCGTCGGCGAGACATATACGCCGTCCGGCAACTGGAGCACCTACCCGCCCCACAAACACGAGAAGGACGATCTCCCCAACGAGGCGTTCCACGAAGAGATGTACTTCTTCAAGGTCAATAAGCCTGAAGGTTTCGGCATGACCCGCCTCTACAGCAACGGCATGGACGAAATCTACACCGTGCGCGACAACACCATCCTGATGATCCCCAGCGGCTATCACACGGTTGTCAGCGCACCCGGCTATACCACCTATTACCTGTGGATACTCGCGGGCAACCACCGCACGCAGGCCGTCGTCGAAGACGCCGATCTCGATTGGGTCGGCAAGACCGTCCCGACACTCAGAGAATTGGGGCTGTAGTAGTTTGCAAAGTTGATTTTTGACTTTACTTTCTTTTGTAGAAAGAGTGAGTCTGAACCCCCTCAGTATCTCCCCTGCAAGGGGGAGAAAATCGAGCAGAGCGAGATTAGAGGGGGATTTGACCACAAAAAAGAAAAAGGACATATATGTCTGTATCATTCTCTCTCGAAGGGAAAGTCGCCCTGGTGACCGGGGCCAGCCGGGGGCTGGGCCAGGCGATGGCCCTCGGCCTGGCCGGGGCCGGTGCCGACATCGCCGCGCTCGATCTGCTGGACTGCGCCGAAACCGGCGAGCAGGTCGAGGCACTGGGGCGGCGCTTCACCGAAATCCGGTGCAACCTCATGGAAGCCACCCCCGACGATCTCGCCATGATCGTCGACGGCGTGATCGAGCAGCTTGGCCGGCTGGATGTTCTCGTCAACAACGCCGGGATCATCCGCCGCGCTCCGCTCTTCGAATTCAGCGAAGCCTACTGGGACGACGTGCTCCAGGTCAATCTCAAGGCGGTCTTCTTCCTGTCGCAAAAAGCGGCGGCGCGGATGGTGGAGCAGGGGGGCGGCAAGATCATCAACATCGCCTCGATGCTCTCCTTCCAGGGCGGGATTCTGATCCCATCCTATACGGCGGCCAAGAG
The DNA here is from genome assembly GCA_016926255.1 of Anaerolineae bacterium. GTDB lineage: Bacteria > Chloroflexota > Anaerolineae > Aggregatilineales > UBA3940 > JAFGOY01. The sequence goes on along the minus strand of JAFGOY010000002.1, from coordinate 83,180 downwards.
CGGAGTCGCCGGGATCACGCGGGCGATGGCGAACGAACTCGCCGCGAAGAACGTCAACGTCAACGCGATTGCCCCCGGCTACATGGCAACCGACAACACCGCCCCCCTGCGTGCCGACCCGGTGCGCAGCCAGTCGATCCTTGAGCGGATTCCTGCCGGTCGCTGGGGTGACCCGGTGGACTTGCAGGGCGCGGTTGTTTTCCTGGCATCACCCGCTTCCGACTATCTGCACGGCGTCATCCTGCCTGTCGATGGCGGCTGGCTGTGCCGCTGACCGGGAGGGTGTATGTCGGGTAAGAAGCGATACGCGCTTGTCGGGACGGGCAGCCGGGCGGGGATGTACGTCCGGGCGATCACCGAAACCTACCCGGACGTGGCCGAACTGGTCGCCCTTTGCGATTTCAGCCAGACCCGCATGAACTGGTATGTCGACCGGATCATAAAAGCAACCGGTGTCGACACGGTGCCGACCTATCCCGCCGAACGGTTCGAGCAGATGATCGCCGATACCCGGCCCGACAGCGTGATCGTCGCCACCATCGATGCCGCTCACCACAACTACATTGCGCGGGCGATGGTCCTTGGCTGTGACGTCATCACCGAAAAGCCGATGACGACCGACCTGGAAAAGCTGAACACGATTTTCGACGCCATAGACGCTACCGGCAGATCGCTGACGGTGACCTTCAACTACCGCTACGCCCCGGCCTACACCCGGTTTCGCCAGCTTGTGATCGACGGGCTGGTCGGGCGGCCCCTGATGGTCGACTTCTCCTGGCTGCTCGATACCAGCCACGGCGCGGACTACTTCCGGCGCTGGCACCGCGAGAAGAAGAACAGCGGCGGGCTGCTGGTTCACAAGGCCACCCATCACTTCGACCTGGTCAACTGGTGGATCGATTCTTTCCCGGTCAGCGTTTCGGCGATGGGCAGATTGAACTTCTATGGGAAGGCCAATGCAGAGGCGCGCGGCGAGCATTATCCCTACGAACGCTATACCGGCGTCCCCGAAGCAGAGGACGACCCGTTCGCCCTTCAGCTTACATCCAAAGATGCGCTGAAAAGTCTCTACCTGGACGCCGAGGCGGAAACCGGCTATCTGCGCGACCGCAATGTCTTTGGCGAGCCTATCGACATCGAAGACTCGATGACGGTCTCCGTGCAGTATGACAGCGGCGTGCTGATGTCCTACTGCCTGGTCGCCTATTCGCCCTGGGAAGGGCTGCGGGTGGCGATCACCGGCACGAAGGGCCGGATCGAGATGGACATCGAGGAGACGGTGCTCCACCTTCTCGGCGATGGCGCTGCCGATGCCAGCAAGGGGCCGTTCAAAAAGGCGGCGATTCGCGTCTACCCGATGTTTGGCGATGGGTATGAAGTCCCTGTCCCCATCGGTGAAGGAGGGCATGGGGGGGCTGATCCGGTTATGTTAGAGCAGATTTTCTCTCCTCAACCCCCCCCTGACCCGTATCACCGCGCTGCCTCGCATATCGACGGGGCCGCCTCGGTGCTGGTCGGCATCGCGTCGAACCTGTCCATGCGCGACGAGAAGGTCGTCCATATCGACGACCTGTTCCCCCTGTCATCCATGATCGGCCATAGGGCCGGTTAGGGTGTATTCCCGATTCGCTGCTTCACCAGTGCAGCGAACCGGGTACCCTGGATTTTTGTCTACAGGTTGCCGGTTCGCTGATATGGCTTATCATTGATAACCCAACTGTAAACGCAGCCCGTAACCTGTGAGGATTTAATCAATGGACGAAAAAACATTCTCAATCGGAACTATCTATCAACCGTCGCTGACCACCGTCGGCAATGTGACTTACTTTCTGATCCGCCTTCACAACGGCGGGGATCGCCTGCTTGGTGTCGTCGGTGGTGATGCCGGGTTTCAGGAGCCAGCCCATAAAGAAGACGATGCCGCCTTCTACCCACTGACCGCCCACAACGCCGCCGAACTGCGCCGCCGTATCGACCGGCTGAACCCGGTTCCGCTCGGCATTCAGACCTCGTTTGGGTTTGGCGACCGTCTGGGAGTCGCCACGCCGGGCCATATCGAGGCGATGCGGGCCAGCGGCGCGGTCGATAAAGTCGCGCCGATCTTCGCCCAGCAGTCGGTGCGCGAAAATACCCGCACCGGGCGCACCCCGCAGCAGGTGATGGATGCAGCGACGTGGGGCATCTTTCAGGAGGGTTGGACGGGAATCTGGGGAGCCGATGCCGACCACGTCAAGGAGATCAGCGACCTCAAGCCCTTTGTCGAGGCGGGCTACACCTTCTACACGATTGACCCTTCGGAGTATGTCGATAACGATGCCGACTCGGACGACGTCGATACGCTGAAAGAAAAGGTGATGGCATTGCCCTGGGAGGCGCTCGACAGCAGCTATGCCGATATGGAGTCCCGCTACTGCCTCAAGCCGGTCAAGCTCGACGGGCTGGCGCTTGAGTTCGACGAGGAAATCCTCCTGCGGGCGCTGGCGAAATATGGGCGGGCGCTGGCCCACACGGTCGCCGTCGCACAGGAGTTAGCCTCGCTGATGCAGGGCGGCACCTTCGATCTCGAAATGTCGGTCGACGAAACCGATACCCCGACCTCGATCCACGAGCATTATTTCATCGCCAACGAGCTGGCCCGCTGCGCGGTGCCGGTCGTCAGCGTCGCGCCGCGTTTCGTCGGGAAGTTCCAGAAGGGCGTTGACTATATCGGCGATGTCGATGAGTTCGAGCGCGAGTTCGAGAAGCACGTCGCCATCATGCTGCATTTCGGCACCTACAAAATCAGCATCCACACCGGCTCGGACAAGTTCAGCATCTACCCGGTTATCGCCCGATATACGCAGGGGCAGGCGCACGTCAAGACCGCCGGAACCAGCTACCTCGAAGTGCTGCGCGTGATGTCGCGCGTCGACCCGGCCCTGTTCCGGCAGGTGCTCGACCTGGGCCACGAACGATTTGAAACCGACCGCAAATCCTATTTCGTCGACTGCCAGCCTTCGAAAGTCCCGGCAGGCGATCAACTGCCCGCTGCCGACCTGCCCGGCCTGCTCGATCAGTTCGACTCGCGCCAGCTTCTCCACGTGACCTTCGGCTCGGTGCTGGACGTTTTCGGGGAGCAGATTTTCGCCATGCTCGCCGATCATGCAGACGAATACCGGGCGGCACTGGCGGCGCATTTCAGACGGCATATCGAGCCGTTTTTATAGGGGATGACGGATGGATTTATCGAAAGCCTGTGCTGTTTACTCTTGTGTGGAAAGCGTGAAGGTATGTTGATTTCGGGGATCGAAACCCCCTCTGCGAGCCATCGGCTCACCGTCTCCCCCTTGCAAGGGGGAGAAAAATCGAGCAGAGCGAGATTAGAGGGAGTTCATCTTTCATCCTTTTTACAAATGAGCCATGATGTTAAGGGGAACCCGGCGGCACTGCCGCCGGGTTCGGCGGAGTATTGTCAGTGACCGTCTTGCTCGTCTTCCTCCCCATCTTCGCCCTGATCGCCATCGGCTACCTGGCGGCAGCCATTCGCCTTGTCGATGCCCGTGACGTGCAGGGAATCGCCAAGTTTGTCGTGACGGTCGCCCTGCCGGTGCTGCTGTTCAACTCGCTCTCGTCGGTCGAGCTTCCGCCCTCGATCAACTGGTCGTTCCTGATCTCGTACTACGGCGCGGCCCTGCTGATCTACGCCCTGGGCGTCTGGATCAGCAAGCGCCGGTTCGATCATTCTCAACAGGAACAGGGGCTCTTTGGGTTAGGCACCTCTTTCGGCAACCTGATGCTCGTCGGCTTCCCGATCATTTCTACCGGCCTAGGCGATGATGCCCTGGTCCCCCTTTTGCTGATCGTCTCGCTTCACAGCGCCATCCTGCTTACGGTGATGACCCTGCTCGTCGAGCGCGGCGAAGGTCAGTCCGTGCTGCCGGTTTTGAAGCAAACACTGAAAAGCGTCGTTCGTAACCCGCTCTTGATCGGCCTTGCGCTGGGTATCCTGTTCAACCTGCTCTCGATCCCGATCCCCGAACTGGTTCAGCAGCCGATTGAACTTCTCAGCCGGGCCACCGTTCCCTGCTCCCTGATCGTCGTCGGCGCTTCATTGAAGACGAACAAGATCGCCGGGCATCTCGCCGAAGTCTCGACCATCGTCGGCATGAAGATGATCCTTTTTCCCGCGCTGGTATGGGTGCTGGTCTTTCCTGTCTTTCACCTCGACCCGCTGTGGGGGACGGTCGCGGTGATGGTGGCGGGGATGCCGCTGGGCGTTAATGTCAGCATGTTTGCTCAGAAATACGGCTACTGCGTTTCGACGCTGTCGGCGGCGACCGTCTTATCGACCGTCGTGGCGATGGTCAGCCAGCCGCTGCTGCTGGCGATGTATTTGAGGTAACCGGTTTGCCATCTGCCCGGAAATCAACCCGGTGGGTTCGTTTTTTCCCTATCCGAAATGAACGGAGTGAATTTGCGGATAGGATTTCAAGCCAATGGAGACGAGCGATGAATGAGGTTTTGAATCAGATCGAACAATTTGGCGTCGTGCCGGTGGTGGCAATCGACGATGCGGATCATGCCCCGGATTTAGGCCGGGCGCTGCTCGATGGTGGGCTGCCCTGCGCCGAGATCACCTTCCGCACGGCTGCCGCCGCCGAGGCGATCCGGCGCATCGCCTCGAACTACCCTGAGATGCTGGTCGGGGCCGGAACCGTGCTGACCGTCGAACAGGCACAGAAAGCCGCCGATGCCGGGGCGCAGTTCATCGTCACCCCTGGCTTCGATGCCGCCGTCGTCGACTGGTGTATCGAGCGCGAGATTCCCGTCACCCCTGGCGTGATGACCCCCACCGAGATCAACATGGCCCTGAACAAAGGACTCAACGTCTTGAAGTTCTTCCCGGCGGAAGCGGCAGGCGGCATACAGACTCTCAAGGCCATCGGCGGGCCATACGGCGGAGTCCGCTTCATCCCCACCGGGGGGATCAGCCCGGCCAACCTGTCCTATTATCTGCGGCTGCCGATGGTGGTTGCCTGCGGCGGAAGCTGGCTGGTCAAGAAGCAGATGATCGCCAGCGGCCACTTCGACCAGATCGTTGAACTGACCGCCCAGGCCGTCGAGATCGTCCGTGAGGCGAGAGCGCCTGTCGCCCATGCCCTGTAAATGAGGAGATCGCATCAATGAGTAATGGACGTGTTGTCACCCTGGGGGAGATCATGCTCCGGCTGAAATCGCCCGGTTTCGAACGCTTCTTCCAGCAGCCGTCACTCGAAGCGACCTTCGGCGGCGGTGAGGGGAATGTCGCGCTGTCGCTGGCGAACTTCGGCCTCGACGTTGCCTTCGTGACCGCCCTGCCACAGAACCCCATCGCCGACGCCTGTATCCGATTTTTGCGCGGCTACGGCATCGATACCTCGCTGATCCAGCGCCAGGGCGAGCGAATGGGAATCTACTTCCTCGAAGCGGGCGCGAATCAGCGCCCCTCGAATGTCGTCTACGACCGCGCCAATTCGGCCATATCCGAAGCCGCTCCCGCCGACTTCGACTGGGATCGGGTCTTCGACGGCGCGGGCTGGTTCCACATCACCGGCATCACCCCGGCCCTGAGTGAATCAGCCGCCGATCTGTCGCTCCATGCCGTGCAGACGGCGAAGGAGAAAGGCGTCACCGTCTCCTGCGATTACAACTATCGCAATAAGCTCTGGAAGTACGGCAAATCGGCTCCCGAAGTGATGGGCGAACTGGTCAAATTCGTCGACGTCGGGATCGCCAACGAGGAAGACTGCCAGCGGTCGCTGGGCGTATCACTCAGCGAAGGTGACTGGCAGTCCGGCGTCGAGAGCGGCGAACTGGACACGGGGCGCTATCAGGCTCTGGCCGAGAAGATGTTCAGGACTTTCCCGAATTTGCGCTACCAGGCGATCACGCTGCGCGAGAGCTTCAGCGCGAGTCACAACGGGTGGTCGGCGTGCCTGTATGACGGCCGCGAGTTTACCGTCAGCCGCCGCTACGACATCACCGACATCGTCGACCGGGTAGGGGGCGGCGACTCGTTTGCCGCCGGGTTGATCTACGGACTGCACAGCGGCATGGCGGCTGAAGACGCCCCGAATTTCGCCGCTGCCGCATCCTGCCTCAAGCACTCCATTTCGGGAGATGCCAACCTGGTGACGCTTGCAGAAGTCAACCGGCTGATGGGTGGTGATGCGTCGGGGCGGGTTCAGCGGTAACCCTCCGGGGACAGCCGCAAAAAGCGGCGGACAAATTCATCGGAAACTGGATCGAACATCTCACCCTGACTCTTATGCTTGACCACTTACTTTAGTTGTGCTATCAAGAAGGCAGGGGTAGCTGGGAAATACCAGGGGGATGTCGGTTGGCGACTTTCCATCACTTGATTGACGAAAGGGTGAAGCAGTGGCTAAATCTCATTTTACAACCGAGCAGGCGCGGGAGATCGGTCAGAAAATCGGTATCGTCTGGGACTCATGCAAGTTCGATGTCGAGCAGTTCAGAATGGGGATGGATGTTGAGCTTGAGCATGGTTCACGCGATCCGTCCACGAATGTCACCGGTGATGATCCCCTTCTGACGGGAAAGATTGCGCTGGCCCACCTCAATGAATTCCCTGACTATTACACGAGGCTTGAGAAGATGGAACAGGAAGCGGATGAATACTGGGGAAAATAGTAACCAGCGGTAAACTTATCCGATAATTTACTCGTTCATTTCGGATAGGTACAGCCTATCGATGACTTCTTCAAAGCTATCTTATGTCAAACAGCGATGACGGGCTGAAACCAGACACAGTTAAGCGATCCTACGCCAGCCTGACGCTGGGCGTGCTGTGCATTGGTTCCAGCCCGCTTTTCATCCGCTGGGCGAATGTCAATGGCAGTATATCGGCTTTCTTCCGGATGCTGATCGCCTTCCTGCTGCTGTCAGCCTTCGCCCTCCTGATTCCCCACATGCGGCGAAAGCTCATCGCCGAGATATCCGCCGCCGAGAGCGGCCTGCTGATTGCGGCGCTGGTGGGGGGGAGCCGCCTACGCGGTCGAGAATGCCCTCTACAACCAGGCGATCCTCGAAACGACGGCGACCAACGCCGTCCTGCTGACCAACCTCTCGACGATCTGGGTGGCGGTGGGTGCGTTCTTCATCTTCGGCGAGAAGCTGTCACCGCGCTTCTGGCTGGGCGTGATCGTGGCACTGGCCGGGGTCGCGCTTGTCGTCGATATCGACCTGCGCCGGTTCGCCCTATCCAATACCGGCGACCTGATGGCGATTGGCTCATCTTTTCTTTATGCCGCCTACATGCTGATCACCCAGCGAACCCGTGAGAAGGTCAGCGCCTATCTTTACCTCGTGCTGACCATGCTCTCGGCGTCGGTTGTCCTGTTTTTCCTATCGATATTCCAGGGCTTCGACCTGCTGGGGCTTGCTCCCCGGAGCTATCTCAATCTCTTCCTTGTTGCCCTGATCGGGCAGACGGTGGGCTTTCTGTCGATCAATTTCGCCCAGGGCCATATCCCGGCGACACGAGTCGCTATCTTTTTGCTGGCCCAGCCGGTTGTGATTCTGATCCTCGGTTATTTTCTGCTGTTCGAATATCCCTCTCTGCCCCAATTACTTGGCGTCGGGATCGTCCTGGCGGGGATTTATATCGTCAACCACCAAGAAAAATCAGTGCAATAACTTACACTTTTGTGTAAGTTATTGCACTCGTTTTCGACTCTGGACAGGGGACGACTTCTGGTCGTTCGACCTCTGGCCGTGCATCTCTGCCTCCTCGGCCTCGATGGGGATGCTCAGGCGATTCTCTCTTGGCGAGATTTAATGTCCGGTTAATGCAGCACTGCCTGCCCCTCACCGATGACCTGACGAGTCCAGTCATTCGGGGACGAATCGGCCAGTTTGGGCAAGTCGTTTGTGTTCAACCGGGGAAGCGTCAGCAGTTGATCGGCATCGAGCCGGGCAATGCCCACATGTAAGGTCAACCCGATGTTGAAGCCCCGATCGCGTAGAACGGACAGCAGCGAATCGTTATAGGCCCCATACGGATATGAAAATATCCAACCACCCGGCGAATCCCCAACCGATTTTATAAAGTCCAGCCCGGCGTCGATGTCGCGTTCCTGTTCCGCTCTGTCCAGCGTATTGAGCCAGTTGTGACTGTAGCCATGCCCTCCGATGTACATGCCGCTTCTATACAGGGAAACCAACTGCTCGTTGTTCATATATAGTTCCGACGCAAATGCTGTTTCGTCTGAGGTGACGAATTCGCCGAACAGCAGGCTGGTGATGATGTCACGCAAATCGGTTGGGAGTTCCCGCTGCAGCAGGTGCTTGGTAAATACGATTTCCGGGGTATCGAAGCGCCCGGCGACTGCCAGCCTGATCCAGTAGTCGTTGTTGCTGGGAAGTTCGTAGCTGGCTCGATATTCATCCAGCCAGTGATAAATACGGCTGATGATCTTCTCTTTGTCCGTGGTGGAAGCCAGCACAAAATGGATTTTGTTCACGTTCAACACATGGTGCTCGAGAACCGCTTTCGCCACCGGAAAGAAGCACGCCGACAGGTGATTACGGTCCAGGATAGGGTAGACATTGAGAAGGTGGTCAATGTACCCATCGTCGAACGTCAGAAGCGCTGCCCTGGGTGGAAGTTCGCCGCCCGGAGCGATGGCATCCAGCAGTTCCCTGCCGCCGACCACGGTGTAGTACTTTTTTATATAGTCGATTTGGGCCGAAAACTGCTCGACCGTAAGCCCCTTTATATCGGGGAAACGCGAACCCTGTACGTCGCGTACGTAATGATACATGATTATTGTCAGCAAGGATGGCATATCATCACTCCCTGAAAGCATGCACCATGAAGGTCGAGCTGTAGGGAATCAGTGAGGGGTGATCGTAGCCATAGTCCTGAAGCAGCATGGCGATGCTAAAGTGTACTTCGGGATGGAGTCCCTTGAACGCCGGGTTTACGCCATGAATGTGAACGGGGAATATCTGCCTGACCGAAAATCCGCGGGCATTGAGCAAGCGCATCAACTGCACCGGTGTGTACTGATATCGGGTCGTAACGCCAATGCCGGTATCGGTATGTTCTGTGTCCATTGGCTGGAGCGGCGCTGTCTCCAGGTCGGCCAGTTGTGTGATGTCCGGCGCAGCAGCGATTGCAACCGCCTCCGCCAGAAGTTGGGCCGCAGTTCCCTGTGAGATCTCTTTCTCAGTGTAGCTGTTCAGTGAAAACAGGTTGAACAGCCGGTTGCGCGAACCTACGACGAGCGATCCTCCCGGATTAAGTCCCTGGTAGGCCAGTTCGAAGAAGCGGTCACGTTCATCGTACGAGATGTACTCAATAAACCCATTCGCCGCGATGACATCGAAGGTATTGGAGGAAAAATCATAGTCAAATATTGACTGACAGATAAAATCGGCTGTGGGAAGGTTCCTCTGGCTGGCTTCTTTTTGAGCGAGGTCGATCATTTCGTCGGAGAAATCAAGCCCGGTGGCCGGGATACCCATCCCGGCGATGTCGCATACCAGGTCGCCCGTTCCACATCCTACATCCAATACCGAGCGCGTCGCCGCCCTGGATGCAACGACGTCCAACACGTATTGATTCCGGTACTTAATGACGTTAAACCGCCGTTCACTGTCAGAGGCAGCTTTTTCCTTCCACTCACCGGCATGTTTCTTGAAATAGTCGAGGGTTTGAATCTGCTGCTTCTTCGCCATCTCTATATTCCTGTTCGGATGATCAACGCAGGTCACACAACCGGAAGGTTTTAAAAAAAGGTTTCCCCGTTCCTGGTCGGGTAAACCTTTACAAAATGTGTTTTATTATGATCTGGATTTATTTTACGCCAGATCGACAATGAAAACAACACAGAATGTCAGATTCGAAGACAGTCTGCCCCAGCCTATCCGGGCCGCAGACAGCTGCAAAGTCTACCCGAACACCTTCTCCCCGGCCTCGATGGGAACGCTCAGCCGGTTCTCTCTGGGCGGGATGGGGCAGGTCCACATCGGGTTGTAGGCGCAGTAGGGATTGTAGGCCATGTTGAAATCGACCACGAACGAGCCATCCGCCTGCGGATCGATCTCTAAATAGCGCCCGGCCTCGTAGGTGTCGACGCCGTTGGTCGCATCCATGAAGGGCAGGAAATAGCCGCCCCCATTAACCGCGATGAACACCGTCAGTTCGGCGTCCTGATCCTCCACCCTGAACGCGATCTTCCCCCATCGCAGGTAGTCGGCAGGCGTGCCGGTGCTGGTCTGCATCGTTACCCGCTGGTGCTCGTCGAATACGTCCATATCGAGCACAAACGCGAGGTCGGGGTTCTCGTCGAAATAGTTCAGCCCGTCGAACCCGTCTTTCTGTTCAGGCAGCAGCGGCGAATGCTCGTCGTGTTTGAAGAATTCGTCCTTACGCCGCCGGAAAGTCTTTAAGTCGCTCATCGATTCCTCGTCCCCTCACTCGATCACGATACATTCTACCCGAAAACCGGTCGATTATGCTTTTGCGATCCATCTGCACCCCATTGACGAACCCGCCCGCGAGAATCTTACATTTCCGTTAGCCTGATTATCCCGCAGCCCATTTTCTGATAAAATGCTCATGAGAAAAGTTTGAATCCGGTTAGACAAATCCTGCCGGGTGGACTATCATAGTAGCGAATTATCCGATGCACAGAGTATCACAAACTTGATCTTATGCAGGTGGAGGGTGTCGGCATGCGTCGATATCGTTTTGTCCAGGCTGATGTATTTACCGAGGTCGTCTTTGGCGGGAACCCGGTCGCCGTTTTCCCCGATGCCGAAGGCTTGAGCGAGGGCGAGATGCAGCAGATCGCCAGGGAGTTGAACCTCTCCGAGACGACCTTTGTGCTGCCCCCCACCGATCCCCGCGCCAATGTCAGAGTGCGCTTCTTTACCCCGTCGGCGGAGCTTCCCTTCGCCGGGCACCCGACCATCGGCACGCATGTCGTGTTAGCCAATGAAGGCTGCTACGAGATCACCGGCCCGGTAACGCGAGTCTGGCAGCAGGTTGGCATCGGCACCCTGCCCGTCGACCTGATCGCCGACTCGAATGGCCGGGTCAGCCGTGCGGTGATGACCCAGGGCGAAGCCCGTCACGGCGAAATTTACGAGGACAAGGTCTCGCTGGCTCAATCGCTCGGATTGAATTTTGAAGATATCGACCCGGTGCTGCCTGCCCAGGTCTACTCGACCGGTCTCCCCGGCCTGATCATCCCCGTGATTTCTCTCGACGCCATCAAGCGGATCAACCTGAATGTCGGTCTGTTCAACGAGGTCTGCCGGACGATGGGCGTGACCGGTGCCGAAGTCTTCACCACCGAGACGCTCGACAAGGCTCACCATGCCCACGTGCGGAACTTCGACCCGCTGGTGGGAGTTTTCGAAGACCCGGCGACGGGCAGCATGGGCGGCGCGCTGGGAGCCTACCTGCTGGCAAAAGATGTCTACCCCTACGAGTACGAAGCCTCGACCAATCATATGGTTCTCGAACAGGGCTTCGAGGTGGATCGCCCCAGCCTGATCGAGGTGGAGGTCGATATCCGCGAAGGGATCGTCTCCGAGGTGCGTGTCGGCGGGCAGGTGGTGATCCTGATCGAGGGTGAGTTGACGCTCGATTAGGGCGATTTCATAGAATGCATGTACGCGGGCGCGGCGAGTTTCGCTGCGCCCGTTTTCGTCTCCCGAACTACCGGTTCTCCCAGTGCGGCACATCCTCGTCGACGCACCACAGCAGGAAATAGACGCCCGTCCGTCCCAGCCACTTGAATTGATCGCGCAGGCGCTTGTTGCGCACTTCGTAGGATTCGCCGTCCATCGAGCGCAGGTAATCGTGGAACGCCCCGTACTCGTCGATGATCCGCTGCATCACCCGCGCATTGTGGAAGGTCGCCTCGATCTTCTGCCCGTTGCGGATGATCCCCGGATCGGCCAGCAGGCGATCCAGGTCGTCGGTGTCGTAGCGGGCCACCCTGTCGATGTCGAAGCCGTCGAATGCCTTCCGGAAGTTGGGCCACTTTCGCCGCACGACCGCCCAGCTAAACCCGGCCTGAAAGGTCGCCTGGGCGATGATCTCGAAGTAGCCGTTGTCGTCTTTTGGTTTGATGCGCGGCGGGATGTGATAGCCGCGTTCTTCCTCTGGAATCAATTCGGGGGGAATGTCGAGTGCCATAATCGCCGCTCCTGATCGATTTGCGAACCTATGTTCGATTATAGCGTTGTTTGAGGGACGATTCAATTTCCAACCGCCCCGATGATCGCTATAATGATCGCATCGACCGGCCCAAAGGATCGCCCGATGAAATCACGCACCCGCCGCTTCAAAACCGATCACCCCACCTATGCCGCGGACATCGTCGGCACGATCGGGCAGTGGGACGAACGCGACATCCTGTTCGCCCGCTCCGATTTCTGGGACTACTTCGACGCGGACAGCCCGCAGCGTGCCGCCTACTACGAGTCGCATCCTGAACTGTTCGCCTATGATGAAAAGGTCAACAACCTCCCGCCGATGGGCCGCACCGGCGGCATCGATTTCCCGATGTTCGATGTTCAGTTCGACGTGATCAACCATATTGGCTGTGAAAACGTCGTCGATGGCAAACCGGCCCCGGATCGAATCGAGATAGCGCCGGAGCGTGCAGCAGAAAAGGTCAAGGGGTTTGCCCACCACCTCGGCGCTGACCTCGTCGGGATCGGGCCGCTGCGCCAAGAGTGGGTGTACAGCCATGTGGGGCGGTCGCTGGGCAACCGTGAAGGCTATACCGAATGGGGCACCCCCATCGATCTGAGCCACCACCCGAACGCCATCGCGCTTGGCTTCCGCATGGACTACGATCTCACCCAAACTGCCCCCGACTTCCCGACTTTGTTGGCGACCGGCAAGGGTTACGCGACCGGCGCATGGGTATCGGTGCAGCTTGCCGCCTACATCCGCGCGCTGGGATATTCGGCGCGTGCCCACCATCTGCGAAACTACCGGGTGCTGTGCGTCCCAGTCGCCGTCGACTGCGGCCTGGGCGAGCTTTCCCGCGCCGGGTTCCTGATCACCAAAGAACTCGGCCTGGGGCTGCGGTTGGCGGTTGTCACCACCGACCTGCCGCTGATCCACGACCAGCCGGTCGACATCGGCGTGCAGTCTTTTTGCGAAGTGTGCAAGGTCTGCGCCGAGGTCTGCCCGATCGGGGCCATCCCACACGGTGACAAAGCCGAATACAATGGAGTCAAAAAGTGGAAGCTCGACGAGCAGAAGTGCTATCGCTACTGGTTTGCGGCAGGCACCGACTGTGGAACGTGTATGGCCGCCTGCCCGTGGACCAAACCCGACACCGCTTTCCATCGCACCATTGCCACCCTCGCATCGATCAAAGGGCTGCACCAGTCGATACTTACCCGGGCTGATAGGCTCGTCTATGGGAAATATAAATCCAAACCGCGCCCCGGTTACATGGAATCAAAATAGGAATATCGGGGCTTTGCCCCGAACCCCATCAGGGAGATAATCTCCCTGAACCCTTTTTACCTATTTATCGTGCGCAGCACGATAAATAGAGATAAGTTTTGGTCAAACTTTTTCAAAAGTTTGCGGGGGCACAGGGGCAGCGCCCCTGCTTTGCCCGGTTTACGGGAGTGACACATGCCAGAACAACGAAACGTCGCCATACTGATTTTCGACGATGTCGAAGTGCTCGACTTCGCCGGGCCATTTGAAGTATTCTCTGTCACTGGCGACGAGGAGAAGCAGGTGCGCTATTTCAACACCTACACCGTCGCTGAGACGCCCGGCTCGATCATCACTGCCGGGGGCTTGAGCATCAACCCGAAATACACAATCGACGCCTGCCCGCCGCCCGACATCCTGCTGGTGCCCGGCGGATTCGGTACGCGCCGCGAGATGAAGAACGAGCACCTGCTCCAGTGGATCAGGGAGACGGCGGGCAGCGCCGAGCTGCTGCTATCGGTCTGCACCGGGGCGCTGGTGATCGGCGCGGCGGGGCTGCTCGATGGCCTCAAGGCGACCACCTTCCACACCTGTTTCGACCTGCTGCGCGAGGCGGCCCCGGCTGTCGAGGTGATCGAAGAGGTGCGCTTCATCGATAACGGCAAAGTGGTGACCTCGGCGGGGGTCAGCGCCGGGATCGATATGACGCTGTATGTCGTCGGGCGGCTGCTGGGCGAGGAACAGGCCCGTACGAGCGCGGCGCACATGGAATACGACTGGCGGCCATGACTATCCCCGTCGAACTGCTGATCCTGGTGACGCTGCTGGTCATGCTGGCAGCTATCGCCCGCCCTTTTTTCTCGCGCGATGAAAAGCCGCAGTCCCGCGCCGCGATCCTGCGCCGCCGCGCCGACCTGCTCGAAGACCTGCGCCGGGCGAAGGCAGGGCGCGACCGCGCCCGGTCGAAAAGCCGCCGGGATCGTTTTGACGAACGCAGCCGGGAGCTGCTCAAGGCTCTGGCCGATCTGCCCCGGATCGACGAATCGCCGGAAGCCGACCCGGTCGAGGCGGCGGTGGAGGCTGTACGCTCAGGGGGTAATCGGGAACCGTGACCCTGCGACGCTCGTTCGCCGTCCTGCTGATTGCGCTCCTGATTACCGGCTGCCTGCCGGTCGACGCGCCGCTGCCGGTCGGCCCGGTCGAGGATTGGCCGCCTGCCGATCCTGCCGCCGAACTTATCCCGGCCCCGGTTGAAGTCGACCTGCCGCCGCTGGCCCGTAATGCGGTCGTCGGGCGGGTGGTGATGGGCACCCCCGGAGCCGATCTCCCCGCCGGGTTGAGCGTCCGGCTGCGTGGTCGAACCCGCGATGAATCCGGCCAGCCGGTCGATTTTCTGGTGGTCGATGTGCCGGTCGACGCTGGCGGCGCGTTCCGCTTCGACGGCGCAGCCTTTGATCGATCCGGCATCACCTACACCGCCGAGATGACGCTTGACGGCCTGACCTTCTCCGAGGGCAGGGGGATCGATCCGCGCATCCCCTCGGTGGCGATCCCGCTGGTGATCTATGCCACCACCGCCGACTCCGATGTAATCACCGTTGAGATGGAACTCACCCTGATCGACCAGCCGGGGGCGCTGGCGGTCGAACAGCGGATCGCCTACTCGAATTTGAGCGACCGGGCCTACGCGACCCGCGACCCGGTTCGGGGCGGCCAGCGCGGGAGCGTGACAATCAGTCTGCCCGCCGATGCCTACGGCGTGGCCTTCGCAGGCGGGCAGATCGGCGGGAGGTTTGTCGAGACCGGCCCGGCGACCTACGTCGATACGGCGCTGGTGCCGCCCGGCGAGCGCGTTCACACAATCGAGGTGAGCTACTTTTTACCTTATGACGGCCCGCGGGAACTGTCGCTGCCGCTGACCTACACCGTCGAATCGCTGGCCGTCCATGCGCCGGAGGCTTACCCGCTGCGGGCCGGTGGGCTGTTCGACGCCGGGTATGAGGTGATCGGCGGCGATCTCATTTTGCACTACGTGGGGGTCGATCTTGACGCGGGCGAGCCGCTGCTGATCGAGATTGGGCCGGTCGAGGCGGGGGAGTCGAATGTGCTGCGCGTGGCGTTGATCACAATTGGCGGGGTGATTGCGATCAGCGTGGTGGTGTGGCTGATCGGGCGGATACGTCGGCGAGGAGGCCGCTGGACGGCCTCACAGCGGCGGCTGATCCGGGAGATCGCCGCGCTGGACGATGCGCACGCGGCGGGCGAGATCGGCGAGACGGATTACCGGGCAAGGCGTGCCGATTTGAAAGCCACGCTGGTCGAGGAGCGCGAGCGGTGAGCAGAATCCTGGCGGGGCTGGCTGCCGGGCTGCTGGTCGGGTTCACGCTGCGGCTGACCAATCCGGGCTTCACCTGGCGGCAGGTGATCGTGCTGGGCGTCGGCTGGGCGCTCTCCGCGCCGCTGCTGTCGCGCCTGACGCTCATCGTCTGGGAGATCGGTGTCGGCTTCCCGATCGGATTGATTCCGCTGACCGCCTTCCTGATCCTCGCCATTCGCCGCGCTTACCCGTCGATTCAGTGGCGGCGGCTGTGGATCATCGGCGGGACGCTGATCGCCTGCGGGGCGATTCCCTTTTTCGTCATTTCCGACTATACGACCTATCATCCATCCCACTACCCGATAGTCTATCTCATACGCTGGTATCCTGTCCCGGTGTATCTGTCTGTCACCCTGATCTGCTCGGCGGTTGTCGGCTGGCAGCTTCGGAAAGCCGGTTGGGGCCGGGGATCGCCCCGCGCCGCGCCTGTATCGACTCCGGGCGGTGATCCGCCATCGATCATCGATCTCGTCTTCCCGGCTGACCGGGCCAACCTGCGAACCGCGCTCCGCCTGCTCTACGACCTCGAAACGCCCTACAACGCGCTGTCGCGCAGCATCACCGAAGGCGAGCGGCTGATCGCTCCCGTGTGGCGCAAACGCATCCAGAACGTGGTTCTTTCGATGTTCATCACCGGGGTGATCTCCGGGGCGCTCTGGCTGAGTGTGACGGGCAACCTGCTGGGGGCGATCTTCGGCACG
Organism: Anaerolineae bacterium; assembly: GCA_016926255.1. Taxonomy (GTDB): domain Bacteria; phylum Chloroflexota; class Anaerolineae; order Aggregatilineales; family UBA3940; genus JAFGOY01. The sequence continues at coordinate 66,637 of JAFGOY010000002.1, read as the reverse complement.
ATCGGGATCATCTTCCTGGCGGAGACCGTCCCGCCGATCCTGCTGTTCATCTTCTCCTCGCCGATTGTCGCCGGGGCGGCGGCGATGCTCGTCTACCGGGACATCGAGCGCCGCCGGATCGACATGCTGCGCGTGACGCTCCTCGACCCGCTGGAGATCGCCTGGGGGTACCTCTCCGGGACGACGATCTCGCTCGCCGCGATGCTTCACCTGACCGTCTACGTGTTCCCGGTGCTGATGGTGATCGGCGGGCTGCCGGTTCTCCTGCTGCTGCTGACCGAAACCGTCCCCTTCGCCGGGCTGACTACGCTGGCGCTGCTCGCGGAGATCGTCATGCTGATGGGGATGAACCTGCTCGGCATGGCGCTGGGTTTTTACCTTGCCCTGTGGCGTCGATCAGGCAGCGTGATGGGGATCGCGCCGCTGGTGATGCTCGTGCTGACGGTGCTCCTGACCGTGTTCCTGGTCGCCGCGATCACGCCGATGCCGGAACCCGGCTATTTCCTCCCCGATTTATACGAGATCGACTGGCCTGCTGCGCTGTGCGGGATCGTGTTGACGGCGGTTGGCCCGCTGCTGCTGGCCGTGGAGCTGATCGACGATTCGGCGCGGTGGTTGTGATGGGGCGGAGTCGGCAAGGAGTGATGCAAGATCATTTCACGGAGGACTATGTCTTTGCTTTCCGTTCAATTTTCGTGTGATATGATCAAGAAAAACATATGAAGTTATACCTCCAACAATCACATATATTGCATCATGTAGAAAGTCGCCCCACGTAAATGTCTGCTGACCGAGCTGACCTTCTGTTTGTGGATATTCCTGTTGATCGAATTGTTCGGGCTGATCGTCGGTTTGTAAATGCTCCTGTTGATTGGATTGACCATAGGGATCATCTATGGCCGCTGTTGATTTCTCTAAAAGGGTTCTGGTAACGATGCCGATAATAATTGCAATGATAACGACTATAGGTGCAATAATGGTAAGTAAGATTGCGAATTCAGTTGAACTGTTTCCCCTCTCGGACTCTCTACTAGACCATATCCTGATAATTTTGAGTGCATCTATTTGATCCATAATAAACACCTTTTATTCGATGCCTATAAAAGTTTGCCATTTCGCACTCTGTTTCAGTTAATAGCAGTTGTCGCAAACGCATTAAATCCATGGTACAGCCTTATATATAGGATAGCACACTATCATTTTGCCAATATTAACAATAATGTATCAAAACAATTAGAACATTGAATGATGAAAGTATTTTGACTTACGGTTAAGAGCGAACATTGAGTTATTTTGAGGCTAAAAAAGAAAAAGAAACCACTTCCCTCACTTTCAGAAAATATCAGGAGTCTGCTGTACAAGCGGACTTTTCCTGTCCATCCTGCATGTTTGATGGAGTAGTGACTAATCTACTAAAGATACAGTCCTGTGTTACGATGGAATACTATCCGATGTCTGCGCGGAATTATGTATTGTGGCTCACTAATCTTCCTGATTAGCGACGGTAACCTCAGAATTTTCGTTGGCTTGCTGCATTAGTAATTTGACAACGGTTGCTTTGGTCGCGTTCTTTAAATTGCCCTCTTGGGCACTGTCAGGGATCGTGTCAAGTATTGCCATTGCCATACCGACTGAATTTATGCGCTCCAGCGTCTCGGTATATTTCATAGCCTGTTCCATAGTTGAACGATAAATGATTAGGAATGTAGCGCCTATCAATTCGGTAAGGATACCCGCCGATCCTGAAACGACTGCCACAATAGTACTTTCCGGTGAACGGATCGCTTGACTTATACCCCAGACAATAATGACGAATCCAACAAACATAACGAAAATACATAGACGGAAAATCGCAGTTACTTGGGCAAGATTCTTATTGAAGTAAGACTCCAGTGTCACACGAGCCAAGTCCCAGGCTGGTTTTGCTTTTTCAGGCTCTTTTTCGACTCTGGACTCTGCATCAGAAACACGTTTCTGAGTTCTCTCTTCTGCCCTTTTTCGCAAAAGGTAACTGGTTATCTCAGTAATACCCCCGATCAGAAAACCAATCAATAATAATATTGTGTTTCTGTCCACGCAATTGTTCTCCTCTATTCGAGATGGTAATAACAAATGGGCTGGAATGATCCTTATGCCACTTTATTCTACAACAAATCTTACGTCGATGGCTACCCCCGTCGCTCCCTGATCCACCCCCGCAGCCGGGTCAGCCCGAACGCCACACCGATGATCACCACCCACACGCCGATCTGTATCAGCACGCTGCGTGTAAAATAATTGTCGGAGTCGGTGATGTAGCTGAAATAGTCGGGGTCGAGCCAGCTTCCGTCGTCCTTGCACCAGCACAGGTAGTGATAGAGCGGCAAAAACAGGTAATGGATCGCCGCGCCCGCCGCCAGCCAGGTGAGCCAGCCGGGGATTTTCGGTTTGCGCCAGAAGGCATAGACCCCGGTCATCACGATCAGCACGCCCAGGCCGAGGATCAGCGTCACGGCGAAGGCAAACAGGTAGTACGATCCCCTGCCGCCCGGTTCGGCCCACCGCTGATAGCTCTCCACCGCCCGCAGCGCCATCAGCAGGCAGGCCAGCCCGCCCCCGTCGACGACCAGCAGCAGCGTATCGATCACCTTCCCGGCGGCGGTTTCGCCCAGGCTGACCGCCACCGCCAGCGCCGCCAGCAGCGCGGCGATCACCTGGATTGCGTTGACGAGCGGCAGCACCGGCTCGTTGACCGTCATCACGATCAGCGGTACGGCGATAGTCAGTGGCACGGCGCACAGAATCCATACCCGCCACCAGACCGGCGGGCGGTAGCTCTTCACGAATCGCCCCAGCAGGAAGTTGACCAGCAGGTAGGGGATCATCACTGCACCGGAGGCGACCAGCCCGGTCATCCAGTAGCGGCTGGCGGTCACCCGGCCAAACGGCGAGGTATCGAAGCCCGCGCCCATGTTGTGAAAGTAGAGGAAAATCTGGTAGCGGTCGCGGACGGCGAACCACGTGTAGTACAGGGTGATCACCAGGGCGACAATCGGCACGGCGAAGAGAATCTCCGTCCGCCAGGCTTTGATGCTGAACCGGTGCCCCGTCTCGATGGTCGAATCCGCTGCGGTCATTGTTCCTCCCTGCCCGATTTATGGATGCTGATAGTATTGACTATCCGGGTGTTTGCTACAAGTTCGACATTCCTGGGGATGAATCCCCAGGCTAGAAATCCGACGTCGCCTGCGGCGACTAAAAACAAGGCTGACCTGAAAATGTCAGTAAGTATTTGTCCATAAATTTTATGGATAGGCTCCAAGTCGACGAAGTCGACGCCGCGACCGGGGGTCGCCAATTGTAGCCACAGGATTTATCCTGCGGAATACTCGGCGTTTTGCTATTGATCGCCCCGAACATTCGTGCTATAATACCGGCATTATCAGAACATACGTTCAACGAAAGGGACAGCAGGCGATGGAACTATCAATGATTGGAAGCTGCGGCCTGAACTGCGCCGAGTGTGAGGCTTATGTGCTCACTCAGAAGAACGATCAGGCAGGGCTGGAAGCGCTGGCCGTCAAGTGGAGCAAGATGTTCGGCGCGGAGATCAAGGCGTCGGACTGCCTGTGCGACGGCTGCCGGACGGAGGGACGCAAGATGTCGCACTGTGCCGTTTGCCCGGTGCGCTCCTGCGCCACGGAGCGCGGAGTCGAAACCTGCGCCCACTGCGATGACGCGATCTGCGAGAAGATGACCGGGATGTTCGGCACCGGCCCCGAAGTGGCCCAGCGCCTCGACCTCATCCGCCAGAAGTTTATGTAGCCTCGATTGAAATCAAACTGAATAATCGCTTTTGCAGACTCTATCCGAAGACTTCCCGTTGGCTTCGGATAGAGTCCTTTTCGTTGCACAGACCACACAGTTACTCAGTATATACGCCCCAGGCCAGGTCGTCATGCTGCGAAACGAAATCTTCCGAGAAGTATTCGCTGTAGTCGTCGCGCCCCTGGAGATAATAGCCGAAGAACGCCGTCGCGAAATGTTTCATGCGGGAGACCATCTCTGGCTCATATACCATGTAATGATCTTCGCCAATGAAAGAGATCAGTGTCTTATCTGATGTGCCGATATGCTCGAAAATGAATACGGCTTCGTGATTGTAGTCGCAATCAACATCTTCTGTTGCACCGATAATTAGCGTTGGACGATCTACTGCCGACAGCCCTCGTTCGCCGAATAACACCGCACCTTCGGGAGCCATTGGCATGACTGCGCGAATTCGCTCAGAGGTTATTGGATTCCATAGGCCATCATCACTGGTCGTGATTGCATCGCCTGCGTGGGCAGCGAACTGATCCCATTCACCTGACATATTACAATAGCCAAACTGGATCCAGTGCTCTTGTAGGGGCGTGCTGGCGCATTCCGACAGATAGAATTCGGGATCAACACGAGCTCCGCTCATGGCAAGCGCATTATAGCCGTCAAAAGAGTATCCCATCACTCCGGCGTGCTCGGCATCAATAAGGCCCTCCAAACCTTCGATCGGGTTTGAAGCGACCTGATCAAGGGCGAAAAGGATATCAAGCGGCTGGTCGATCAAGTTCTCATCCCACGGTATGTAGTAATCAAGTCCATTGACGCCTGCTACGACGAATCCATGTGAGGCAAGGTGAGAGCCAAAAAAATCCGCTACTTTCCTTGATGACAGTATCAGCGGGTAAGGCGCGCCGCTGGCGTCCGGATCGGCACCACTGGTAGTACTGCCGGTGGCGTCTGCGGGCCGGATTGCCGGATACCACACGGTGATCCCGATTCCGCGGCCATCACGGTCGGCATCCGTAAACGAATACGTGCGTATGCCCACGTGATACGGGCCGCGTTCTGAGAGCAGGAAAGGCGCTGGCTCCGGGCTGTCTTGCGGTACGGTTGCTGTTATTGGTGGTTCTGTGGCTTGCGGTAGTGGTTCTGATGTCGCAGCATCAGGGGTGCAGGCGATCAGCACAAGCATTACCAGAATAGATGCGTATCTACAAACAGTTGATAATGATCCGCTGCGCGTCATGCTTCCTCCGGACAAAAAAGAAAAGCGCCACCTGTGACAAGGTGGCGTCTATGTGCCAGGGTATGAGTGAAATCTCAAATGCGATTTGAGGTTTCGTCACCCGGTCAGACCGGACAATGATTCGATTGATGCTTATCCAACTACTGAAATTATACTCGGAATTCGCTGCGGCGATCAATGAGTATCCGCCCTCCGCCCAGCGGATTTCGGGAAGACTCAATACACCGCCGCAACCACAATATCGTTGACATTCGTTCTGGTCGACCCAGGCTCGATCCGCCCGCCGACCTTCTTGAAGAATGATTAGCTACCCCGCGTGGCGCACGAAGTAGCGGTAGGTCAGCTCGACCGATGTCTTCGTGATCCACCATTGCAGCGCGAGCAGGAAGCTCCCCCCGATCAGGATCAGGCCGATAATCATCATAGGTGTGACGTGGAAGGGCAGTCCGAGCAGCCCCTGCAGGTTGCCAGCCGTGTAGGGATCGATCAGCGCTACGGTGGCCGATGCGCCGCAGATCAGCGCCAGGATGCCGGTCGTCACCAGCGAGGATCGCCGGGCGGCGGTCTTCACCTCCGGCGGCGGAGCTTCTCGATTCGCCAGGTATGCCCCGACGAAGCAGCCTGCCGGTACGGCCAGCCCGACGTTGAAGATCGGGACGCCCATGAACATCCCAAAGAGTCCGACCGAATAGAAGAGATAGATGCCGCTCCAGGCGATGGGTCGCATCGAATAGGCCCGCCGAATCCATCGCTTGAGGAACAGCACGTCGATCACTATCCCCGTGACAAAACCGGCCAGCAGCCCGACGAAGATCAGCCGCTCCGGCACGTAGGGGATGATCAGCCACCACCCGGCCAGCCCACAGGTGATGACCGGAACCGCCCCGAAAATCAGGCCGATGGCAACAGTTTCTATCCTGCGCATAGCTGGCTCCTGTACCGATGCTTTTATTTTGTCCGCGCCGGGATCAGCCTTCGGCTCCCGCTTTCAGGTTGGCGAGGGCTTCCGCCAGCGCCGCTTCTACCCGCTGCTCGACCACCGCCCGGTCGGCGATACGCCCTAACACCCCGCCGGGCAGTTCATACTCGATCTCTGCCGCGACCCATTGTTCGCCGCCATCCTGCGCGAGATCGAAGCTGGCGCGGCCATGCGCCATCCCCTGGATTTCATACTCGACCCGCACACCGGGCACGTAGTCCAGCACGGTGAAGGTCAGTTCGAACGTTACGCCTGCTGCCTGAAATTCAATCTGTGCAACGCTGCCAACGTCCGGATATGCATCGTCAACCCCAACGCTGACCACGCCGGGGAACCAGTCCGGCCAGCTTTCCGCATAACGTGAATAAGCCTCGATGGTCTCCGGCGCTGCATTGACTTTGATACTATTCTGGACAACGGTCATGTACAGTTCTTCCCTTTCCAGATACTCGAATCCCTTGATAGTTTTCAGACTCACCCTCTTTGGGGGACACCACTTAACAGTGCCAATCATAGTATAAGCCCCGTTTTGAAGGGCTGCCAAATCAGGGCAAACTATCAAGCTGTCCAGAAATCGATTTTTTGTACCTGTCCGAAATGAACGGTGCGGATAGGTCTCATATCCAGCCAAGGATTCCCATGAACAGGCCGTAGCCTACGATATCAACGCCGAACATGATCCCCACCACCAGCAGCTTCTTCCTGATCGATTCCATGTCATGCACCCAGGTTGAGAAGAACATGTACAGCGAATAGCCGATCAGGATGATCAGCACCGGGTTGTACCAGTTCCACCACCAGTATTCCCAGATCAGCGCATCCCAGCGATTGAGCACGATTTCGATCAGCACGCAGAAAATCGCGTTGGTGAAGGCCATGAAAATCCGGTTGTTGATTCCGAGGATTTTGAGGTTTTTATCTTTGGGCAACAGCTTGGCGAAAGCCAGCCCGGCGAAGGCGAACATCAGCGTGATTTCGATATTCAGCCCGACGGTGATCAGGAAAGCCGAGTCGGCGGGGGCGGTCCACACGGCTGAATGCTGTGAAAAGTGCAGCCATAGGGCATTCAGCAGTTCGATGAACCATTCCAGTCCGTAGAACGCTAATCCGGCAAATACGACATCCCAGTTCTTCTTCTCGATCTCGTTGAAGTAGATATATATCACGATGGCGAATATCGGGATGATATACCATTGGAAATTGTCGGGGCTGCGCAGGTTGGCAAGTGCCTGAAGAGTCGCTTCTGTCATGATCGTCCTCCGTGTGAATGAATAAGTGCCGGTCAGTCCTCCGTACGGAAACTATCTGCCGTTCTTTGATTCGATCCGGCTCATGGCGTATTCGGCCAGCGCCGTAATTGTCAGGCTGGGATTGACCCCCGGATTACCCGGCATGATCGACCCATCTACCACGTACAGGCCCGGATAGTTGAACACCTCGCAGTTGATGTCGATCACGCCCTCGTCCGCGTTTCGCCCAAACGGAACCCCGCCCATGATGTGGGCCGTCGAGGGGATGTTGAGCAGCGTCTCGTTGAAGAATTCCCCCGGCACGCCGTCGATTTTTTCCGCGAAGCGGCGCGTCACCCGGTGGCCGATCTCCAGGCCGGTCTGGATCGGGCGTTCGTCGTCCCGCACGCAAACCAGGCCGCGCCGGAAGAGTGTGAAGATATTACGCCCCAGCTTGAAGCGCATCAGGTTGTCCTCGGTTTGCATGATCAGCAGAGCCGTGCCGCGCCGTCCCCAGTTGGGGAAAACCTTGTAACGCAGGAAATCGACCGGGTGGCGGATGATCTCCCAGAGCGCCCGCAGATTTCGCATCAGAAGGCCGCCCTTTGCGGCGACCAGCGGCGCGCCCAGTGCCTTCGCCAGCAGCGACGATCCATCCGGCAGGCGCACCGGCTCGATCTGGGTGATATCATCCGCCAGGAAAATCGAGGAGATGGCGATTCCTTTCGAGTAATCCGTCCCGTTTTCCCGACTGGTGACATGCGTGATCGCCTCGCTGTTGGTGCGTATTTTTTCACCCAGCCGGGGCGAGAGATCGGCCAGCGAACCGGTCACATCCCGGCAGTTCAACAGGAGCCGGTTGGTTCCCAGGGCGCTGGCCGCCACGATCACGTTCCGGCCCCGGACTCGCCGGGTGGAATTACCAAGCAGGGCCGTTGCGTTCCTGTAGACGACTTCATAGCGCGCTCCATCCGGCTGGCCCTCCGGCAGGGGTTGAATATCCGTCGCCATCGTCTCCGGCCAGACTTCCGTCCCACCCTTCTCGGCGAAGTAAAGATAATTCTTGACCATCGTGTTCTTGGCGTTGTTCCGGCAGCCGGTCATGCAGCCGCCGCAGTGAATGCAGCCCTGACGATCTGGCCCTTCTCCGTCGAAATAGGGATCGGGGACGATCTCCCCTTCCGGGCTGCCCTCGTTGAAGAAAATGCCCACCTGTGTCGGGCGGAAGGTATCACCGGTTCCCAGTTCGTCGGAAATGCTTTTGAGTGTTTCGTCGGCAGCCCACAGGCAGGGATTGGTCGTCACGCCCAGCATCCGTTTGGCGGTGTCATAATGCGGGCGCAGGACGGTTTGCCAGTTGACCGGAGCCTGCCAGTCCTTCATCTCGAACAGTTCGTCGTTGGGTTCCATCAACACGTTAGCGTAGACCAGGCTTCCCCCGCCGACCCCGCGCCCGTGTGTGATCATCGCCCCGTTGAGCAGCGTCCACTGCCAGATGCCGAAGCAGCGCAGCGCCGGAATCCAGAACAACTTCCTGATGCCCATGTCGTTGCGCGGGAAATCCTCGTCACGGTAGCGCTTACCCCGTTCGATCACCAGTACGTCGTAGCCTTTTTCCGTCAGGCGCATCGCCGAGACGCTGCCCCCAAATCCCGACCCGATGATGACGAAATCGTATGTTTTGTCGTGGTTCTCCTGTGACATGCTCGCTCCTCTGTCTGGCTTCAAAGATCGCTGCCGGAATCGGCCCAACCCTGCCGGACAGGAGACTATCCCCTCGACCTGCCCGGAGGTTAAGATTCGGCTGAGTTGTATCCCAGAATGTTAAAACTAAAACCACGCGCGGGAGTTACTCTCCGGTGCAGTCAATGGGTCGTACCGGCTGAGGAACATCTATCCGAAATGAACGGAGTAAACTTCCGGATAGATCATTACCGGAGAAATGGAATCCGCCGCCACAGGCGCAGCAGGACGACCAGCGCACCGGCCAGTCGGTCGTTGATCGCCAGCGCCGTCTCGTAACTGCTGATCTGGAATCCGGTCAGGTTGGTGACGATGGTCTGCGGTTCGGTGTACTTGCGGATTCCTTCCGGGCCATGCCGCCGCCCCATCCCGCTCTCCTTGACGCCGCCCATCGGCGCATCCATCGCCGCCCAGTTCATGTACGAGTCGTTGACCGAAACCGACCCGGCCTGCAGCCGGGCAGCGACCTGCTCACCCTGGCGGCGGTTTCTGGTGAAGACCCCGCAGTGCAGCCCATAACACGAATCGTTGATCAGGTGGACGGCTTCATCAACCGATCCGTAGCGATACATCGCCAGCAGCGGGCCGAAAGTCTCCTTTGACCAGACGTCCATACCGGGTTGGACGTCTTCCAGGATGGTCGGCTCGTAAAACAGCGGGCCGATGTCCTCGCGGCGCTGCCCGCCCACAATCACCTTCGCCCCTTTGTGAACGGCATCCTGAAGGTGGTTTTCGGTGATTTGAATCTGCTCCTCACTGATGACCGAACCCAGATCGACACTGAAATCCTTCACTGCGCCGAGCCGCAGCTCACGCGTCTGGCGGATGATCTCCTCGCGGAACGCGTCGTAACTATCCGTATGGACGTACAGGCGCTCCCAGTTGATGCATACCTGCCCGCAGTTATTGAATGCCCCCTCGATAGCCACGCGGGCCGCCCGTTTCAGGTTGGCATCGGGCAGCACGAGCAGCGCGTTCTTCCCGCCCAGCTCCATGCTGAAAGGGAGCAGGCGGCCAGCCGCCCGCTGCGCGACCGAGCGCCCGACTTCGGTGCTGCCGGTGAACATCACGTAATCGCTGTTGTCGATCAGCGCATCGCCCAGGTCGCGCCCCGGCCCGGTCACGACCTGGAACAGGTCGGCGGGCAGCCCGGCCTCGATCAGCTTCTCGCGGCCCCACACCGCGCTGAGAGGGGTCAGGGTCGCCGGTTTGAGCAGGACTCCGTTCCCGGCCAGCAGCGCGGGGATCGCATCGCTGACCGACAGAATGAAGGGGAAGTTCCACGGGCTGATGATCCCCACGACTCCCAGCGGATGGTAGATCACCTTTGTGCGGTCGCGCAGCGGAATGGCCGATTTGACGCGGCGGGGTCTGAGGTGACGCGGGCTGTGATAAGCGTAGTAGCGGGCTTCGGAGGCGACGGCGAAGATTTCCACGAAAGCATCCCGCCGCGATTTTCCCGTCTCGGCCTGGAGGATGTCGAAAATCTCGTCCCGGTCGCGCAGGACGATATCGTGAAAACGTTTGACGATCTGCGTGCGCTCCCGGATAGGCCACGCGGCCCAGTCAGGTTGGGCGGCGCGAACGGTCTGCGCAACGGCACTTACCTCATCAGCGGAAAAACACGGAACCTGTCCCACCAACTCCCAGGTGATCGGGCTGTCGACGGCGATGACGGCACTGGCTTCAATCTCTAGCAGCATGATGACTCCTGAGAGAACGATGGGTGTATCTGAGAATCAGAGTGCGGATAAAGTGTACAAATATAAGAACACAATCCGTAGTTCTACCGATGCGATTCCCGGCAGGGAGGACTGCGCCGCAGATGCGGCGTCTTCATATTCTCCCGGCTCTTAATTGTTGACGACTATCGATTCTTCCCAGCACAGGATCAGAGGATTTCGGGATGAAGGGTTATGCAACCGGCCTCAACCCCGTGATCGTATATTCGACCCCGTGCACATTGACCACCCGCTGAGATGCGTCAAGTATCTCAATACCCACCATGTGATCCTCGGCGTCATAGGTTACTTTCATCGTCCTTGCTCCAGTATTTGTCGATCTTGCTGGTACGGTAGACGGTCACGATCACCACTGGTCAGAACCATGATGGGGACGAGCCGGTTACCTGCTCTTTTTTGATACGTTTCGTATCCCGACCAACGTTCGTTCGCCTTGATCCATAAACGACTGCGTTCTTCACCGGCAGCCTCGTAACTGGTATAAGTGCCGCTGTAGTTGTGCAGCAGCACTTCAGCCTCTGGCGTATACTTCAGGTTGTAATACCAACCAGGGTGCCGAGGGCCACCGCCATTGGACGCAACTATCACGATACGATCCTCGTCGTGGAAGAACAGAAGGGCGGTTTCGCGCTTAAGGCCGGATTTTGCGCCGGTCGTTGTTAGCAATAAGGCTGGATACCCCCATGGGCTTCCTGCGCTTAACCTTCCCTTTGTCATTTTCAACAGGAAGGGGTCGATGTGACTGGCAGCATTCATACCGATCCGGGAGCCAAGTTTTGTACTGAAGATTGCTTCAACCCCACGTTTATAGATTAGCCGTATTCGAGTCACAAGTTGTCTGCCTTCTCATCGATTTGGGGTTATTGTCATTCGTGGTCAGAGGCCCGAATATGATAGTAGTGACTGGCTCCTCTTTCAGTAATGTTGAGAGAGTCAGGATCGAGAAATTGCCATACTCGTTACACGATCCGCATCTATCCGAAGTTCACGCAGTGGATTTCGGATAGACTAATATACCAGCGCAATCGCAATATCGTTGACATTCGTCCCGGTCGGGCCAAGCTCGATCAGCCCGCCGACCTGCTGGAAGAAAGTATAGCTGTCGTTATTGTTCAGGTAGCGGGCGGCGTTGAGTCCCATCTCCCGGCCACGCGCAACCGTCTGGCCGGTGCAGAACGCCCCGGCAGCGTCGCTCTGCCCGTCGATCCCGTCGGTGGCAAAAGCGGCCACTGCCACATTCTCGATCCCCTCCAACTGGATCGCCGCCGCCAATACCAGTTCCTGGCATCGACCGCCCCGACCGTCGCCGTGTACGGTGACCGTCGTCTCCCCGCCGAGCAGGTAGCACGCCGGGCGGTCGGGCCGTTGGAGGATGTCCTGTGAACGGAGCGCCAGATTCATCCCGGCGATCCGCGCCTCTCCCTCGACCCCGAACTCGAACCCAACCACGCGCCAGCCGTGCTCGATGGCGTGCTTGCGGGCCGCTTCCAGCGCCAGCCGGTTGCTGCCGATCAGCATGTTGGTGACGTGTGCCAGCGCTTCGTCGCTTGGCTTGAGCGTTTCCGGCACCTCACCGCGCGCGCCTGCTCTCAGGTGCCGGGTGACATTCGGGACGTCCTCCTCGACGTTATAATAGTGCAGCACGTCGAGCGCGTCCTGGTAGGTGGTTGGATCGGGCGCAGTCGGCCCGGAGGCGATCACGTTCAGCGAGTCGCCGACTACATCCGAGAGGATGAACGCCCAGACCTGGGCGGGGTAGGCGAGCCGGGCCAGACCGCCGCCTTTGAGTTGCTCGCAGTGTTTGCGCACCATGTTCAACTGTGTGATCGGCGCACCGGCCCGCTGCAAAGCCCTGGTAATCGACGCAAGGTCGTCGAGTGTCAACCCTTCGGCTGGGAGCGTCAGCATCGCCGACCCACCGCCTGAGATCAGCGCCAGCAGGTGATCGCCTTCCCCGGCGCGGCGGGCCATGTCAGCGATCGCTTCCGCTGCACGCACGTTTCGTTCGTCGGGGTAGGGGTGGGCCACCGGGAACGCTTCGAAAGCCAGGTCATGATCCTGGATGCTCTCAAGCAGCCGCGACAGGCGCTCCGGTATAACTGCAATCGCGCCGCCGAGCAGACGGTCGCCGCACAGTTCTTCCGCTTTCAGGCTCATCCCCAGCGCGGCTTTCCCCGCGCCGACAATATAGAACCGCTCCGCCTTGGAGAGTACCCAGGGCCAGTTCGATTCGAGCGCCCTGGCCGGGTCGGCGGCAGCCATCGCCGCACTCACGAGGCTCCAGATATGATCCTCGTGGTCATCAAAGAGCAGATCGGGCGGCTCGTTTTGCCGGTAGCTCCGTCTCAGCATGGTGAATCCTTATCGACCGGGTTTCCCCGATCCTGGAAACCTGCTAATAGTTATCAGGAAGCCGGTTCAACTGACTCAGGTGTCAGCGACTGGACGGCTTTCATGGTTGCCTGGGCAGGCAGCATCTCATCAATCAACACGTCTTCCAATGCCTGTTGGATCGCCATCCCGGTTTCGCCGATTGTCGTGGCGCTGGGCCGCATGATCGCGTTTTCGAGAAGTTGATCGGCGAACTGGGCGTATTCGTTGCCATCGCCCCACACGGTCAGCGACCGGGACTGTGTCGGCAGCCATCCGCTGGCCTGAGTGTATTCGCCCTGGTTGATCGGGTTCAGCACAAAGTTGAGCAGCGCCATTGCCGCCGTCTGGTGGTCGAGGTCGTCGGTCGTTACACACCACGACCAGCCGGTTGCCAGCGCAAAGGGGATGCCATCGACGTTCGGAATCGCCGCAGCGCTGGTGCTGCGCAGCACCTCGATCTCGTGCAGATAGTTAGTCGATGTCGTCACGGCCAGCGATGTCTGCCGGGTGATGTACATCTCCATGCTTTCCGCTGGATCGGTAAGCTGGAACAGCGCCGGGTCGATCACCCCCTTCTCTCGGGCCTCGGCGGTGAAGTCCAGCACGGCATTGAGTGCATCTATGTCCAATGCGGGGTCGCCATTCTCGTCGATCAGCGTGCCCCCCGCCGCCAGGTATTGGGTCAGCGTGGTGCGGTTGACTTTGCCGATTGTCCCGGCGGGGAAGATGAATGGCTCCGGGCTTTCCAGCACGGCTTCGAAGGTGACGGGCGGGGCTTTATAGATCGACGTGCGGTAGATGATATGCTCGGTTTCTAACACGTAAGGCAGCCCGATCAGTGTTTCATCGACCGATCCCACTTCAACCGCCGCCGGGTACAGTTCGGACACCACCGCCGGGTCGATCAGTGTCTCGATTGGCACGACCAGTTCCTCGCTGGCAGCCTGCACCAGCGCCTCGCGGTCGAGCAGCACCAGGTCGGGCAGGATGTCAGGGGCGACTGTCGGGGCGCTGCGAAGGTAGGCGAGCATACTGCCGGGGCCGCTGACCCGCTTGACGTACACTTCGACCTGGATATCCGGGCGTGCCTCGTCGAAGGCGGCGAGCTGTTCCAGTAAAACCTGCCCGCCGGGCGACTCGCTCGACGGCGCATGGCGTTCCGATGTCCACACGGTCAGGATCAATGGCCCGCTCTCGTCGACAGGCTCCTCGTCCACCGGTGCGATCTCTTCGGTGTCCGCCGCCGCTTCCAGCGTGGGGGCCGGGACGGTGGCCGTCGGAACGACATCCTCGCTCTGGTTCGTTCCCTCGGTCGGGCCGATCAACTGGCAGGCAGTCAGCCATATCGCGAAACATATTGCGGTGATTGCGGGCGGCGACCTGCGCATAACATTCTCCCGGAATGGTTGTGATCGATACAAAACGGACTACTGATATGTTATCTGGTGTAGGGTTGCTTGCCAAGTGGGGTGGGAGGACGAGCCGGCAACTAGAAAGGACAACCTTACTGGTTGTCCCCGGTTGCCGTCGGTGGCGTTTCGATTTTAGCCCGGTGTTTTCCCGGAAATGAACGCTAGTTCAACTGCCCGGTATCGAGCAGTTGGCGGCACGATACCAGAAAATCAGCCGCCTCCTCGATTGAAGGCGTTGATTGGATATGCCGCCCATTATTATCGTACAGGCGCGATAGAATGTCGGCCAGGATTTCCTGTGATGGGCCGCTCCCGGCTATGGCAACGTTCCCTGCGCGTGGGTGGCAGGGGCCGACCGTTCTGCTGGAAATAACGGGCAGGCGGCTCAGGGTATCCATGGGAAGTTCCGCGCTCCGGATATCGTGAACCAGGTCGATCTCGTGATCGGCGCGGTTCAGCCATTGCACCAGTGTTTCGTCCAATGACAGCCAGTCGTCCCAGGTCCATCCGTTCTGGTATGTCAGTAGTATTTGGGTCTTGGAGGTGTCAAACCATGTTGCGACGATGTTGTTCATGTTCGCAGTGTATCCCTGGTAAAGGTATGACGATGTTAAATAAAAAAGAGGCGCGTACCGCCCCAAATACATTTGCATTATAGCATGGGTCTGCTGGAAAGGAATGGGCAAACAAAAAAAGTCATGAATTTTTCACAAATCAAACGTGGGGGAAGTACCCTACTTGTCTCGACGGCTTTCCCGGCGTTACAATCAGCACTAGAAATATCCCTGATAGTCGAACGGCATGTATAGAACCATGAACGACCGCGTAACGATCCATACCCTGCAAGAAAAGAAGCAGCGCGGTGAGCCAATCGCCATGCTCACCGCCTATGACTACCCGACCGCCGCACTGCTCGACCAGGCCGGTATTGATACGATCCTCGTCGGCGATTCGCTGGGAATGGTCGTCCATGGCTTCGAGACAACACTGCCCGTCACGATGGACATGATGGTGCTTCACTGTCAGGCGGTAACGCGCGGCGCAAAGCGCCCTCTGATCATCGCCGATATGCCGTTTATGAGCTATCAGACCTCGCTGGAAGATGCCCTCCGCAGCGCCGCCCGCCTGCTCGCCGAAGGGGGAGTCGACGCGGTGAAGGTCGAAGGCGGGCAGCCCATTGCCCCGACGGTCAGAACGCTGGTCGATGCAGGTATCGCGGTGATGGGCCATATCGGACTGACGCCGCAGAGCGTGAGCGTGTTCGGCGGCTACAAGACGCAGGGCAAATCAATTGACGCTGCCCGCGAGCTGATCGCCGATGCTCACGCCATCGAAGAGGCCGGGGCCTTCGCCCTGGTCATCGAAGCGATCCCGGCTCGGCTGGCTACCCTGATCACCGACCGGCTCACCATTCCCACCATCGGGATCGGGGCCGGGGCAGGCTGCGATGGGCAGGTGGTCGTCACCCATGACATGCTCGGCCTGTTCGAACGCTTCACGCCGCGTTTTGTGAAGAAATACGCCGATCTCTCGACCACCCTGCGCGATGCTTTTGCCGCCTACTGTGCCGACGTTCGCGCCGGGGAGTTCCCCGGCAGAGAACACGAATTTTCCTTTTCCGACGAACTCTGGTCGGAGATCGCTGACGAATTTGAGTCACTGCAAACCGCAAAGGACGCAGAGGGCGCAAAGGAAAAACAAAAGGGAATTTAGCCCGGCACTGAAGCACCGGGTCAAAAAATCCAATAATTTCTCTACAAGAACCCAGGAATCATCATGCCTGATCGCACACTCCTGACCGGCGGTAAGCTCGATATCAAACTCCTGCGTGACCTCGCGCAGCAACCCGACCCCTTCACGCCGGGAGATTCGCTTTTCTGGGTCGATCCCTATGTTTCCCAGCAGGTGCTCGAAGCCCATCTCGATCCCGATACCGACGCCGCCAGCCGACCGCCCCACATCATCGAAAAGTCGGTTGGTTGGCTGACCCGGTTCCTCAAGCTTCAGCCCGGTGAGCAGGTGCTCGATCTTGGCTGCGGGCCGGGCCTCTACGCCACCGAACTGGCCCTCAAAGGCTTCGAGGTGACCGGCATCGACATCTCCCGGACGGCCATCAAGCATGCCCGGCAGGAGGCGCACAACAAAGACCTGTCGATCACCTATCTCTGCCAGGACTTTTTAGAACTGGCCTTCCGTTCGCAGTTCAACGTCGTGATGCAGATTTACGGCGAGATCTGCACGCTCTCCCCCCGTGACCGGGACAACCTATTGAGCGGTGTCTACCGCGCGTTGAAAACCGGCGGGCATTTCGTCTTTGACGTGTCGACGCCGGAGAAGCACCGCCCGGACGCGGGTCAGAAAGACTGGTACGCCTCCGACGGTGGATTCTGGCGGCCAGGGCCGCATGTTGTCCTTGTTCAGCATATCGCTTATCCTGATGACAATATCTTTCTCGACCAGTACCATGTTATCGAACCGGATGGCACAACGGCGATCTACCGCAACTGGTTCAACGACTATACTCCGGAGACGATCACCCCTATCCTGGAGGAAGCGGGCTTCACCGTCGAATCGATCTGGAGCGATCTGCAAGGCACCCCCTACCGCGCTAATTCGGAATGGTTGGGGGTCGTGGCCAAAAAGTTATAACTGCCCCCTACGGCGCTGTGCGGCATAGGCCCAGAGGGGGTGATCCGTTGCCGTGAGAAAACGTAACGAGGAGATTCAATGCGCATCGCTATTTTTGGCGTCGGGGCGATGGGGTGCCTGTTTGGTGCCCGCCTTTCCCCCCTCGCCGATGTCACCCTGATCGGAACGTGGCCGGAGCAGATCGAAGCCCTGCGCCGCGCCCGCCTGCGCTTCATCTACCCCGACGATGAAGTCGATTATGTCGACCTCAACGCGGTTGAGACGGCAGATACCGTCGACCCGGTTGATGTCGTTATCTTCATCACCAAAGCCGCCTATTTACACGAGGCCGCTCAACAGGCTGCGCAGATTCTCGCGCCCGGCGGACTGGCCGTGGTGCTCCAGAACGGGATCGGCGTCCGCGAGATTGCCGCCGAGTTTATTGACGAGTCCCGCATCGTGCAGGGGGTCACCACCCAGGGCGCGGCAACCGATGGCCCCGGCGTGCTGCGCTATGCAGGCGGCGGCCTGACGACCATCGCCACGACCCCCGCCCTCGACGCGCAGGTGCGCGACCTGGCCGACCTGTTCAACCGGGCCGGGATCGAAACCGAACTAATCGGCAATATTGATTCGCTGGTCTGGGGCAAGCTGGTGCTCAACGCCGCCGCCAATTCGCTGACGGCTGTTCTGCGCGTGCGCAACGGCCTCCTCCTCGAATCCGAATCGACCCTCCAGTTGATGGCCGATATCGCCCTGGAAGTCGCCGCAGTTGCAAAGGCAAAAGGAATCGCATTACCCTATGATGACCCGGTCGCCTATGTCGAGAAAGCCTGCGAGCAGACGGCGACCAACCGCACATCGATGCTTCAGGACGTGGAGCGCGGGGCACCCACCGAGATCGAACTGATCTGCGGCGCAGTGATGCGCGAAGGCGCGGCGCTCGGCGTCCCGACACCGGTCAATGCGACGCTCTATCATCTTGTCAAAGCAATTGAGGACCTCCGGCACAGGGAGTAACTGTCCGAGACACGAGGGACTATGGATTTCCAGATCATCCTGATGCTTTTTACGCTGACAGCGGCAGTGATCCTCTTCTCATTCGAGTGGCTTCCCGCCGACATCAATGCGCTGTTGATCCTGCTCTTCCTCATCCTGACCGGTCTGCTCCCGTTGCACATGGCCTTTCATGGCTTTGGCAGCGAAGTCTTCGTGATGGTCTTTGGCCTGCTGATCCTCACTGCGGCCATGACCAATACCGGCGTCACCGAATATGCCGGGGTGCTGATGCAGCGCTGGACAGGCTCCAACGGGACGACCTGGCTGGTACTGGTGATCATGTCGGTGGCAACTGTGACCAGCGCCTTCATCAGCAACACTGCCTCGACCGCGCTGCTGCTGCCCATCGTGACCGGGCTGGCACGGCAGGCGAAACTCAGCCCGTCGAAGGTGCTGATGCCGCTCTCCTTTGCGGCCATCGCCGCCAGCTCCCTGACCCTGATCGGCACCTCGACCAACATCGTCGTCAGCGGTATGATGATCCAGTCCGGCATGCTGCCGATTGGGATGTTCGAGCTGACGCCCGCCGGAATCCCGATTGCCATCGTGAGCGTGCTCTACATGGTATTCATCGGGCGGCGGCTGGTGCCCGACCGCGCCCCGGTCGAGCCGGACGAAGAGGAATACAGCAGCCGCATCTACCTGACCGAGATTCGCCTCAAGGGTGGATCATCGCTGATCGGCAAGACGCTCCTCGAATCCCGCCTGGGCCTCGACCAGGACCTGAACGTCCTGCGCGTGATCCGCGATGGTCGGCGCACCCCCCTTCAACCGCGCGCCTCGACCCGGCTGGAAGAGGGCGACCGCCTGCTGATCGAGGGGCGGCGGGCCGACATCCTCGACATCAAGGACGACTCCGGGATCGACATCGGCCCGGACGTCGACCTGGAATCGGCCAACCTCGAAAGCGGTGACATGGGCCTGAGCGAAGTCGTCCTGCTGACCGGGTCGCCGCTGCTCCGCCGCACGCTGAAAGGGGCCAACGTCCGCCAGCGCTATGATCTCCAGGTGCTGGCGATCAACCGGCGTGGTGAAACCCTGACCCGCAAAATGGGTGAGGTGCGCCTGCGGGTCGGCGACATCCTGCTGGTGCAGGGGGATCGACAGCAAATCGCCACGCTTGAGCAGCAGAACATCTTCCAGCTTCTGGGCACCGTCTCCCACAGCCGACCCAACCGCCGACGCGCGCCGCTGGCGATTGCGATCTTCCTGGGCGCGGTGGTCGTTTCGGCCTTCAACATCCTCTCGCCTGCGGTGGCGATGCTTCTCGGCGCAACACTGGCGATGACCACCCGCTGCATCACGCCGGAGGAGGCTTACAAGAATGTCCAGTGGACGGCGCTGATCGTTATCGCCTGCATGCTGGGGTTGGGGGTAGCAATGGAGAGCACCGGCACGGCGGCCTTCCTCGCCGAGCAGATCGCGGCGCTGTCTGGATCGTCCCACCCGATCTGGCTGCTCTCGGCCTTTTTCATACTGACCGTGCTGCTCACCCAGCCGATGTCGAACCAGGCGTCGGCGGCGGTGGTCTTCCCGGTGGCGATCCAGTCGGCGGCGCAGCTTGGGCTGAACCCGCGCAGCTTTGCGATCATCATTGCGCTGGCGGCAAGCTGCTCGTTCATCACGCCGCTCGAACCGGCCAGCCTGATGGTCTACGGGCCGGGACAGTATCGCTTCTCCGATTTTATCAAGGTCGGTGCCCCGCTGACACTGCTGATCTACCTGATCTCGATTGTGCTCGTCCCGATCCTGTGGCCGCTGTAGCCCAGGTCGTTTCGATAGGCGTCATTGTCAGCAGCATGGTGATATCGAGGATATATAGATTGATTGCCTTATCTGCTAAATCTAAGGGGACACTTCCCAGAGTCGTACTGAACCGTCGACTTGCCCAGTGGCAAGCACAATCCCGTCTGGACTGAAAGCCATGACTCTAATATCTTGATTCCCAAGTGTAGCCAACCGTTCCCTTGTCACGCTATTCCATAAATACAAATTTCCTGGGTCGTGATATCCGTCGGAGGCCACAACTGCGAGTATTGCTCCATCTGGGCTGAATGAAACACGATGTACGTAGTTCCCATCCAGTTCAAAACGAGCAGTTTCAGTGAATGTTCTTGTGCTCCAGTATTGAACGCGTATTTTCCCGACTTTGTAGTCTATGCTGGCTGTTACGAGTAAATCACTTTCAGGGCCGAATGCAAGGGTTGATACTCCAGGAGTTTCAAGAGTTGCCATTTGCTGACAGGTTTCTACTTCCCAAATTTGTGTGGAAATTGCTCCGGGGCGATCATATATAGAGGCAGCCAGAAGGTTGCCATCTGGACTGAAGACAACCTTGTCCGCATACCACCCCTCAACTTCGAACTTGATGTCAACTTCCCCTGTTTGAATATTCCCAAGACTTACCTCTTCCTGATTATACGCAATATGAGTTCCATCTGGTTCAAAATCAAGACTCTGGAAAGGCATCGTATTGCCTGGGAGTGTAATCAACTGTACTCCTGTTTGGGGATTCCATACCCGTACAGTGTCATTGTTAGCCCCTCCATCTGGATATCCTGCTCCTGAGGCTAAGACTGTACCATCAGGACTGAACTCGACATCGGTAACTGGCAGGGTATGCCCAGGCAGTACTGTCATTAGGTTGAGATTTTCAATATTCCATATCTCAACAACATTGTTGTCTGTATACGCATCGTTATAACCTCCTTTGCCAACGGCCAAAAGAGTGCTGTCTGGGCTAAATGCTATTGTATTAACCTGACTCTCCGGTCTTCCTTTTAACGTAGCTATTGATTCCAATTGCAGAGCATTACTGACCGTTATTGATGGTGGGTTCTCTGTCACGATCTTGCATGATGTAAGTCCAACTGTCAGGATAAACCCCATGGAGAGACGAAAAACATCACGAAAATACATTTGGTTGTTGGCTCCTGTCGCATCGCTTTGCTCAAACCGGCCAGCCTGATGGTCTACGGGCCGGGGCAGTATCGCTTCTCCGATTTCATCAAGGTCGGTGCCCCGCTGACCCTGCAGATCTACCTGATCTCGATTGTGCTCGTCCCAGTGCTGTGGCCGCTGTAGGGTATATTGATTAATTTTCACACTTTTGAGTTATAACCTGATATGGTCATTTGAAATCTATATGACCATATCCTGTCCACTCATAGTAGAACTGCTCATACTGCCCCCAATCAGCCCCAGCATCTTCAACTAGAGTCTCCATACTGCCGTCATAGGGTTCAAAATATGTCACTAATTCGATGAGTGTGTCTGGATAAATCTCTGCGCCAGTAGAGTAACGGTCAACTTTCTCCGAAAATTGCACGTGGAATCCATTTCTCGGCCAAGCTATTGTGACCAAAGCTTTAGGTCCACCAGATTGGCGGTATATGTTGATATGTAACCAAGATGGCACATCATATGTTTCGATGACTTCAGCTAGAGTTAGATCACAAGGTAAACCGTAGTGAATAGAGACAACTTTCTCGTTCTCAATGATAAGAGCTCCACCACTATCTGAAAAAGGTTCAGAGTATCGCCAATGATAGATAGAATCATGAGTAACAAATTCAATAGTATCAGAATCGACAAAAGAGATATCCTGCAATATCTCATATGCTTCACTCTCTTCTATGCCCGGCTCGATGCCATACCAGCAGGGTGGTTCGCAGGGATCGCCCGTAATCAGACTCTGATCTACAAAATCGCCATACGCCACAGACGAATGACAGGCCGCCAGCAGCGTTCCAATAACAACTGCGATGAGCAAGCCCAACACGATCTTTGATGTCGTTCTCCCGGCCATAATTCCCTTCCAGTTTGTTGGTATCGACCCGCAGATGCTGCACACCGTTCGAACCGGGGCAGTATCGCTTCTCCGATTTCATCAAGGTCGGTGCCCCGCTGACTCTGTTGATCTATCTCCTCAGTCAAAGGGCCCTGACAGTGGATCTGGATTCGTTGTAAGCAGGTGAACATGATAAATTCGCTCAACCGGTTCAGTTGTTATCACCAAGCAAGTTAACGTTGGCGAGGCCGGTGCTGACCAACCCTCTAACACATACCTGCTTGAGATTGTATTCTCCATTTCGTCATGTTGAACACCAGCCAGAGTAGTGCATGAAGCTGGTCTTATCATGTAGCTAGGTGTATGCACCCAGCCATTGTTAAGCAGCCAGACATCGAAGTATTGTAGTACAGATTCAGCATCTTCATACAGGCTCGCATCGATCCAATACTCTTTATGCCAGATAAATACACCACTTAGGTAACCACCATACCTTTTCACATGTGTTTTAGTGGTATCAGGCGGGTCCGGTACTGAAAGGGCAAGGGTCCAATTCCACGATCTGCAAGATCGACAGCAAATAAGCGCAGCCACCATAAAAATCGCTACTACGACAGCGGGAATACGAAGTTTGCGGAGCCAATTTGTCTTTGCAGCATCTGCCATTGGATAATCCTGCTTGCAGTCTGATAAGCAGCCGGTCAAGTCTGTGAAGGCGAGGCCGCCACATCCTCCATCCCGGCGATGTGAACCGCCACGCCGGTGATCCGCTCGATCTCGATGGCGAAACTCGCCAGCGCCCGCTCCTCGAACAAGCCCCTGTTCTCCGATGATGCCCCCAGCACCACCAGACTGGCGTTCTCTTCTTCCGCCAGTTCCCGTATCTGCTCGATCAGGCTCCCCGTCCGCACGATCACCCGCGCCGGAACCCCGGCCTGCTGCGCCTGCTCCTGCGCGGTGGTCTGCAAAAAGTGGAGCATCTGCTTGATCTGCGCCTCCGGGTTGATCACGATGGGCGTTGCCATCCGGTGCAGTGTGCTCGTATCGAAGACGTAGAGGAACAACACTTCGGCGTTCTGATCCTTCGCCAGCCGGATCGCGCTGGCATGGGTCGGCTGGCTGTCCCTGCCGCCCCGCGTCGCGCAGATGATCCGCGTCGTGATCGCCGGTTTGCCGCTCTGAATCCGCTGGATCGCCTGCTGGCTGATCAGCCGGTAGATCAGTCCCAGCGCCGCAATCCCCCCGCCGATGCTCACCGCGAGGGTGATCCCTTCGCTGATGCTGCCCCCGGCGGCGAGCATCACCTGATAGGCGATGAACCCGATATAGGTCACCAGCAGGAATCCCCCCGTGAAGCGGCTGATCGTCTTCGACTCGCCCAGTCCTTTGATGTCGGTCAGGATCAGCGCCACCAGCGCGATGTTGATCGCGTTCAAAAACACAAAACTTAGCACCGCCGTCTCTTTGATCTCCAGCGGCTGGATCAGGGCAGGGAGGCCCAGCCCGAACAGCAGGTTGAACAGGTTGCTCCCGAAGGCCGTCCCCAGCACGAGGTTGGCATGGCCGCGCCGCGCGGCCTGGATCGAGGAGGCGATCTCCGGCAGCGACGTGCCCGGCCCGATGATCACCAGCCCGACGATGAACTTCGGGATGTTGAGCATCTGCGCCGCCGCCCCGCAGTTGAGCACCAGTATCCGCGATGACAGTATCAGCACCGCCAGCCCGCCGAACAGCGCCAGAAGCGCCTGTCCGCGCGTCAGTTCGCGCGCGGCGGGATGCGAGATCGTCTCGACCTCCGACACTTCGACCAGCAGGATGCCACTTTGATGCTTCGCCTTCGCATACTGGATGATCAGGTTGAGCGCCAGCCCGAACAGCACCAGCATGATCAGCGCCTCGAACCGCCCGATCTGGTTGTCGAAGACCAGCGAGGTCAGCAGGCCGGTCGCGGCCAGATAGAGCGGAATATCCTTTTCGAGCACTTCCTGCGGCACGAGGATCGCCCCGGCGATCAGTGCCGCTATCCCCAGTTCGACCCCGAAGTTGACCAGGTTCGAGCCGAGGATGTTCCCGGCGACCACTGCTGTATCGCCGCCGCCCAGCACGACGGCCAGGTTGACCGCCAGTTCCGCCGACGAGGTGCCCATCGCCACGACGGTCGCGCCGATGATCAGCGGGCTGATGTTGAACTCGGTTGCGATATGGATCGCCCCGTCGACGAGGTAGTGGGAGGATCGGGTGACAATGTAGAGGGCGGCGAGGACGAATAAGATATTGACGAACAGGGGCAGGCCGATAAAGAAGTCTTCTAGCATAAAAGACCATCCACCGACTGGTACTTGTCCCCTCAACAATTATTTCTGTTGGTTCATGTGTAGATCGTGTGGCCAGAACCCCCTCCGATCTCGCTCCGACTTTGTCGGCGACTGCGTCGACGCTCGATCTTCCTCCCCCTTGCAAGGGGGAGGATTAAGGTGGGGGTTTCATATTATGAAATATCTTTCCATCCACCCTCAACACTAGCCCTACTGTTCACCACTCCGGGAGCGACGCTCACTCCCGCCTGAAGACTCCGGCGAAATCACCGCCCGAAGGCTCCTGGTAGATTCGCAGGTCAAACTCCGGGACGATCGCCAGCAGCCGGTCGAACAGGTTGGCCTGGATTTCCTCGTATTCGGCCCAGACGGTTGTATTCGTAAAGGCATAGATTTCAATCGGCAGGCCCTGTGGTCCGGGCGCGAGCTGTCGGGCCATCATTGTCATATCCTGGCGGAGTTCGGGACGGCTTTTCAGGTATTCATTCACATAAACACGGAACGTGCCTATATTGGTCATCCGCCGGGCATTGACCAGCGTCCCGGCGTCGACGCCGTGTTCGGCGTTCCACTGCTCGATCTCCGCCATCTTCTCGTCGACATAATCCTGTATCAACTCGTAGCACCTGAACCGCTCGATCATCTCGTCGGTGCAGTGGCGGATGCTGCTCTGGTCGATATAGAGCGAGCGTTTGATGCGCCGCCCGCCGCTTTCCTTCATCCCGCGCCAGTTCTTGTAGGCGACCTCCAGCATTTTATGCGTCGGCACCACCGATATCGTATTGTCCCAGTTCTGGATTTTGATCTGGTGCAGCGTGATATCGACCACATCGCCGTCCGCCTGGTAATCGGGCACTTCCAGCCAATCGCCGATCTTCACCAGGTCGTTGGCATTGATCTGGAAGCTGGCGACCAGCGACAGGATCGTGCTCTGGAAGACGAGCATCAGCACGGCGGTGATCGCGCCCAGACCGGTCAGCAGTCCTGCCGCTGACTTGCCAGTGACCAGCGAAATGCTGAGGATGACCCCGACACAGATCGCCA
Source organism: Anaerolineae bacterium (assembly GCA_016926255.1). Taxonomy (GTDB): domain Bacteria; phylum Chloroflexota; class Anaerolineae; order Aggregatilineales; family UBA3940; genus JAFGOY01. The sequence continues at coordinate 41,276 of JAFGOY010000002.1, read as the reverse complement.
GGATTTTCACGAGATCCATGTAGCCTTCAATCGATTCGCCGGTGAAAGACGGGCTGCTCTCGTAGATTTCGTTGATCGCGTCGAATATTTTGTTCAGCGTGATAATCGCCAGCCAGAGCGCGCCAAGCAAAACGATCACTTGCAGCGGTCGCTGGGTATCTTCGGGAAGGAAGTTGATGAAGTAGCTGGCGATGATCAGCGGGACGGCCAGCGACAACCGGCGCGGCTTGATGTGCTTGATCACCACGTCGTCGTATTTGTTCTCGGTGCGGGTGGCGATTTTGACAATCAGGTTGACGATCAAACGGCTGGTGATGAAATAAGACAGCACAATGATCACCAGTGCGCCGATCACGGTCAGCAGCGGGTATTGTTCAAGAAAAACGGTTATCGTATCGGTCATGGCGTCTCCTGCGATTGTCCGGTCAGCGGTGCGGGTAGTTCTCCCGATCCAAGTATATCATTACGACCGGGCAGAAGGGCAAATGGCGAGCGAAAACTACCGACTCCTCGTGACCGGATTGCGTGGATTGGTTACAATATGGGGCAGTTGCTTTCAGAACACAGGAGTCCCACTGATGGATTTTCTCAAACTTGTCCAGGAACGGGTCAGCGTGCGCGGCTATCGCCCTGATCCCATCCCCGACGATGTGCTCAACCAGGTGCTCGAAGCCGGGCGCGCCGCGCCGACCGCCAAGAACCTTCAGCCGTTCCAGATTCTCGTCATTCATACTGAAGGCCGAGAGGAAGAACTGCGCCGTATCTACAACAAAGACTGGTTTGTCGAAGCCCCCATTGTGATGGTGATCGCCGCCCTGCGTGACGAGGCCTACGTCGGTCGGCGGGGCAAGGACTACGCCGACGTCGACTGCGCGATTGCGATGGATCACATGATCCTGGCCGCGACCTCGCTGGGGCTGGGCACCTGCTGGATCGGCGCATTCGAGCCGGACGTGGCGCGAGAGGTGCTCGGCATGCCCGACGAGGCCGAACCGATTGTCTTTACGCCGCTTGGCTATCCCGACGATGCGGGCCGCGTCAAGCAGCGCAAGCCCCTCGACCAGATCGTCCGCTGGGAGAACTGGTAGGCGATTATACTTCTACCAACGCAATTTCTGGATTGCATCGTCCACCCCCTTTGGCCGACCATGTCGGCCATTTCCCCCTCAAGGGGGCAAATAAAAATGATCATACTCGCCCCCTGTAAGGGTGGGGCAATTGCGGAGCAATTGCTTAAGCGAATTGGCAAGCCAATTCGCCGGTGGCTGAACCGCAGGTTCGTCAGAGGGGGTTGTGGGGACACCCTTCACAGAGGTACTTATGAACATCGTCCAAACCATCGAAGAACTACGCGCCCTGCGCTGGGCCGATCCATCCCTGACCTGGGGCCTCGTCCCGACGATGGGGGCATTGCACGAAGGGCACCTTTCGCTCGTGCGCCGTGCGCGCGCGGAGAATGATCGAGTCGCGGTGAGCGTCTTCGTCAACCCGACCCAGTTCAATAACGCCGCCGATCTCGAAAAATATCCGCGCACCCTCGAACGCGACTGTGAACTGCTCGCAGCCGAGGGCTGCGAGCTCGTCTGGGCACCCACCGAGTTGATCATGTATCCACCCGGCTACCAGACGACCATCATCGTCGAGGCGATCACCAAACTACTCGAAGGCGCGCATCGACCCGGCCACTTCGCGGGCGTGGCGACCGTCGTCGCCAAGCTGTTCAACGCCGTCGAGCCGACCCGCGCTTACTTCGGGCAGAAGGACGCCCAGCAGGTAGCGGTGATCAAACAGATGGTGCGCGATCTCGATTTCAACCTGGAGATCGTCGTCTGCCCGATTGTCCGCGAACCCGACGGGCTGGCGATGTCGAGCCGCAACACGCGCCTGAATCCCGCCGAACGTGAAGCCGCGCTCGTCCTGAATCGCTCACTCGCCGCCGCCGTCGCCGAATGGGAATCAGGGCGGCGGGATGCCGATCACCTCCGCGCGTCGATGCTCGCCCTGCTCGAAGCCGAACCCCTGGCCCGCGTCGATTACGTCAGCGCCGCCGACCCGGCCACCTTGCAGGAGTTGACCGGCCCCGTCGAATCCGCCCTGTTGAGTATGGCTGTCTATATTGGCGACGTTCGCCTGATCGACAATATGCTGGTTGGTGTTGAGTGAAAGAAAGCCTATCACTGCCCGGTAAGCGCCGGATCACGATTGTATTGTTCGTTTCCGTTTTTATTCTCGGTGTTGGGCTTCCCCTGCTGGGCACAACCGTCGAGGATTTGACCATCCGCTTCGACATGCCGATCAGCGACGGCGGGCTGTTCCAGACGATGATGGCAGTTGGTGCGATTGCCGCCGCCCTGTTTGCCGGTCGGCTCTACGACCGGTTGAACGCGCGGATCATGCTTCCGGTCGGCTCGGCTGTGATGGCCGCCGCGTTGTTCGGCCTGTATTTCGCGCCGACAAGGGTCGCGGCGATGGCGAGCGCGCTGCTGCTGGGATTGGGCTTCGGCAACTTCATGATCGGCCCCAACGTCCTGATGGCCCGCCTCAACCCGGACAACCCCGCCGGGCCGATTGGGACGATCAATTTCGTCTTTGGCGTCGGTGCGATCCTCTCCCCGCAGCTGGTCACGCTGGGCGCGGCTTTGAGCGAGGTGCGGCTGGCCTATCTCTTCGCCGCGAGTTTGCTGGCGCTGGTCACGATCCCGCTGGCCTTCGTCAACCTGTGCCCGCCCGATGACCGTGATGAATCCGGGAACCGCCGCCGGATCGACATCGTGAAGCTGATCCCCTTCCTGCTGCTGTTCTACTGCGTGATGGGCACCGAGGTCAGCTTCGGTACGTGGATCGTGCCCCAGGTGCGGCTCGCTGCCGGTGCCGTGCTTGAGATGGCGACCTTCGCCGCGTCGATGTTCTGGGCGGGCTACACCCTGTCGCGGCTGTTGTTCTCCCGCCTTGCCCGGTCGGCGAAGCCGATCACCCTGCTGGTGATATCGATTGGGGTCGTCGTGCTGGGATTATCGATCATGCTGATCGCCCCGACCAATCAGACGGTTGCGATCAGCAGCGCGTTTGTCATCGGCGTGGGGATCGGCCCCCTGTTCCCGCTCTCGATGGCGCTGGCCAGCGACGCCTTCCCGCGCTCGCTCGGCCAGGTGACCGGCATCCTGAGCGCGGCGGGCAACATCGGCCCGCTGACCGTCCCCTGGGTGCAGGGGCGGATCGGCGCGGGTCAGGACGGTGGAATGGAACTGCTGCTTGGTCTCGCGGTCGTGCTGATGGGGATCGTGCTGTTCATCCGTCGGCGGGTGACGGAGGCGTGATGCCCTGACTCCGCGCTTTGCATCGACTCCCAACCGTGATACGATTGCTTTCAAGTCTGGGCGTGTCGATATGGGGAGCATCGAATGTCAGACAAAGAGCCTTCAAATCCATCCGACCACAAAAACTGGATTCTACGGGTATCCCTCGCGCTTCTTGTCATCACGATTGCCGGGGTAGTCTTTGTCTGGTTTCAACCTTGCACCATGCCACCCAGTTATTATGCCAATTCGTATTTCGACCCGGTCAATTACTCCGAACTTATTTCGAATCACACCATGAGAAATTGTAATTTCGTTCGCTTGTTTGCGATTATCATTCCGATTGCATCGATTCTTCTATTGATCCTTTCCGAGGCCAGGAGACGAATGGTGGTTATCGCCACCCTAGTCTCTTGTATCATGGCCTGCGGACTGGGCGTAATTACCTTTTTCTCGTTGTGGGCGGATGGAGCCGAGCTTGCTGAGGTAGGCAGCGTCGAGTTCGATGGTCATCGTTACCACCTAACCCAAGCCGATGTCGTCGCAGGTGGTATGGATGTCTACTATACCGACTTCTTTCTTCATGAATGCGATCTCGACGATCAGAACTGCTATGGGCGAGAACTTAGCGAAGACGTATTTCCGGCTTTCTCCGATCCTTCATTGCTGCTCAACGAAGAAGCGAATCAACTGGAAGTGTGGGACGAGGACGAGTTGATCCTGGCACTGAGCGCCAGCACGGTTCCACTGCCGGAAGGGTTCGGCGATCTACCGGAGATCGATGCTGAGAATGCCGATTCGCTCGGCGAGATCGTCCGGCTGGGAAGTGACAGCATGTGGTCACTCGAATGGTCAACTGATGGAACCACATTGACCGGGAATCACGGAAATCGCTCATGGCTCTTTTCGTATTCTCCGGCGGTTGTATCGACAAGTATTCGCTATCTGGCAAATGATGAGGTGGTTCACCGGGGTTATTCCCCGCTGGGCGAAAATGTCACCCCGGATGGTAAATATCATCTCTATTTAGAGCAGGTACCAGGCCAGATCGAGGAAGATGAGGACAACACAGACACAATGCTGTATGTCTGGAATATTGAAGGACTGGCGGTGCAATGTGAAATTGCCTTCCCCGACGATACCGGTCGGGTCAGTGCCATGTCGATCAGCCCGGACGGCAGCCTCGTTGCTACCGGCACCAATGATGGTCAGGTGTTTCTGTGGGTCGTCGAGACAGGCGAGATGGTCGCGCAGTTTCAAGCCCATGAAGATAACGAACGCAGATACTACTCCACTCTCACGGCAGTCGCCTTCTCACCCGACGGGCACATCTTAGCCACATCGGGCGGCGACAACACCGTTCGCCTGTGGGGTGTTGTTCAGTAGTACCCCGCCCCGCGCTGTCCCTCGATTCTCAATCATGCTATGATTTTCTGAGTCTTCTTAACCGGTATATTTATACAGGGAGATTCGAAGTGAGATCACGCACGGCAGTTACTATTGTCCTGCTTTCCCTTCTCACCGCGCTGGGCTGCGGGCTGGGATCGACCGCAGTCTCAGGGCCGTCCACTGAGCCGACTATCACGTCCGCTCCCATCACCGATGAAGCTGATCTGGTGGAGAGCGACACCAACTGGGCACCGGTGATCGAAGAGAAAAACGGCGTGCCGATGGCGCTCGTTCCGGCGGGCTGTTTCCCGATGGGTTCCACCGGGGAAGAGGCCGAGGCAGCGCTGGCGCTGTGCAATGATACCCTGGGCGGCTGCTTCCTGGCGTGGTTCGAGGACGAGCTGCCCCGCCACACAGTCTGTTTCGATGCGCCGTTCTGGATCGATGTATACGAGGTCACCAATGAGCAGTACGGATCGTCCGGCCAACGGGAGGGCGACGACCTGCCGCGCGAATCGATCACCTGGCTCGATGCACAGGCTCACTGCGAATCGCGCGGGGCGCGCCTGCCGACCGAAGCCGAATGGGAGTATGCCGCACGCAGCGCAGATGGTCTGGTCTATCCCTGGGGCGACAATTTCAACGGCGTGCTGCTGAACTTCTGTGACCAGAACTGCCCGGAAAATTGGGTGCATGTAGATTTCAATGACGGGTATGCCCGCACTGCACCGGTCGGGTCATACCCTGGTGGCGTATCCTGGGTCGGGGCCTATGATTTGAGTGGCAACGTCCGGGAGTGGGTCAGTGACTGGTATGGCGAAGACTATTATGCAGCATCGCCCGGCACGAACCCGCAGGGGCCTGATACCGGTGATTACAGGGTGCTGCGGGGCGGCTCGTGGATCAATGTTCCGAGCGCCGTCAGCGCGGCCTATCGCGACTATTTCGGCGTCGACGAAGCCGACGACTACACCGGCTTTCGCTGCGCGCTGTCGTACGAGCCGTAGGCTGTCAGGCGCGTACCCATATTCATCATCCCTCAGGCCATCTCGTATGGGCGCAGCACGCTGCGCCCGATTTTTGTGTCGGGAACCCATCGACAACCAGATCGGAATAAGTGACAGCCTGTCAGCCGACCCCTGAATACGGTATCATATATCGCAATCTGGCCGGAAACCTATCGTCATCAAAGGGACTCAACACGGTATGTTCAACTTTCTGAAAGCATCTCTGGATCAACCCACCATCGGGCTCGCCCTGGGTGGCGGCGGCGCGCGCGGACTGGCCCATGTGGGCGTATTGAAGGCACTCGAACGCGAAGGCATCCCCTTCGATTTCATCGCCGGGACGAGCATGGGCGGCATCATCGGTGCGATGTATGCCGCGGGGATGTCGGTCGTCGAACTGGAGGAAGAGGCGCTCTACATTACCCGCCCGCGCAACATGCTCCGCTTTCTCGATCTGACCCTCGCCCGCACCGGCCTGATATCGGCCAAAGGACTGCGCGATTATCTGGTCGAAAAGCTTGGCGGCGATCTATCCTTCGACCAGATGACCGTTCCTCTGGCGGTCGTCGCCGTTGACCTGATCAGCGGCGAGGAAGTCCATCTTCACGAGGGTTCGGTCGTCGATGCCGTCCGCGCGACTTCGGCATTCCCCGGTGTGATCGACCCGGTCAAAATCGACTCTTACCGCTTCACCGATGGCGGGGTGCTCAACAATGTCCCTGCCGATGTCGCCCGTGAAATGGGCGCCGATATTGTGATCGCGGTGGATGTGGGCCTCGACTTCTATGATATAGAACTGGTCGATTCGCCGACCACCCCGCCGCCTATGCGGATCGTCCATAATGCGTGGCGTGCTCAATCGCTGTCATCGCAGGTGATCGTCAATCGACGGCTGGAAGCGGCCCGCCCCGACGTGATCCTCCATCCCAGCATCCCCGGCGAAGTATCAGCAGTTACCGGGTTTCACCGTGCCCCTGATATCATCGCGGCGGGCGAAGCCTGTGTGTCGCTGGCGCTCCCGCGCATCAGGCGATTGGCCCGCGCCCGGCTGAAGCGTCTCCGCCGGGTTGACAGCGCCGACTGACCGCCGCGCTCAAAAGCCGGTATAATCCCACCCTGTATTGAATACTGACTATCGAGGAAACCTATGAATGTCGCTTTGTGGATCGCTCAAATCGTGCTGATGGTAGTATTTCTGGCTGCCGGGATTTTCCAGATCATCCGGTCGAACGAGGAACTGCTCGAATACGATTTCATGGGCTGGGTCGAGGATATGCGCCCCGGTCTGGTGAAGACTATCGGGGTGTTCGAGGTGCTTGGCGGGGTAGGGATTGTCGTTCCTTACGTGTTCGGCTTCGCCCCGATTCTCACCCAGATGGCGGCGGAGGGTCTGGCCCTGACGATGGTCGGTGCAGCGGTCACTCATTGGAAGCGCAAAGAATACCGGATGGTCGTCGTCAACGTCGTGCTGTTCGCCCTGGCGATGTTCGTCGACTATGGGCGTTTTCTGCAGTACGATCCTACTTTGTTTCCGGGCTAATACGAATTGTCGGGGATGCCGTATCGACTCCACCGCGTACGCCGGACGGTGCGCGGGCCGGACACCGAGTGATAGGATTGCTCTTCTTCTGGCGGGGCAGATTCGCCATAGCCGATCTGTCGAATAATCAGGCCGGTTGACAGGTAATAGAGGATAAGAACCGCAGCGCTAATCACCGATCTAAGTACCATGGTGATTTCTCCAATTATCTTTAAAAGGATTCGTTGCTAACAGGATCGAGACGATAACAGGACACTGCTACGATAGAGACTCCAGATTCTTATTACCTCCATCGTATAGCCATCCGGGGAAAAGGTCAACTGTGCCGGATCGAAGCTGTATGCTGTGGAAGATAAATCAAGCCCGGTGTGATGGCACCGGGCTTGATTTTTACCCTTTTCTTATCCCCCCAGCTCTTCCCTCACCACCTTGAACGCTGCGTCCGCCGCTTCCAGCGCCCGGTCGATGTCCTCGTCGGTGTGGGCGGCGCAGATATACCAGTTGTGATGCGGGTGGAAGAACACGCCGCGCGCAATCGCCTCGCGGCAGAAGGTCTGCATGTGATACAGATCGGGGTGATCGTCGAAGCTCAGGTAGGGGATCGCCGCCGGGCCGCTGACCGTCACATTGTACCCGTGCGATTTACCCAGCGACTCCAGACCTTCTTTGAGCCGGGTGCCCATCCGCGCTATTTCGGGGATGGCGTCCGTCTCTTCGAGGATGCGCAGCGTCGTCAGCGCGGCGACCATCTCCATCGGTGAATAAAAGTAGGTGCCGGAGATGAACACCGCTTCCGCCGCGCCGAGCACTTCTTTCGTGCCCATCGCCGCCGCGATGGGATACCCGTTCGCCATCGCCTTCGCATGGCAGATCAAATCCGGCTCGATGCCGAACATTGCATAACTGCCCTGAATATGCACGCGGAACCCCACCCGGATATCGTCGAGGATGATCAGCATCCCCTCGCGATCGCATATCTCGCGGACGCCCTTCCAGAAGCCTTCGGCGGGCATGATCGACGGCGCGCAGGCGGGGTGGTAATAAGGCGTCATGATCACCCCGGCGACGTCCCCCCGGTGCTTCTCGACCAGCCGCTCGAACTGCTCCAGGTCGTTCCAGTTGAAGTAGACAATGTTGGCCTTGTCCTCGGCGGTCACCCCGGCAGGGTAGGCGGCGCACCACGCGTGCGACCCGTGATAGGTGCCCTTCGTCGCCAGGATTTTGCTGCGCTCGGTATGCTCCCGCGCCACCCGGATCGCCCAGGTGGTGACATCCGACCCATTCTTGGCGAACACTGCCCAATCGGCGATGGGCACCAGCCGGGTCATCAACTCGGCCAGTTCGACCATCTCCTCGGTCGGCTGGTTGAAGCTGAACCCCTGGCTCACCCGCTCCCTGACTGCCGCATCGACTTCCGGGTGGGCGTGGCCCAGCACGTTGGGGCCATAGCCGCACATAAAGTCGATGAACTCGTTGCCGTCGACATCCCAGTAGTGGCCGCCCGCGCCCCGCGCCGCGAAATAGGGGCTGGCCTTCGGCAGTACGAAGCCCGGCTTGCGCGTCCCGTAAATCCCTTCGGGGATTACCTTTGTGGCGCGGAGAAACAGTTCCTCTGATTTTTGATAGCTGTTCATTGCGGATTCCCTATCCCATCACTCTGGAGACTCGCCCCAGGAGTACATTGATTTTCTCGACCAGCGGGATCGACCCGTGAATGACCACGTCACCCGTGCCGATGGCGATCACCGGGAGTGTCTCTCCGTTGATCAACTGCCGGGCGATCTCCAGGCTGCCCAGTTCCATCACTGCGTTGGGATTTTCGACCGCCTCCCCGAATGTCGCGGTGAACGTGTTGTCCGCCACCTTCCCGAACGACCCCTGTGGACCATCGGGCAGCACTCTGGCGTATAACGTCCCGACGGGCATCGACTCGGCGATGGACTTCATCTTCGGATCGTCGCTTACCACTGCCACCATCCCGCCCAGCAGCGCCCGGAATCCGAGTTCCACCTGGAACCGCCGCGCTTCCGGGCTGGAGTCGTCTTTGCCTTCGCCCCGCAGATGGTACATCAGCCGCTTGCCGAGCACGGGGAATTTTTTCGTCAGGAAGCCCAGCCGGGTGAACCCTTTGCGGATGCCCGGTTTACCTTTCCCGGCGATCATATTGTTGAAATGATCGGCGGTGGGGAAGGTCAGCCACAGGTCGGGCTTGGCGTGTTTCCCGATCCCGTGCCTGACCGCCCCATTCTCGACGGTCAGGTAGGCGGCGGGACCGTCTTTGATGTCGAATTGAACGGTCAGCTTTTCGCCTTCGATGGCGGCTGCCGCCTCCTGATCGTACTCGACGAGGTTTTCCATCAGCGGCATGATCGCCTTGAGGAAAATACTGGCCTGTAGTGTCGCGTCCACGCGGGTCTATCTCCTTTGGTTGATGGCACAGGATAATGCTAGCCCGTGAGTGTAAAGTCGATCCCTCAGCAATGCAAACACCCCTGCGCCCGGATCGATTTGACTTCCGCATGGAACTGATTTTATTGTTCCGGCGTCCTATAATCGGTGATAGGGAAACAGATAGGAGTAAAAACTATGAAGAAACAAACCCTGATAGTTCTCGGCCTGCTTGGGCTGATCGCACTGATCCTCACCGCCTGTGGCTCGACCGCCGATCCGCTCGACGGCACCGCCTGGACGCTTTCTACATACGGCAAGGCCGTCCCCGTCCCCGGCTCGACCATCACCGCCAATTTCGCCGGTGGTGAGGTGCAGGGATCGACGGGCTGCAATTCATACTTCGGAGAGTATGAAATAAAGGGAGATCGGATCACCTTTACCGACCTCGCCTATACCGAAATGGCCTGCATGGAACCGGAAGGCTTGATGACGCAGGAACAGGAATTTCTGAGCTATTTCTACGATGCTGCACGCTTTGAGATCGACGGCAGCCGCCTGCTGATCTACCGCTCCGACGGCGAAGCTCTGACCTTCGTCCCGCAGTAGTCAAATACAGCTTTATCCGCGGATAAACACAAAACGCCCGACAGGAATGTCGGGCGTTCTGATTCAGGCGGAGCGGGTGGGATTCGAACCCACGGGGTCAGCCCACTGGCGAATTGCGCTGAATAAGACTCGCTGTTACGATTGTCCTGGGCTGGACACTTCATCAATATCACATTGCAAAAAACCGGCGACAGGCGCTGTATGTCTACCATGAAAGGTGCCTCAATGAAATTTGATCGTCGTTTACCATCAGGGATTCTTGTCGCTGCGACTCTGCTGGCGGGCTGCTCTGCGGGGATCGTCAGTGTGCCGACTGCCACATCAACACCACCCCCAACGCAGCAACCGACGATGGTAACGGCTGCGGCCACTGATAAACCGGCTACCGCTACCCCGGAGCCGCCCACTCAAACGCCAACTGACGAGCCGACCATGGAAATCCCTGATGCGGTGATTACATTGGCACTGGCCGGTGTCTCGCGTAACGATGACTGGGAGCCATATATCGAGGAGATCAACGGGGTCGAGATGGCGCTGGTACCCGCCGGGTGCTTCATGATGGGCAGCGAGGGTGGAGATAGCGATGAATCGCCAGTCCATGAAGTGTGTTTTGAAGAGCCGTTCTGGATTGACGTGTATGAGATGACGAACAAGCAGGTTGGAGGGGCCGCCTCAAATTGCACCAGTCATTCATTCAGCGGCAACCAACCAGCTATTTGTATCAACTGGTATGATTCTTTAGCACACTGCGAAGATCGTGGGGCACGGCTACCAACCGAAGCGGAATGGGAATATGCGGCGCGTGGGCCAGACAACCTCATTTACCCGTGGGGAAATACATTTGTTGCAGACAATACTGTGTATGGTGAGAACAATCCGGGAGGCACAGCATCCGTTGGCAGCAAGCCAGGTGGGGTTTCATGGGTGGGAGCCAATGATCTGAGCGGCAACGTTTGGGAATGGGTCAATGATTGGTATGACGAGGAATACTACGGTACGCTTGCAGATGGGGTCATCAACCCGCTGGGACCTGACACAGGAGATGATCACGTTATGCGGGGAGGGCCGTGGGATAACCACAGTTCGATCCACATGCGCAGTGCGAATCGCAGCTGGAATGATCCGGATTCCTCGAACTTTAATCTTGGTTTTCGCTGCGCCCTCTCGCACAATCCGTAGTGCCTGCATTATCTTGGTCAGATATGTAAAACGCCCGGCAGATCGCCGGGCGTCCCGATTCAGGCGGAGCGATGACTTATCCACGGGTTTGTCTGCCAGGCGATACGTGAATAAAATCGATAGTGTTAGGAGCACTTTCTACGCACCACGAACTGACGTCAATTCCCGGTCTCCATTGATGCGCTGACAGGTAAAGGACATTTCAGGCTATTCAGGTAACGAGAGTAAAATATGAAGTCTCGCATAGCAATCATCATTGCATTGGTTTGTTCGCTGATCGTGGTTGGCTGTACACCGGAGACGAAACCAACTGCGGCATCTTTGTCCACCGAAACCGGCATCCCCACGCAGACGGCCACGGATACACCGACCGCCACCGCAACTGACACACCGATGCCGAGCGCCACGCCAACCCCATCCCCGACACCAACCGGAACTCCGCTGCCGGTTGGCTTTGCACCGTTAACCCACAACGCCGACTGGACATCGGTGATTGAGGAGAAGAACGGCGTGCCGATGGCGCTGGTACCTGCGGGATGCTTTCAGATGGGCAGCACCGGGGAAGAAGTCAGTGCCGCTTTTGCATTGTGCAATGCAACACGTGACGATTGCCAGCTTGAACGGTTCGAGGCTGAACTGCCCCGGCATGAAGTGTGCTTCGATGAGCCATTCTGGATCGATGTGTTTGAGGTGTCCAACGCACAGTATGGCTCATGGACCACATATGGACCGGGCAACCTGCCACGCGAAAATCTTACCTGGTTTGACGCACAGGCGCACTGTGAAAGCCGTGGGGCGCGCCTGCCAACCGAGGCGGAATGGGAATACGCTGCACGCGGGCCGGACGGGTTGGCCTTTCCCTGGGGGAATGATTTTAACGGCGGGTTACTGAATTTCTGTGATGTAAACTGTCCCTTTGTTGATTGGGCGGATACAGGCATCGATGATGGGTATGAGTACGCCGCGCCGGTAGGATCGTACCCCGGCGGTGTATCCTGGGTGGGGGCCTATGACCTGAGTGGCAACGCCTGGGAGTGGGTCAACGACTGGTACGATTCTGGCTACTATGCCGTGTCGCCCGGCACAAACCCACAGGGGCCGGATGGTGGCGAATACCGGAGTGCGCGGGGAGGCGGTTGGTACTTCGAAACGTACTTCGTTCGCGCGGCCTACCGTGACTGGATTATACCAGACCTGGAGTACTACAGAGTCGGGTTTCGCTGCGCCCTCTCGCACAATCCGTAGGGCTTCCTTCCAACTTCAGATACACACAAAAACGCCCGACGATCTGTCGGGCGTTCTGATTCAGGCGGAGCGGGTGGGATTCGAACCCACGGGGCGGAAACCGCCCACGCGCTCTCCAGGCGCGCGCATTAGGCCGGACTATGCTACCGCTCCGGACGTTCGACAATTATAGCATGCATCCCCCGGTTGACAACGATTGACTCCTGGGCGAATATCGGTATCACTAGCCAATCAAGGGAGTCCTGTCATGATACTGTGCTGTGGTGAAGCCCTGATCGACTTTGTCCCCCTGCCCGATGTTCGCGGCTACCGGCCCTGCGTCGGCGGATCGGTGTTCAATATCGCCGTCGGGCTGGGGCGGCTCGAAGCGCCCGCCGGGTTCTTCTGCCGCGTCTCGACCGATTTCTTCGGCGACATGCTGATCGACTATCTCGCGGAGAACAGGGTCGATACCCGCTACGTGGTTCGGGGCGATGACCCGACCACGCTGGCCTTCGTCAGCCTGCCGGAAGGCGAGGGTGCGGAGCCGCGCTACATCTTCTATACAAACGATTCGGCTGACCGGCTGCTGCGTGTCGACGATCTGCCTGAGCTGCCGGGCGATGTGACGGTGCTCCATTTCGGATCACTCTCTCTGCTTCTCGAACCCGGCGCGACCGCGCTCGAAACCCTGATGCGGCGCGAGAGCCGCCGCCGGATCATCTCCCTCGACCCGAACGTCCGCGAGGGGATGATCGAGGATCGGGATGCCTACCGGGAGCGCTTCGAGGGCTGGGTCGAGCAGGTCGATATTCTGCGGCTGAGCCGCGCCGACTTCGAGTACATCTATCCCGGTGGAGAGATCGAGGCGGCGGTCAGGCGATGGCTGAAGAACGGCGTCGCGCTGTGCATCGTCACGCTGGGCGGCGATGGGGCCGCCGGGTATACGGCAGCGGGGGCGCGGGCGGAAGTCCCGACGCCAAAGGTCGAGGTCGTCGACACCGTCGGCGCAGGCGATACCTTTCTCGCGGCGGCGCTGGCTTACTGCGATCGGGAGGGCGTGCTCTATGACCGGGAGCGGCTCAAGGCGCTGTCGGAGGCGCAGCTAACCGCCTGCCTCGACTTTGCCAGCCGCGCGGCGGCGATCAACTGCACCCGCGCCGGTGCCGATCCGCCCACGTGGGACGAGGTGGAGGCGTTTGAGACGTAGGTCATTTGCACATGGTGAATTGAATTAATAGAAAACAGGGAACACCATGACCGATCAATCTGCAAGTAATGAGACACCATCCAGACGCAACTTACCCCGCTGGCTGATCTATGTAGGAATCGCTGCGGGGGCTGTCGTTCTTTGCGTGTTGATTTGTTGGGCGGCAACTATCCTTGTATTACTCAGCCCGGCGATCCATGCAACCCGCCTTCCATCTGCCTGTATGGAGAATAATCCTGATATGGATCGGGCTGCATGTGAAGCGTGGTCAGATGATGTGCAGCAATACACGATTGAATATCATGAATGTTTCCAGCAGGGTGCGTCCGAACAGCAATATGATGCACAGAGTCTCTATGACTGTCTGGTTGAAAAGGGCGTTGGGCCTGAATAACCTGTCCTATCAGTCCTGATCGGCGGACTGCGATTCCCGAATTGACGGCCCGACCACCTCGATATATTCCGTGATGATCCCATCAACCGGCAAATCTCCAACGGCGGCGGCTTGATCGACCGTATCGGCGAGGACGTAGAAGCGCAGGTCGTTCCGGTCGACGGTTCGCAGGAAGCGATAGGGCCATCCCCATCCCAGCCGTCGATACGCGAACGGCATCCCCAGCCCTTCGCCGCTGCACTCGTCAGGGAATCCACCCAGGCCAAAGCTCAACATATAGGGGAAGAAGCAGCGTTTGGTCAGCGGTCGATTGGCGATCAGTCGGGTGACCGCCGGAACTTCTGCGTGGACGAAATCGTAAATATCCTCCGGCCCCCAGTAGGTGATCCGTGCCTGCTGATCGGCGGGCAGCCCCTTCACGACCTCGACGAACAGCGCCGCCGATTCCAGGTCGCCGTCTTTGTGATCGATCCAGAAGCGGCGGTCGGGGTAGGTGGATAGGACTTCTTCGAGGGTGGGCATCAGGCCGACTCCCTCACCGCGAAACGGGTAAGTCTGGCCGCCGTCGGCGGTATAGCCGTAGCCGATGTCGAGTGTTTGCAGGTACTCGACCGTGTGATCGCGGATCAGACCTTCGCCGTCGGTGCGGCATTCGAGTGCGTAATCGTGGAAGATCGCCAGCCGGTCGTCGGCGGTCTGGCGGATGTCGATCTCGACGATGGTCGCGCCCATATCGAAGGCCGCCCCAATCGACTCGATGGTGTTCTCGATGTACCCGTGTGTCGGCTCGACGATGTGGGTGGCCTCGCAGCCGGTGCCGAGATCATAGGAACCTTCCACCCAGTTGACGTGTACGCCCCGGTGGGCGATCACGTCGAAGTGATCCTTGGGCGGCACCATCGAGGGCCAGCCGCCGAAGAACGCCTGAAAAAGAATGAAGGCAATCACAACCGCCGGGATGATCAGCCAGTATCGTTTTTTCATATTTAATCCTATCTGGTTTGACGATCATCATACGGCACATCAGTCGAAACTTCGACGACACCTGAACCAGTTACCAGCGATTTGATCTGAGCAGCTTGCATTCACCGCCGTGCAGGGTGACCAGTATCCCGGAATACTTTCCTGATCGGGTATGTAGGTGAAGATTCCTCCCTCGGTTGCCAGATCGTACATGGGCGGGTCTTCTTTTCCGTAGCAATTGTAGAAATAAGCATCCTCTCCAGCCCATTCTCGTATCTCATCGGGGGCCGGGCAGGTGTAGCTACAGACTTTATTCTCCATCATGATCGGGATGGCTTCCTCGAAATGGCTCTGGTTGGCATTGAAATACTCTGTCATTTTCTTCGCCGATGGATTGTAATCGGCATCGAAGACAATAACGAATAAGACAAGAAAACAGAAGTAACCCGCAATGACAATACTGCCCACAATAGCAATACCTATCACGATTTTCATCAGTACGTCTTCGAAAGTTGCTTTCATACTGCTCTCCTGTTCCGGTTGAATCTCACTCTGGGCAACAGGCGGAGGTGATGGTGATAAGATGGAAATTAGAGAAAACAACCGGCCCGCTCTCAACGGAACAAGCATAAACCACCATCCCCTGAAACTCAAGGTACGGTGGTTTTTCGCCTGTTAGAAGCCTGGTTTGAGTAAAAGATCGGCGGTGGGCGACCGCGAGGGTCGCCCCTGCGAGATGGAATCGGGAATAGTGTTACATCAGACAGGGTGATGAGCAGTTCTTACTCGACGATCCCCGCCCCCGCCGATGCCCGGCAGACGTACAACTGCGGCTCGATCCCGATCTGCTCCTCGTACAGCCGCGCGACATCCGCCGTAAACGCCTCGACCACCTTCTCGTCGATCAGCGCGACCGCGCACCCGGCGAATCCTCCGCCGGTCATCCGCGCCCCGAAGCATCCCGGCTGCGCCTGCGCGATCTCGGCCATCGCGTCGAGGGCTTTACTCGATACTTCGAAATCATCGCTGATGCTGGTATGCGCCTCGTTCATCAGGCGGCCCAGCGCGGCAGGATCGTCGGCGAGCATCACGTCATACGCCTTCAGCGTCCGCTCGTCCTCGCTGACGACGTGGCGCGCGCGGCGGTAGGTGACGTCGCTGAGGCGATCCTTACTGGCTTCAAGCTGCGCCATCGAGACATCACGCAGGGCGGGCACACCGATGATCCGGGCGGCTTCCTCGCACTGCTCGCGCCGCTCGTTGTAGGCCGAATCCATGTGACCGTGCTCCCCGCGCCGGGTGTTTGTATCCATCACCACGACGACGGTGCCGGTGGGTAGGGGGGTCTGCTTGAGTTCCAGCGAGCGGCAGTCGATGAGCAAAGCCCTGCCCTCCTGCCCGGCTGCCGAGATCAACTGATCCATGATTCCACAGTTCATTCCCACCCATTGATTTTCGGCACGCTGGGCCAGCTTCGCCATCGCGACCGGGTCCCAGGGGGCACCGGACAGCGCGGTGAAAACTCTCGCCGTGACCATCTCGAGCGCCGCCGATGAGGAAAGACCGGCTCCGACCGGCACATTGCCTTTCATCATGCCGTCGAACCCGACCAGATCGAGGCCGGTTTCCTTCAGAAAGTGGGCAATCCCCTTGACATATTCAACCGGGCCTAAATCGCCCTTCTGGATGTCGTCGAGTGAAAACTCGTCCACTCTGTCGAAGTCGAGCGAATGGAGCACGACCCGCCGGTCGTCACGCGGGCTGACCGCCATCCAGATGGCGCGGTCGATTGCCATCGGGAGGACGAAGCCGTCGTTGTAATCGGTGTGCTCGCCGATCAGGTTGACCCGGCCCGGTGCCTTGGCGACGAGCGCGGGTGGGCTGCCGAATTTCGACTGGAATACGTCACGAATGAACTGCTGGAGATCGATAGTTTCAACCATTGTTTACCTGCCTGTAGTGAATTTCAGTAAGATCTCGGAGCCGCTGCGCGGCCTGCTCTGCGGTCAGATCGCGCTGAGCTTCGGCCAGCATCTCATAGCCGACTAAAAACTTGCGGACGGTCGCTGAGCGCAGCAGCGGTGGATAGAAATGGGCATGAAGCTGCCAGTGATCGTTCGCCTCACCATCGAATGGGGCACCGTGCCAGCCCATCGAATAGGGGAAAGCGGTTTCGAATAAATTGTCGTAGCGGGTGAGCAGCCGCTTGAGCAGATCGGCGATGGCATCCCGCTGATCGCGGTCAAGGTCGGGCAGACGGCGCACATGGCGGCGGGGGAGGACAATCGTTTCGAAGGGCCAGATCGCCCAGTAGGGGACAACCGCCAGCCATTCGTCGTTCTTGACGACGATTCGCTCTGCCTCGCGCGCTTCGAGATCGGCATAATCGACCAGCAGTGGCGATCCATTGACCTCATAATACTGGTGCTGCTGGCGATTTTCTTTGGCGGGTTCGTTGGGAACGGCGCTCCCTGCCCAGATTTGCCCGTGCGGGTGCATGTTCGATGCGCCCATCATCGCGCCCTTGTTCTGGAAGACCTGCACCCAGCGATACCGTTCGCCGAGTTCGGCGGTCTGCTCCGCCCACACGTCGACCACCTTGCGGATGTCGGCGGCGGGCATTTCGGGGAGCGTCAGGTCGTGACGCGGCGAAAAGCAGATCACCCGGCAGGTGCCGTCGACCGGTTCGAGGCGCAGCAGCGGGTGAATCGGTTCGGGCGGCTCGACCTTTTCGGGCAGCAACGCCTGAAAATCGTTGGTGAAGACATAGGTCGATTCGTAGGCCGGGTTCCTGACCCCGCCGACGCGCTCATTGCCGGGGCAGAGATAGCAGTCGGGGTCGTGGACGAGGCGGATATCGGGCGGGAGCTTTTCGACCTGGCCCTGCCAGGGACGTTTCGCCCGGTGAGGCGACACCAGCACCCACTCTCCGGTGAGCGGGTTGAGGCGTCGATGGGGGTGATCGGTCGGGTTGAATTTCATAGGCAGAACCTCTGGTTACTGGCGCTATTGAAGATTTCCAAAAAAATAGTAAAGCAACATATAGCCACGTTTTCACCCCCTCCCCGTCCCTCCTCAAGGTAGAGGGAGCAAAACCGCGTTGTATTTGCGCTAAATTCGATCACTAAAAAGCCCCGGGCTAACGTTAATCCGGGCACGGCGCGGTCGATTCACGGACGATCAACCGGGTTGGGATTGTCTGGCTCATCATACATTCGCCGGGCTGGTTGTCGTCATTGCACCGGATGATCTCCAGCAGCATGGTCATCGCCGCCTGGCCGATGTCGTAGATCGGCAGGGCGACGGTCGTCAGCGCCGGGGTGGTCTGCTCGACAAGGGGGATATTGTCAAGGCCAACCAGCGATATATCCTCCGGAACGCGCAGGCCGAGCTTGCGGGCTTCCCATAAAACGCCGAGCGCGGTGAGATCGTTAGCGGCAAAAATCGCGGTCGGCGGCTGGTCCGATTCGGCAAGCTGGCGAAGGGCCGCTCTCCCTCCTTCGATCTGCAAATTGCCCTCGACGATCATCACCTGATCGGCGGGAATGCCGAACTCCGCCAGGGCATCGATAAACGCATCACGGCGGCGGTGCGACGTCCACACATCGAGCGGGCCGCTGATATGGGCAAACCGGCGGTGGCCGAGATCGACCAGGTGCCGGGTCGCCTGCTTGATTCCACTCCCGAAATCGAAGGAGAGCACACCGACCCGGTCACGATATGCCTGCATCGCCTCATCATCCCAATCCAGGACGACGGTCGGAATCTGGGCGTCGAGGAGCTCGGAGGCCATCTCGGACGAAAAGCGGGTTGACATGGCGATGGCACCATCGATGCGCCGGTCGATCATCGTGTGGATGCTGCGGACGATCCGGTCCAGATCGTAGCTGATGTTCGAGAAGAAGACGGTGTAATCGTGGGCAAGGGCGACTTCTTCGACCCCCTTGATCACCGGCGGGTAAAACGGGCTGCCGATGTCGGAGATCAGCAGGCCGACGGTGTTGGTGTGATCGGCGGCCAGGCTGCGGGCGATCTGGCTGGGGTGATAGCCCAGCGCCTCGATTGCGTCGAGGACTCGCTGGCGGGTTTCTTCGGTGACGAAGCGGGTGTCGTTGAGCACATGGGAGACGGTGGATTTCGATACACCGGCCTGTTCTGCGACATCTCGCATGGTGATGCGTTTCATCAATGTAGCTCCGGGTTCAACCGCGCATACGAAACCGGTTGCGCAACCGGTTTCGTAATCATTATAAAGGGAATGAGGTGAGGATGTCAAGGGTGGAGGGGAAAGAGGAATACCCCACCGATGGATCGAATATTTTTGGTTCTCTCTTGACACCATACCCTGCGGTATGGTATATTCCGAAACATACCATACCGTATGGTACGATTGGAGCGCAAAGCGTGGTTCGGAAATCAAAGCAGGACTGGCTGGAAACGGCATTCAACGCCCTGAGCGAAAACGGGGGCGACTCACCTACCATCGACCAACTGACGAAACGACTCGGCGTGACCAAGGGGTCGTTTTACCACCACTTCGGCAGCTACCAGGATTTCAAAGAGCAGCTTCTCGACTACTGGGAGGAGACGCTCACCCAGGGGGTTGTCGCCCTCACCGAAGGCACCGACGATCCTCGCGAGATATTCAGCCGGTTCATCGCCGCCCTTGCCCAGACCGACCCCGGATCGGAGATCGCGATCCGGGCTTGGGCGATACGCGACGAGGACGTTCGTGCCCGCGTCGAACGCGTCGACGCAGGCCGCGTGGAGATCGTCCGCCGCTGGCTGGGGGACGTCTCAGCCAGCGACGATCAGGCTTATGCGTTTTCCCGCCTGATGAACACCCTGCTCGTCGGCTGCTACTCGGTCATCCCCCCGATTGTGGGGGAAGACCTGGTCGCCTTCATGCAGGAGTTCTTCGCGCTGACCGGTATCGGCGGTATGGGATCGTAAGCAAACCGGTCCCGCAGGGACTTTTAAGGTTTGCCTCACTTTTTTTCGCAAGGAGATTTAGCTTAGCTATGAAACGAAAGACACTTGGGATCGTCATGCTGGTCGACCTCGTCTCGCTGCTCGGCTGGATGGCAATCATGATCGCAATAACGGTAACGGGACGCGTCCCGGAGAATCATCAGGAGGCGCTGGCCTTCGCCACCGAACAGCACTGGCTGTACTATCGATTCAGCTACGCGAACGCGGTGGTCTATACCCTGCTCAATGCGCTGGTGTATGCCGGGCTGTACGCCATGCTCAAAAATGACGGCCCCGGCTGGGCGGAGATGGGGATCATCCTGCTGCCGGTGGTCGCCTTTCTCAACCTGTTCTCTTATCTGTCGCAGCTTGTACTCATCCCCCGGCTGCTCGAACTCGCCGCCATGCCCGATATGGCGTCGGGAGCCTCCGCCCTGCTCCACCAGTTGATACAGATGTCGCCGGAGGGATCGCTGGGCTACTTCGACCAGTTCGGCTACTTCATGTTGAGCGTTCCCGCGCTGGTGTTCGGCGGGCTGCTGTATCGACGGGGGAAGCCGTTCCGTGTCGGCGGTGGACTGCTGGCCCTGAGCGGTGTGGCGACTCTGCCCATCGGCCCCGGCGTGATGTTCGATATGCCCCGGCTGGTAGCGACTCCGTCCATGCTCGGCGGGGTGATGTCCATCGCGGCGTTCGGCTTTATCATGGTGAGTCTGCTTCGTGCCGAGCCGGATCGACGGATCGGTACGGCTGGAAACTGAAGGAGGATCGATCATGAAGGTATTGATTGCAGCACTGGTTATTCTGGCGATTGCCTGCCTGACCGGGGTGATCATCTATACGCGCATCGAGCCGGTTGCCGGTGCGGAGGATATCGCGGCGAAGGGGCTTACCGAAACGCGCAGGTTGTTTACTTTCGCATTTTCGGCAGCGGCGATCATCTTCGGGGCGGTCGTGGCGCTGGTATTCGTGTTGATACACGGGCGCTGGCCGACCGCTGCTCAACCGCTGATCTTCTGGGCGGGTGTTGGGCTGACGGTGCTGTTCAGCATCGGCGCGGCAGTCGTTCGCTCGTCGGAAGGCGCGGGCGGAATCCCGGAGTGTGTCGCCCTGAACGCGCTGTGGGGACTCGGCTACGGGTGGCTGCTGCCGCTGGTGATCGGGTAAGCGGAAGAGGGACTGGAGAGGGGAGCCGGGATCGATTGGCTCCCCTCCTTTTGACGTTGACATCGATCAGGGTCTGGGGGGGGACGGTATTCCCGGTCGAGCAGGCGCGTACAAATCATGTTCCAGACAGCATAGCCGATGACGGTGACTGAGATCAAAAGGATGCTGAACATCGGCTTTCTTGTGTCGAGATCGAGCATGAACCAGAGGATGATATAGGGCAGCACGCAGGTAAATATCATGATAAATAGAGCCGAGTATCCGGGGATTCCCCGGCGGTCTTCTATCTGACCCATTTCTTCCTCCCCTTACAATGCTGCCGATGGTTACATACGCCCACCCGACAGCCTGTCCTGAAGTTCCT
Organism: Anaerolineae bacterium; assembly: GCA_016926255.1. Lineage (GTDB taxonomy): Bacteria > Chloroflexota > Anaerolineae > Aggregatilineales > UBA3940 > JAFGOY01. Next base: position 19,575 of record JAFGOY010000002.1, on the reverse strand, counting down.
TCAAGTCATCCCAACTGCCAGCAGCGGCCAGCGTCGCCTGCTGGGGCCAACTCGCCGGGTCGAACGGTGCCTTGAAACCGGCGGCTTTCACCGCTGCCATGAGTTGATCGGGGTTGGTGTTGGCCAGGGATGCGTAGGTTTTGTAGCCGAGTTCGTAGAGAATGCCCTGGAGCCTGGGGCCAATCCCCTCGATGCGGGTCAGGTCGTCGGTTTTGGCGGCGACCGGTACCGCTGCGCCCAGTGTGGTGGGTTCGGCTTCGGTGGCTGTACCTTTGACGAACAGCAGGAGGATGCCAACGATCAGCAGCAGGATGCCAACGATCAGGACGGCCCACTCCCATCCCACGATACCCTGTGCAGGCCCCAGCAAACCGACCAGCACAAGGATCAAACCGAGAACGATCAGGATGATGGCTAACGTTTTATTATTCATTGTCTCGCTCCTTTCAAACAAGAATCTTTACCAACCACTTTTATCATATAACAAAAAGTACGGCAGCGGTGCAATGGGGAGGGAGATTCGGGTGCCGGGGGGCGGCGGTGCGGGAGGAAATCAGCGCAGATAGTGGTTGACCACCGCATTGACGGCAGGCCGGTCGTCGTGTTCGGCGAGAACGGCGCGGAAATCGGCTTCGGTGGCAAGGCGTCCCGAATAGCTGCTGGCGTAATCCTGTAAAAAGGCGAAGAAAACCGTGTCGCCCATCGCCCGGCGAAGCTCGTGGATGAACATCACACCGCGCGGGTAAATATCACGGACGTAGACAAACGTGGAGATGTAAGAATAGATCGGCTCGTCGAGCCAGCCGGGTTCGGCTTTGTTGGTGTACTGGTTGAGCCGCCACTCGCGGTCGTCGGGATAGTAGGCTTCGTAGTAGAGCACCTCGCAGTACGACGCCAGGGCCTCGTCGAGCCAGGGCTCGTTGACCTGGTCATTGCCGACGACTCCATACCACCATTGATGCGCCACTTCGTGCGAAACCAACACATGGACTAGATCGTGCGGGCTGCCCTGATAGTTGTTATAAACGCGGTTCGAGAGCGAGATCAGGGCAGAGTATTCCATATCGGAGCGATAGCCGTTCTGGGCGATGGTGAGACTATCGTAAGGGTAGGGGCCGAAGCGGTAATGATACAGGGCTAAAGCATCACCCGCCGCATAGATGGCCTGCTGGGCAGCGCCTTCGCCACCCAGATGGTAATAACTGTAGATGTGAATCCCGGCGGCCTCACCGGTCAACACGCGGTAGCGGTCGCTGGCAAAGAAAGCGATCCCACGCGCGGCATCGACCTCGAATCGCCAGATCAGGCCGGGCTGATCGACTCGCGGTTCCTGCGCAATCGGGCCGCTGCCCGCAATAGTGATCCCCTCCGGCGCGGCGACCGCCATCTGGGTGTTGGTCGCGGGATAGATCACCGGGTCACCGACGGGGTGATAGTTGTAAGTCTGCCAGCCTTCGCCGCCCTGGTAAGGAGCGAGGACAGGATACCACTCGCCCGCGCGGACGACATCGCCGGTGTAGCCGGTCAGGCCGATGGGGAAGGTGCTGTTGGGCCGGACAGGGAGGAAAAACAGGTTGTAGTCGATCTCCACGCGGACGGTATCATGCCGGGCGGCGGGTTCGGGGAGCGGGACGTGCAGCGCGATCCCGTCGAGGTCTGCATCAACTTCATTCAGGGCGTAGCCCTCGCCTTCGACGGCCACCCGCTGCAAATCGAATGCGCCCTCGGTGGCGGCGAGCGGCACGTTGAACACAACCTCTTCCCATTCGTCGGGGGACGTATTGGGGATCAGAATCGTCTGCTCGACCCGCGCCCAGCGGTCAGCATAGAACAACTCGACTTCGAGAGACTGCTCCGGGGTGCGATAGGCGGCGGGGAGCGAATCGATCAGGTCGAGGGGCGGGCGATCTTCGGCGGGGTCGGCGGGGGTTGGTGTGATGGTCGGTGATGGCGTGACGCCGATTGCGAGATCGGCGCTGCCCGATAGTTCTACAGCCGGGGCGATAGTTGATGTCGGTTCGGGCGAGGGCGATGGTGGCAGATCGGTTGGCGTGGGGATTGGTGTATCCGTGCCCGGTTGGCGGAAGGGAGTCGCGGTGCCGATCTCGACTTCGGTTGGTTTGGCGCGGGGAACGGGAGCAGCCGTCGGCGACGGCGTTGGATCGGCGCAGGCAGCGAGAGCCAGCGCGGCGAGCAGCGCGGCTATTGTGGGTGTGAGTCGGTGTCGATAGGTCATGGGGTAATTATAGTCTACAGATGGGGCAGATTTCACAGATAGGGCGGAATTTATGTGTGGATAATCACCCCCTCTGGCCCTACGGGCCATCTCCCCCACAGGGGGACGATCAGGTGATTTGTGTTTTGTATGTATCGGATGAGACCGCCTTGATGCCTGCCATCAAAAAGATGATAGAACTGACGTAATCCAACTCGATTTTACCGTGCCGTCTGTCGGCTCAGGCCCCAAATGTTAGGGGTTCACTCCACCCCTCGATCTCTACCGGCAAAAAGATGATAGAATTGACGCAAACCAATCCGATTTCGGGCGGCAGCAAAAGGAGTCACCTGTGTATTCTTACATGTATATTCTCTCCCCGGTCAAAGATCGTGCCGAGATCACCGAGAGAGGTCACCAGACCTTCATCGATATTCCGGCAGCGAAAAATGTTGTTCTGTATGAGAATCTCCGTTACGCAAGTGTATTTATTGTTGCGCCGCTTTGTCTGTTTTTGTTCGCAGCGTTTGGTGGCTTTTCAACAGAATCTCTTTGGTGGTTCCTGTTTAATATAAGCCTGTCGGTTGTACTACTGTATAGTTGGTTGATATCGATTCGAATGGGGGCGTGGCGTCAGGCCGGGCGGGAGCGGATTATCGTTGATCCTCAGCAAATAACAATCCGCTTTGATTACGATCCCTGGAACCGGAAGGCTGTATACCATTTTCAGCATATCCAATCCATCGATATCGATATTCGCCCCCCGGCAGCCGATCTGTTGGTCGATGGCTTTCAACGTTACGGGGTTGACAGATTGCGCATTTCCAGGGTTTGGAAATATACGACTTTGCGATTTGAGTACCAGGGCAAAACCGTCCGCTTTGGGCGGGAGATCACCCGCGCCGATGCGGAGATGATCCGCGAGGCGATCAACTACAGACTCAACATTATTTGATTAAATTCATCAACCGCATGAAAGTACCGCAATCTGCGCCAACCCTGATCGCCCCCCCAGGGGATGATGTATGCAGCCGCAAACGGCTGCCAACAGAGGGGGACATATCCTAACCATCCATTCCCATCATCTCGCCGATGTGCCGATCCTGCGTCTCAATCAGCCCCACGATCTGCGCCATGATTTCTTCTGGCAAATCGTCAAAGCGGAGTGTTTCTTTTGTATGCATGACAAGCGTAAAGATGACCTCCTGATATGAAGCAGCAAACTTACAGCTTTCGCTATCCAGAATCTCTATAACTTCACACCCAATATCCCACTGATCAGCATACTCTATAGCAGGGATCAACTCATCCGGGGCTGGACCATCTGCCATATTGATATAGTGGCGCGTAAAATCTAGGAAGTCTGTGGGATCAATTCTATCGTCGTAGTATAAACTGGTATAGCCAGCAAAAACTTGCTTGCCGTCAACGACAGAAACCTCATAGTGATGAGTGAAGTAGTAGTCATAATACGAATCGCCGTCTGTTCTACCTGACGACATCGGATCAACCATCCAGTTCGAAGGTGCAATCTCCTCGACAATCAGCAGGTCGGCATAGTCAAAATCGCGTTCGGGTGCGCGGGGATGAGGGTTCCCTATAAGAACAGTGCAAATTAGGATCGATACAATCGACGCAGTGATTATTGCCAGCGCAATGATCGCCAGTCTTTGCCGCCTTCGATTTGTCTTAGCGTTCCCGGCTCCGCCTTGCTCCGCCATTACTTCAAACCCTTGCCTATCGTTCTACGACTCCAACCCCATCATCTCCCTGTATCGTGCGCAGCACGATGCAGGAATGCAGGGTGCAGGGAATTTGATTCCCTGCCGGGGCACGGGGCAGCGCCCCGGACAAATGATCGCCGCTGCTTCACACATCGATCCCGAACACCTGCCGGATCACAACCCCGATCCCGAACGAGAACGCAGCCACGCCCAGGCTGATCAATGCCATCTCTAAGAACCGCTTCCCGAACTTCAAATCCTTCGCCACCGACAGATAATAGTTGAACACCGCGATCACGATCAGCGCGTTCGCCAGTGTCCACACCAGGCAGAGAATGTAATGATCGAGCAGCAGGTAGGGCAGTACGAGAATAGCCACCGTCACCACATAAGCGATCCCGGTATACAGCGCCGACCTGAACGCATTGCTTTCCGGGTCGTCGGCGCGGGTCGAGAGGTACTCCGAGGCCGCCATCGAGAGCGAGGCCGAGATGCCGGTGATCAGCCCCGTCAGTGCGATCAGGCGCGTGTTCTGGAAGGCGAAGGTCAGCCCGGCCAGCGCCCCGGTCAGTTCGACCAGCGCATCATTCAGCCCCAGCACCACCGATCCGGCGTAGCGCAGCGCCTCCTCGTCCAGCATGTCGATCAGCTTATCCTCATGCTCTTCCTCCTCGGTGATGATCTGGGGGAGTTCGGGCACTTTTTCGGCCAGATAGTCGTACTCGGCCTGTGCCCACTCCTCGCCGCGCTCCATCAGCTTGATGCCGAAGGTCAGCCCGAAAAGCCGGGCGAGCATCGCATAGAAAAACACCTGGAACCGGTTCGGGCCGATATCCTGCCCGGTGTAGGTCTTGAAAATCTTGTAATGGGCCGCTTCCTGCTCGGCGATCTGCTCGACGATCTCCCGGTTGTGCGGGTCTTTGATCCGGTGGGCCAGCCGGGAATAGGTTTCCTTGCCGGTGATCTCCGCCTTCTGGAAGGCCAGTATCTTCTCTCGCTCGTCGGCTGATAAATTGGTGGTTGGCATCAGGCTGGCTCCCTCCTGTTGATGGTGATATATATCCCGATTATAGCGCCGTGCAGCGGCATTCCCCGGCGAGCTTCGATGATCCGCCCTCCGGCGAGTTCACCTGAGCGCCTGCATAGCATCCTCAACCTGGTGCTGGAACCAGCGCCGGACTCCCGATCTACGTACCAGTTCGCGCAGAGCCTCGGCCCGTCGGTGGCGTTCATCCTCCGACATATTCAACGCTTCGTGGATCGCCTCCATCGTGCTGTAAATGTCAAACGGGGGCACGATCAGCGCGTGCTCGCCCAGTTCGTAAAAAGCCCCGGCGTCCTCCGACAGCAGCAGCACCCCATCCCGCTGATTGACCAGCACACCCTCTTTCGCTACCAGGTTCATGCCATCGGCCAGCGGGTTGACCATCAGAACGTCATATAATTGCAGGGCGGCCACTGCCCGGTGATAATTCTCCCCGACCACCACCCGCACCGGTTCCCATAGTTCGTCGCTGAACTCAGCATTGATCATCCCCGCCTCGGCCATGATCTCCCGCAGGTAGTTCTGATATTCGTAGACCTCCATCCGCGATGGCACCAGCAGGGCCAGCATTTGTACCCGGTCATGATGTTCCGGATGATTCTCCAGCAGGGCGCGATACGCGACGAGGCTTCTCAGAATATTTTTACTCGGCTCGACCCGATCCACCCGCAGGATGAGCTTTCGATCCCCTGTATTATTGAGCACCTGCGAGCGCAGCAGCCGGACTTCGGGTTCTTCGACCAGTGATTCCAACTGCTCTACATCGACTGAGATCGGGTAGGCTTTGGCCTCGATTTTCCGGCCTGCGTAATTGATACTGTTCCGGCTGCCCAGCGAGTGGGCGTCGGGCAGATAGAAGCGGCAGGTCTGCACAAAGTTGAAGGCATCGCGCTGTGTCTGGAACCCGATCCGGTCTGAGCCGAGCAGGCTGTAGAGCATCGCGTCGCGCATCCCCTTTGGTAAAATGCGCCATGCGTCGGGGCCGGGCCAGGGAATATGCAGGAAGGGCTGAATCTGCACCCGGTCGCCGAGCATCTGGCGCAGATAACCCGAAACCAGGTAAAGATGGTAATCCTGTGGGAAGACGATCACGGGGTGATCGGTATGCTTGACACTGTCGGCAATGGTCTCCGCGAACTGCCGGTTGACCGCCGCGTAGCCATCGCGCCATGCCTGCCACGTTTCGGCGTTGATTGTCGGGGAGCGGGGGATGTCCCACAGCTGGTGCTGGATGAACCACAGCAGGGGATTGGCGATCTGGTTGTAGTAAAGCTCATAGGCATCGGGATCGGGCTGGATGAGCCTCAGATAGATTCCCTCCACATGCTGTATCTTCTCCTCATTTGATTGTGCCCAGCGGCGATCTTCATCACTCATCGCCGCCGCCACCCACAATACCTGATACCGCTCAGCCAGTGATCCTAAGGCCGTTACCAGCCCACCCGATCCACGTCTTACCGTAAACGAACCATTTTCTTCCTGTTGAAACGAAAATGGCCCCCGGTTTGAGGCAATGACAATCAGCGGCTTCTGTCTTTTCTCTCGTTTGATCTCTTTCATAATCATCTGCTGCTGCTCATCCTCTTGAAGATGGGCATGCGGCTAACCTCCCTGTGTACCGGTACATCAAGTGAATGTACCAATGGAAAATACCGGCTACTTCAAATGTTCCGATAATTGTCTCAACCAGCGGCGAGCCTCCTGCGGAGACTCCAGCCGGTGATCGGCCACAGTGTCGCGTGGTTCTGCGTCCACCACTACGGCGATCCCGCCTCGCGCCTTGATCACCTCGAATGCTTCTTCGTCCTTATCGTCATCGCCGATATACAGCGGCAGCGAATTTGTTTCCCGATCGGCATCGAGCAGATATTCGATGGTTTTTCCCTTATGTGCCAGCGTCGGCCCGACTTCCAGAAAGCGATCCCCACCCAGAATTCGGAACACATTGCCGGGGGCGATCTCCGCCGCCCGCCGCCGTGCCTCGATCAATACCTGCTCACCGGTTTCATTATCGGCCCATCGTGCATGCAGCGCCAGTGACCAGTCTTTGTCTTCGAGGAAAAATCCATCATGCCCCTCGATCAGCGATGCCCAGATCGGCTTGAGACTGTCCAGCACCGGGCGAATCTCGTCATAATCTACCCGGCTGATCGATTCGCCCTGTGCGGTCAGCATCTCGATTCCATACGTCCCCGCCCGCAGAATCCCCTCAACCGGCACCAGCTTGACGATCTGGTCGAGCCGCCGCCCGCTGATAATCGCCGTTCGGATGCGCGGATTATCCGCCAGTTGTCTGACGATCTCTGCCACTTCCAGGTCGGGTTCGACAATGTCAGGGGTCGGAGCGAAATCGGCGAGGGTGCCATCATAATCCAGAAACAGATATAGCCGTCCGGCCTGTTCGATCTTTGCCATCAGGTGTGGGGGAAACGTCACGGTGTGCTGCCTTTCGTTAATCAGGGGGATGATCTGGTCGCGGAAAATCGCATCCCAGGTATAGGATCGGCGGATACACCGCCGGAAACGTGAGAGCGGGTTCGCCTCGATCCACTTCAATATCTTTGCGGCAATACGGCCTGGCTCATCGGTCTTATCGAATATCACAATGTCGTCTCCGCCGATCTCTGCCGCCGCTGGTATCTCCGTACTGAAAACAGGCAGCCCCACCAGCCCGGCTTCGACCACCGGCATCCCGAATCCCTCCCGGTGGCTGGGCATAAACATCAGGTCGGCAGCGCGGTACAGTTCGCCAACTACCGCCATCGGGATTTCCAGGGGGGCATCCGGTTCAGGGCCTGATTCGAAGACAAAGCGCATCTCATTCTCGACTTTCAGGCTGCGGCGCATCTCCTGTAATTCGTGGAAATAGTCCAGGCTTACCGGGTCATGGGGATCGGGGGGGCCGGTCACCAAAAGCTTCGGCGAGCAGCCCTGCTTTTTCAGGGCCGCCACGACCAGCAGCGCGTATTCGATGTTCTTGGCCTTCGTCACCCGCACCGGCATCAGGATGTTGAGGTCGCTTTCCAGCCAGCCCAGCCGTTCGATCAGTGCCTTACCTTCTCCCGACAGCCCCAGCATGCTGGCCGGATCGACTCCATTATAGATCACCTCGATTTGTTCGGGTGGGCAGCTCATCAGATCGGCCAGTGTCTGCTGGCGCTGCTGCGAAACGACCACGTAATCCATATCCGCCCGGCAGGTACGCAGCATATCCCAGGGATCGCCGGGGTGTACCTTGTGTTGCGAACGCGGGCTTGTCCAGGTGAAGTCATGGCACCAGGCGATGCAGTGGCGGATCGCCCCGCTGTCGAGCAGTTCGATCAGGGCGGCGGTCAGCGGCAGGTTGAAATGCTTGGTAAAGATGTTGTGGACGATAACATTGTCGAACTGCTCGACGAGCGGTCTCAGGGAGTCGGACAGCCGCTTGGTTAGCTGATCGAAGTTTGCGGGGACTCTGCCCTCTTCAAGGCTGACACTCGCTTCGAGAATCTCCGGGTGCTGTGAGTCGATTTCGGGTATCACCACCAGGTCGCATCCCGGCGGCAGCGACTCCTTTTCCCCGCGCCCGGTGATGATCGCAACCGGATAGCCGTGCCGGATAAAGACCTGGGCATGTGCCCGGACCACCATTTCGACCCCGCCGATCACCGGCGGCGCGGTATAGTGGATGATTGCTGTCGTTGGTTTGTCTTTACCCATCGTCGATCTCCTCAGAATCAGCTGCCTTCCCGGTTTGGACTGACTGGCTGGCCTGGATCGCCAGGTCGATAAACACCGCCGCAGTCCAACCGAAAGTATAGGCTGCCGTTTCCGGCGGGCTGCCGGTTTCGGCGTTGTAGTATTCGTAAATACCGTTGTGCCGCATCACCAGTTCCAATGTTTTCTCACGCAGCTCGTTGGCCAACTCCTCCTCGCTGATCTGTCGCAGCGCCTCGATGAAGAAATAGTTGATGTTCACCCAGATCGGCCCCCGCCACATCGTATGTGGATCGTAATGCTGATCATTGCGTGCTACCGTCGGGATGACGAACTCACCCCAGAACTCGCCGGGATTGGTGAGGTGTTCGAGCAAACGGCCTTTGATATCGTCGGGGAGCTGGCCCGTCCACAAGGGGAACAGGTTGAAGGGTGTGATCACCGGGAGGGGCTGTTTCTCGTGCAGTGCCCGGAATACCCCGGTCTCGTTATCCCACATTTTATCGATCATGTTGCGCACCATCGCCGCCGCTCTTCGCCGCCACATCGCGCCTTCGGCGTCCATCCCCAGCGCCTCGGCCATCTCTGCCAGCGATCCCATCTGCACGCAGAGATAGGTGTTCAAATCCGGCGACTCGACCGGCATTCCATAGTCCCACAATGGGCTGTCGTCCAGCCCGGAGGAATACGGGTGATTGTACTGCACCACGCCGTCCAGGTCGTCGTCGTTCATGCTGAACCACCACGCGTTCCATCGAACGAGCGATACGTAGATTTCCTCCAAAAAGCCCAGATCGCCCGTCTTCTCGTACAGCTTCAGTGCTGCCCAGGCCATGATCGGCGGCTTGGTGACTTCGGCGGTGAACGGATGCTCGATTGTTGAGATGATCCCCTCGTCATAGACCGCATCGGGCAGCATCCCGTCGGGAAGCTGGCAGACCGTCATTGCCCGGAGCTGATTGTAGGCCAGTTCCGGGTCGACATGTCGATAGGCCAGCGTATGCAGTGCGCTGTCCCACAGCCACAGACCGACATAGTTTAGCTTGGAGGGGGTCATCGCCTCGTAGGTGATGCTCCCGCGTGGACTGATGAGGTTGTTCGCCATCACCCACCAGGCATAAGCATAAGTCTTACGATAGCGTTCATCGACCGGCGGGACGCTGTTGAACCAGTCATGCCAGCGTTTTTCTGCCCCGGCATAGATGCTGTTGAAAGGTGGCACCGGGATGTCGGACGAGAGATTGTCTCCAATAGCAAGCAGAATAGTCGTATCTGTCCTGGCCTCGACGATGAATTGAACCCGGTAGCCGCCCTCCTCCGGTGTGATTTGATTCTGCACCGGGTCGGCGTTGCTGACATAGGCTGCGTTGCGCACTGCCTTCAACATGCCGCCATGTTCGGTTGCCTGCCAGAACTGAGGCTCAACGTAAAATCGCAGCCCCGCTGATATCTTGTCAGGCAGTCCAAAGGCGATCATTTGATTCCCGTGGAACACCAGCTTGAATTCTCCCAGCCGGGTATGGAACACCAGCAGATGTGGATAAGTTTCGAGTTGCCACTCCAGGGGAATTCCATCTTCATCGATAAGGCATAGTTCCTGTATGAAAGGTGGGCGTTTTCGGTAGGTGTCGAGTCCGGGTTGGAGGCTGGTCAGGCGTTCGGCTAACCGAACCAGCAAAAGGTCCTTACTGGGGTCTTTGATGATCATCAGCCGGGAGCCGCGATCGCTAAAAGGGACGCGGGTGATATCGATTTGATCGCGCATAAGTTCAATATACGTCTGGGCTTTTTGATTCGACATGGGTTTCTCTGTAGTTCTAAGTTTGATGTCTTTGGAGGCCGGTGGACAACAGTGGGTTCACATTACCATTATATCGATTGGGACGTTCATTGTGCCAGATGGGACTTTAACCGATTATGCTGTTGGAATTCATCAGGTACAAGAAAACCTCGCCGGGTGGCGAGGTTGTGATGGTGATTGTGATACGTACGGACTAGGCCGGGGGTGCCCCTGCCGACCTTGCCTTGCTGCGCTCGATGGATTGCAGCGCCAGATACCTGTCGCCGAACCGCTCGATATTGTCGAGTTCGGTATCGAACTGGTCGTAGTGGCCTTCCTCTTCCACAACCAGCGATTCGAACAGCGCCTTCGAAACCGAGTCGGCGTTGGCCGAGCACTCATTCGCCCACTTGTTGTAGTCTTTGATGGCGGCTTCTTCCATCCCCCTGACGATTTCGAGCATCGTTTTGACATCGTGCACTTTCTGCACAGCCATCGACGCCACCATCTCGACATCGCCCTTCAGAAACAGGATGCGCTCCGCCAGCCGCTCGGCGTGTATCATCTCGTCCATTGCGATCTTCTCGAACATCAGGGCGAGCAGGTCAAAGCCCTGGTCATCACAGTGGAAATGGAAATACATATACTGATGAATCGCCGACATTTCATCGGCGACAGCTTTGTTCAATAATTCAATACTTTTTTCATGCATTGATTCACCTCCCTGGGGTGCTTCGTGGCCTGTCTGTTTCGATTATACCTCAACTGCCGGGCAAAACGTCGATTCCAGCTTCAATTCTCCAATTTGCGTTCTTATGATAAGATGGTGATGCTACTCCAGTATTGCCGCTTAAAAAAGAAGTGCAGCGGAGGCCAATCGAGAAAGCCGATCTGGTTGGTATGTCGATTTTTTATCGGTATTTATGGATCACACTTTTCTTTTCAACTACGAATAGTGTAAGTGTACTTGACCTTCCATATCTTGTTCGAATGGATAAGTTATCCGGGAGGCATCGATGGGTGATACAGGTAAATCAAGGGAAGAGCTTGTCAGCGAATTAGCGGCACTGCGCGAGCGGGTTAAAGAACTGGAAGATCGCGCCCCTCCACCTGTACAATACGAACATCAACTGGACGAGATAATCGGAACTTTGCAGAGTTTTTCCGAGGCAGCCTTTGAAGCTCTCTTTCTTACCGAAGAGGGGATTTGCCTGGGAATAAACCAGGCCGCCGGGGAGATGTTTGACTGCTCCGTCGGGAAAGCTTTCGGCAAGAAGATTGAGGAATGGGTCATTCCTGAAGACCGGGAGATTGTCGCCCAGAAGGTGCTTTCCGGTTCGGAGGAAAGTTACGAAGTAACCGCGCAGCGCAAGGACGGTAGTACATTCTCTGCCGAAATCCGCATCAAGCCAATTCCGTTCGATAAACATATCTTTCAGGTCATTGCGCTGCGCGATATCTCGTCGCTCAGGCTGGCCGAAAGGGAACTGACCCGAACCCAATCGCTGCTGGCTTCGGTGATCGAGCAGTCGCCGACTCCGATCGCCATCGCCAGGCCGGATGGCTCCCTGGAGATGGTCAACGATGCCGGGAAAGAACTGCTGGGTATACAGGATGCCCCTGATATCCCGGAAGTTTTCAATTTCGAGCAGCCCTGGAAAGAATACGATGTCGAGGGGAACCTGAACGCCGATGACCAGATGGCGCTGGCGCTGGCCCTGAAGGGCAAAGCGGTGAAAGGTAAAGAAATACGCGTCGTCAGGGAAGACGGCAGCGAGCGCTGGGTGCTGGTCGACAGCATCCCGGTTTATGACGGGGAGGGCAACCTGATCGCCGGGGTGGCGATCTTCCCCGACATCACCGAACTGAAGCAGGCCGAGGATCAGTTAGTCAGAACCCGGCTGCTGCTGACCTCGGTGATCGAGCAGGCCCCGATCCCGATTATCGTTGCCAGACCGGACGGGATGATCGAGATGGTCAATCAGGCCAGTCGGGAACAGCTTGGTGTTCTCGATGAACCGGAAACCGGTGCCGGAATCAATCTTTTTGATTTCGAAAAGACCTGGATAGATTACGGTGCCGACGGCAGCCATATCCCTACCGAGGAACTACCGCTGGCACAGGCTCTCCAGGGCAAAACGACGAAACAGCGGGAAATGCGCGTTGTCAGGAAAGATGGCAGTGAACGCTGGGAACTGGTCGATGGGGGACCTGTGTACGATGACGAGGGAAACCTGATCGCCGGGCTGATCATGTTCCCCGACATTACCGCGCTGAAGCAGACGGAGGAGCAGCTCCGCACCTCCCACCGCCATCTGACCGCCCTGATGGACAATTCGAGCGATTACATCGTTATCGGCGATGAGACCGGCGCACCGGTACTATTCAACAATGCCTACAAACAGGTGATGAAAGACCTGATCGGCATCGAAATGAAACCCGGCATCAAGCCCCACACTCTGCTCGCCGATAAATCGGCGGTTGCATACTGGGAGGGCCTTCACAGGCGGGTTCTGGGCGGCGAATCGTTCCGTGTGGAGTACAATTATCCGGTGGTGAAGGGTGAGCTTCGCCACTTCGAGTTTTCATTCACGCCCATTATTGAAGAGGGTAAGGTCAAGGGATTCTCCGAAATCTCGCGTGATATCACCAATCGCAAACTTCGAGAAGAAATGCTCAAAGACAGCGAAACGCGCTTCCGCGCGATCTTCGAAAACTCGATTGATGCCATCGCTGTAAGCAGGAATGCGCTCCATATTGCGGTCAATGACGCTTACCTGAAGATGTATGGCTATGACGACATGTCCGAGTTGATCGGCAAGCCGGTGCTCGACCTGATCCCGCCGTCCGAGCGGGAGCGCGTTGCCCAGAAAATCCGCCGCCATGCGCTCAGTGGTACGCTCACGCCGCCCTATGAGACGGTCGGCCTTCGCCGGGACGGCACCGAATTTGACATCGATGTCCACATCTCGACCTATACCCTGAGTGGGAATACCTATTCAGTGATCTTTCTGCGGGATATCACCGAGAAGAAAAAAGCCGAACGCGAACTTCGTGAAAGCCGGGCACGCTTCGAGTCGCTTGTTCAGGCTTCACCGATTGGCATCATCCTGCTCAGTAATCGCAACATCCTGGAGGTCAACGAGTATTTCTGCAACATGCTGGGCTATACCCGCGACGAGTTGATCGGCCAGAATGCCTGCATTCTGTATGTCGACCAGGAGGAGTACGAGCGTGTCGGGCAGGAAAAGTACGATCTGATCCGTGAACATGGCATCGGGACGGTCGAAACGCGCTGGCAGTGCAAAGATGGCACCGTCCTCGACATCCTGCTCAGTTCGACCCCCCTTGACCCTGATAACTGGGACCTTGGGGTGATCTCCACTTCCCTCGACATCACCCAGCGCAAACGCGCCGAAAAAGCGCTCCTGGAATCCGAACAACGTCTGAGCAATATCGTCGAGGCACTGCCGCTCGGTATACATCTCTATCGGCTGGAGCCGGATGGGAAGCTGGTCTTCTCAGGAAGCAACCCGGCGGCTGATCGAATCCTCGGCGTTGAGAATCAACAGTTCGTCGGCAAACCGCTCGAAGAGGCTTTCCCGCCCCTGGCCGATACCGAAGTGCCCGCCCGCTACCGCCGGGCGGCTTCGGAAGGTAAAGCCTGGTTCGCCGAGCAGATCGATTACCAGCATGGCGATATTGTAGGGGCCTATGAAGTCAACGCCTTCCAGATTTCGCCGGGCCAGATGGGTGCCCTTTTCCGTGACATCACCGCGCGCAAACAGGCCGCTCAGGAACTCGAACGCTACCGCGAACACCTCGAAGACCTGGTCGCTGCCCGCACCGTCGAACTGGAATCGGCCAACCGGCAATTGCTAGCCCTCAGCCGGGTCAAAGACGAATTCATCTCGAACGTCTCCCACGAACTCCGCTCGCCGATCACCAGCCTCAAGGTCAATCTCCACGCGCTGAACCTGCGACCCGAAAAGCGGGACGCTTACACCATGTCGCTGCAGCGCGAGTTGACCCGCCTGGAGAATCTTGTCGAGAACCTGCTCGCTGTCTCCCGCCTCGATCAGGAGCGGGTCAAGTTTACGTTCGATCCGGTCTATTTGAACGAACTGCTTGAGGTGTACGTCAACGATCGGCGGGCGGTGGCCGAACAGGAAGGCCTGACCCTTGCTATCAAGAAATCGGCCAATCTGCCGCCGGTCAGTGCCGACAGGAACCAGCTGGACCAGGTCGTTAGTATTCTATTGACCAATGCATTAAACTACACACAGACTGGTGGTACGGTGACCATCAGCACGCGGGTCGACTCCCGCGAAGGTCGTGAGTATGTTTGTTTCAGTATCAGCGATACGGGGCCGGGGATATCTCCCGAAGACCGGGCTCGGCTGTTCGAGCGATTCTTCCGGGGCAAGGCCGGGCGCGATTCGGGTGCGCCGGGCACCGGCCTGGGTTTGACCATCGCTAAAGAGATCGTCGACCGTCACGGCGGTTTGATCGATGTTAACAGTGAAGGGTTGGGTAAAGGAGCAGTCTTTACCGTGTGGCTGCCTGCCGAGGGAGGTGACATTGGCCGAGATACTGCTGGTTGAAGATGAACACGATCTAAGAATTGCCCTGGCCGATATTCTCACTGATGCCGGGTATCAGGTCAAAGCGGTTGGGTCTGGTCGTGCTGCGCTCAGGTGGCTGGATGATTCGACCCACATCCCCCCCGACCTGATCATCAGTGATATGCTCATGCCGGGGATGGACGGCCTGGAACTGCTGGAAGCAGTACGCACCTATCCCGGTTACACGGACACCCCGTTTGTGTTTCTCAGTGCGTCCACCGCTCTGAGCGATGAAAACGACGCGCTGAAACAGCAGGGGGTATCCTACGTTCGTAAACCGTTCGATATCGTCGAACTGTGCGACCATATCGCCGGGCGGCTTGAATCGGGCTGAGAGGGAGCAAATAGCCCGGTTTTTGCACGTAGATTCCCGGTGCGGCAGCATCACAGAACAACGTGTTTCTCTGCCCTCGCCTCTGAATCCCCTTCCTCATGTCGAGGGGACTTGATCCCTGTAAACTACAGTGTTATTTCTCTACAACCACTGAGTGCCGGTAGACTCCGGCGATTATTAGCTTCTGGCCGATGTCCTGTATAATGAGGACTGAGATATTTCCCTATGTAACACTTCATCAGGTGGACCATGACACAGGTTTTCCTCAGCCACAGCACAGTCGATGCCGAATTTGCGCTTCAACTCGCAACCGATCTCCGGTCGGCGGGAGTTCCGGTCTGGAAGGCACCGGAGAGCATCCTCGAAGGAGAAAATTGGGTCGCTGCTATCGAACGCGGTCTCAGCACATCGACCCATATGCTGCTGCTGATAAGCCCGGCAGCCGTTGATTCCAAATGGGTCAACTTTGAATTCAACTGTGCGCTCTCACTCGAAAAGCAGGGCAAAATGCAGATCATCCCCATCGACTACCAGCCCTGCGAACCGCCCCTGTTCTGGAGACAAATTCAGTGGGTCGACGGGATCGACGACGACTACCACGCTGTGCTGCTTCGAATCCTGGCGCGGCTGCGGGAAGAACAACCCAGCCATCCTCCGGAGCCGACCAGCGCCAGCACGACGATTCACGTTCATATCGGCGGGGATGCCGGGAACATTACGGTAGCAGGCAGGGATATTGTCTATCGGGATCAGCCGGTCGAGCCGCCCCGGATGGTGACAGAACCCAAACTGTCCATACTGGCTCCCGATCCCATTCTCGATATTCTCCCGCCGCCGTTCGAATGGTGCGCGATACCGGCAGGGCAGGTATCGCTGGAAGGCTATGTGGAAATATTCGACGTGCAGCCCTTCTATATGGCAAAGTACCCGATCACCTTCGAGCAGTTTCAGGTCTTTATAGACGACCCGGAGGGCTTCAAAAATCCGGAATGGTGGGAAGGACTGACATCTGCCGACCGCCGCTGGAAAACGCCGGGGAAGCAAAAATTCACCCATGAAAAGCATCTCCCCCGCGACAGCGTCTCGTGGTACGATGCAGTGGCCTTCTGCCGATGGCTGACTGCTGGAGTGGCCCGTTTGCCCTCGCCTTCAATCCCTCTCCCTGAGGGAGAAGGGCCAGGGGTGAGGGCGCAAATCCGGCTGCCGACTGAGTGGGAATGGCAGTGGGCCGCACAGGGACCGGATGGCATGTTGTATCCCTGGGGCAATGACTTCGATCAGAACCGCTGCAACACCTATGAAAGCGCACTCCAGAAAACAACCCCGGTTGACTTTTACCCGGCGGGAGCCAGCCCATTCGGTGTGATGGATATGAGTGGAAACGTGTGGGAATGGTGCCTGAATGAGTACCATGATCTCCAACAGCTGGCCCCGACTTTCGATGCTCCGCGTGTCGTTCGGGGCGGCTCGTGGAACAGCAAAGCTAACTCGGCACGTGCCGCTTCTCGTGACAGCAGGCCTCCGCACAGTCGTGGCACCCGCAACGGTTTTCGGATTGTGTGGGGCTGAGCCATCTGAACAGGTGGTTTGGCGCGCATACTGGAGGAATCGAGAAGGCGGGCAGAGCACCCCCTTTGTCCCTGCGGGACATTTCCCCCTGGAAGGGGGCAAGGATTCGATGTAATTGTGCAGGAAGGGGATCAGAATCCAATCACCCGCCGCAGGCCGAAGATGATCGCCAGCGTCACGCCCCACGCCGTATAGCCGATCCCCAGCGTAACCCATAGGCCGAGCCTGTACCGCGTGGCGATCCACACCCCGATGGCGAATCCCAGCGTTGCGCCCAACCCGACCATCATCGACTGGGTGTAACTGGCAAGGACTTCGCGGTCGTTGCCGGTGGAGGCATAGACTACCCACATCGACAGGGGGAAGGTCATTGGGGCGGTGGCAGTGATCGCGGCGACCATCGGGAGCGAATCGCTGAGGATGGCAACCAGGATGATGATCGCAATCGAGATGAGAACGGGGATTACTTTCGGCCAGGCGATGGTCACGTGATCGGTTCCTGAAGAAGTACTATTCGACCAGCCGCCCAACATCGGCATCGGAGAGCCAATCGGGGATGGATACATTGTTTTGAACGTCGCTGGTATCGACCCTTGTTTCTTCGTCCAGCACGTGTTCGATCTCTTTGGATAACCTGACAAGCTCGTCGGCGATGCGGCCCAGCACCAGGCGCTGGCGTCCCTCGGAACTCATCGCCCACTGTTCCAGTTCGTCGGCCATCTGGCGCAGTTCTTTGACCTGTTCTTCCCAATCGATCATACCATCACCTCCCCGGGGACAATCACTTACACTATCACAATGACTCTATAGGGAAATGAATTAGCGCGCCACCGCCCACCACCGCAAGCAGTTCGCCGGGGACGGGCGGGGCATCGCGATTTTAGTATTATTGTAACGCCCTCTGCTTGCGAATAATCGAATTTTAGAGCAGGATAGGGCAGGTACTCATTATCCTTAGTGCGTAAGGACCACTTCATTATGTCGCACGACGAAGCCATTCAACGCGCGGTAGCACTCATCAAAACGGGCGACAGAGACGGGGCGCGGCAGGTGCTCCAAGATCTGCTGCGGCAGGATCGGGATAACCTGGCCGGCTGGCAGGGAATGGCCCGCCTCGCGAATGACGAAAAGGAAGCGATCTTCTGCCTGAAGCAAATCCTCAGGTTAGACCCCGGCAATCAGTGGGCGACCGAACAGCTTGCCCGGCTCGAACCGCCTGCGCAGGCCATCGAGGTACCCCCTTCCGCGCCGCCGGCGGCCAGCCCTCCGGCTGAACGCGCCGAGATTTACCGGATTGCCCCGGCGGAAGATCGGCCAGCCGCGATGCCAGAGACTCCCCCGGAGATCATCACACCCTCGTCAACTTACAGTAGTTCGGTCAAGTGGAAATCACAGAAAAAACGCGGCTGTCTGGGGGGGATCGGCCTCTATGTGCTTGGTGGTGCGCTGGTTTTGCTCATCATCGGGTCGATGCTGGTGTTCAGGCAGATGACCGCGCTGGGGACTATCGGTGAAGCTGGCGAAGGCAGCGGACTGCCCGGCCTGATGGTCCAGGGGCAGATGAATGAGGCGATCGTGGCCCTGACCCAGGCCGTCGAAGGCCCTCCCGCAGAAAGCGGGCCGCATCCCACGCTGCCGCCGGTCGACAAGACGCGCCCGGCGGGGATGAGTTTCAAGATCAGTAACATGGGCGAGATCGAGTATCTGTCGATGCTCACCAGAAACTTCGAATCCGAGGACGAGGCGCACAACTACTCGTTCTACGGCACCGGGAACGAGTATGCCATGATTCTGGTACAGAGTGACGGAACAAGCGACCCGGAAGTGCTGCTCTACGACTCGTCAAACCAGATCATTGCCAACAACGACGATCTCGACAACACCACGCGCAACGCGGTGATCGAAATGACGTTGCCCTATACAGGCCCGTACACGATCCAGGTGCGGAATTTCACGGCGGGGTTTTACACGCTCAGTGTCTGGAAAGACCCGGAGAGTATGTTTGGTGCCGAGTGAGCGAACGCAGTTTGCATCGGGACGTAATTTGAAGGACGATAAAGGTAAATTTGCGTTGATTGTCAGTGGATAAGGACTTATTTGCAATGGCGCATGACGAAGCAATCCAGCGCGCGCTCGAACTGATCAAGGCTGGGAACAAGGAAGAAGCGCGTTCAGTGCTGCAAGACCTGCTGCGGCAGGATCGGGACAACCTGGCCGGTTGGCAGGGAATGGCCCGGCTTGCGAAGGACAAAAAGGAAGCGATCTTCTGTCTGAGGCAGATACTGCGGCTCAAGCCGGGCGACGCCTGGGCCAGCCAGCAGCTCGATAAACTGGAGGGTAAAGAGGCGGAGCCTGCCCCGCCCCCGGAGCCGGCTCTACCAGAGCCACCAGAACCAGCAGTGCCGGAGCCGTCTGACGATTTTGGGCTGCCACCGCTGATGCGTTCCGAGGAGGCCGCCGATTCAGGGCTGCCGGACTTCATGCGAGCTACACTACCTGCCGAGGACTCAGGGCTGCCGGATTTTATGCGATCTGCACCACCGGCAGACGAGTCAGGGCTGCCGCCGCTGATGCGCTCCGAGCCGCC
>JAFGOY010000027.1 GCA_016926255.1 Anaerolineae bacterium | reverse complement strand
GGCTATGGCTGCGCAGGGTCTGGCTGGTACAGTTCCGATCTCCGGCCAGGACGCCACCGCCGATGGCTGCAACAGCATCGTCAAGGGTGAACTCACCGTTTCAATCCTGAAGGACATCCGTGACCTTGGTCCTCTCGCCACCGACCTGGCTTACCAGCTGGTCACCGGTGAAGGCGACCTCGAGCTCGAAAGCTACACGCTGGCCGAGCTGACCCTGGATGACTCGCTGGAAGGCACCGTTGACTGCCTCTTCCTGCCCGTCTACCAGGTCAATGCCGACAACGTGTACGAACTGGTTGTCGAGAGTGGATTCCAGAGCTACGAAGATGTCTACCGTGACATCCCCGAAGACGAGCGTCCACCAGCACCCTAACCTTTCCATAGGTTAGAATCACCTATCCCGGCTCCCTGGAACCCAGGGAGCCGGGATTGTATGCACGTTAGATCGTCGGAAGGCGATATGTAACTTCAGAGGTACAGTCAGTGAACGACGATATCATCCTCGATATACAAAACATCACAAAGCAGTTCCCGGGTGTCACCGCCCTCAGTGATGTTTATATGCAAATCAAGCGCGGCGAAATCCACGGTTTATGTGGTGAGAACGGCGCAGGCAAATCAACATTGATGAAGATCCTTGCAGGTGTTTATCCTTATGACTCCTACGAGGGAGACGTTTACTACGAAGGCCGTGAACTAAGACTCGAAGGCAGCTCGATTCGCCAGGCAAGCGAAGAGGGTATTGCGATTGTTTACCAGGAACTCACCCTGGTCCCCGATATGACAGTTGGTGAGAACGTTTTTCTCGGCAAAGAGCCACAGGAAAACGGCTTTATCAATTGGAATAAGCTGTATGCCGATACTCGAGATATCCTGAGCAGATACAAGCTCGATGTAGACCCTCATGCCGTTGTAAAGAACCTCGGTGTTGGCAAACAACAGATGGTCGAGATCGCAAAAGCCCTTTCAGAAGATGCCAAAGTTCTGATCCTCGACGAGCCAACCAGTGCGCTTTCCGAAGCAGAGGTTGACCAGTTGATGGAAATCCTCAGAACGCTGAAGAGCCATGGTGTTACCTGTATATACATTTCACACAGGCTGGAGGAATTTTTCCGCATTACCGATATGGTATCGGTTCTGAGAGACGGGAAAGTCGTTGCGTCCCAACCCACCAAAGAACTGACCCGCGAGAAGCTGGTCAGATACATGGTTGGACGTGAAATGAGTAGACGCTTCCCAGAAAGCAACCGACACCCGGGCGAAGCCATCTTTGAGGTTGAGGATTTATATGCCGAAGACCCCAATGAAGCCGGGAACAACGTGCTAAACGGCGTGAGCTTCAATCTGCGTCGGGGTGAAATCCTGGGTATCGCCGGGCTGATGGGCTCCGGACGAACCGAATTGGTGATGACGCTTTTTGGCGAGTATGGAAAAATCTCCAGCGGCAAGATCCGGCTGGATGGAAAAGAAATATCGCCAAAGAGCGCCGGGGTAGCCATCGCTGAGGGCCTCAGCCTTGTGCCAGAGGATCGAAAGGGACATGGCTTGGTATTGATCCAATCGATTCTGGCCAATATCTCTCTCCCCAACCTGAACCAGTTTGCCTCTTTCATGCGGATCGACAGAAACGCAGAACTGAGAGAAAGCCTGCAGCAGGCCAACAACCTGGCAATCAAGGCTCCAAACCTGGAAATACCATGCACCTCATTATCCGGCGGCAACCAGCAGAAGGTCGTTATCGCCAAATGGCTGATGTCCGATCCAGTCGTCCTGCTCATGGATGACCCGACTCGAGGTGTAGATGTTGGTGCCAAGTTTGAGATTTACAAGCTCATGAATGAGTTGGCCGAAAGCGGCGTCTCAATCATCATGACCTCCAGTGAGTTGGAAGAGGTGCTTGGAATGTGTGACCGTGTAGTGGTAATGTGCGAAGGCCGCTCTCAAGGGACTCTCGACATTGCCGAGGCCACACAGGAAAGAATCATGGAGCTCGCTACGGGCATAGTCCAGGCCTGTGAGGACTAACTACACTATCAAAATCACAACTCTGCAAGGAGACTCATTATGAGCATTTGGAACGAAATAGCACAGCAGTTTCGCAAAAATATCCAGACATTCACCATCATCGGTGCGTTGCTTCTCATCTGGGCCTTCTTCACCTTGACGACAGGTGGAGCCTATCTCAGCGCGCAGAACTTCTCAAACCTGTTCCGCCAGATGACGACGACTTCTTTCCTCGCAATTGGGATGGTGTTTGTCATCGTCACCGGCGGTATCGACCTTTCGGTCGGTAAAGCCGCCGGTTTTGTATCAGTCATGGTTGCCTATTTCCAGGCGTACATCTGGTACAATATCATCCCCGACAATCCCTACCTGGCAGCGGTACTCTCGGTCACCATCGGGTTAGGCGTCGGTACGCTGATCGGCGCACTGCAAGGTTTCGTCGTCTCATATGTCGGTATCCCGGCCTTCATCGTAACCCTGGGCGGTCTCTTCATCATGCGCGGCGGCATCCTGCTGGTCACGCAGGGTAAGACTATCCCGGCCAACCAGCCCGGCATCGACGTTATCGCACAGGGATATTTGAGTCCAACTATCGGTTGGATCGTGGCCGGTCTGATAGTTGCCTTCCTGTTCTTCAACATGTTCACCAGCCGGCGAAACAAGCAGAAGTACGGTTTCCAACTATCGAGCATCTACCTTGACCTGATCCAGACTGTCCTTTTCGCGCTCTTGATCATCGGCTATGTCTTTGTCGTGAACAAGTACAAAGGCGTCCAGGTACCGGTACTGCTGCTGGCAGTTTTCTCCGTAATCCTGTCATATGTATCAAACAACACACGCTTCGGGCGCTACGCCTACGCTATCGGCGGCAACCGTGAAGCCGCCCGGTTGTCGGGCATCAACATCAACCGCAACATCTTCTCGATCTTTGTGCTGATGGGCTTCCTGATCGGCGTGGGAGGCGTTGTGCTTGCCTCTTATGTCGGATACGGCACAGTTGCTGCCGGCGAAGGGTATGAGCTTGACGCAATCGCAGCGGCCATTCTGGGCGGCACCTCACCCCTTGGCGGTGAAGGTACAGTTATCGGCGCATTGATCGGCGCACTGATCATGTCAAGCCTGACAAACGGCCTCCAGGTATTGAACGTCCAGCCCGCCTGGCAGTACCTCGTAAAGGGCGCGGTGCTCGTTCTGGCCGTTTTCATTGACGTATCCTTCAAGAAACGTAGTCGGTAAGCCAAACAGATTGTGTTGGCCTAACAATCACCATACTTCAAATGAATGGAGCAAACTAATGGCAGATAAGTACCAGCCGATGCCAGAACACAAGTTTACCTTCGGTTTGTGGACGGTAGGCAATATCGGTAGAGACCCGTTCGGGGAACCCACCCGCGAGCCGCTGTCACCGGTTGAGTTGGTCTACCTGCTGAGCGAAGTCGGCGCGTACGGCGTCAACTTCCACGACAACGACCTGGTGCCGATTGACGCAACACCTGCCGAGCGGGACAAGATCGTCGCCGACTTCAAGAAGGCGCTGGACGATACCGGGCTGGTCGTTCCGATGGCAACGACGAACCTGTTCGGAAGCGCGGTCTTCAAGGATGGGGCTTTCACGTCGAACGACCCGAAGGTGCGCGCCTACGCAATCCAGAAGACGCTGAACGCCATCGACCTGGGCGTCGAACTTGGGGCGAAGATATACGTGTTCTGGCCGGGGCGGGAAGGCACCGAATCAGATGCGACCAAAGACCCTGTGACGGCGATCAAGCGCAACCGCGAAGCGATGAACTTCTTCTGCGAGTACGTGCTCGACAAGGGATACGATCTCCGGTTTGCGCTGGAAGCCAAACCCAATGAACCACGCGGCGACATCTACAACTCGACGACTGGCCATATGCTGGCCTTCATCGAGACGCTGGATCACCCGGAACTGGTGGGAGTGAACCCAGAAGTGGCTCACGAACACATGGCCGGGCTGAATTTCACGCACGGCGTCGCCCAGGCATTGGAATCGGGCAAGCTGTTCCACATCGATCTGAACGATCAGTCGTTCGGGCGCTATGATCAGGACTTCCGCTTTGGGATGGTCAACATCAAGAGTGCGTTCTTCCTGGTAAAGCTTCTGGAAGACTATGGCTATGATGGCAGCCGCCACTTCGACGCCCACGCCTATCGCACCGAGGATTACGAGGGGGTGAAAGACTTCGCCCGTGGGTGCATGCGCACTTACCTGATCCTCAAAGAGAAGGCTGCACAATGGAACGCCGATAAGGAAATCCAGGCACTGCTGGCCGAGATCAACGCCGATGACGGCTCGATGGATAAGTACTTTGGTGCGTACAGCGCTGACAAAGCCCAGGCACTCAAAGCACAGAGCTTCGATCGTAACGCTCTCGCAAAGCGCGGTATGCAGTATGAACGTCTCGATCAGTTGACCGTTGAACTGCTCCTGGGGGTTCGGTGAGACACTGAACAATACAGCCCAGGAAGACAGAAGTTCTTGACAATGGGCCACTGCAGAAAAGAGAACAAAATCACGGGGTGACTTTCTTAGCAGATCGACAGCCCGTGATTTGTTTTCTACAATCAAAAACCATCGGGTAGAATCATAGATATCATGCCAGAGCAGTTTTTACGCACCTCCGATATCGCTAAAGAACTTGGCATACATCCCAACACCGTGCGACTGTACGAGGAATGGGGTTTCCTGCCCCCCATACCGAGAACCTCCAGCGGCTACCGGCGCTTCACCGAAGCGCATCTCGACCAGATGCGGCTGGCCCGTACCGCGCTTCAATGGCCCTACCCCGGCGGAAAAGAACCGGTGCTCGAACTGGTCTATTCGGCAGCCGGGGGCGATTTTGGCCGGGCGATGGAGAAGGCATACCAATACCTGGCGAACGTGCGG
This sequence comes from Anaerolineae bacterium, assembly GCA_016926255.1. Classification (GTDB taxonomy): domain Bacteria; phylum Chloroflexota; class Anaerolineae; order Aggregatilineales; family UBA3940; genus JAFGOY01. The sequence continues at coordinate 24,645 of JAFGOY010000027.1, read as the reverse complement.
TCGGAGCGCGCCCAGGCCGAAGCCGCCGCTGCCTTTCTCGAACAGTGGGCGACAGGCCAACCAGCCGACGCGATCAGCCAACCGCTCCGTATTGGTGAAGCGGCCCGCCGACTGAATGTCACCACCGACATGCTGCGTAACTGGGATCGAAACGGTCTGCTCGACATTCCCCGCGATCCGCAAAACGGCTACCGGCTGTACGGTGCGGCGGAGCTGGGCCGCGCCCGCGTGATCAGGATGCTGCGCCAGGCCGGATACAGCGTCATGGCGATCCTCCGCATGCTACTTGAATTCGACTCTGGCCGCGACGACAACCTGCGTGAAGCCCTCGACTCACCCCCTCCCGATGAAGACGTCTACAACTTTGCCGACCGCTGGCTCTCGACGCTGGCCGGTGAAGAGCAGCGCGCCCTGGACATCATCCAGCTTCTGACGGCGATGATCGCCAAAGCACAGAGCAGCAAGTAGCAACCCTCCAATTACCCACCAGGGTTATTCCCCCCTCGCAGAAATCCCCTTGTTCGGCCCCCATCAAAACGAACGACAACAGGAACCCTCCACTTGCACACCAATCTTTTATGATGGTGAATGCAATTCAAATCAGGAGGGATAAATGACTCAATTTCAGATAATCGTTCAGGACCTTACCAAAACCTACCGAGTGCCGGAGCGCGAGCCGGGGCTGAAAGCATCGATCAGAAGCCTCTACCACAAAACATACCGGGAAGTCCCGGCGGTCAAGGCGATCAGCTTCCGCATCGAAGCCGGGGAGCGGGTTGGGTTCATCGGCCCGAACGGGGCAGGTAAGACGACCACGCTCAAGATGCTGGCCGGGCTGCTGCATCCCAGCGGGGGAGAGGCGCTCGTCGCCGGGTTTACCCCCTGGCAGCGCAAACCCGACTACCTGCGGCAGATCGCGATGGTGCTCGGCAACAAAAGCCAGCTGATGTGGGATATCCCGGCACACGATACCTTCCGCGTGCTGGCCGAAATCTATCACGTACCGGCATCACAGTTCGATGCGACCCTCGGTGAACTGGTCGATCTGCTCGACCTGGGCGATCTCCTGAGCAGGCCGGTTCGAAACCTCTCGCTGGGTGAGCGGATGAAATGCGAGTTGGCCGCCTCGCTGATCCATCACCCGGCGGTGCTGTTCCTCGACGAGCCGACGCTCGGCCTGGACGTGTCGATGCAGCGGCGGCTGCGAAAGTTCATCGCCGAGTACAACCGCCGCCACAACGCAACCGTGATCCTCACCAGTCACTACATGGCCGACGTGGTCGAACTGTGCCCACGTGTGATCCTGATCCATCACGGCGAGCTGCTTTACGATGGGCCGCTGGCCGGGTTGAGCGAGAAGCTCGCCCCCTTCAAGCTGATCCGGCTGGCGCTGCGCGAACCCATCGACGGGAATCTGCCGGAGGGAATCCACATCGTTTCGCAGGAAAATGGCAGCCTGACGCTGCGCGTCGAACGCCGCGACACGGCGGCGATCACCGCCCAACTGCTCCGCACCCTGCCGGTCATCGATCTGAGCGTCGAAGATCCTCCCATCGAAACTGTCATCGATCAGATTTACCAGGAAGGTGCAATATGAATCACCGGGGAGGACTGGCGTTAATCGAGCAAACCTGGCTCTCGTGGATGCAGCATCGCAGCTTCTTCTTCCTGCTCGCTTTCGGCTGGATGGTGCCGCCGCTGATCTACCTCTTCGTCTGGTCGACCGCCGCCGGTGGCGGCACCATCGGCGGGCTGACGCGCGGCGAGTTCGTCGCCTACTACCTGGTGCTGATCGTCGTCAATCAACTGACCTATGCCCAGACCAACTGGACGGTCGGCGACCTGATCCGCGACGGTCGACTGAGTAAGCTGCTGCTCTACCCGATGTCGCCGCTGTACAACACACTCGCCACCGAGCTGGCGGGGAAGGTCGTCTACATGATCTTCGCGATCCCGATCACGGCGATACTGGCGCTGGTACTCCGGCCTGAACTCCATCTCAGTGCGGGGCAGGTGATCGCCTTCATCTCCGCGTTGGGGCTGGCCTGGCTGCTGCGCTTCTTCTGGGGATACTGGCTGGCGCTGTTAGCTTTCTGGATCACCCGCGCCGATTCGCTGCTTGCGCTGCAAGACGCGCTGATCTTCCTGCTGGCGGGACAGGTCGCGCCAGTCGCTTTGCTGCCGGGCGTGCTGAAAACAGCCGCCATCGCCCTGCCCTTTCGCTACATGGCCGGGTTTCCCGTCGAAGTGCTGACCGGGCAGGCAGCGGGTGTCGATCTCGTGACCGGATTTGCGTTGCAAATCGGCTGGACAGCGGCGGCGATCATGCTGTACCTGGCCCTGTGGCGGCGCGGTGTTCGCCACTTCACGGCGATAGGAGGCTGAGATGCTGCAACCCCTGCGATTGATCCGCATCTTCATCGAAACGTCGGTCAGGAACGAAACCGCCTACAACGCCAACTTCTGGGTCGGGCTGCTCAACTCGCTGCTGAACTTCGGCACCGGCCTGCTGGGGGTGATCGTGCTGTTCGGGCAGATCGATGCGGTGGGCGGCTGGTCGTTCGGTTCGACTCTGGCCGTGCTGGGCGTCTACCTGACGGTCGGCGCGGTGCGCGATCTATTCATCAGTCCCAGCCTCGACTCACTGACCGGGATGGACGGCGAGGTCTGGGTCGGCACCTTCGATTTCACCCTGCTGCGCCCGGTCGATACACAGTTTTTGGCAAGTGTGCGCCGCTGGCGGCTCTTCGCGCTGTTCGACCTGCTGCTGGGATTGGACGTGCTGGCTGCGGCAGTGACACGGCTGGGCACGACGCTCACCGCCATCCACCTGATCACCTTTCTGGTCACGCTGGCGGCAGGGACGCTCACCCTCTATGCGATCCTTCTCGCGTTTTCCGGGCTGGTCTTCTGGAGTCCTGGCTTTCTGTTCTCGTGGGTTTTCGACGGCATCTTCCAGATGGCCCGCTACCCGGTCAGGCTTTACCCCGGCGCGCTGCGCCTGCTGCTGACCTGGATCATCCCGGTGGGAGTGATCACAACCATCCCGGCGCAGGCATTGACCGGTGAACTCTCCCCGGTGGTGCTGATCGGGAGCCTCGGCTTTTCGATTGCGCTGCTGGTCGGCGCGTCGCTCCTCTTCCGGGGCGGGCTGCGACGCTACGCCAGCGCATCAAGCTGATCTTCTACCCAGAATCGAAACAGACCCTGCGGGTACAGCATGTTGAACCCGCAGGGTTTCATTTTTCAAACCTTCATATGGTTTCATCCACTCCCATAATACGATAAAATCAACCTGTCTTATTTCATTTAGCACCGAGAAGCAATTATGCGGATACTTTATATCACCGACGAAATCCCTTACCCGGTCATATCGGGGTCGCCGCTCTATTCGAACAACCTAGTCCGGCGGCTGGCGCAAAAGCACGAAGTATGGATGGCGGCCTTTGTGGTCAGCGAGGAGCAGGAAGAAGGCATCCCGAAGATCGAGGAGTTTTGCAAAGGGGTGATCACCGCCCCGATGGTGATGGGAAGCGGGCTTTCCAGGCCCGTCGACTTTTTCCGCTTTCTGCTTTCGGGTAAGCCGCCCGACCTGCGTCTCTACCTTTCGGACGAGTTCACGAACAAGCTCCGCCAGATCACCTCGGAAGTCCATTTCGATGTCGTCGAGATCGAGCACACCGAGATGGGGCTGTATCTGCAAGTGCTTCCCGCAGACCTGCGCAAAAAGTCGGTGTGGGTGCTACAAGATATCGACTGGAACCGGTTTGTCCGCATCGCCCAACTCGAAAAACGGCTGCTGCGCAAGATCAGAGTTTACCTGCACGCAAAGATGATGCGTATCTGGAAGCCACGCTACGCGGAGCAGTTCGCACGGGTGACGACCGTCAGCCAGCGTGACAAAGACCTGATGCTCGAAGTGAACCCGAAGCTGAAGGTTGAGGTGATCCCGGTGGGCGTCGATACGCAGGTGATGCAGCCGCTCCCCGATACCAACCCGACGCCGACGATACTCTTCGTTGGCAATATGGGTTATGTGCCGAACGCGGAGGGAATCACCTACTTCTGCAGGGATATTCTGCCGCTGATCCGCAAAGAAATCCCCGATGTCGAAGTCTGGATCGTGGGGATCAACCCCCTGCCGGAAGTGCTGGCGCTGGCAGAAGAGCACATTCACGTCACCGGGCGCGTCGAAGACATCCGCCCCTATTATGAGCGGTGCCAGGTGAGCATCATCCCGCTGCGGGCGGCTGGTGGCGCGCGCCTAAAAATCCTCGAATCGATGGCGCTCAAGCGCCCGGTCGTCACGACCACCATCGGGCAGGAGGGCCAGTCGAATCTGGTCGATGGGCAGCACATGATGATCGCCGACAATACGGAAGAGTTCGCAGAAAAGACGATCCGACTGTTGAAGGACAGGAACCTGCGCCAGCGCATCACCGACGAGGCATACCAGTTCGTCATCGAGAACTATGACTGGGATTCGTTGGCCGATAAACTCAGCCGGATGCTGGAAGAAATCGTCCAGAACTAAAATTGATGGGATGGGTCTGTGCCAGAAGACAAAACTGCCGATAGAAAACCACACTGCGTATGGTTGTATACAGAACCCGCCGCCGACCGGCTCGACGCGGCCACATGGTTGTCCACTACCCGAGAGCTGCGCAACCTGGGTTGGGATGTAACGCTCGTCGTCGTCGGTCCGGATGGCCCCGACAAAGTGCGCGGCGTCGATGTGTTGAACATCTCCCGCCCGGACATCTACTTTCTGGGACAGGTGATCTTTCACTTCAAAGCGGCCTGGATGATTCTCAGGCAGTGGCGAAATATTGACGTGATCCTCTTTCACCAGATGTCGGTGATCTGGCTGATGCCGCTCCGGGTGCTGCGCCTGTTCAGCCGGAGGCGGCGGCCCCTGTTCGTGGTCGATACACGGACGCTCCACATGCTGCCCCCCGACCAGGAGACCCTGCGTGACAGACTGCGCCGCTGGTTCTATATTTTGATGGACTGGCTCTCAAACTCGCTGGCCGATGGTCGGCTGGCGATCACGAAGCGCATGGCCGAAGTGTTGAACATCCCCGGCGATCAATTGTGGGGAGTGTGGACATCAGGCGTGGACGCGGAGCAGTTTCAACCGGCGCTGGTGGATCGGCGCTGGCCGGAAGAAGGCGAACCGGTCAACCTGGTGTATATCGGACTCCAGCACTACGAGCGCAACCTGATGGCACTCAGCCGGGCGGTCGCGCTGGCCAATCAGGAGGGGATGGCATTCCGGTTGATACTCGTTGGCGAGGGGCAGGAACACGAGAAGTTGACGGCGTTTGCAGCGCAAACTGGCGACCTGATCGACGTCCGCCCACCGGTACCGCATGCCGAAATCCCGGCGGTGCTGGCCGAGGCCCATGTCGGAACGCTCCCCTTCCCCGACGAAGAAAAGTTCCGGGTCAGCAGCCCGATCAAATTATTCGAGTATATGGCGGCGGGCCTGCCGGTAATGGCTACCGCAATTGTCTGCCATACCGACGTGATGGAAGACGACTACGCATTCTGGGCCAGAGGCTCGGACGTAGAGAGGCTGCTCGACGCGCTGCGCGACATTTGGCAGAAGCGTGGATCGCTGCAAGAGATGGGACGGTTGGCTGCTGAAGCCTCGAACCGGTGGACGTGGGCGGGGTCGGCCAGCAACCTGAAAGCGGCTCTCGAAAAAGGGATGAAACAAACGTCGAGCCGGAAATAGTTGATCTGAGCGGCGGCGATACGAGACAATCACGTAATATTTTGAAGCCAACCTGAACGGGATTATTGTTACTTATGCAAACAGAATCATCGACTGGAACATTTCTTTTCTCACTGGATACCGAACTCGTCTGGGGATACTTCGACCTGGACGACGAGCGTGAGCGGCTGTTTTCGCCAGATGGCTCGCGGGAGCGGCGCAGCATCCGCCAGATTCTCGACCTGATGGACGAATTCGGGATCAGGGCAACCTGGGCAGTGGTCGGCGGGATGATGTATGATCGCTGGGAGCCATCGGCCTCACGCCCCGTCGAAAAATGGCAGGGCCAGCATCGGGCCTTCGATCAGTTGTACGAAACTGATAACCCGGTCTGGTATGGGGCTGACGTGATCGGGTGGCTGCTCGAAAAAGGCGACCGGCATGAGATCGGCTGTCACGGGTTTACACACACACCCTTCCCCGCGCTGACCGAAGACGAAGCCCGGATCGAGCTGGAGTCCTGGATTCAGGCGGCCGCCCGGTACGGGATCAAACCCAAGACGATAGTTTTCCCGCGCAACCAGGTCGCCCATCTGGAACTGCTCAAAGAAGTCGGATTCACCTGCTACCGGGGCAAAAAAGTGATGGCCCCGATCTATACCGGCGTACCGGTGATCGGCAAGGTCTACAACCGGCTCGATCTCTTCTTCCAGTTTGCCGTGCCGCAGGTCTATGAGCCGTCTCTGGACGAACTGGGGATGGCGAATCTCCCTTCGTCGCAGTGGTTATTCCGGATCAACCGGAAGCTGGAAACCACTCTCGACACGATGAACCTGCACCGGCTGCGGCTCGGCCCCATGATCAAGGGGATCAGGCGAGCAGCTGAACAGAAGAAAGTCATCCATCTCTGGGCGCATCCCTGGGAATTCCGGACTGAAAAAGACATCGACAAGCTGCGCGTGCTGTTCGGCGTGGTTCAGGACGAGGTTAAAAACGGACGGCTGCGGTCGGTGACGATGGGAGAGATGGCTGACGAGCTACTTGAGCAATAATCTTACTTGTAACTATCGGGGGAACTAAATGGATTCAGATAATCAAACGGTACTGGTAACAGGCGGCAGCGGGTTCATTGGGAGTCATCTTGTCGAGCAGCTAACCGCTCGCGATTTCAAGGTAACAGTGGTCGACAATTTCGCCAACAGCACCACCGATAACCTTGCCCGCGTGCTGGACAAAATCGAAGTGCTGGAGATGAACGTCAACAGCGACGCCTTCAAGAAGATCGTCACCGACCGTGATTTCGACGTCATTTTCCATCTGGCGGCCAACGCCTACGTGCCGCCTTCGGTCAAAGACCCAATCTATGATTTTGAGAACAACTTGGTTTCGACGATTGGGCTGCTGGAAACGATCCGGCAGGCCGAACGCGATCCCAAGCTGATCGTGGCTTCGTCCGCCGCCGTATACGGCAACCCAGTCACCGTTCCGATCACCGAGGAGATGATCACCGATCCGATCTCGCCGTACGGGGTCGGCAAGCTGGCGATGGAACGTTACACCGACGTGTTCAGCCGCGTTTACGGGATGCGTACCGCGTCGGCGCGGTTCTTCTCCGCCTATGGCCCGCGCCAGAAGAAGCAGATCATCTACGACTTCATCGGCAAACTGAAGAAAGACCCGACCACAATGGTCATCCTCGGCGATGGCACGCAGATGCGCGATCTCGTTTACGTCGAGGACATCGTGCAGGCGCTGCTGGTGATTATGGACAACTCGCCGCTAGATGGGACGACTTACAACGTCGCGACCGGAATAGGCCATACCACGACCGAAATCGCGCAGACGATTGTCGATGCGCTGGGGCTGAATGCAAAATTCACCTATACGGGCAGCGTCAGGCCCGGCGATCCTCATGTATGGATCGCGGATATCGAACGTATTCGAGGTATTGGCTACGAACCGACTCATACGCTGACACAGGGGATCAAGAAGACCATCGAATGGTATGAGGCTACCCATTAATGTACAATCCATCCGGCACTTTTGATATTAGCAGGTCAGGCTGATATAAATGGCTACCGAAAAAAAACCACATGTTGCCTATGTCGTGTCGATGTCGCACGGGCTGGACGCCTGGACCTTCCGCGAGATCGACGAACTGGTCGAGAAGGGGCTGGAAGTCTCGATCTACCCGGTCCGCTACGTCGAAGGGCCGTATATGCCCCGTGACGACTGGTTCTGCTATCGCTACAGCCGGTTGGGGGTGATCCTCCGCCAACCGCTCCATTTCCTCCGCAAACCGGGGAAATATCTCTCGCTGCTGTTCGACGCGCTACGCACAAAATCGCTGATCTATTTTTTGCTGGGTGCCGATTTCGCCCACCAGATGAGCAAGCGCGGCGTCGATTTCATTCACAGCGTGTTCGGCGACCACAAGCTATTCGTTGGCTACTACTGCAAACAGTTTTCCGGCATCCCCCTGTCAGTGGCGATCTACGGCTACGAAACGCAGGACAATCCCAACTGGGCGATGTTTCACAAGGCGGTTCCCGACTGCGATGAGATCGTCGTCAACTGTGATTATCACAAGAAGGTGCTTGGCGACCTGGTCGGCGCTGACGTGGCAGAAAAGGCAAAGGTCATCCGCCACTATTCGGATATCAAAGAATACGGAGACCCGGTCAAAGTGCTGATCGTCGGCGGCTTCCAGGAGCGAAAAGGCCACGACATTCTCCTGCAGGCGGTCGGCAGGCTGCGCGGCGAGGTCGATATCGAGGTGTGGGCCGCCGGGTATCCCGGCGTGGTCGATGTCGGGCAGCTATCGCGCGATTATGGCATTGAGGATAAAGTGGTGGTGTTTGGCGAGGTCAGCGATCAGGTGCTCGATTTCCTGTACCGGAGCTGCGATGTGTTCTGCCTGCCATTCGTCACCGACGATCGGGGGATCAACGAAGGGCTGCCGGTCTCACTGATCGAGGCGATGTCCTACGGCAAGCCGGTGATCGCCACCCGCCTGACGGGAACCCCGGAACTCGTCGAGGAGATATTGATCGATGAGCGAGATGTCGACGGGCTGGCCGACGCGCTGCGACGTTATGGCTCAGACCCGGCACTTCGCAATAAAGCGGGCGAAAGAAGCATCGAAATCGTTCAGACCGATTATTCAAAAAATAACGCACAGAAGACCTACGGCCTGTTCGTCGAAGCGATCAACAAGCAGAAGGAAAAACAGAAAGAAACTACGAACAACTAGATTTTGATTTGAGGGGTATAAGAAATGTGTGGTATTGCTGGAATTATTGATTCGTCGTTATCGTCAGAGCAGATACCGAACCTTCTAAAAAGCATGACCGACATCATCGCCCATCGCGGGCCGGATGACGAAGGCTTCTTCGTTGCCGATGGCGTGGGGTTGGGAATGCGTCGATTGAGCATCATCGACCTTAACACCGGTGACCAGCCAATTTATAACGAGGATAAGAGTGTTGTCGTCGTTTTCAACGGCGAAATCTACAATTACAAAATCCTGCGTGCGGAACTCGAAAAGCGGGGGCATATCTTCAAAACATCCAGCGACACCGAAGTGCTGGTTCACAGCTACGAGGAGTACGGAGAGGACTTCCCCACCCACCTGCGCGGAATGTTCGCCTTTGCCATTTGGGACAAAAACAAGAACAAATTATTCATTGCGCGGGATCGGCTGGGCATCAAGCCGCTCTACTACACCCTGGTTGGCGATAAGCTGATCTTCGCCTCGGAGATCAAGTCAATCCTCGAACACCCGGAGGTCACCCCGCGCATGGATCTATTGGGCTTCAGCGACTATATCTCGCTGCGCTACGTCCCTGCCCCGAAGACCATGTTTCAGGATATCGTGGCACTCGAACCGGCCCATACCCTCACCTATGACGAGAACGGTTTATCGACGCGGCAGTACTGGGACGTTTCTTTCTCCCCGGACAACTACCTGAATTGCAGTGAAGAAGAATGCGCGGAGCAGCTCAAGGAACTGATCACCCAGTCGGTGGAAATGCGCCTGATGAGCGATGTGCCCTTCGGGGCGTTCCTGAGCGGCGGCATCGACTCCAGCACAGTCGTGGCGCTGATGAGCGGGTTCCTCAACGAGCCGGTCAAGACCTTCTCAGTGGGCTACGGTGAGGAAGGCGAGGCATTCAGCGAGCTGCCCTACGCCCGCATGGTCGCTGACAAATACCAGACCGATCACCACGAGGTGATCCTTACCTCAAAACATTTTATCGAACTCAGCGAGAAAGTCGCCTGGCACCTCGATCAGCCGATCTCCGATTACGTGGTGTTAGCCAACTACATGGTCGCTCAACTCGCCACGCAGAAGGTCAAGATGGTGCTGACCGGTGAAGGCGGCGACGAATTGTTCGCCGGGTACGCCCGCTATGCGGGGGAGCGATTCTCCCCCTATGCGCGCTGGGTGCCCCAACCGGCAATGTCGCTGGCGGTTGCCGCGAGCAGCCGGATACCCGGCATCCGCCGCCAGAAGCAGGCGATCTACGCGATGTCGTTCAAAGACGAGGCCGCCCGGCTGACCAACTGGTTCCCGCTGTTCAACCAGGAGTGGAAAGACGCCCTGCTGACCGACAGCATCAAAACATCGCTCGATGGCTATTCATCGAACAATGTATTTGGGGCTTTCCTGGATCACACCGACGCGGTCGACCCGGTCAGCCGGATGCAGTACGTCGAAACCAAGTTCTGGCTGCCCGATAATCTGCTGGCACGCGGCGACAAACTCAGCATGGCGAACTCGCTCGAGGCGCGTGTTCCCCTGCTCGACTCCAAGCTGGTCGAGTTTGCGGCATCACTGCCGCCCGGCATGAAGATCAAAGGGATGACACGAAAGTACCTGCTGAAGAAAGTCGCCGGTGAATGGCTGCCCGACGAGATCATCCATCGCACCAAGAAAGGCTTCCCGGTGCCGATCCCGGTCTGGTTCCGAAACCAGGTGCGGAGCTATCTCCACGATCACCTCTCGCCGGACACAATCAGACGGCGGGGATTGTTCAACCCAGATTACGTCGAGAAGCTGCTGACGGAACATGACTCCGGCTTTGCCGATCATGCCCGCCCGCTGTTCGGCCTGCTCAGCGTCGAACTCTGGCAGCGCCAGTATTTTGATTGATTATCCTACCTGGCGGCCTCGACCGGCACGCCTGTAAACGAAAGAGAGAAGGAAAACAGTTATGCGCGTTGCACTTGTAGGTTGTGGAAAAATATCAAACGCACACATCAGTGCCCTGAACGCGGTGAAAGACGTCGAGATCGCCGCCGTTTGCGACCGGGACATCTACCTGGCCGAGGTGGTCGCCAAGAAAATCGGGAAAGCACGGGCCTACGGCGATCTCGCCGAGATGCTTGAAAAAGAGCAGCTCGACGCCGTCCACATCTTGACTCCACCGTCATCCCATGCCCCGCTCGCGATCCAGGTGATGGAAGCGGGCTGCCACGTGCTCGTCGAGAAGCCGATGGCGCTCAGCGTCAAAGATGCCGACCGGATGATCGAGGCGGCAAAGAAGAACAAGGTCAAGCTGTGCGCCAATCACAACTACCTGTTCAAGCCGTCGGTCGCCAAAGCCCGCGAGATGGTCAGGAGCGGCGCAATCGGCGACGTGGTATACGTCAACAGCTATTATGGACTGTCGGCGGAAGGCGGGTCGTACAGCGGCGGAGGAGGGCACTACCACTGGGCCTGGCAGCTTCCCGGCGGGCCTTTCACCAATTTCCTTCCTCACCTCGGCTATCTCCAACTGGCGTTCCTGAAGGATATTACCGACGTGATCGGCGTCACTACCAACAACCCGGTCGACCCGGATGCGCCGTCGACCGAACTGACGGTGCTGCTCCAGGGCAAAAGTTCCTCCGGCGTGATGAACTTCTCGATGCAGGCCAAACCCTACGCCAAATACATAGACGTTTACGGTACCAACGGGATCGTCCATGCCGACCTAGTGCGCGAGGTCTGCGTGACCCACAAAGACCTGCGTATGCCGCGCATGCTGTCGAAAGTTCTCTTCAACATCGAAGACAGCATCCAGCTTACTCTCGGCACCATTGCGAACGTTTTCGGGGTGCTGACCGGCAAGCTGAAGAACATGCCCGAAATGCAGGTGCTGCTCAAGGAATTCTACCGGAGCATCCGCGAAGACACCGCCCCGCCGGTTCCCGGTGAAGATGGCCGCAAGATCGCCGAGATGATGGAAAAGGCCTGGGCGCTCTCGGAGGAGCTTTCGCGCTACGGGAAAGCAGCCAAACAACCGGGCGAAGTGCGCACCGAGCCGCTGACCGCCGTTGAACGCAGGCTGAAGGAGAACAAAACGCTGGCCGGGAAGAAGGTGCTCGTCACCGGCGCGACGGGATTTCTCGGCAGCCGGTTGGTCGGTGCGTTGTACCGCTCCGGCGCGAAAGTCACCGCGCTGGTGCGAAGCGTCGGCGGGGTATCGCCGGAGATCGCAAAACAGGCCAATCTGGTCGCCGGTGACCTGCGCGACGCGGCGGCGGTCGAAGCGGCGATGAAGGGCATCGACACGGTGATCCACTGCGCGGCGATCACGACCAATCAGGCCACCTGGGACGTTCACAACGCCGTCAACATCGAAGGCACCGGGGCGGTACTCGAAGCCGCCGCGAAAGCCGGTGTCAAACAGGTCATTCATGTCAGCTCGGTGGCCGTCTACGGTCTCCACAATCCTCCTGGGGGGCGCACCGTCAACGAGTCAACACCATTTCCCTCCAGGCCTGATTTCTATGCGCATTACATGCGCTCGAAGATTGGCGCGGAAGAACTGGTCTTTGAGTATCGCAAGGAAAAGGACCTCCCGGTCACCGTCATCCGCCCTGGCGTGCTCTACGGCCCCGGCGGAGGGCGTCCGCCAGGACGCGGCCTGATGCAGATCGGGAACTTCAACCTGACCATCGGCGGCGCGCGCAATTTTATGCCCTACACTTATGTCGATAACGTGGTCGATGCGCTGCTGCTCATCGCCGCCACACCCGAATCGGAAGGGCAGACATACAACATCGTCGACGAGCCGCAGGTTCGTCTGCGTGATGCCTTCCGCGTAAAGAACACCGTTACCGGCGATAAGGGGATGATTATCCCCATCCCGGCCTTCGTTCTGAACAGCATGGCTGGCCTGATGGAAGGAAGCAGTCGCCGAAAGGGGGCCAGCACGCCCCCCAAGATCACCCGCTATGTAGTACGAAGTGCCTGCCGAAATATCAAATATGACACTCGGAAAGCACAATCAGAATTAGGGTGGATACCAGAAGTGACACTGACCGAGGGACTGCGCCATATGTTGGGGATAGAAGACTGATCCCGTCCGGCACAGGATAGTCAACCAAAGGAGTGGAGAGAGAAATGAAGAAGCGTCAGGGCTTACGTATTCTCATGCTCCTGGAAAACAACCCGTACCCCCAGGACAGCCGGGTGCGCAAAGAGGCCAACTCGCTGACCGAGGCCGGTTATGCGGTAACGGTGATCTGCCCCAGGAAAGCCGGGCAGCCGCGCCGGGAAGTAATCAATGGGGTGTCCGTCTCCCGCTTCCCGGCCCCCACCGGCGGCGAAGGGTTTATCGGCTACCTGTGGGAATACGGCTTCTCGATGCTGGCGATGCTGGTGCTGTCGTGGGGCGTGCTGCTGCGGGGCGGATTCGATACCGTCCACGCCCACAATCCGCCCGACACGCTGGTGGTGATCGGCCTGTTCTACAAGCTGCTCGGCAAGAAGTTTGTTTTCGATCACCACGATCTGTCACCGGAGCTTTTCGCGGCGCGCTTTGGCCGCGAAGAGGGCGGAACGGTCATCAGGGTGCTGCGTTTTTTCGAAAAGCTCTCCTGCAAAGCCGCCGACCTTGTCATCGTTACCAACGATTCGTACAAAGAGATCGATATGGCACGCGGCGGGGTGCCCGGTGACCGGATTGTGATTGTTCGTAATGGGCCAAGCGAGAAGTTTATGAAAGGCCATGATCCTGACCCCGAACTGGCCCGATCTGCCAGCACGATCCTCGGCTACATCGGCGTGACCGGCTACCAGGACGGAATCGACTATTTCATCAGAGCTTTGTCACACCTTGTGCTCGATCTGAACGTCACCGATGTCAGGGCGGTGATCATCGGTGATGGCGATGCCCTGGATAGCCTGAAAGCGTTGACCACCGAGTTGATACTTGACGATTACGTTTGGTTCGCCGGTTGGCAGGAAGGCGACCGGCTGTTAGAACTCCTCTCCACCGCCGATATCTGTGTCGCGCCGGAGCCGTCAAACCCCTACACTAACCGCTCGACGATGATCAAGCTGATGGAATATATGTCGCTTGGCAAACCCATCGTCGCCTTCAATCTCAACGAGCATCGCAATACCGCGCAGGATGCCGCACTTTACGCGGACCCCAACGATGAACTGGACTTCGCCCGGAAAATCGCCTACCTGATCGACAATCCCGCGAATCGGGAAGAACTGGGTCAGGCCGGTCGCAAACGCATCGAGGAACAGTTAGCATGGCCGCACCAAGCCCGACAGTTGATCGACGGGTATCAAACAGCTATCGCAAAACGGAAACGTAATCAGGTATAGTCCATGAAGGGCAAGGAGGAAGCCGAGTGCCCTTCTTTGTCCCAGGTGAGGAACCTTGTATTGTCGACTAGTCTCGTATACAATGTCGTAATAATCGAACAAACTCTCTTTAACTCCATACTTGCGGCATGTACTGACGAGACCCGGACTTATCATTGAGAGGAATCCTTATGGGTAGGTCGTGGTTAATTGGAACTTTACTGGCCGTACTGATGATCCCCGCAGCAGCAAACCTATCAGCATTTGCGGAGCAACCGGCGGTACAGGTGCCAACACCCCTCACCGGGCAGGCGATAACCCCCATCCCGCTGGAAGGTATGATCGCCGAAGTAGACTCCGAGATATCGGGGTTGGCCTGGTACGGCGATATGCTTATTCTCCTGCCACAATACCCTGACTGGAACGGCTTCCCCGAAGATGGCTACCTGTATGGTATCCCCAAACAGGCTATCCTGGATTATCTGGATGGCAAATCAACCACCCCAATCGAGCCAGAAACCTATACCGTCTCTGCGCCAAACCTGACGACTTCCATCATCGGCTTCCAGGGATTCGAAGCAATTGGTTTTGCGGGTAATAAGGTCTACCTGACCATCGAATCGCAGCAAAGCACCTCGGCCATGCTGGGGTATCTTATCTCAGGGACAATCTTACCGGAGGAGCAGAGGGTTGAACTCGACACCACACTCCTGACTCCAATCCCGCCGCAGGCAGAAGTCACCAACGCTACGGACGAAGCGTTGGTGGTCACCCCGGATGGTATACTGACCTTCTATGAGGGAAACGGCGTACTTGTCAACCCGACCCCGGTCGCCCATGTCTTCGACCCGGCGACCCTCGCCGCAGCAGGCACCCTCCCCCTGGACTCGCTAGACCGGCGCATTACTGACGCCACCGACATTGATGAGAATAACCGATTCTGGGTTCTCAACGTCTCTGCGCCGATTTTTGGCATCGAACAAATAGTTGAGTACGAATACACCGGAGATAGAATCGTGCAAACGGGAACTACCCCGGTCGTGCTCAACCTTATCGAAGAGTATCGCAACTGGGAAGGGCTTGCCCGCCTGGATGACCGGGGATTCCTGATTGTCACCGATAAAATCCCTGACACGACCCTGGCCTTTGTCGCCACGCCTGCGGGGGCGCAGATTTCTCCGGCGGGCCTCACGCTGGATGAGAACATAACCGAACCAACGACCTATGAAATAAATCTGACCAAGGCCCCCACCGCCCCGGTAACGGTCGAGATAACGACAGAAGATATGCAAACAACCGTATCGCCGACGACTCTGACTTTCACCTCTACTGATTGGGAAATACCACAGATCGTGACCCTCTCAGTTGTTGACGATCTGGAGCATGAAAGATCACCACACAACGGAGTGATCGTCCATGCAATGACCAGCACCGACACAAGCTTCCAGGGGCAGATCGTTGAATTCACCGTTAACATTACCGATAACGACCCTCCCCCTCCCCCGGCAGTGCTGGTGGACGTGCCGGATGTCGGATTGATCGAGGGAGGCGAAGGGATAGAATATACGGTCGTGCTATCTACAAAGCCTGAAGACGCAGTTGAACTGGTTGTTAGCAGTGATAGTCAGACAGTGGCCCTGCCGCACAACCTGACCTTTCTTCCTTCCAACTGGGATGAACCTCAGACTGTATCGCTGAGAGCAAAGGCTGATACAGAGGACGAAAACGGACAGACCAGCGTGATTCAGCACACGGCGAGCAGCAGCGACCCTGACTATGATGGCCTGACGGCTGAAATTACCGTTCAAATCGAAGATGCTCCGATCGAGAAACCCGGGAAGCTGGTTTTGCCGGACTGGACCGAAAAGGCAGCGTTAATAGCGGCGGTGGTCGGTGTCCTGGGGCTTATGATCGGATTCTTCGTGCAAGTGAAACTCTGACATCCACCAGCGCAATCGCCGATCTGGGTATCACCCAGAATAAATGCGCCGGTAGTATAATCTCAAGAACGAATCTGGCAGCAGTCAGAATGAATCATACATTTGAATACCAACCACAAAAACATTCCCGTGACGCCAGATAAACGGATAGCATGACATTTTAGGGGGAAGGGAAATTTGCTTAGGCAATCCTTAGGGCCAATTCACGCCTGGATTTAAGCCTGAATAGCGAATTTCAACTGAAATCTCATCTACTTGGCTGATTTCACCCCCCCCACTTTGTCACGCTACCAGATAAACGGGAATGTTTGACTGATTGATTTGTTTTTGCAAAGGACTTGTAATCAGGATTATGACTGATCTCCCCCAAAACAACCCTCAAAACGAGAATTCCACTCCCCCTGATGCCAGCGAAGAATCATTTCTTTCTCGCATATTTCGGGGAACGCTCACAGTCGGTGTGGGCGATTTTGCACGCATGCTGTTTGGCCTGCTCAGTACCACTATCGCCGCCCGATTTCTGGCCGAAGAGGTGTTCGGGGCGTTTGTGGTACTCAATGTCGTTGCTGTTTTCCTGGCGGAAAGCAGCAACCTGGGACTTGGGTCTTCCATCGTCAAATTTGTGACCAGCACCAAGGATGAGCGCAGAATAGAAAGCCTGATCAATTCCACGCTCTCTTTCCAACTTATGATAATTATTGTTGTCAGTGTTCTCACGTTTTTTATTCGGGAGCCGCTGTCGAATCTATTTAAAGCCGGGGTCGTGCTGGACTCGTTTATTTTTCTACCGATGATGTATGCAATGGAGAGCCTATACCGTACTCTGCGCCCTGCCTTGGAAAGCCTGTTTCTGTTTAAGAATACTGCCATCGCCGAATCAATCTCCAGTATTTCGAATGCGCTTTTCACAATACTCTTCGTCATCGTGTTCGATATGGATATGGAAGGGCTTGTTTACGCCAAGATCATCTCACTTGGGTTGGCTGCTGGTTTCGCTTATCTCTCACTGCCAATAAAGAAAAAACTCCAGCTTCAGTTTGCCCCCCTCAAAGAGATGCTGATCTTCGGCTTTCCCCTACAACTCAATCAGATGCTAACCTTTTTCTACCAGCGTCTGGATACCATCATGATCGGTTTGCTGCTCGGCCCGGCCCAGATTGCATACTATGAGATTGCCCGGCGTATCCCCGACAGCCTCTCTTCAGCTTATCAGTCATTCCGATCAGTCTACTTCCCGGTGATGGCAAGCGCTTTTGCCCGTGATGAATATGACGAAGCCTCGAAAATTATAAACGCTGCCACCCGGCTGATTTCGTTTGTCATGATACTGGGTGCCCTGATTGCTGCATTGTTCGGGCATGAATTGATCACGCTGCTGTTCTCAGATCGCTATTCGTCGAGTGTGCTGCCTTTCATCCTGCTGATGATCGGACTGGCCATTACAATGGTCAACTACACGTTAGGCAACGCCCTGGTAGCAGTCGGGGAGTCGAACAAGCCGGTGATCGTCAATACCACTCACACGGTGATCGGCCTGGCGGCCAACTGGCTGTTCATCCCAATATTCGGTACGGTGGGCGCCGCGCTGGCTACTTTAGCGGGTCTGTTTGGGAAAAACCCGCTGAATGTCATCTTCCTCAGACGGAAAAATGTCGACGTAAAACCCCTTGAGTATCTGCAAACGTTTTTCCTGTTCGGGTTGTTCGTTATACCGCTGATTGTGTTTGGCAAAATACCCTTTGCTATACGAGTCCTGATAGTGCCGCTTTTCATCGCAGCCGCAGTCGCTCTACCCATTGTAAAACGGAAAGACCTGGACGCATTCATCACCCAGTCGCGGCAGCTTCTAACACGCTGGACGAGCCGTATGCATTCTAGTTAGCCTGTATTGGAACTATATCTTGAATACTACATCTATTCAGAAACGAATATTCATTGTAGGGTGTCCCCGATCAGGCACTACACTGCTGCAATCTCTGCTGGCAGCACACTCTCAGATCGAAACCTTCCCGGAATCTCACTTTTTCGAGTGGTTGAAAAGCGGACGAGCTGTACTTCGGACGCTTGGTATTGCCTCCCCGAAAGTACGGAGGAAGATCGACCAGTTTCTCGATCACCTTGATCGCCCTGATCTCCACCGGTTTGTTCCCTGGTACGTGGTAACAACACAACAGTATGCAAACAGCTTCGTGAGCATTCTTGACACACTGACCGGGGAAGTAAACAGAAATGTCTGGGTGGAAAAGACCCCCGGACACCTGCATCATGTCAACGAGATCGACAACCTGGTCGAAAATGCCCGGTTTGTTCACATTCTGCGGAGCGGTGCCGATGTCGTCGCATCACTATACGACATCGGAAAGAAATACCCTGAATTGTGGAGTGGTTATACTGAAAACCTTGATAGGGCGATCCAGCGCTGGATCGACGACACGCGCCTGAGCCTCGGGTGTCGAGGCAGACCCAATCATTACTTCGTCAACTATGAAACACTGGCGGCGGAGGCCAGGCCAATTCTTATCGATCTATGCGGCTGGCTCAACCTTCCATTTGAAGAGACAATGCTGACAGACTATCGCGCTGTGGCATCCGAGGTAGTTCTGTCAAGCGAACCCTGGAAAGCGGCGACAGAGCGGCCCATCGCACCTACCACCGGCCATAAGTTCCGCGCTGTCTTCACCGAAGACCAACAAGCCTACATCATGGAACGCATTGCACAGGCGCAAATTGACAACCTGTCAGTCGACTGAGAGGACATCGCTTTCTGCGGTTTCCTCAGGAGGCGGTATGTACAGTTGATAGATAACCTCGTTGCTGCCGAACATAATGGCAATCAACGGCACCCAGTAGCTTTCAAGAAATACAACACTGACCGTGGCAACGATCAAAGCCACCACATAGCTCAGCACAAAGCCAATGACAATCGCGCTCATTCGTTCATCGGTTATACGCTTCCAATAGACGAAGCCA
Source organism: Anaerolineae bacterium (assembly GCA_016926255.1). GTDB lineage: Bacteria > Chloroflexota > Anaerolineae > Aggregatilineales > UBA3940 > JAFGOY01. The sequence continues at coordinate 5,426 of JAFGOY010000027.1, read as the reverse complement.
CGGACAATGAACAGGACAGATACCCACACAAACGCGAAATACCCCAGGAATCCCGTTTTGGTTAAGATATAGAGATGTCCACTGTGGATATAACCACGCAGGTCTTGAAGTTCCCAGTCTAAGAGATTTGTCCAGGGGCGATAATACTGGCCAAATCCGATGCCCAGCAGCGGGTGTTCGGCGATCTGCTGGCGGGCATAGTTTGCTTCAACCACTCTGAAATCGAAACTGCTGCCCGACTCGTAGCTTTCTTCTTCAAACACACTCGTCAGCCGGTCGGCGGTCGCCGAAAAATACTCATACGCATCGGAATCGGGCTGGGTCCTGACACCGGCCACGACAAGTCCAAAAACAACTAACCCTACCACGCCGTACAACAGCAGCCTGAACTTCCCGGCCCAGTGAACTATCAGTACCAGAATCAATACTGCGATGATAATCCCAATCCAGAAGCTTCTCTTAAAGGTTACTATCAGCGCTCCACCCAACAAAATAAACTGAACCCAGTCGATCACCTTCGGTTGCCACGATTTCCGAATCAACAGCGAGGATATCTTTACGACAAAAATGATCAGGACAAGCGCCTCTGACGTGATATTGACGATACGGGTCACCCCCTGATAAGAGGTTCCCTCTGTGACCAAGGTTTCAACACGACCGGCAAAATTGAGAAGTTGGAGAGATGGGAAGAAAAACTGGACAATCATCAAAATCGCATTGATAGTCCCCAGGACGGCCAATCCCTGAAGCAGCAGCAGCAGTTGTTTTTTATTGTTAACCAGATTGGTGACAACATAGAACAGTAAATAATAGGCCATGAGCCGGATCATGGGAATGATTCTGGTCACGATAGGCGGAGGAGATTGAATAATCTCGCTAATGGTGATTGTGTTTGGCAGGCTCCTGCCAAGCCCGACGAACGTCGCGATCAGGGTCACAATAAAGAACACTGCCACCGGGAGATCGAGCGGGGTACTGTTAAATTTATACTCCGGGTCTAATATCCATCGCAGCAACATAATGACAAACGGCGCGCCGAATATCAGATCGGTCAAAAAGACCCGGCCTGGCCCGACACTTACGACAACCGGGATTTCCTCAAAGGGAAATATCGTGGAAAGCCCCACGGCCAACCCCAGCAGGAACAATTCGGCCCGGCCCATCGCAAGGAGCAGTACCAGCATCCCTCCCAGCAGGGCAATCAACCAGACAGGCGGAACATACAGCGAAGCCGCACCCAGCAGACTACCGACAACACAGACAACCAATGCCTGAAACACAACGGCCATTTGTTGAGGTCTGGAACTTGACCGTAGGTTAATCATAACTTACCCTTCACTGCGCCGAAGCCCTCAAGCGACCACCACCGAAAATCCTGGACATCTAGACCAGGAGCATCCCGCAGGACGAGGTTTGTATGACTACGGCCCCACGGGATGCACAGCTTGCATACTTTCTAGTTCACAACAAGCGCATCTGACGTTCACCCCTGAGCGCCAGACACCTTTTTGTTCCGGTAGTAGTGGCGATACCCGCGTACGTAGCCCTGTTCGGCATCGGTGATAACGACCCCGATCCATCTGAGCTTGTCGGGCGTGAGCTGCTCAAATACAGCATCAAGCGCCTTGCGGGACGTTCGCTTGCGTCGAACAATCAACAGACCTGCATTGACAAACGGGAGCAGGGAAGCGGCATCGGCTACCAGAAGATAAGCAGGCGAATCGATAAAAACAATATCGACCATCTGCTGAAGGCTGTCCAGCAGTTCGGCCATTGCCGGTGAGGCCAGCAGTTCGGCAGGTGTTGCGGGACGAGAACCAGCAGGCACCAGACGCAGGTTATTCACCGGCGTTTCTTTTACGACTTCTTGAAGCCCAGCGGTTCCTTGCAGATATTCACTGAGACCAACCTCGTTTTCCAGTTCAAAGAATTTGTGCAACTGAGGCTCTCGCATATCGGCATCGACTAGGACAACCCTTTTGCCCGCATGGGCAAAGGCTGCTCCCAGATTCGCAGAGACAATTGTCTTTTGCTCATCGGGAATACCACTGGTAATCAACAGGCGATCCAGGTTGGTAATTTCAGATATCGCAGCGATGTTACTGCGCAGGTGCCCGAAAGCTTCCACCTCAGACTGATCATGTCCCAACAGTTTGCGAGTATAGCGGAGGCCTATCGCCGGAATACGCCCAACGATCTCGCGGTCGCCCACAGCGGAGCAAATCGCCTGATACGTATAGAGACGATCGTCGAGAGTCTCGAAAAGCAGGGCCAGGAACACGCCGCCCAACAACCCGACGACTGCGCCCAAAGCAACGGTGAGCCCCATCTTAGGGCCGGTCGGCTCAGGCGGCGGTGAAGCGAAGCTGACAATTGAAAGCTGCGATTCAACCACTTCGGAGACACGCGCCTGGGCAGAGAGACGGACCAGTTCATTGTAGGTCTGCTCCTGTGTCGAGATCTCACGTTGCAGTTCGTTAAGAGCGTCCTCGTCTATCGGGACCTGCACAACCAGATCGTTACGCTGGGATTCCAATTCCTCAAGGACACCTTCAATCTGTTCCAGCTCTTTTTCAATATCTTCCTGAGTCAGCCGGGCGCTCGTCGTATAGGCTTCCTGCCCAACATCAAGCAGAACCATCGCAATCTCATTAGCAACGGCGGCGGCTGTTTCAGGATCAAGCGCGACGACAGCTATCTCCAACAGGTCAGTTTGGGCGATTGCCTCGATTGTATAATCTGGCAGTTCGTCAATGCCTAGATTGGCTTTGACCTGATCGATAACCGGTTTGGTTTGGGCAATGTTTGCGAAACTGTTCGCCACTTTATCGTACTGATACTGCCCATAGTTGACGGAGTCAGCGCCAGAAGGCTGGACGCGGAGTAAAGCACTCGTCGTATAAGTAACCGGTGTCTTTAAACTTCCAAAAGCAACTATCGCAGCTGCGATTACCGCAGTAAGGACAACGACCCACAACCTTCTAAGTATAATTTGAATATAGTCAATCGGTTTCACAGGCTTTAATCTCCATACTCGATGAAAATATCAACTACTCCCCCAGCCGGGATAGTCATGCTGATTATCAATTCGTCATTCACAACCTCATAAGGCACTTCCGTGCCATTGACGGTTACCTGTGATATTGGGACATTCAGTGTTTCCACTTTCTTGACATAGAAGACCAGGTCCTCTTCCGAGTCATTGTCGAAGATCAGGTTGTTTCCGTACATCATGACATCAATGCTGCCGTCGTCATTTGTTTTTCTTAGATACAAGTGCCGGATAATATCACCCAACGATTTCCATTCCACATCTTCCCCGGCCAGACTGTTGATGGCATCGGCCATCGGATTGAACTCCTCAATACTTGATGAGAACAACTCGTCTGGATACGCATGTGAAAAAAGCAGCAGGGGCTTGCCGATGAACAGATCAAGTGCCGATAGACGCTGCAAATCCGCTGCATCGGTTTTTCCGGTCACATAGCGTCGCCAAAGGACCGCAAAACTGGCATAGTCCATATTGGCCTGGTACATACCATACGAGAAATAAGTCGGTCGCATCCTGTCAAGGGGGACATCCTGACCATTAACCGTTGCCAGATAATTGTACCTCTTTAACTCGACCAGAGACTGTTCAGGTGATATTCCCCAGGGGAAAATCATGACCCGATCATAGGTCACACCGAATTGGCGCTCAAGCTCTTCCATCCGGCGCAGACCTTCGTTGATATCGGCGATTTGTTCGTACAGGGGCCGGGCTGGTAGATCGGAATCAACCGGGACTTCATAATAGTAGAATTCATACCCCGCTATGCTGTTGCCGTGCTGCACCAGCGAGTACCGATCGGGGTTATCGATAAAGATTTGGGCGATATCGAGATCAGTAAGCTGATACTGTTCGGGGATGAAGGCAATTGTTGTATGGAAATTGTGCTCTTGCATCTGGGTCAGCAGTCCTCGATAATCCATCGTCCCATAGTTGTCGACCAGGGCCGGATCATCGAGGGTCAGGTTGGCGACATTCTCCTCGTTGTGCCAGACTTCATCGCCTGCCGCATACCGCATCGCCATCATCAGCGGTGTCAGCACCATAAACTGGGAACGGATGTAATACAGGGTTCGCATCGGAACAATAGTGAGTTTGGACCCGGCATCACCTGAATTAAAAAAGATAGTGCCCGCCCCCCGGTTTACCATCGAAAAAATCGCATATTCTTTACCGGCAGTGTTCTCAGAAGAAATGATGGTATTCACAACACTGGCATTGTCAAGGCTGAGGGCAAAGTCACGCTGCTTATCCGATGGCCCGTCAAAGGTCATCCCGGTCAGTTCCTGGGTTATCTCAGGGTATCCATTGGAAATAAACCAGTTTTCTTCTGTGTCGTCGACAAACGAAGCCCCAACGATCCCCCCGGAACTCAGCAAATCGAGGGTTTCCGGCGGCGCATCAATGTTAATCTGATATACCAGCAGGTTGGCCCCATAGTTTTCGACAACCCGCACGAGATTGTCCACCTGCCATTCGTCGAGCAGGTTTAGATCGTTCCCGCTGATGCCAATCAGGCTGTAGGCTTTCCCCTGCTCATCGAACAGGTCATTCCAGGCCGGGCCTGATGAGCGAACGTCAAATTCTTTGCAGATCAGCCCATAGAACTCAGCGATCATGCAGTAGTTGGTATCGAATGGGCCTGGCTCCTCGTACGAATCATACAACAGCAGGACATCGGTATAGTCCTCACCTTCCGGCTGCCCTTCCGAAACGGGCAGAAAAGTCGGGGTTACGGTAGGCTGCACACTGACCGCAGTTGGAGTTGGCGTCACATTTTGAGCGGCGAGAGCCGCCTCGTCGACAGTGGGAGTCGGCGTCGGCCTGACTGCCGATACCGGGGTTGGCTGACCAGCGCGCACAAACAACAAATAACCAACCAGTCCCAACACGACAGCGATGGCAAGAGTTATAAGTACCGTTCGAAATCTATACCTGTCCACTACGCCCCCAAATAGTCCCAAACCACATTCTGATTCCAAACTGGCGAGTGTATTAATTTTTACAACGCATTAAAATATATGATATAAGTGGTAACAATTCTCCGCAAGCAGACTCTACCTCTATCAATCAGGTGGGCTTGCAGATCGCACACTTATCTTATTACAGATGAAACTTACACTGCCATTTCTGTATAATAGGTTCTAGACACACTTTAAATGTCCTGAAAGCTGTCAATCCTGGGAAGAGGTTTGCAGGCAGAGAACTGTATAAATCAAGTTTCGACCGGTTTGACTGAACCCAGAACCATTACTAATCGTAACAAAAAACCAAACCTGAAAACAACTGTGTACCTTGATTGCTAGTTAACGTTGGTTAGTGCCAGAGCGGTGAGAGAAGCCAGGACCTTCAAAGCAATGCCTTCGTTGGTACGGGC
>JAFGOY010000026.1 GCA_016926255.1 Anaerolineae bacterium | reverse complement strand
GTAAGTCGCTATATCTTTTAATATCGTTACTTATTTATTTGTCATAATGTGGCACTCACCGGTAAACTATCGTTCAATGTTTATCCAGTCCGGGCTATGAGATCATGAAACATTACACGAAGTCACCTGCCATCAAATCGACGGTCATCATTTTGTTCGCCATTCTTTTCCTGTTTTCCGGAAGTCGTGTAGTGATCGCCCAGGAGACGACGATCCATGTCGTCGCCTGGGGAGAGACGCTCTATTCCATTGCAAGACGATATGACGTAACAGTCGACGAGATTGTAGACGCGAATGGACTATCCGGGACCAACATCTATGCGGGTCAGCGTTTGACGATCCCTGGTGACACCCCATCCAGCACTGTTGCCAACGGCGAGGCAAGCAGCAGTTCAACCCATGTCGTTCAGCAGGGGGAAACGCTTTACCGGATCGGGTTGAAGTATGGGATGTCATACAGCGAGCTGGCAGCCGCCAATGGACTGAGTAATGCCAACCAGGTATACGTGGGACAGGTGCTCATCATACCTTCCGGTGAGGCGCAGAGCGAAAATGTGCCGGAAAATCAGGAAACTTCGCCGGAGACGGAAGCAGAAACGCCTGTAGAGGGTGTGCATATTGTCGTTCAGGGCGAAACGCTGTACAGCATCAGCCGGAAATACAATGTATCAGTCGCGGCGCTGGCCGACACCAATAACCTGATCAACCCGGCGCATATTTATGTCGGGCAGCAGTTGACTCTGCCCGGTGCGCCGACGGCGGTAACCATCGGGTATACACCGGACGAGGTGACCAGCACGCATGTTGTCGCTCGCGGCGAAACACTGACCTCGATTGGCTCGCGTTATGGAGTCTCGCCCTGGGTGCTGGCCCAGGTCAACAATATCAGCAATCCGGCCCTGCTGTACGCCGGACAAATACTCACCATACCCACGGAGGATGCGCTGGCCGACGGCGGCACTGTCGAAACCAACAAGCGGATCGTCGTCGATGTCTCGGAGCAGCGAACTTACGTCTATGAGGGGGACGAACTGCTCTGGACGTATGTCGTCAGCACGGGGCTGCCGGGGACTGATACCTGGCGCGGGGAGTTCAAAATATTAACGAAACTGCCCAATGCCTATGCCGAAACATGGGACCTCCAGATGCCGTACTGGTTAGGATTTTACTGGGCGGGGCCACTTCAAAATGGTTTTCACGCGCTGCCTATTCTATCGAACGGGGTGCGCCTCTGGGAGGGATTGCTGGGAACGCCCGCTTCGTATGGCTGTGTTATTCTCAGCGACGCGGACGCCCAACAGCTTTACAATTGGGCAGAAATCGGTACTCCGGTGACGGTTCGCAATTAATGACAACTTCATTGACAGTTCCCCTCAGCAGACGTATAATCCCTCCCCGGTAAAGAGAGGCGCTTTGGCAACCGCCGATAACGGCGACCAAACGCAAGAATGAGTTCAAATGAGGAGTATGCCGTGACTGAGGAGGCGACCGCTCTCACGATTAATGATCTTGAGCCCGGAACCAAGCTAAAAGGCAGCGTCAAACAGGTTCAACTTGCTGGCGCTATCATAGATGTTGATTTAAGAGAATGTGATGCTGTGCTTCACATCTCACAGATAAGACGGAAGCGCGTCAATAACGTACAGGATTTCCTGGAAGTTGGGCAAAATGTTACCGTTTGGGTGCTCAATGTCGACAAGGACAATGCGCGCCTGAACGTTTCGATGATCAAGCCTCCTGATGTCAGCTGGGATACCCTTGCAGCCGGTCAACTTTACGAAGGCAAGGTCGTGCGCATCGAGAAATTCGGCGTTTTTGTCGACATTGGTGCGGAACGTCCGGGGCTGGTTCATATCAGCGAACTGGCGCATGGTTATGTGAAATCGCCGGAGGACGTGGTTGAAAAGGGCCAGTCGATTGAGGTCAAGGTTGTTGGCGTCAACAAGAAGAAGCGGCAGATTGACCTCAGCGCCAAGATCGGCGAACCTGAACCCACGGTCGCGGATAGCAGTGAGCCGGAAGAGGTACTCCCAACCGCAATGGCGCTGGCAATGCAGCGCGCCCTGGCCGATAGTGACGAGGAAGCCGCTCAGCCAGACAAAGGCAGTAAGGGTCAGCCCAAAGATCGCAACAAACAGGATGAAATTCTGCGGCGGGCGCTGGAACGTCACCAGGAAAAGCCATAAATTGTTAAAAAATTCATTATAAATGTTAAAAATTCGCGTTGAGCCGCCCAAAATCGGCCCAGCGCGAATTTTTTAACATTAACTTATTACCATACTGCATACTTCCAGGTTACTTTGTGTGTTTTTATTCCTCAAATATAGTAGAAATATACCCGTCAACAATTCGGTAACAGTCTCCATCACAATTCTGGCGATATTTGACCGGGTGGGGCGGCTCAATGGCCCGATTCGTCAAAAAATCCGCTACCTGACGACGAAAAGCTGATCGACGTGACGTGCTGGGGCTTTTCAGGTTCGAAATAGAGCGCGGCGTGTAATTCGAGAGGATCATCTGGTGAGGTGGGTGCATCGGCCAGGTGCATGGTGATCGCCAGCCGGTATTGATCGGCTTCGACGATGGTTGTCTCGCTCAGGACGGCCCGATCACTACCGATGATCGCCAGCATCAGACTGGGCCGGTCGGCGGGTGCAAAGGCCGTAATTTCGATCATCACCCGGACGCGCCTGCCGTCTTTCTCCGGCGTGGCTTGCAGGGACGTGATCCGAATCTCTTCACGGGGGCGGGGCGATAATTCCGGGTCCTCAAGAATAAAGTTGATATCCATTCGGGCTTAAGAATGACCTTTCAACAAATCGTCAAGAGCCTGCCATGCTGTCTCGATCTGATCGGCGGGCACGAGCAGGTGATCGCGCTCGTAGGCTGATAATGCGAAGATACTTACCCCTACCCCGGCGAGACACTCGCTGATCGCGGCCATGAAGCCAATCACGTCGTGTTCGAGGATGATATCGAATGTGATCAGCCTCCAACCCTTTGATGTTTCGATGCTCTGGAGTCTATCAGCGAAATCGACCAGAACTGCCGACGGCACCACGATGGTGATCTCATCTTTGTCCTGGATGAAGGTCGAGAACGCTGGCTGCCCGGAATCAAGCAGCTGTAGGGCTTTCTCTCGACCATTCAGTGGAAAATGGATGATATCGTAGCGGAGATCGTCTGTGAAAAGGCGTATGTGCGGGAATATCTGCTCGACTAAGTAAGATTTGCTCATAATTTTCTCTTGAAGTCGCTCCTACAGCTATCCGCCGTGGTACATTTCGAAAAGGCGGCGCGATTCTTCTATAAGTTCCTGCCGGAGATCATCCGGCTTGATGACCTCTACCTCGCTGCCCCAGCTTCTGATCCAGGGGCGCATCTCGCGGTAATCCGACACGGTGACGACAAACCTGATCGAGCCGTCGGCGAGCGGTTCAAGCTGCTGGGACGAATGCCAGATTCGCTCCTGTATCAGTGAGGATACCTGCGGGCTGAAGATCAATTCAACCGATACCGTATCATCACCGGCCATGATTCCCCAGGCATCGGCAAGATGGCGGGCGGGGTCGAAATCGGCGGGGATGGTGTAAGGTTCCGACAGGCGGCTGGCCCGCTCAAGGCGATCCAGGTTGAAGGTGCGCAGCTCGCCGACCGAATCATCGAAGCCGATCACGTATACCGCACCGCTGCTTGATGTTTCGATCAGGTATGGGGCGAGAACCCGTTCGCTGACTTCACCGCTGGACGGTGACCGATACCACAGCTTCACTTTACGATGTTCGGCCCAGCAGAGTGAGACCGTTTCGAGGACGGCGATATGGGTCGGGTTATGAGGACGGGTGCGGATTGCTTCTGCCGCCTGGCTGATATGATCGGCAAGTGGGCGGGGGAAAGCGGTGGCGATCTTGTTCAGCGCGGAGACGGTATGCGGGTTGTGCTCGTCGGCATGGCGAGAGAGCAGGCGGGTGGCGATGTAGAGCGCGATGGCCTCGTGAAAACTCAGGCGGATCGTCGCAAGGTACTGGTCGCGGATGATCCCGTAGCGGCCATCGCTCTGCCAGATTGGGACACCGGCGTCACTGAGGAGAGCGATGTCGCGGTAGATGGTGCGGCGATCCACGTCGCAGCGTTCAGCGATCTCCGTCACGCGCATGCCTTCAGCGTGGTGGAACAGCAGATTCTCGATTTCACGCAGGCGGGCCGCCCGCCCGATTGACCGGCTCAAGGTTGTGTCCTTTCGACAGTACGGATTGATGAGTCGGATTGTAGCATAGATTTCGACTCTGGTTAGGTTTCTGTGAGGTGGAGTAAGTCGGGAATCCAGTCTTGATCTAACCCGTAGAATCGCCAAAGTCGATCTGGAGTTGGTCGTTCTCGTCATACCAGTAGCAGGCAAAAAACGGGGCCGTCGGCGGCATCGACAAAACACGCGGCAGGAGCAGTGGTAAATCCTCGACCATGCCAGATGGGTCAAGCTGCTGCCAATCGACCCACTCCGGTGTTCCTTCGACCGATCCTGACAATTCCGTAGATTCGCTGATGGCAGTAAAAACGAACAGTATGATCCCCAGAGCAGGTTCTTCGGTGACGATATTGATCACGCCGCGCAGGGTCAGATCGATGACTGCCGCCGTGCCGGTTTCATCCGTCATACCGGTTTCCTCAGCGATTTCGCGGAGCGCGGCGCTTCGAACCGATTCTCCTCTTTCGACGTGGCCGCCAATCCCATTGTACTTCCCTGGCCAGATGCGTTTATCCGGCGAACCTTTCAGCAGCAAGACTTTATCCTCATGTGTGATGAATATCAGCGTGCGGGGAGAAACCCGGTAGCGGTGCTTCGAATGTTCGATGCCCTGGTCTTTTATACCCATGTAAAATCCTTTGAAATGCTGAAAAGCTCCGCCCTACAATAATTGGGACTTTTGCAGATCATACCAGACGACTATAATGCCGGATAGAGAAACGTTGATATTAAAAGAGGCTTACATGAAAATCCGGTACAGAGGTATTCTTGCAGCGCTGTTGTTCGTTTGCCTGGTGTTGATTGCGGGCAGCGTACCAACTGCGGCGGCACAGGAAAAATCGGTCAGGGCATTGAGCCGTGACACATACATCAAGATCAATACTGATGGCTCGTTTCGCGTTCGAGAGACATATGAACTGGAGTTCAGCGGGGGAACGTTTACCTATGGATTCCGCAATGTAACGTTCGAACAATTCGAGTACATCGATAGTATCTCGGTCAGTGGAGCCGAAGGGAAATACATAGAAGACTGGTCCGAATTTCCGGGGACTTTTCATCAGAATTTTGACGGCGAGGAATATGCGATCAAATGGTTTTACTCACCAGCAGCCAATGAAGTGAGAACCTTCGTCCTCGAATATACCGTCTACGGCGGTCTGATGATCAACGATTTTGGCGACAGGCTGTATTGGGATGCAATAGACAGTGGCCGGGGATATGTGATCGAGGGGGGCAAGGTCATCGTCGAAATGCCGGAAGGCGCAAAAGTCGATACGGCTATCGATCCGTTCTATGAAGGCGCGAGTGCAACTGCCGAAGTCAGCAGCGATCTTTCGAAGGTGACCTATCAGTTTGACCGGATGCCGGATGGTTCGAGGTTTACGGTGGGGGTGCGATTTACACATGGAATCGTCCCGCCGGTTGCACCGGAGTGGCAGGCTGACTTCGAGAGAAAAGCAAAGTGGGAAGAAACCTGGAAGCCGGTGGCAAATCTGGGGCTGGGGGTGTTGAGTGTCCTGGTTCTTGTCGGTGGGCTGATCGGTGTTTATGTGACGTATACGACGAGAGGCCGCGATCCAAAGACCGGGTTGATGCCCGAATATCTGAGCGAACCCCCGTCCGATTTGCCTCCGGGTCTGGCCGGGACGTTGATCGACGAGCGGGCCGATATGAAGGATATTGTCGCCACACTGGTGGACCTTGCCCGGCGCGGTGTCTTCGACATGAAGGAAGAGGAAAAGAGCATCTTCGGTATTACGACATCGAAGGATTTTACATTCACCCGGCGGGATGATTTCGACGGGGAGCTGCGATCATACGAGGAGCATTTAATTCAGGAAGTGTTCGGCAGCAAAAAAGAGGTTACACTGGATGACCTGAGAAACGAATTCTACACGGCGATACCCAAATTGCAGAACGATCTATACAAAGAAGTCGTGGCTGAGGGATTGTTTCCTAAAAGCCCAAGAGCCGTCCGGGGAAAGTGGATGACATTGGGCATCGTTGGCATTGTGGGATCGGTGGTCGTGGGATTTTGCGGTGCGATTGCGCTGATCGACTACATCGAGACGTTTTTCTGCCTGCCTATGTCAGCTGGGGTCGTATCGCTGGCGGTAGCGCTTGCCAGCCAGGCGATGCCTGCAAAGACAAAATCGGGCAGTGAAGAAGCTATGAAATGGAAAGCGTTCAGAACATATATCAGGCGGATCGATAGTTATACGAACCTGGAAGAAGCCGTCCATCTATTCGACAAGTATCTGCCGTATGCGGTTGCTTTCGGGCTGGAAAATTCGTGGGTAAGCAAGTTCTCTAATGTAAAGACGACTCCGATCCCGATCTGGTATTACCCGGTGGGAATACCGTATGTTCCTGGCCGCCCACGGCCACTGAGTGGAAGTCAGATTGGCGATGGTTTGCAAGCACCGTCGTTACAGCGGATGAGTGATGGGTTTGCTGGCGGCCTGCAAAGCATGTCGGACGGGCTGGTTTCGATGCTGAACACCACGTCTACGGTGATGAGAAGCATGCCTTCATCGTCAAGTTCTGGCGGTGGTTTCAGCAGTGGGGGGTTCAGCGGCGGCGGCGGTTTTAGCGGCGGCGGTGGCGGCAGTTCGGGATTCGGATAAAATGCGGGATATGGACAGGAGATGTGGATGAATAAGACCGTAGGAATCATACTGATCGTCGCGGCTACTATTGTTTTGTTGATCGGCTCTGTGTGGATTGCTGCAACCGTTGCGGAAGGATCGCTGAGAGTGAGTGGCGCAGCGGTGGGTTTTGCCCTTCTGAATGTGGTGCTGGTGATCCCGCTGCTCGCCGGTGGCATACTGGTGCTGTCGAGGGCAAAGCGAGAAGTTGTTGATGAGGAAGAGTCGAAAGAACTGCGAACCATACTGGATGCGGTGAAGACAAGGGGACAGGTCGAGATATCCCAACTGGTGATCGACCTGCAATCAGATAGAGAAACAGTGAGAGATCAGATTTACCAGTTGGTCGGAATGGGTATCTTTGAAGGTTATGTCAACTGGGATGAAGGCGTGCTTTATTCAGAGGACGCTGCTGAACTCAGAAATCTGGAGGAGTGCAAAAATTGTAACGGGAAACTATCACTGGTAGGGAAGGGAATTGTTGCCTGTCCGTTCTGCGGAACAGAATATTTTTTGCCGTAGCCGACATAAGATAAGTCTTTGAAAGGGGTACGAAATGGCTGACTTTTATCAAAGGATTACCGAAGGCCAGGGTGCAGTAGAAGATCTTATTCGTAAGATTCCAGGGTTCAAGGGATACTTCGAGAAGCAGGATCGGCGGGCGGCGGATCGACTTCTGCGCGAGCACCTTGTGAGGGTATTCGAGGATCAGCAGCGGGAGTTCAACCGGATTCAGCAATCAGTCATACAGTCCGGGGCTATCGACAAAATGGAACAGATTCAGCGGATCGATACGATGATGCGTACATTCATCGACAGGATCGAAAGCGCCGGTGGGGGATATTCGGGTGTGTTCGATGCGGTGAAAGTCGATGAGGATGCGCTGGCGCGAGTCTATGCTTTCGACAATGCGCTGCTGACTTATCAGGGTCAGTTTGCGGCTGGCCTGGAGCAGCTCGATCAGGCAATCGGGACAGAGACGCTTGGAAGCGTAATCCAACAGTTGGAAATGGTCGTCCGCGATGCGAACAGCACATTCCTCAGCAGAGATGAAGCGTTAAAGGGCCTTGCGCCTGCTGTCTGAAGTAGACAGACATAGTTTTAGGAGAAAATAAAATGGCACGGGTATTCGATATTATACAGCATCCGAATGTAGCAAAGGACGAACTGGCTTATCGAGAGCCGCAGCGTGGCAGCGGGGACTTCCGCATTGGTTCACAGTTGATTGTGCAAGAAAACCAGGCGGCATTGTTTGTGCGAGGTGGTCAGGCGCTTGATGTGTTTGGGGCCGGAACACATACGATTACGACGGCAAATGTCCCGCTGCTGGTCGATCTGGTTGGCAAGGCATTCAGCGGCCAGACGCCATTTACGGCGGAGGTTTATTTCATCAATATGGCGGATTTCCCGCAGTTGGGCTGGGGGACATCACAGCCGCTGGCACTCGAAACACCGGGCAAGGGATTGGGCTGGCTGCTGCTTCAGGGTCATGGTGTGATGGACATCAGTGTCAGCGAGCCGCAGCGGTTTGCCAAGCAGTATGCAATCGGAAAGCCGATTGTGAGAATCAGCGATGTACATGAGCGGCTGCTGACGATGGTGCTGGGCGAAATGCAGGATGTCATCGCGACTCATGCGCCGGGTGATTTGATGGGCGTGAATAGTATGATCAACGAGATCGAGGCGGTGACGCTGGCGCAACTGCGCGAAAAGGTCGAAGCGGTCGGGTTGACGATCAAGGCATTCGAGATGAAGCCGTTGACTGCTGCGAAGACGTCGGCGGAAGACCTTCGCAATATGGGGCTTCTGGATCTGGCGACCTACACAGGTTTGCAGCAGGCCGATGCGCTTCGAGATGCGGCGCAGAATCCAGGTGGCATGGCAAGCGCTGGAGTCGGGATGGGTGCTGGATTTGGATTGGGCCAGATGATGGTGTCGGGGATGCAGGGGCAACAGCAGCAAACGAGGCAACCTGAGCAGCAAGAACAAGAAGTTCCTAAGTCACCGAAGACGCGTGAGGAAGTTCAGATGATGCTGGACAGTCTTGATATGAGGCTGGCAAATGGAGAGATTACGGAAAAAGCCTATGAAAGGCTGGTTGATAAATGGCAGAAGCGATTGGATGATATGAGTTAGTAAAACTGCCAAGAGGGAAGAATCAAAAAGGGGCATGTTGAAAAACATGGTCCTTTTTTGATTCAAGTAGAGACAAGTGAGACAAAAAAGTTGGAGTATTGACTGGTATAGATAATAGACATGTGAAAGAAAATTGTTCAAGACTGAATAATGAGGAAGCAGGAAAAAGATAAGGAAAAAGGTTTAGGGGGTTATGCAAAACAAAGTTGGTGTATGCGGGAAAACAAAGTTGAGAAGGAATGAGTAGATGTAAAGAGGGAGAGAGAGAAGAGTGGGGAATGGCGTGAGCAATCGGGATAAGAGCCGGAAAGGAACAACTGCCGTCGGCGAAAGTGATCAGTCATCTGCGTTTGGGAGCAGTGAGCGGTAGCGGCGCGTGGAAGATGGATCGGCATGACGGGCCAGTGTTTGCGCGGTGGATAAAGAGTCGGCGCTGCTGAGAGCGTCCAGGACAAAGAAGTGCCGGAAGGTACTGGGGGATATTTCGATATTGTCTCTGGAGAGTTCTGTGCGCTGCTCGACAGTGAGGGAAAGCCTGACCCAATAGTTTATGATTGCTGAACAGGTCCAGCGAGACAATGAGAGGAGATTGGAACCGGCACGTTTATCATGGCGACAGAATAATGGAACATCAGAAACATTAACAAGTGTTTGACCAGCATCGAGAGGATGTCGATAGGAAAGGTAGGAGCGAGTTGCTACGATCGTGGCCGGAGATAGTTTGTAGACATGGTTGTCAAAAGATATCTCGGAATTTGAGAAATCAGATGCCCGCAGTGACGAGAGTTCTGATACCTTGAATCCGGTATCGGCAAGAACAAGAATGAAAGCTTTGTTTCTTAACCGGATAAGGTGGTTGCGATCAGGAAAGTCCGTTTCTGGCGGTGGAATAATATATGACGATGCATGAGTGAGAATGGTGTCAATTATGGCTTTTGGAGGAAGGGAGAAATCGTGGGATTTTTTCCGGCGGTGATCGTCGAGATAGGTCTGGAGCGCGCTTATGTCGAAATTTACCGGAGTTTCACCAGAGAGATGATAAAGAAAGCGCAGAACGTATCGTGAGTATTGATGCTCAGTCTCAACACTGTAGTTTTCCTGAAGATGTGTGACGTAAGCCTCAAACCACCCTTCCCTAATCAATGCAGCATCAAAGGGAAGCCGGATAGAATAACGAGATTGGAGGAATGAGAGGAAATTAAAAATAGATTGATGAATAACGATGGATTCGGAAGAGGAAGAAACGGAAGATGCAGAATGCATCTGAGGTGATGAGATATAGTCGTCAATATAGGAATTAGATATATCGAAGGACATAGATATTATCCAGGCAGCTAAGAATGATGAGTGAAATATAGCAAAGATTGGCAAAATGAGAAAGAAAGTAAGGAAAATCGGCACAAATTTCGTGTAGTTTTTGTTGGTAAAGGAAGAAAAAACCAGAAAAATATAATATAATTTTATCACTACACGAAATAGCCCGATTCCCCAACCAGCATAATCCTACATATGGGCGTTATTGGCGTTTCGAGAAAGAACAATAACGTATTCATCACCAAGATTTTTATATTGTTCATCAATCTACCAATCCCCTCTCCCCTCCCTACCCCGATAACTGTATCGAGATCATGCTAATCGCTACACGAAGCAAATGCGGCGTTATTACACATTGACTACAAAGCCTTCAAATTCACTAAGGTAGCGGCGATTCAGATGGCCGGTAATCTCGATAAAAGCCTCGTAATTTACTGTGTTTTGAACATTTGAAACATCATAGAAGCGGGCAATCGTACGGCTCTGAGCATACGGTATATGGACGGTCACCAGGATTTCCTGCTCTGCCAGCAGCGTATCAACGGCAACCAGCAAGTCTTCGAGGCCAGCACCGGCCTTCGCCGATATAACCTGCACCAGTGGATGAGTCACTACTAACCGGTCAAGCAGATCGTGTGTTTCTTCCGGTGCCAGGTCGCTTTTGTTCAGAACAAGAATCACCGGGACACCGGATACAGAGAGATCGTTATCAAGCATGTTTTCGACTACCTGGATATGCTCATAGGCATTCGGGTGAGAGCTGTCGACTATATGAAGCAGAACAGACGCCTCTTCAATCTCCTCAAGTGTGGCACGAAAAGCAGCTATCAGATTGTGGGGAAGTTTCTGAATGAAACCAACAGTATCAGAGACAAGGACTTCCCGGCCAGATTCCAGGATGATGCGGCGCGTGGTTGGGTCCAGGGTGGCGAACAATTGATCGGCCACGTAGACATCAGCTTCAGACAGCGCGTTCAGCAGCGTAGATTTCCCTGCGTTGGTATAGCCAACCAGCGCCACAACCGGAATTCCTGAGTGACGCCGCTGCTCCCGGTGACGCTCACGATGCGACCGAACAGCTTCAATCTGCTTTTTCAACCGGGATATTTTCTGGCCGATAATCCGGCGATCGGTTTCCAGCTGCGTCTCACCGGGGCCACGCAGCCCAACGCCGCCACTTCCTCCACGCGCAGCCCCACCGCCCGCCTGACGAGCCAGGTGGGTCCATTGGCGCGTGAGACGAGGCAGCCGGTACTCATACTGGGCCAGTTCCACCTGCAACGCACCTTCACGCGTCCTGGCATGAGCCGCAAAAATATCAAGAATCAGAGCTGTCCTATCCATTACATGGATATTTTCACCCAGAGCTTTCTCTAATTCACGCTGGTGGCGCGGTGAAAGCTCGTCGTCGACGATCACATACTCAACCGACAGCTCCTCGATCCACATCCTGACCTCTTCGACTTTCCCACTGCGAATATAGGTCGCGGGATCAGGGTGCTTAAGCTTCTGGACGGCCTGCCCCACAACATGCAGGCCAGCCGTATCAGCCAGCATGCTCAACTCGTAGAGCGAGGATTCGACATCAAGCAGACCGGGCGAGGAAATCAATTCGACACCGATCAAAAAGGCTTTTGGCGCATTGCGATCAATTGAAACCATTTAGAGAACCTGACCTGACTACAAAGGCGTTACCTTTGTGACTACACGAAACAACATACTACTGGCCGCCTGTATACTCTCCGCCACTTTCCAGGTATTCCTCCAGAACACGCCCTACCCTCTCCAGGCTATCCGAGCTTATTTTGTCGACGGTGTCCTGGGTTGTATGCCAGTAGGGATAATCGAAATCAATAATATCGACCGCCGGTATACCCAGCGCAGCAAACGGGGTATGGTCATCGAGCATACTATATTTCGGGCTGGCGATAAAATGCGACCCGTAACCCAGCCTTGCCGCAATATCCCAGAGAGACACAGACAGGACAGGATCGGAGTTGTTGTCGATGTATATCTGCTGATCAGCATCACCGATCATGTCTACGATAAGCACCTGGGAGGGGGTCACTTCCATGCTGTCGGCGAAATAGCTCGACCCGGCAATGAATTCCCATCCATCGATATGTCCGTTGTCTTCTGCATCAAAGAAGACAAGCCAGAGATCGCTGCCGAGGGCGCTCAGATCAACCACACGGGCCAATTCGAGAAGAACGGCTACACCGCTCGCCCCATCGTTCGCACCCGGCACCGGCAAATCTGGATTCTCCTGGTCATGATCGGCAAAACGGCGCGTATCATAATGGGCACCGATCAAAATCGGCGACTCACCATCACCCGATTTTGCGATCAAATTGTGGCATTCGACTCCCTGGTAGATAAATACCTGTACTTCTGTATTCCAAACGAATGCATCCAGGGTACCCAGGATGTACTGTTCAACCTCACGGCTCTCGTCAGTCCCGGCGATACGGGGGCCAATCGACATCTGCTGCATAACATGGGCAAAGGCCTCGTCCCCGGAAAAAACCGGGATGGGGGTCGGGATTAGAGTCGGGGCCAGCGTTGGGGCCTGGCTGCTGACCGGGGTAACTGCTGTCATGGTCGATGCATTCGCGCCAGTAAACAGAACAAGCCAGGCAGCAAACAATACCAGTGTAATCGTCAGAATCCCGATCAAACGAACGACATTTTTATTCCCCATACCGCCCCCTGTCAACTTTCCCCAAGAAACCGTTCCAGACTTTCCAACGCACGGTGAGCATAAGCCTGATAGCGCTGACGCTTGTTCCGTACGGGCGGTTCAAGCGGCGGCATGATTCCAAAATTGGCTTTCATCGGCTGGAAACGATCAGGTTCGGCACTGGAAATATAGTTCGTCAACGCACCAAGCATCGTCTCGACGGGAAGCACCCGGAGGGGCTGATCATTCATCGACCAGACGGCATTGATCCCGGCGAGCAGGCCTGTTCCGGCATTGCCAATATAGCCTTCGACTCCGGTAATCTGACCGGCAAAAAAGAGATCGGAGCGATGGCGATATTGCATGGTTGCGTCAAGCAGGCGAGGCGCGTCGATGAAGGTGTTGCGGTGCATCTGGCCAAGCCGGACAAACTCTGCATTCTCAAGACCAGGGATCAGACGTAAAACGCGGCGCTGCTCAGGCCAGCGCAGGTTGGTCTGAAAGCCAACAAGATTGTAAAGCGTCCCGGCAGCGTTATCCTGGCGAAGCTGGACGACGGCATAAGGCCGCCGACCGGTGCGAGGATCGGTCAGACCGACGGGACGCATCGGGCCGAAGGCGAGGGCATCTTCACCACGAGACGCGATCTGCTCAACCGGGAGACACATATCGAAAAAGTGGGGGTCTTCTTTCTCGAAATCGCGCAGTTCGATTCGTTCCGCTGACAGGAGTTCTTCGACAAGCCGCCGGTACTCGGCTTCATTCAATGGGCAGTTGATGTAGTCGCCCTGATCCTGGTCACCGCGCCCGTAGCGAGAGGCACGGAAGGCAATCGACATATCTATCGATTCGGCTTTGACGACCGGGGCCAGCGCATCATAAAAATAGAGATACTCCTCACCGATCAGATCGGCGATGGACTTCGACAGCGCGGTCGAGGTCAGCGGGCCGGATGCGATAACTGCCGGGCCATCAGGAACAGCGGTGACTTCCTCACGGCGGATCGAGATACAGGGGTGGTTCTCAATACGTCCGGTCACCAACCGGGAAAAATGCTCCCGATCGACGGCAAGGGCACCACCGGCAGGAACTCTCGTCTCGTCGGCACAGGCAATGATCAGCGATTCCAGGCGGCGGAGTTCGGCTTTCAAGACGCCGCTGGCCCGGTCGGGGAGATCGGAACCAAGAGAATTGCTGCAAACCAGTTCGGCCAAGTCGCCGGTTTGATGGGCAGGGGTCAATTTTCCGGGGCGCATCTCCCAGAGAACGACATCAATACTACGTTGGGCGGCCTGCCATGCAGCCTCCGCGCCCGCCAATCCGCCGCCAATGACCTGTAATATCCCCCTACCCTGCAAGTTCACTCTCCATAATCAAATTGCTCCAAATTTCCGGGCTAATGAAATTTTTCAATTGGCGCAGTTCCTCCCTTCGCAAAGGGAACGGTGATTTCTATTCGGCAAGGGCCTGTCAATTGCAAGCATACCCGAAACAAGTATAGCGCTTCAAACACAAATAGTCTGCCGGGATGGTAAAGGAACCTGACCATAGAGAGATACAGCACACCCTAATGACTACACGAAACTATCAATGCTTGAGCGTTTTCATGTTTTTCAGTAAGGTATTGGCTATGTCGACTATTGCACTGCTGGCACCCTACTACACCGGATCACACGCCCAATGGGTCGACGGCCTGGCCCGGCTTTCGGCGCACAGGGTCAGGCTGTTCACGCTGCCGGGGCGATTCTGGAAATGGCGGATGCATGGCGGGGCGATCAGCCTGGCGCGGGAATTCACGGCAAGCGGCTTCGATGCCGACCTGATCCTGGCGACGGATATGGTCGACCTGACGACGTTCCTGGCGCTGACACGCGGGACAACCTCCGGGATACCAGCGGCGATCTATTTCCACGAGAACCAGCTTACCTATCCACTACCTCCGCACGAAAAACGCGACCTGCACTACGGTTTCATCAACTACACAAGTATGCTCGCCGCCGATTGGGTCTTCTTCAATTCGGCGTTCCACCAGGAAGTGTTCCTCAACGAACTGTCCCGCCTGCTAAAACACTTTCCCGATTACAACGAAGTGGAAACCGTAGACCAGATCAGAGCGAAGAGCAGCGTGCTACCGCTGGGACTCGACCTGCAACGATTCACCTTCTACCGGCCAGCAGCCAGACAAGAGGGGCCGATCCGGTTCGTGTGGAATCATCGCTGGGAATACGACAAAAAACCCGGGCACGCATTCGACGCGCTGTATGCCCTCCAGGACGCCAATCTGCCATTTGAGGTATCCGTGCTAGGGAAAAGCTTCAGACAGCGCCCAGTGGAGTTTCTGGAGGCCGAGACACGGCTCGCAAAAAACGTCGTCCACTTTGGATATGTCGAATCGTTCGAGGCATACGCCCGACACCTGTGGGCGGCTGATATTCAGATTGGGACGGCCATCCAGGATTTCTTCGGAGCAAGCACATGCGAGGCGATCACCTGCGACTGCCTGCCGATACTGCCGAACCGCTTGAACTACCCGGCATTCATTCCTGACGAACATAAAGACATGTGCCTGTACGAAAACCGGGCGGGATTGATCGAGCGGTTGGAATGGGCGTGCAAGAACACCGAAAAGGTGAGAGCTATCTCGCTTGCGAAACACGTCGCGCGGTATGACTGGCAGACCATGATTCACCAGTACGACCGCGCGTTTCAATCCGTTGTCGATGGGACGATCTCAGGATGAGGGCGGCTCCTCCTCGGTCACTTCTTCTTCCGGAACCGACTGGCTCCTGGGATTGACGACGTAGCTCACGATCTCATTGTCACCAAGGGCGATGATCGAATCACCTTTGGTGTTCCGGCCAGCTTTCGGCGCAAGGCTGAAGCGCATGTACTTGGGCTTACCCTTACTGGTGACCGCGATCAGCGTGTCGTCCAGCTTTCCAATGGCGGAAGCGGCAAGCATCGACTGTTTATCGGAAAACTTGATGGTAATCACACCCTGGCCGTAGCGACCCTGGCGCGGATAATCTTCGGTGGCGCTGGACTTGGCGACCCCGTCTTCAGTGATCACCCACAGCACTTTGTTCGGCTCATAGATTTCCATGCCAACAACCTGATCGTGGCGACCACCCAGTTTGACACTCTTCACCCCCGCAGCAGGTAAACCCATCGGGCGAACGTCGTCCTCGTCAAAGCGAATGGCCTGACCTTCACGGGTGACCAGCATAATGTCATCGGTGCCAGACGTCCAGGCGGCCCACCCCAATGTATCGTCATCGCTCAGCCCCATCACGATAAACGGGCGAGCACTCAATCCGGGCAATTCTTCGAGCGTGATGCGTTTGATCATGCCACCAACCGAGGCGAGCGTCAGGTAGCCATTGTAGACACCCTGGGGACGCGTCAGACCAGCAACGATCTCCTGGTTGTCTTCCAAGGGGACAATACTGGCAAAAGGCACCCCCTGCTGGAAATCCTGAACCTGATTGAGCTGGTGAACCGGTATAGTCGCCGCGCTGCCGTCGGATGTGAACAGGTAGAGCGTCTCGCTGACACCGGCAGAGATCATCAGGCGCGGAGGGTCTTTGACCGCCGTGGTCACTTTCGGCTGTTCCTCGTTGAAAGTGCGGGAGAGCAAACCACCCTCAGTCAAGGTGATCCAGACTTCTTCATCAGGCAGAAGCTCGCTGACCGTCACTGCGTCCCCCTTCGAACCCTCAACGATCAAGGTGCGGCGGGGGTCGGCATAGCGGTTTTTAACCTCAATCAATTCTTCTTTGATCAGGTCACGCATCATCTGTTCGGATTGAAGCAGATGCTCCAAGAATTCAATGATCTCCTGCTTCTCTTTATACTCGTCCTCGATCTTCTTGCGCTCCAACGCAGCCAACCGGCGCAGCGGCATATTCAGGATGGCCTGCGCCTGATCATCGCTCAGATTGAAGGCTTTACGAAGATTGTTGTGAGCCGTATCGACCGTGCGGGAACGGCGAATTGTGTCGATCACTTCGTCCAGATTGTCGAGGGCGATCAGGTAGCCTTCGAGGATGTGGGCGCGTTCCTTTGCGCGGTACAGATCATATTCACTGCGGCGACGGACAACGACAAAGCGATGCTCCAGATAGACGCGCAGCGCCTGTTTGAGCGTGAGCAAACGCGGCTCGTTATCAACCAGCGCGAGCATAATAATGCTGAAGGTCTGGCGCATCGGAGTTTGTTTATACAACTGCGCGAGGATTTCCTCCGGCTCGACCGTTCGGGTTAAGTCGATAACGATGCGCATCCCCTGACGGTCGCTCTCATCGCGGAGGTCGGTCAAGCCTTCGATCTTTTCATCACGCGAAAGGGAAGCAATACGCTCGATGAGATTGGTCTTGTTGACCTGGTAAGGAAGCTCGGTGATGATGATCCGGTTCCGGTTGCGGCTCAACTGCTCGATATGCGTTTTGGCCTGAACCGTGATCTTTCCACGCCCGGTTGCATAGGAGTGGGCGATACTGTCAGATTCACCGTCTTCACCATAACGGAAGATCAACCCCCCGGTTGGGAAATCGGGGCCTTTGATGAAGCTCATCAACTCCGGCAGGCCGATCTCATCCAGTATTGCCCAGTTGTCAAGCATGTAGCACAGCGCATCGCAGACTTCACCAAGATTATGCGGGGGAACGCTGGTGCTCATGCCGACGGCAATGCCGGACGAGCCATTCACCAGCAGGTTGGGGATCGATGCAGGAAGCACCGCCGGTTCATAGAGACTACCATCGAAGTTCTCTGTGTAGTCGATGGTATCTTTGTCGATATCGTAGAGCATATCGGTGCCAACGGAGCACATCCGGGCCTCGGTGTAGCGCATCGCCGCCGCCGCGTCGCCATCAATCGAACCAAAGTTGCCCTGCCCATCGACCAGCGGGTACCGCATCGAGAATCCCTGCGCCATACGCACCATTGCATCATAGACGGCGGCATCACCGTGCGGGTGATATTTACCCAGCACCTCGCCGACAATACGTGCACTTTTACGATAGGGCGTATCGGGCCGCAAACCCATATCGTACATAGCGTACAATATGCGGCGGTGGACCGGCTTCAGCCCATCACGGGCATCGGGCAGAGCACGGCTGACGATAACGCTCATCGCATAATCGAGATAAGCCGCCCGCATTTCATCGTCAATATCAACAAGGCGAACAGTTCCAACTTCCATTGAGTCGACCCCTCAAATCAGTAGATTACTTATTCAGGTCATCCAACCTGACAATCGTGGCATATCTTACGCGTAAGGATGATAGGGAGAAAGCGTACACCTGTCAACAGCGAATCTAAGCCGCGAAACATGCTCAAATGTTCTATCCCGCCTGCTATTTTAGTAAAAAGCGGGATGAACTGCAAGAAGTTCCTACACCTGGGAATGATGAAGATTTAGAAGACAGCCGAAAATATCAGGCAATTCTTTCACCCCTACCCCGGGTCTTTCTCTCAGGAATCTCAAGAATCTGGCTCGGTAAAACAGTCCCCCCCTAGCCAACTTCGTCCGATCTACGAAGGGAACGGATCACACAAGATGCCCTATAAATAAGCAACCCCCATCAACTGTGATGGGGGCTGTCAATATTTTTACTCGGTGCGGGATAACCTATCAGTCTTCGTCAAAATCGTCCAGGTCATCATCGTCATAGTCATCAATTTCGTCGATCACCGTGACCTCTTGAGGCTCACTTTCAGCATTAAGCAGATGAGGGGCAATATACTCGTTGGCGATATCATCGGCATGCTGCGAGAGCAGCGAACTGCGGTCATCTTTGTAGTGGTTGAAGCCCGTACCAGCCGGGATCAAGCGGCCAATGATGACGTTTTCCTTGAGGCCGATGAGTGGGTCCTCTTTACCGGCTATCGCCGCGCCAGCAAGAACTTTGATCGTATGCTGGAACGACGAGGCCGAGAGAAAACTATCGGTACTCAGGGCGGCCTTAGTGACGCCGAGCAGGATATTCTGAGCACTGGCGGGAATTCCACCCCGCTCGATGATCATTTCGTTGATAAGCCGCAGCAGCAAGCGGTCGATCAACTCGCCGGGCAGCAGTTCAGTATCACCACTACGCGTGATCTGGACCTTGGAAAGCATCCGACGAACGATGACCTCGAAGTGTTTGTCGTTGATGTTCACACCCTGCTTGCGATAAACATCCTGCACTTCCGACATCAGATAGTGCTGGGTGGCATCGACACCAAGAATGCGGAGAATCCGGTGCGGATTCTTGGCACCCTCGGTCAGCGTATTGCCCGCCTTGATGCGGTCGCCACTTCGCAGACGATGCTTGCCATCGGCATCCTCAACTTCGACCAACCGGGAAGCACTGGGAATTTCGTATTCGCGCTCTTCACGCTGCTCGTAAACGAGGGTCAGGATATCGCCCTCGATTGACACATGTCCCTTATGCTCGGCGGTAAACACCTCGCCATCTTTTTCGGCAAGCTTATCGCCGACCTTGACTTCGTCGCCATCTTCGACCAAGATTTCCCAGTCGGAGATATCATAGGGATCACGCAGCACCTGGCTGTCGACAACGCCGACGTAGCGCACGCCTTCCGACTGATAAATCTCGACAACCCCGTCGATATCGGAAATCACCGCCTCACCTTTAGGCTTCTTGCGCGCCTCGAAAATTTCTTCAACACGTGGGAGACCATGCGTGATATCGCCGCGAGTTTCGGCAGTACCACCGGTATGGAAAGTACGGAGGGTAAGCTGCGTACCCGGTTCACCAATCGACTGGGCAGCGACGATACCCACCGCCGACCCGATCTCGACCAATTCGCCGCGTCCGAGGTCACGGCCATAGCACATCTGGCAGAGACCGAACGGCAGTTCACAAGTCATAGGTGAACGAACGTAGATGTCGGGAATGTTGTACTGCTCAACCAGATCGCCCGCATCATCATCGATCATCTCGTTCTTGGCGGTGATTACCTCGCCGGTTTCGGGATTGACAATCGGCCCGGCAGCCAAACGGCCAACAATGCGCTCTTTCATCGACTGCCCGGCAATCGGCTCGCTGGCTTTGATCCAGATACCGGCATCGGTGCCGCAGTCATGGGCATTGATCACCATGTCCTGGGCGACATCGACAAGACGGCGAGTCAGGTAACCGGCATCGGCAGTACGGAGGGCGGTGTCGGCAAGACCTTTACGCGCACCATGCGTACTGATGAAATACTCAAGGGCAGTCAGGCCCATACGGAAGTTACTGCGAATGGGCAGGTCGATGATTCGCCCGGACGGGTCGGCCATCAGACCGCGCATACCGGCCAACTGAGTGATCGGCCCCATACCACCTTTGGTCGAGCCGGAGTTCGCCATGATCGCCACACTGCTGTAGGGATCAAGCGCGGTTTTAACCGAACGCTCGACGTTCGACTTTGCCTGTGTCCACTCGTTGATCGTGGACTGGTAGCGCTCATCTTCGGTCAGCAGCCCGCGACGATATTCGCGCTCGATCTGGTTCACCGCATTCGACGCGGTTTCCAGGATTTCGGCACGCTCTTCGGGGATAGTCAGGTCGCCGATGGCGATCGTTGCACCGGAATAGGTTGAATACTTGAACCCAAGATTTTTGATCTGGTCGACCACTTCGGTGGTTATCTCAGAACCAAAGCGATGATAGACCAGGGCAACAAGCTCGTTGACGGACTTCTTAGCCAGGGTACGGTTGACCAGGCGGAGGTCGTCAGGAAGGATGCGGTTAAAAATGCACCGGCCAACGGTGGTAGCAACCGGTTTACCCAATTCACGGGGTTCATCATAGATGTCGAGAACACGGATCGGCGTGTGAAGGTGAACCTGCCCTAACGCAAAGGCCAACTCGACTTCGTCGAAGTCATAGAAGGTGCGCAGCGTCTCCGGATCGAGTTCTTCGGGATTGCCATTCGGCCTGTACATCGTCAGGTAGTAAATCCCCAACACCATGTCCTTGCTTGGCCCGACAATGGGAGCGCCATCGGCAGGTTTGAGCAGATTCTTTGTGCTGAGCATCAGGCGGCGCGCTTCGACGACGGCCTTTTCTGACAACGGGACATGAACGGCCATCTGGTCACCGTCGAAGTCGGCGTTGAACGCGGTACAGACCAATGGATGAATCTGGATCGCCTTGCCCTCGACAAGCAGCGGTTCAAACGCCTGAATACCCAGACGGTGAAGGGTCGGCGCACGGTTCAGGAAGACCGGACGCTCCTGAATGACTTCTTCAAGAACTTCCCAGACTTCCGGTTTTTCACGCTCGATGATCCGCTTGGCGCTCTTGACGTTCGTTGCGTAGTTGTATTTCACCAAACGGCTGATCACAAAGGGACGGTACAGCTCCAAGGCCATCGTTTTAGGCAGGCCACACTGGTGAAGTTTCAGCTTGGGGCCGATGACGATCACCGAACGCCCGGAATAGTCGACACGCTTACCGAGCAGATTGCGGCGGAAGCGGCCCTTCTTACCCTTCAACATATCGCTGAGGGACTTCAATTCACGACGCCCGCGACGACTAAGCGCCCTACCCCGCTGGCTGTTGTCGATCAAACTGTCGACTGCTTCCTGGAGCATACGCTTCTCGTTGCGGACGATGACATCGGGCGCGCCAAGATCGAGAAGGCGCTTAAGGCGGTTGTTGCGATTGATCACGCGGCGGTAGAGATCGTTCAGGTCGGAGGTTGCAAAGCGGCCACCATCCAACTGAACCATCGGGCGGAGATCAGGGGGGATAACAGGCAGAACGGTCAGTATCATCCACTCAGGCCGGTTGCCGCTTTTACGCAGCGCCTCAACTACACGAAGACGCTTTGTGGCCTTACGGCGGCGCTGTTTGGAGCGGGTCGTTCTGACTTCATGCCAGAGTTCTTTGCTAAGTTTTTCGAGATTCATCGTCTTGAGAATCTCGTAATAGGCACCAGCCCCCATTCCGGCTTTGAATACCTGCCCGTAACGCTGCTTCAACTCACGATAACGC
Source organism: Anaerolineae bacterium (assembly GCA_016926255.1). GTDB lineage: Bacteria > Chloroflexota > Anaerolineae > Aggregatilineales > UBA3940 > JAFGOY01. Next base: position 7,019 of record JAFGOY010000026.1, on the reverse strand, counting down.
GCCTCGCCCAAAAACTGCATCTGGGCCAGCGATTCAAGTTCGTCTCGCTGCTCCTGATAGCGCTGCTCGACTTCGGCGATACGAGCAGAGACAACATCATCAAACTGGTCAATGCGTTCCTGGGCCTCGGAAGTAATCGGCTCAGCAGGCACGGCATCGGTGTCGAGAACTTCGGTGCGACGACCCTCAATCTCTGCCTGCAGGTCATTAAGCAGCGCACCGGCCACTTCCTGAACACGACCAATATGCTCCGGGCCTACTGTTTCGCCAGCATCGACAACGATGTCGCCAGTCGGCTCAAAAACCAGTTCCTTACGGACTTTCACCCCGGATTTGCGCTCCAGCTTTTCCTGCAAAACCTGGGCCGAATGCATCAAATCATCGGTGCGCGTTGCCAGCTCTTCATCAAGCTGGATGTTGATTTCCTCACGCCTGGTTTGAATATCCTGGAGCGCACTATCACGGACATCCTCAATGATCGCAACCTGGGCGTCGGCTTCCTGATGAAGCGAAGCGATCTCAGTATCACGCTCTTCGCTGAGACGCTTCAGCGCCTTCTGGCGACCATCTTCATCCACGTGGGTGATGACGTACTGCGCGAAATAGAGCACCCGGTCAAGATTACGACGGGAGACTCCCAGGAGCAGGCCGAGATAACTCGGAACACGTCGGGTATACCAGACATGGGCAACCGGAGCAGCCAGCTCAATATGCCCCATACGCTCACGCCTGACAGACGAGCGCGTTATCTCAACGCCACATTTGTCACAGACCAGCCCCTTATATCTGACGTTCTTATACTTGCCACAGTAGCACTGCCAGTCACGCGTGGGGCCGAAAATCGCCTCACAGAACAGGCCATCTTTTTCGGGGCGCAGCCGACGGTAGTTTATCGTTTCCGGCTTGGTGACTTCACCATATGACCACGACCGTATTTGCTCAGGCGATGCCAAGCTAATACGCAGCGCCCGAAAATACTTGGCTTCCAGTCCGACTTCCTGCATACGACTATAAACCACTGAGATTCACCCTCCTCGGTCAGATAACACCCGTTTTTTGCAAGCCTAACCGTCAAAAGCGCACGAAAACACCTTCATGCGCGGCTGTTGGCACATATTGAGAAAATACTAGAACTCAGTTTGCTCACCCAGTTGTCACGAGCTAACTTGACTATCCCTCATTCGCAAACTGTAATTATACCATTAAAAATACCCTTTTGCCAAAAAGTTTTAACAGTTTGGATGTACGAACAACCTATCAGAATACTGAGTTTGTGTTTTTCCCTCACCCTTACCTCAGGGCAAGGGGACTTAAAGCAGCATTTCTCTTCGACAGCAACCGGAGGCTGGCAGGGGGATGAGGACTAACAAGGAAACGATCCACTGACAATTCAAGCGAAACTGGCCCGGAGAGTCATTTCGCCGGGCCAGACTAATTGACTTAGAAGATCGCTTCCTACCAGCGCATGATGGTTCCGCAGTATTCGCAGGTCACCTGGCGCTCTGCCCCCATATCAACTTCAACCGGCGCACCACAGGAGGAGCACTGGGTCGGCGCTTCGGCGAAGGCTTCTTCAAGGGCCGCCTGCTCTGCTTCGAGGTCTTCACCTTCGAAGACAAACCTCTCACGCGAGATTTCGCCGCTGGTAACGTGCTTCACGAGCGTGGCCCAGGCCTCGTTATCCTGCCCCTTGATCTGGAACTTGGCCCCAAGGACATTTCCGCCACTGAAGGCAATATCAAGAAACTTTTTGCCGCCCAGCACGCCCTTTTTGCTCGTCTTGACCTCGTCAATAGTATCGACAGGGGTTTCGAGCAGCAACTCCTGAACTATTTCGGATTCGGTAGTAACAAACAAAACCTTCTTGGTCGCCACTTTTTGCTTCTGCTCAAAAATCAGTCGCTGGTCGGTGAGATAGAGCACACCTTCCGGCTCCTCGGAGCCGTAATCGACCCATTCGGCTTCGACGGCCTGAACCGGGTTTTCGCCGGACGCCAGATCGAACGACGCCTCGTCGACCTGCTCAAGCAGCCAAACGACCTCTTTGATCTGCTGGCCAGTCTGGTAGAAGGTCTGGCGGACGTTCGAAAACGCAGCGTTGATCGACGAGCGAGCAGCATCGACCCGCGCCCGCAGATCGGCCACCTGGCGTGCATTGCGAGACTGGGCGACCCGATCATACATCGGAGCGAGTTCGTTTTCCGCAACGTTCAGTTCACGTCTGACGGTGGGTTCGGCTTCACGCCATTTCTTTTCGAGCGTTTCGAGTTTGCGCTCAAGATAGTTCTTATAGCGATAACCCAAGCTGCGAACGTGAGCAACCTGCTCCTGAAGATCCGCGATGCCACCTTCGAGATCAGCGACTGCAGTTTTCTCATCGGTGAAAGTCACCTCTTCGGCCAGTTCGTGAAGCTGGGAATCGATCTCCTCGGCGGTCATCGCACCAGCAGCAGCGGCAGCCCCGGCAGCGGCAGCCCCGGCAGCGGCAGCCCCGGCAGCAGCAGGCCGCCCCGTCGAGGCACGGGCAGACGGTCGAGAGGCAGTCGGTTCCGGTTTAGAGCTTGTTACAGATGGCCTGGGCGTTGGCTTCGGCTTGGAAGCCGGTTTTGGTTTCAGACTCGACGAAACACCCGGCTTCGACGTTGGTCTTCTCTCAGGACCTTTGCTAGCTGTGGACGGCGCGGGTTTTTTCTTCACCACCCCCGTCGATTTGTTTTTTTCATGCTTTGGTTTCCGATCAACCGGCATTTCACCACCCTCCTTGGCCTAAAGCCTGGAAAAAGAAGCTACAGATAACAACGCACCTAAGGAACTACAAACCTTTTTTATCCTGCCCTCGCTCCTAAATTCCCCTCGTGTGAACTGGCAAAAGCCAATTCACACAGCAATATGGGCAGAGTCCATATTGCCACCCTCAAACTTGGCGAGGGGACTTAATACCCTGATTTTGCCCGCATCTGGAAAATGCGGCGCTATTTCTTTACAACCACTAACCTGCTGATCGCAGGAACGCTTCCATAAACTCGTCAAGCTGACCATCCAAGACGGCACTGGTGTTCGCCGTTTCATGATCGGTGCGATGATCCTTGACCATCTGGTAGGGATGCAAGACGTAGGATCTGATCTGGTTGCCGAAATTGGCATCAACGTATTCGCCTTTCAGTTCGGCTTTCTCGGTGGCAAGGCGCTCCTGCTCGATCTGCGCAAGACGCGCGCGCAGCACACGCAGCGCCGACTCGCGGTTCTGGGTCAGCGAACGTTCATTCTGACAACTGACGACCAAGCCGGACGGATTATGGGTAATACGGACAGCCGTCTCGTTTTTCTGAACATGCTGCCCCCCTGCCCCGCCAGCCCGGAACGTCTCGATGGTCAGATCATTGGGATTGATCTCAATCTCGACCTCGTCCTGCACATCGGGCCAGACTTCGACCAGCGCAAAAGACGTGTGGCGGCGATGGGCAGAGTCAAACGGCGACAGCCTGACCAGGCGGTGAACACCCCTTTCAGAACGCAAGTACCCATAAGTCCAGCTACCGGTGATAGCCATCGTCACCGATTTCAAGCCAGCTTCGTCACCTTCGCTACGGTCAATGATATCGACCTTGAAGTCCCGGGTCTCGGCCCAGCGGAGATACATCCGCTCCAACATTGCGGCCCAATCCATCGCATCGATTCCGCCGGTTCCGGCATGGATCGCCAGAATTGCCCCTTCTCGATCATACTCACCCGACAGCATGGTTATGAATTCAAGGCGGTCGACGAGTTCCGAGAGACGCTGTGTCTCGCTTTCAAGCTCACCGACGAGACTCTCATCACCCATCTCGGCCAGCTCAATTGCATCGGATACCCGCTGGGAAATCTCATCATACCGCTCGACTTCGGAACGCAAATGAGACGCCTGCCGCATCAAATCCTGAGACCGCTGCCGGTTATCCCAGAAATCCTGAGCAGATGCCTTTTCGTCAATTTCTAATAAAGCCTGTCGTTTCCCAGCAACGTCAAAGACGCTCCAGCAGGCCATTGATACGTTCCTGAATCTCTTTCAACCGTCCAATCAGTTCTTCCATCCGACGACAACTCCCTCATTTGTGTTCAAGTGTCTAATCCGGACGACCGATAACTTTTTATCATAAAGGATCGCCCTGGCTCCGACCTTTTTTAAAACACCAATCAGATTACAACAACAGACAAGACATAAAGTCCAAAACCAGCTTTGCATGGTTCTAATCAAGCAAGGCAGCAACGAAATCCGGGGCACTAAACGGGATCAAATCGTCAAGCCCTTCGCCAATGCCAATATAGCGAACTGGCAGATCAAGATCACGCGTGATCGAAAAGATCATCCCACCACGCGCGGAACTGTCCAACTTGGTAACGATCACACCGGTGACGCCGACATCGGCTTTGAAGTGCTTCGCCTGCTGCAAAGCGTTCTGCCCGGTGATACCATCGAGAACAAGCCAGACTTCATGCGGCGCCTCGTGGACATTTTTAGCCGCCACGTGATGCACCTTTTTTAATTCTTCCATCAGATTGTACTTGGTATGGAGCCGCCCGGCAGTATCGACGAACAACAGGTCGTAGCCACGAGCACGCGCCGCACGGATCGCGTCGTAGGTCACTGCACCGGGATCGGCTCCCGGCTGCGCAGCGATCACGGGCACATTGACCCGCTCTCCCCAGACCTTCAACTGATCAATCGCCGCCGCACGAAAGGTGTCGGCGGCAGCGAGGATCGGACGCCTGCCCTGGTCGGCAAAACGCCTGGCAAGTTTGGCAATGGTCGTCGTCTTGCCCGACCCATTTGTTCCAACCACCAGCACTACGGACAACTGGCGGGGTTCATCGAGTGCCAGTGGGGAGGGTTCGGGGAGCATTTCGAGAAGCGTTTCTTTAAGAGCGGTCTTCAACTGCACACGGGTGGTCAAGCCCTCACTGGAAACTTTGCGGCGCAGAGTCTGAGTGACTTCAAGGGCAGTCTCGACGCCGAGATCGGCCTGAATCAACAGCGCCTCGACTTCATCCCAGGTATCATCAGTCAGTTCTGAGGCACCAAAAACGGCAGTCAACTTCCCAATAAACGCCTGACGGGTTCTACTCAACGATTCGCGGAGCATAGCACCTGCTGAATAATCCAATAAACTAAAACGATCCAGTTAACACAAAAAAGACGCACACGGTTTTTCGGCACTGTTGCTGGATTATAGCATAACCAATCCGGCAACGCAGAGGTTATAAAAGCGGGACGGCAAAGCCCTCACCCCTAAATCCTCTCTCCCTCAGGGCGAGAGGACTTAACATCCTGATTGGAAAATGGGCGGTCTCCCGCTTCCGTGTTGATGAAAGAAGCCGGAGCGAAAGACAAAGTTATCGACACCCTGTCGTACCACCCCCTTTGTCCCTCCGGGACATTTCCCCCTGAGAGGGGGCAAAGAAAGGAATGAGCGGTGCATTAGATGAGCCACAATCAACAAGCCCTGGCCTGGGAATCAGATACCAACACCATACAGGGAGACTGCCGGAAAATGCGGAGTTATTTTAGGACTTTTGCAAAATCAGGGCGAGGGGACTTCAACGCCGACAACAACGATTTGCACAACCCAACCACCGGTATTGGTGTTTGACAAAAAGAATACGTGTATTAAATCTATTCATCGAGGAAGCTAATGGAGAATCCAAACCACAAACGCGTTGTCGTCACCGGCTATGGCACGATGTCGCCACTGGGGAAAACAGCCAAACAGAGCTGGGAAAACCTGATCAGGAGCAAATCGGGCGTTGGACCGATCACGCTGTTCGATACGTCAAACTGCCCGGTACAGTACGCCGCAGAAGTGAAAGATTTCGACCCAACCGCCTACGTAGAACACCGCGAGGCACGCCGTTATGACCGGCACCAACTGCTGGCACTGGCAGCAGCCACCGAAGCGATGGAACACAGCGGGCTGGAAATCACCGAGGGGAATCGGCAAAGGATCGGGGTGGTGATCAGCAGCGGGGTCGGGGGGCTGGATACGCTGTACGACCAGGCAGTTGTGCTAAAACAACAGGGGCCGCGCCGGATGTCGCCATTTGGCATACCGCGCATCATGACCAACGGCTCGGCAGCACTGGTGAGCATTCGATACGGAATGACCGGTCCATCGTTCTGCGTGACCTCAGCGTGCGCATCAGCCAATGACGGAATCGGGATTGCCATGCGGCAGCTGCGCGCTGGCGTCTCCGATGCAATTGTCGCCGGGGGCACTGAGGCGGGGATCAACGAATATGGCATCTGCTCGTTCGACCGGATCGGCACTTACTCACACCGCGAAGACCACACGCCGTCGCCGTTCAGCGCCGACCGGGACGGGTTGGTCATGGGTGAAGGGGCGGGGATTCTGGTACTGGAAACCGAAGAACATGCCAAAGCGCGGGGAGCAGAAATCTACGGAGAGATCGCCGGATATGGGGCAACTGCCGACGCCAACCATATCACTGCCCCGTGCGAAGATGGGGCGGGGAGCGGCATGGCGATCCAACTGGCGCTGGAAGATGCACGGATCGACCCGACTGAGATCGACTACGTCAACGCGCATGGAACAGGGACGCAACTCAACGATGCTGCCGAAACAAGGGCGATCAAGAGGGTCTTTGGGGATCATGCCTATCAAATGCCGGTCAGTTCGACGAAAAGCATGACCGGACATATACTGGGCGCTACCGGTGCATTGGAAGCGATATTCTGTCTACAGGCGATCAAAAACAATATCGCACCACCGACAATCAATTACTCGTCGCCCGACCCGGAATGTGACCTGGATTATGTTCCAAACGAGGCACGAGAAACCTCGATCTCAACAACCATCAGCAATGCATTTGGCTTTGGTGGGCATAACGCGGTATTAATAATAAAGGATTATTAATCGTAACCACGTTAACTATCAAGAGTACCTTGATTGCTAGTTAACGTTGGTTAGTGCCAGAGCGGTGAGAGAAGCCAGGACCTTCAAAGCAATGCCTTCGTTGGTACGGGC
>JAFGOY010000025.1 GCA_016926255.1 Anaerolineae bacterium | reverse complement strand
TCTTCCCGTTTGTTTGGCATCTGGCATCACTTTCTGCTTCAGGATGCCTTAGCCTATCGCATTTCCGCACTGAAGTGAAATGCACCCCACATTTCTGGGTGCGTTGTTTTTTATCCATACAATGTGCTAAACTTATGGGCAATAAACGAGAGTGTTGGTAACCATTGCGTTAGCCTGAATGCTATCTGAGATTTTTAGCTGGAAATAATCTGTTGCAGATTAACACAATTACAAAACCAGACAAACTCAATTAGAAACTTTAGGGCTTGAGATGGAACCTCTCAAGCCCTTTTTTTAACAGTACGATAGTAGATTTAAGAGGAAAAAATAGTAGTGTCGAAAGGTAAGACGAAAAAGAACGAATACAGTGAAAAAAAACCACCTGACGAGTTTTTACGAGTAGTTCCCCTGGGGGGCCTGGGGGAAATTGGGAAAAACATGATGATCATGGAATATGTGACCAGAACGTCACATGATTCGATCATCATTGATACCGGCATTATGTTCCCTGATAACGACATGCTCGGTATTGACCTGATCATTCCCGATTTCGCCTACATCATGGATCGACTCGATACCATCAGAGGGGTTATCATCACGCATGGACATGAAGATCATACCGGCGCGATTGCTCATGTGATGGAGCATGTACATGCGCCGGTCTATGCAACCGCCATGACGCGCGGCCTGCTGGAAGTCAAGCTCGACAATGCCCACCTTCTCGATCAGGTAACCCTGGTTACCATCCAGGCAGGCGACAGGATCAAAATGGGGCCGTTCCTGGTCGAGTTTTTCCATGTTTGTCACAGCATTCCGGACAGTGTCGGGCTGGGGATCACGACCCCGGTTGGGCTGGTTGTCCATACTTCCGACTACAAGATCGACCATACCCCGGTCGATAACTGGCCGACCGATTTCGGTAAGCTGACAGATTTCTCGCAGCGCGGCGTTCTGGCGTTGTTTGCCGACAGTACCAATGCTGATGTCCCAGGTTGGACGACCTCCGAGTCGGTGATCGACGAGGCACTTGACGATATCTTTGTGAAAGCTCCAGGGCGGATCATCGTTGCGACGTTTGCTTCGCTCATCTCGCGTGTTCAGCAGGTAGCAAATGCTGCCCAGCGGCACGGGAGAAAGATCGCCGTCCAGGGGTACAGCATGGTTGAAAACGTGAAATTAGCACGTTCTCTCGGCTATCTTGATATCCCCTCCTCTCAGGTGGTCGAAATTGGCGCGGCGAACAACCTACCGAATCACAAGGTTGTCATCATGACCACCGGCGCTCAAGGGGAACCGTTAGCCGGGCTGGGGCGTTTATCGACCGGACAGCACAATGATATTGAAGTCGAAGAGGACGACACGATCATCCTCTCTTCCCACCCCATTCCGGGCAATGAAGAAATGGTCTATCGTACCATCAATAAGCTGATCCAGCGCGGGGCCGAGGTGATCTACGATCCTATTGCCCCGGTGCATGTCTCCGGGCATGCTGCTCAGGAAGAAATGAAGCTGATGATCAACATGATACGGCCAAAGTTCATGGTCCCCGTACACGGGGAGCTTCGGCACCTTCACCAGCACCGGAAGATGGCGGTTGACCTGGGCATTCCGCCGGAGAATATCGCTGTGGTCGAAAACGGCACCATGCTGACATTCACCGCAGACTCGATGGAAGTTGGTGAGCGGATACCCGGCGGGTACGTTTTTGTCGATGGCACGGGTGTCGGGGATATCGGGCCGATTGTGCTGCGTGACCGGGAACTGCTGGGGCGCGATGGCTTCGTCATCGCCAACCTGACGCTCGACCGGGACACCCGCCAGATCATCGGCGAGCCGGAATTCATCTCACGCGGATTCGTATATTTGCGCGAAGCCCAGGGGTTGATGGATGGCGCTCAGGATGTAATCATCGACGTCCTGACCAGCGATGGTGACACATCGCAGCGCACTATCCGGCGAAAGATCGAGAAACAGCTTGGTAAGTATTTCTATTCGGAACTCAAGCGCCGCCCGATGATCTTTACGTTTATCAACGAAGTCTAGCTTTAAGGGGTTGCTGGAATGTCCAGGCACTGCCCGGTTCCAAGCCGGGCGGTGACATCGCTTTTCGATGCACCCAGCGACTCTTCGGCGGGCCGCAAATGATCGCTGAGGGCAAATCCCTCTATTGGGCCGGTTTCCAGTTCCCAGACGCCAAATAAAACCTGCTGAACGGTGTCCGGGTTGACGCAAATCTGGGGAAAGCCTGCACCGGTTACCGGCGAACCATAATATACAAGATCAGCCTGATGGGTGGTGTAGATCAGCCGGAGCATGTAAGTCGATACTTCCTCGTCTTGAATGACGGCCCCTTCGAGCACATCTGGCTCGCCAAGTGCCCCGACGATGCGTGCCGCGTCAAGTATATCCGGAAGCTGTGACCACCCGATGTAAAGCTGGTGTACCAGTCCATCCTGGAGAACGATGTCAACCAGCGGCGGCGCGTAGCCCGCTGCCTGTGCCTCCGCCTGGTCGCTAGCTTTGTTCAGCCAGGCATGGAGATGACCTGTCCCTGAGCGAACGTCGTCGTAGTCGCCGGGCATGAGATCAGATGTGCCGATTCCCAGTTTTGAATAAAATTCGAGGGCGTCATTCAGGTTGGCCTGCCCGACCATCAGCCCGCCGTAGCAGGGAAGTGGGCACGAGTTGCCACCGCCGAGCGGATCGAGCTGCTGGCTGAGTTCTTCGACGGTCAGTTTGGCGGGCGGGCTGGGCGTGGCCGTTGGTTCGACGATGGGCAGAGGTGTAAAGGTTGGAAGAGGTGTCGGCGGGAGCGGCGCTTCGGCGATGGTGGCTGCGGTCGGCTCACCGGCTGGTGTTCCGGGCGATGGAGCGGCACAGCCAGCCAGCAGCATGAGCATCGAAACCCCGATCATCCAGACAATATCCCAAGAACTCATTGCCCCTCCCGACTGTGTGATGAGATGTTAATCCATTGCCACAACGGACGCAACTGCATAATCAGTAGTATGTGAGAGACTGACCGCCCAGGCTGCCAGCCCAAGTGATTGTGCCAGTTCAGCCGCCGAGCCGTGAAGCACCACGTCGGGGCGGCCCTGTGGATCGTTGACGATCTCGATCTCGCGAAATGCCACATAGCCGATCCCTGTGCCCAGCGCTTTGGCGACTGCTTCTTTGGCAGCGAATCGGGCCGCCAGCGAGGGATAGCGTTCGCCACAGTGGGTGCGTTCGTTGGCGGTGTAGATGCGTTCGAAGAACCGCTCGCCGTGACGCTCGACGGCCTGCTGTATCCGGCTTACCTCTATGATATCAACGCCTGTTCGGAGCAAGTCGTTTTCTCCTGGCGATTAATCAGGCCCGGCGACGGCCAGCGCGTAGGCATCTGGATCGAGGTAGTTGGCGGCGGCTTTTTGAATCTGCTCGATTGTGATCGCATCGATCATGGCGGCATACCGGCACAGGTAATCGAGGCCCAGGTCGTGCATCTCCATCAACTTGATGCTCTCGGCGACACCCTCGTTGGTTTCCAGACTCAACACCAGTTGGCCCTTGAAATAAGCCCTGTTCTCGGCCAGTTCCTCATCGCTGACAGGTTCATCGACAATGCGGCGGATTTCCTCGCGGATCGTCTCCACTGCCTGTTCGACCTTCTCCGGCGCAACCCCGGCGATCACCCGCCAGGGGCCGGGACCAAAGCCACCGGTCATCCGGCTGTAGGAATAATAGGCCAATCCCTGCGCCTTGCGGACAGCGTCACCCAGGCGGCCATACATCCCGAACTCGCCCAGGATGCTGTTTGCCAACCGCGCTGCGTGGAAATCAGGATTGGCACGGGCCGGGCCGGGGAATCCCAGGACAAGGTCTGACTGGGTTTTACCGGGGATCAAGACGTGTTCGCGGCGGGGGGTCGTAAGACGCAGGGCATCCGGCGCTGATAAGATGTCCGGCTGCTGCGGATTCTCCCACTGGCCGAGGGCGTCTTTCACGAGGCGGACAGCTTCTTCTGCTTTTACCGCCCCGACGACGACAATGACGGCCTTGTGAGGCCCGAGGTTTTTATGAAAGCTGACAATATCATCGCGGGTGATTGCCGGGATGGTGTCGAGATAACCGTTGACGCTGCGCCCGTAAGGATGTCCATCCGGGTAGGCCAGTTCGATGAATTTGAGCGCGGCCATGCTGCGTGTATTGTGAGCACGCATTTGCAGCGAGGTCATGATCTGCCCGCGTACCCGTTCAACATGTTCTTCGGGAAAGGTCGGCTGGCAGATCACTTCGGCGGTAAGATTGAGCATCTGCGGCAGGTCTTCGGCCAGGCTTTTGCTGCTGAAGCGATAGGTGTGCCCACCGCTGCCAAACGACAGGCTGGCTCCAATACCCTCGATCTCTTCGTATAATTCGTCGAAGCGATGCTGCTCCGTGCCGCGCATCATCAGCGAACTGTGGAAGCTGGCAAGCCCGGCCTTTTCGGGAGGCTCGAGCAGCGATCCGGCTCGCAGCAGCCCGCTGACCACCACCGCGGGACTGGAAAAGTTTTCACGGGCCAGCACCGTAATCCCGTTGTTGAGTTCCCTGCGAAGGATATCATCCGGCCCTGGTAAGGCGCTGTTGTTCGAAGGTGGTGTCATCTTACAGTTCTCCCTGATCGCCGTGGCCGGTTGGCAAATACCAGCCGACCGTCCGCCGGTGTGGATGGAACACCTCGGCAGCGACCCGGCGTACATCATCGAGCGTGACGGCCATCAGCCGGTCGAGATAATCGTTGAACCAGTCGTAACTTCCGGTCAGCGTTTCGGCAAATCCAAGCCAGAACCCCTGGCTGGAAACACTCTCGCTGTCGTAGGCGAACAGCGCCTTGGCCTGCTTCCGGGCCTTCTCGAACTCCTGTAAGCTGATATCACCTGATGCCATGCGCTCTAATTCATTATCGAGCGCCTCTTCGACTTCCTCGCAGGTGCGCCCGTCGCGCACCGTCGCCGTGATCGAATACAGATACGGGTCGATGGTGGCGATCAGTCCACCGCCGACCCCGGCAGCCAGCTCCGTTTCGACCAGACCCCGGTACAGCCGCGACGTTTTGTTCGATGTGTCGGAGGTGCTCATGAAGTTGAGGCTGCTGGCCCCGGCCAGGATGCTGTCGACAATGGTCAGGGCGAAGAAATCGGGGTGGGCAGTTTCGTATGCCCTGTACGATACACTAACAAAGGCCGTTTGCCCTTCCCGGTTCAATGTGACCCGGCGTTCCCCAAACTGGGGCGGCTCCGGGCGGTTGACTTCTGGAATGGGATCACCGGCAGGGATGCCGCCAAACAACCGCTCGATCTTTTCCAGCGCTTCTTCTGCATTGATGTCGCCGACCATAACTGCCGTCGCATTGTTAGGGACATAGTAGCGGCGGTAGTGGTTGTAGAGATCGTCGCGGGTTATCGTTTGCAGGTCGATCCGCTCCCCGATCACCGGCACCCGGTACGGGTGGACGCGAAACGCCGCGCTGAGCATCTCCTCGTAGAGCAGCCAGACCGGGGAGTTTTCCGAGCCGCTGCGCTCGGAGAGGATCACCGTCCGCTCCGATTCGACTTCTTCGGGGTCGTAAAGGCCGTTGACCATGCGATCTGCTTCGAGGTCGAGGCCCAGATCGATCTGGTTGGCGGGCATGACCTCGTAGTAGGCCGTCCAATCGTAGAAGGTCATCGCGTTCCAATGGCCGCCCACGCGGGAGATCAGCCGGTCGACTTCGTCGCCGGGGTACTTTTCAGTTCCCTTGAACTGCATATGCTCGACCCAGTGCGAGATTCCGGTAATTCCGGGCACTTCGTTGCGGCTGCCAACTCGATACCATACCCAAAACGAAGCAACGGGCGCATGGTGCGCCTCGTTGATCAACACCTTCAGCCCGTTGTCTAACGTTGTCTTGATTACCCCGTCCTGATCCACCTGGTTTGTTTCTCCAATCGGATCGTGTTTCAGGCGCAGTGATCAGTCGTCTAATGTTCTACCATTATAACCACGCCCAAAGCCACGATACATAAAGCCCTGTTCAGTCATAATTTCAGGATCGTAGATGTTCCGTCCGTCGATGATGATCGGCTGATTCATCAACTTGTTGACCCTGATCATATCGAGCTGCTTGAACTCATTCCACTCGGTCATGATCACCAGCACGTCGGCGTCCTGGGCGACCTCGTAGGGGTCTTTGCAGAACGTTATGCCACGGATGACCCGGCGGGCGACATCCATCGATACGGGATCGTACCCCTTGACTTTCGCACCTGCTTCGATTAGGAGTTCGGTGACGACGATCGAGGGGGCATCACGCATGTCGTCGGTGTTGGGTTTGAAGGCCAGCCCCAGCAGGCCGATGGTCTTTCCTGAGAGGTCTTCGCCCAGTAATTCGCGGATTTTGAGCACCACCTGCTTGCGCTGGTAGTAGTTGATATCCATCACGGCTTCGAGAAGCTGCGGGTGTTTGCCCTGCACGGTTGCCATGTGCTTCAGCGCCAACACGTCTTTGGGAAAGCACGAACCGCCAAAACCAACGCCAGCATCGAGGAAGCGCGGGCCGATGCGCTTGTCAACGCCCATGCCGATTGCTACTTCCTTCACGTCAGCACCCAGCGCTTCGCAGATATTGGCGATCTCGTTGATGAACGAGATTTTCGTCGCCAGGAAAGCGTTCGATGCATATTTGATCATTTCGGCGGTGCGCAGATCGGTGACGATGATCGGGGCGCGGAGCGGCAGGTGAAGTTGCGCGACTTTGTCCGCCGCTTCGACATTCAGCGAACCGAGAACGGTTCGATCCGGGTTCATGAAGTCTTGCAGGGCGGAACCTTCGCGCAGGAATTCCGGGCAGGAGACCACCGAGAAGGGGATCGGCTTAGGCTGCGCGTCATGGATGATCTCGGCAACCCAGTCGCCGGTACCAACCGGAACCGTCGACTTGTTGATGATAATCAGCTCGTGATCCATCTCCTGGGCGATTGTTTCGGCTGCCTGGCGAACATACTGGAGATCGGCCTCGCCATCGACACCGGAAGGTGTGCCGACGCAGATGAATACAAACTCAGCGTCCTTCAAGGTTTCAGTATAATTGGTCGTGAAGGTCAGACGTCCGGCTTCGACATTCCGCTTGACGACTTCTGCCAGCCCCGGTTCGTAGATGGGCATGATGCCCTGCTGGAGCTTTTCGATCTTTTCTTCGCTGATATCCAGCGCAACGACCTTGTTTCCTAAATCGGCGAAGCATGTGCCGGTCACCAATCCAACATAACCGACACCGACTACAGCAATGTTTCTCATTACTAAATCCTCGTCATTCGGGTAAGTTTCACCAATGCTTATTACTGTCCCCATCACAATGGTGGGGGATTCATCAAATAAAAGAAAGGACAGGAGCCAGATTCCGGCAGGTGGCTTTACTCGCAGCCTGTGCAGCCGGTGAAAACCGGGTTGGACTGTAGGTTTTCACACTGCGCCTATTCCCTATAAACGCGGGCGGAGTCTACCGCAAAAAACTTTGTTTGACTATCTCCTCAACCCTGCGTGTGGTTGACGTTTTTCGGGCGATAGCCTGCCCTCTTTACCATTTGAGATACTCGACGGTATACTGACCGGGCATGACGTCAAAGGAGCGACTATGAGCCGCATCGGGATCGACGCCCGTTTAACCTACTATACTCAGGGTGGTATAGCCCAGTACATACAACACCTGATCCACGAATTTGCCGCTATCGCATCTGGCCATCGCCTGTTCATTCTGCAGAGTCGCAAAGATCATCGTGACCTGACTCATGGAAAATGGCAGCGCCGTGTGAAATGCTGGACACCTGCTCACAACCGCTATGAACGGTACGCTCTGGCTGCCGAGATTGCCCGCCTTCGCCTCGATCTGCTCCACAGCCCGGACTATATTCCCCCGCGCAGCGGGCGCTACCGCTCGGTGATCACCATCCACGACCTGGCCTTTCTTCACTACCCTGAATTCATGACCGGTGACAGCCGCCGTTACTACAACGGCCAGATTCAGGATGCTGTCGAACGGGCCGATCATATCATCACCGTTTCTGAGGCAACGCGGGCCGATATCCTCAAACTGCTCGATGTGTCTGCCGAAAAGATTACGGTGATCCCGGAAGCGGCGAGCGATCGTTTTCGCATGGTCAGGAACGACAAGATCGCTAAAACGCTCGAACGATACAACCTACCCGACAGTTACATCCTGTTCGTGAGCACCATCGAGCCGCGAAAGAATATAAACGGGCTGCTGCTGGCCTATGATCAATTACGGCAGGATTTGCCCGATGTGCCGCCGCTGGTGCTGTGCGGTCGGCGGGGCTGGTTATATGGCGAGTTCTACACCCTTTATACCGATCTCAAGCTGGGCGATTCTGTTATCTGGCTGGAAGATGCATCTTACGACGATCTCCCGGCGATCTACAGTGGCGCCGATGTCTTCTGCCTGCCTTCCCATTACGAAGGCTTTGGGCTGACCGCTCTGGAAGCGATGGCCTGCGGCGCGCCGGTGGTCGTCTCCGAACGGTCATCGCTGCCGGAGGTGGTCGGCGAAGCCGGGATTCTGGTCAACCCCGACCAGCCAGAAAGCATCGCCGAAGGATTGCTGCACGTTCTTTCCAATACACAGGTAGCCGCCGAACTGACCCGGCGGGGGATCAAGCAGGCGGCGAAATTCTCCTGGCGAAAGGCCGCCGAGGAGACGCTCGCCGTCTATGAAAAAGTGCTGGTGGGATAGTATGAGCCGTCTCCTCTTTGTGACCGCGCAGCTTCCCTACCCGCCGCACCAGGGCGGTGCGATCCGCACACTGGGGCTGATCAAAGGGTTGGCGGAACGCGGTCATCGAATTACGCTGCTCTCGCTGATCGAAGAAGGCCAACCCGATTGGCAGTCCACGCCGCTAGCCGACCTCTGCGATCGGGTTGTCACCGTCCCTGCGCCCTCCAGAACATCGCCGGAGCGCCTGCGTGACCTCCTCACCGGTCGCGTCGATATGGAGCGCCGCCTGTGGTCTCCGGCGTTTCTGGAGGCCCTTCTTATGCTGCTCGGCGATCGGCCTTTTGACGGCATTCATTTCGAAGGAATTGAGGTGGCGGGCTATCTCAATCAAATCCACGATCAGGTCCGGGAGAACTTCCCCGGCACGATCCTGGTCTACGATGCATTCAACGCCGAATACGATCTTCAGCGCCGGATCGCCCGGCAGGATTTGCAGATCATTCACAGGCTGCCGATGGCACTTTATTCGGTGATCCAGGCTCGCCGCCTGGAACGCTTCGAGCGGCAGGTCTGCCAGATGTCCGACCATGTGATCGCGGTCTCTGAGGCTGATGGGCGTCTGCTGACTGCGCTTGAGTCAAGGACGCCGGTAACGGTGGTCCCGAATGCTATCGACGCTGCCGGTTATGAAACAGGTGATGGGGATGTCGCCGCCATCGAACATCCGGCGCTGGTCTTCACGGGGAAGATGGATTATCGACCCAACGTCGACGCGGTATTGTGGTTTGCCGACAGTGTCCTCCCGCTGATTCGGAAAGCGATCCCCGATGCGCACTTC
Source organism: Anaerolineae bacterium (assembly GCA_016926255.1). GTDB lineage: Bacteria > Chloroflexota > Anaerolineae > Aggregatilineales > UBA3940 > JAFGOY01. Next base: position 29,453 of record JAFGOY010000025.1, on the reverse strand, counting down.
ACCGTCGTTGGACAGAAACCTCACACCCGCCTTGATCAACTGCGCGGGCGCTCCGACATCACGCTGACCGGCTGGGTCGACTCCGTTCAGCCGTATGTCCGGGCCGCCGATGTGTTCGTGATCCCAATGCGGATGGGCAGCGGCACCCGCTTGAAATTGCTCGAAGCGATGGCGATGCGGCGGGCAATAGTCAGCACCCGGCTTGGGGCAGAGGGCGTCGCCGGGGAGGAGTCCGACTTCATGCTGCTGGCTGACGATCCTCAGTCATTCGCCAATGCGGTGATCGGGCTGCTCGGCGATTCGGAACGCTGCCGGTCACTGGGAGAAAAGGCCGCCGTATATGCCAGACAGCACTATGACTGGCCGGTGATCGTCCCCCGGATCGAAAGTCTCTACATCAAGTCACACCAGCCCAGCCCATAGCTGCCCCCTGAAAGGGGGAAGTGGCGGGTCGAAGACCCGTCGAAGGGGGTGGTGACGAAATCGGCCAAGAGGGCCGCCAACTCGCGGATAAATCCTCAATCCTGGGGGGCGATCCGCAGGGTTCGTTCGTTCTTGTAGTTGACCATTCCCGGCCTGCCCCCTTTGATCGGCCTCACGTAGCGCCGCTCAGTGACATCCACCTCGACCGCCGAATCGTCTCTCCCCGCCGAGTAATACGCGGCAAGCTCTGCCGCCCGCTGGATGACCTCCTCAGGGATCGGACGGCCATCGTTTTTGACGATCACATGGCTTCCAGGAATCCCCCGCGCATGGAGCCACAGATCGCGGCTGGCGGATCGCTCGGTGACCAGCGTGTGGTTTTGATCGGCGTTGCGGCCCACCAGAATCACGAAGCCGTCCCCCTCGGTGAAACGTCGGATGCCCGGCTTGCCTCCACGTGGGCCGCGTGTTTTTGCCCCCCGCCAGTACCCGGCTTCCTGCAATGCCTCGCGGACAATATCGATATCCGGCCAGCTTTCCGCCATCTGGAGATCGGCGGCTAGTTGATTGAGGTAAGCGATCTCGTGCCGGGTTTCCGCGATAAACCGGGGGACACCTTTGACCGCTCGCTTGGCTTTGTCGTAGCGCTCGAACAGCTTCTGGGCGTTCTCGACATGCGTCAAAGCAGGGTCGAGGGGGATGTCGAGCATCGGTCCATCAGGATCGTACTGGGCCTGAAAAGAGGTCTGTCCCGGCTTGAAGGTCGGCCCGTAGGCAAGGATCAATTCGGCATGCTGGCGCAGCCGTTCAATTTCCTCATCGCTGCTTGATTCGCGTTCGAGCGAGTCGAGTTTGTGATGCACACGGGTCAGCGCCTCGTCGATCTGATCCTGGATCGGCTGCTTCCCCGCCGTATATGCATCCTGCCCGACCGGTGCGCCGAAGTACAGAGTCATCGCCTTAAAAATGCTGTCGACTGGTTTCCACCCCAGGTGATTCAACTGGTAGGCGGCAAAAGCCAGGTAGCCGGGGCGATCCGGTGCCAGGGCGACACAGGGGAAGTAGCGTTCTTCCAGCACTTCGCCGATGAGTTTCGAGAACGCCTCATGAACAATTCGCGCCGCCACGTCGAAGGCCAGGGCTTCGGCATCACCGCAGGCCCGGAAGATGATCTCCTTCGCCAGCAGCGGGCTGATCCCCGATATGTATTGAACCAGCAAACGCCAGGTCGGTTGATCGGGGTCTTGCTCTAGATACGACTTGATCTGCCCCAGACCAACTTCGGCGGGCAGGGCTTTGCTCTGGGGCGGCGGCGGAATGTAGGGTTTTCCGGGCAGTATCTGCCGGTAGCGGTTCTGATCGGCCCCAATGCGTTTCATACATTCGAGGATATGCCCATCGACGGTCAGGATCAGGTTGCTGCGCTTGTCCATCGTCTCTGCGATCAGGCGCGTGTTGCCCTCGTCGCCAGAAAACTCGAACTGCAGCAGGCGTTCCCAGGCAGGCTGGTGGATTGACATCAACCGCGAGCCTTCGATATATTTCTTCATCAGCAAAACGAGCGGCGACGGGCGCGCTGCGCCGCGCCTGAGCTTGCCTCCCACTAACTGGCAGCGCGCTTCTTTGGGATGGATCGACAGCAGGAGATAATGGCGCTGCTGCCGGGCATAGACTTCCAGGCCAACCGATTGATCGTCGACTGCAATGACAGCCTGAACACGCCCATCAATGATCGTTTCGTTTAACGCGCTTGCAACCGCTGCAGTCGTCACGGCATCGACGTACATAAAGCCTCCACCATTCGCTGGTCTGTGCTGATGATACGTGGGTTGTACCACACTCGGCGTTGGGCTACAATCGCCTGCGACCCGCTAACAGGTAAAGTGACTTGACGATATGCAAGAACCCACTGTACAGATCGATGACGAACGCCAACAAAAAGCCAGAGAATATTCTCGCATTCAACGCCGCCTGATGCTGGTCGATCTGGTGATCGGTGCTTTATATCTGATCGTGGTGATCGCTGCCGGGTGGCACACGTCTCTGCGAGCTGCGATCCTGTCCCGGATCGCCAGCCCGTTTTTGAACGTGCTGATTTTCGCGCTGGCGCTTGGCTTACCCTATTCGCTGCTCGATCTGCCACTCTCTTTTTTCAGCGGTTATGTCCTCCCCCACCGGTTCGAGCAGAGCAACCAGACCCTCGGCGGCTGGATTGTCGATCTGATCAAGAGTCTGGCCCTCTCAGGCATTCTCGGTGGCATTTTGCTGTCGATTGTCTACTGGCTGCTCCGCGCCGCCCCTGAATTGTGGTGGTTATATGCCGGTGGCGTGATGCTCTTTTTTACCGTCGTCATTTCCGCGCTTAACCCGGTGCTGTTCGCTCCGCTTTTCTATAAATTCATCCCGCTGGATGATGACGAACTGGCCAGCCGCCTGACCGTGCTGGCTGAACAGTCCGGCATCGAGGTGACCGGTGTCTACCGCTTTGATCTGAGCACGCGAACCAAAAGCGCCAACGCCGCCGTGATCGGGTTGGGCACAACGCGGCGGATCATATTGGGCGACACGCTCCTCGAATCCTTTACTTACGATGAGATCGAGACGGTGCTGGCCCACGAATTTGCCCACATCGTTCACAAAGATATGCCGCTGTCTCTGGTGATCAACTCGGGGCTGACGCTGATCAGTCTGTGGGCTGTGCATCTGGTGTTGCGTTGGGGAGCGGCGGCTTTCGATCTGACCGGCATCGCCGACCCGGCAGGTATGCCGGTCTTCGCACTGACGGTGGGGGTGATCAGCCTGATCGCCATGCCGCTTGGCAATGCCTTTTCCCGCTGGCGGGAGCGTATGGCCGATCAATACGCGCTGGAGCATACCGGCAAACCACAGTCATTTGCTGATGCGATGGTTCGCCTTGCCAATCAAAACCTGGGCGAGATCAACCCGGAGCGGTGGGAAGTCGTTTTGCTGCACAGCCACCCTCCACTCGCCGAGCGGATCGCCTTTGCCGAAGGTTACAAGTCCACTAAGGAATAAAATGCGTCGCGTACTATTGGTATTTGGCACCCGCCCCGAAGCGATCAAGATGGCCCCGCTGGTGCGGGTGCTGGGTGAAAATCCTGAATTTGAAGCGATCACCTGTGTGACCGCCCAGCACCGCGAAATGCTCGATCAGGTGTTGGATTGGTTTCACATCCAGCCGGATTACGATCTCGACCTGATGCAGCCCAATCAAACGCTGGCCGGGCTGACAGCCAGGGCAATAACCGGCGTTACAAAAGTCATCGAACAGGTGCAGCCGGATGTCGTTTTGGTACAGGGCGATACGACGACGGCGATGGCATCGGCGATGGCATCGTTTTACCAGCGAATCCCGGTGGGACATGTGGAGGCCGGGTTGCGCACCTATGATATGTATAACCCCTTCCCCGAAGAAGTGAACCGCCATCTGGTCGGCGTGATGACGAGCTATCACTTCGCGCCGACGCAGACCGCACGCGAGGCGCTGTTAGCGGAAGGTGTCTCTGCCGAATCAATTGTCGTTACCGGAAATACGGTGATTGATGCCTTAAAGTGGACGGTCGCACAGCCTCACACGCTTGATATCGACGTGCCACTTGATCGGCCCGGCGAGCGGTTGATACTGGTCACTGCGCACCGGCGGGAGAGCTTCGGCCCCGATTTCGAAGAAATCTGCCACGCGCTGCGCCAAATCGCCGAACGTAATCCCGATATCCGGCTGATTTACCCGGTTCACCTTAACCCAAACGTGCAGGAACCCGTCTACCGAATTCTGAAGGATGTCGAACGGGTACACCTGATCGATCCACTGCCCTATCCCGATTTTGCCCATCTGATGAACAGATCCTCACTGGTGATCACTGATTCGGGGGGCTTGCAGGAAGAAGCCCCGTCGCTGGGGAAACCTGTGCTTGTTATGAGGCGAACGACAGAACGTCCGGAGGCGGTGGAGGCAGGAACTGCGCGGTTGGTGGGGACAGATAGTGGAGTTATTCTCGAAGAGGCGGAAACGCTGCTGCACGATCCGGCGGCCTATGAAGCGATGGCTAATGCTGTCTCGCCGTTTGGCGATGGGCACGCCGCCGAACGGATCGCGCAGCACCTTGCAGCGACATAGAAAAACCGTCACTCAATATGGCGGCGGCTGTTCCGCTGGGCGGCCAGGTGGGTATAAGAATCGTTCGGTTGTGCGACTGTCAGGGTAAGCAGTACCAATAACAGGGAGACACCAATCACTAACAGGATTAACGGGTTGCTCTGGATAAAATAGACTACAATATCGGCCAATATTCTCACCACTTCATAAAACTACCAGTAAACTGCCCGAACGTTGATTTAAACACCGGCGAAGTTATACCTGAGTTTATCGAAACGATCAAAAAGACATCTTTAGGATATTAGTCATGGGCAGCAACGGGGAAGATTTCGCCAAGTCTGGAAAGCAGCACCGCCGCCCGTGATCCGCCAGCGGTAAAGGCCAGTTTGCGGCTGTCCCCTCCCTGGTCGGTGATTTCGATCCACAATCGATCAGCGGGCAAAGTGTCCAATATATGTTCTGGCCACTCTATCACCAGGATTTCCTGCGCATCCAGAATGTCGTCCAGTCCAGTCGATAGGGCATCTGCTGTCCCGGACAGGCGATAACTATCCATATGATAAAACCGCTTGTTATCATCAGTTCGCCGGTATTCATTGATCAATGTGAATGTTGGACTGGTGGCCTGTCCGGATGCACCCCACCCGCGGGCCATCCCCCGTACCAGGCAGGTTTTCCCCGCACCGAGATTCCCGGCCAGACAGACGATATCTCTCGCACCAAGCAGGGCACCAATTTGTTCGCCTAAATACTCGGTTTCCTCAGGAGATTCGGTTTGATAAATCACTGCTGTGCTGTCTTCATTTGTCATAACATTACGCATTCTACCACGTAAAATGTAGGTGCCTAACTGTTTTTTGACCAATTATGGACCTGTTGGCTATACTCTCTCAACCCGTGTTCGCAAACTAATCAGGTACTTCACATCCAACTCAATAGGAGGCCCAGTCGCCGCCCCCGGCTTTTGCCGGTGGGGGTGACCACGCATATCTAACTGTCAATCATCACAATATGACCAGAGGGGGAAACGTACATGAGCAGCAAACCAGAAACAGCGAGTGCCGATACCGGTCTAGAAGGCATCATTATTGCCAGGACGCAGAAAAGTAAAGTCGATGGTCTTATCGGCAAGCTCCAGTATCATGGCTACAATGTCTTTGACTTAGCACCGAAGGCGTCTTTTGAAGAAGTCGCCTACCTTCTGTGGTATAACAAACTGCCGAATCAATCTGAGCTTGATGGTTTGAAGGCCTCTCTGCGATTAGATCGTCAATTACGACCGGAAATTATCGAGCTTATGAAAGTGCTGCCCAGGACGGCGCATCCAATGGCCGTGCTGCGAACCGCTGTTTCGGCGTTGAGTGCTTTCGATCCCGATGCAGATGATAACGGCCCCGAAGCGAACCTGAAGAAGGCTCATCGATTGACGGCGGTCATTCCGACGATTATAGCAACCTGGGAACGCATTCGCATCGATAAGCCGATCCTGTTCCCGCAGAAAACACTCGATCATACCGAGAATTTCTTATTTATGATCAATGGCGCTGAGCCTGATGAGACGGCAGTCAAAGCTCTGGAATCCTATCTTGTGCTGCTGGCCGATCATGGGATGAATGCCTCTACGTTTTCATCTCGTGTAACCACCAGCACATTGTCGGATATGTATTCGGCGGTGACGACTGCGATTGGTACACTCAAAGGCCCCGCGCATGGCGGTGCGAATCAGAAGGCGATGGAAACGTTCCGCGAGATTGGCAGCCCTGAAAACGTGGATGCTTGGTTCGAAGGAGCGATAGCTAACAAGCGCCGTATTGCGGGGATCGGGCACCGAGTTTACAAGACGATGGATCCGCGTGCTACTGTTCTCCGTGAAGACGCAAAAGCTTTGTCTCTAACGAATGGTGGCAGTAAGTGGTTCGATATTGCCGAACGGCTTGAGCAGAAAACACGCGAGCATCCATACTTTATCGAGCGTAACCTGTACCCCAACGTTGATTATTTCTCGGCGATTGTTCTCTATGAACTCGGCATTCCTGACGATCAGTTCACGCCGCTGTTTGCTATGTCCCGTGTTATTGGCTGGACCGCCCATATCATGGAGCAGTGGGAAAACAACCGGCTGATCCGCCCGCGTGCGGAATACGTTGGCCCTGAAGATCAACCCTGGCTGCCCCTGGAAGAACGAGGCTGATACACAGTCCCCTCTGTGATATTGATTGAGCGCCCGTGAAATACCGGGCGCTTTTTACATTTCCCGTTCAGCATGATATATTGTCAAAATCCTTTGGGAGCGGAGGGGCGAGTCTGTGAATCAATGGCTGGAAAACCATCGTACGCTTGTACTTTCGGTAATTGGGATTCTTCTGGTTGGTGGGCTGGCGATGATGCTCATCCGCTGGCAGCCCGCAGCGCCGATAACCATCGAAGCGCCGCGGCCGACGGCAATGCCCGTTCCAACCGAAACCCCAGGGCCTATCCAGGTTTATGTCAGCGGTGCGGTTGCTCAGGCGAATGTCTATTCGCTCCCGGCGGGGACTATCGCGCGTGATGCAATCGATGCTGCCGGTGGTGTGACCGCCGATGCCGACCTCAACCGGATCAACCTGGCGCTGCCGCTTGAAGACGGGACTCATGTACACGTTCCCAGCATTGGTGATGTTCCAACCCTGGAGCCGGGTGTCGTCGCGACGCCGACCCCGCCCTGGCCGGTCAACATCAACACGGCACCTCAAGCCGATCTTGAGACGCTGCCAGGGATCGGCCCGGCTACTGCGGAGAAGATCATTGCATACCGGGAGGCATACGGTCCGTTCAACACGATTGAAGAAATACAGAACGTCTCCGGCATCGGCCCGGCCACCTTTGAGGATATCAAGGAGATCATTGTTGTCGAATAGCTTGTGCTTTTATGCTACACTACATCAATGATTACCAGCCTGAGCAACGAACGTGTCAAAAAAGTTATAGGGTTACAGGCCCGGCGAAATGCCCGCCGTAAGGCGGGGCTTTTTGTGATCGAGGGGACGCGCCTGGTTCGCGATGCCGTAGAAGCCGGTGTCCCAATTACCGAAGTGTTTTACACCGAGGAGTATGGAGCCAGTGAGGAAGGCCGCGCCGTTCTCGACGCGGCGAGCGACCGGCGGGTGATGCTGCTGGCGGTCGACGAGCCGGTCATGAAAGCGATGAGCGATACCGAGACCCCGCAGGGCATACTGGTCACGCTGCCCCTACCTCAACTGGAAGTCCCGGAAGATTACTCGTTTGCATTGATCATCGACGGGGTATCGAACCCCGGCAACATGGGAACGATTATGCGGGCGGCGGCCTCAGCCGGTGTCCCTGTGATGATGATCACCAGCGGTACGGTCGATCTGACCAACCCGAAAGTCATTCGCAGCGCGATGGGTGCTCATTTCCGGCTGCCGGTGCAGGCGTTGAGCTGGCAGGGGATCGCCAACCGGCTGGCGGATAAGGCTATTTTTCTGGCCGATATAAAAAATGGGTCATCCTGTTATCAAGTCGATTGGACGCAGCCCTGTGCGTTGATCGTCAGCGACGAGGCGCATGGGGCCAGCCAGGAAGCAGTCGAGCTTGCCCATGCTTACGTCACCATCCCGATGCCCGGCCAGATGGAATCGCTGAACGTGGCGATGGCGTCCAGCATTCTCCTGTTTGAGATGGTCAGGCAGAGAACCTATCCGTAAATTCATTTCGTTCATTCCGGATAGTGTGTAAATCGGAGAAGATTAAGCCGCTGTGAGCTTCTTGACATCCCCGCCCTGCCCCAGCCAGAAATGATGAGGCAGTACCAGGTTCGAAGGTTCCATCGCTACCCCGGCGATCTCTGACTGCTGTCCCACGAGCATCGACGGGTGAACGTGGCACATGGTCGGGCGGCTGCCGTACTTGTTTTCATAGTAAATGACTGCCCGGCGGAGCTTCGTTTCGAGGTCTCGCTGGCTGTGGTTATCGAACCATAACATACCAATCCGCATTTCTTTTGTGCTCCTGATCAGCTCTTGTGTTTGGAACTCTTGTTCTATAATATTATAGCAGATCGTGGCAGCTAGGTCAATGGATTTTGAGAGTTTATGTCCTGATTCTATTGACACTGCGCGGAGCAGTATGATAGACTTCTGCCCAAGAGCCATACTCAAACAGGCGATGACTGAGAGGAGTAGGCGGCGGAAGTTTCGATTAAACCGCAGGTATCAGGTAGAGAAGGTCGGGCCACAGGCTGAAAGCCCCCACTGACCCCCCGCCGAAGGTCGCTCAGGAGCCAATGCGCTGAAAACTGCAGAGCCAGTAGGCGCGTTTCGGGTTGCGCCCGTTATCGCGCATAGAGAGCCGGTCAGGGTAGATGATCGGAAGCAAGGTGGTACCACGGAAGCTCACCCCTTTCGTCCTTACAGGCGAAGGGGTTTTTTGTTTGTTGTGACAGGGTCGTAGTTTATAAGCGAGGGGAAATGAGCGGCAATATGCAAGAAATGCCCAAGACCTATGATTTTGAATCCACCGAAGAGCGGCTGTACAAATGGTGGTGGGATAACGGCTGGTTTAAGCCGGAAGTTGCCGACGAGGGGGCCGATCCCTATGTCATCAGCATCCCGCCGCCGAACGTGACCGGTGCGCTGCATCAGGGCCATGCGCTTTTCGTCACGCTAGAAGATCTGATGATCCGCCATGCCCGGATGAAGGGCCTCGCTGCGCTGTGGGTTCCCGGCAGCGACCATGCAGGTATCGCCACCCAGTTACAGGTCGAGCGGATGCTCAATCGAGAAGGCACCAGCCGGAAGGAAGTGGGCCGCGAGGAATTCCTGCGCCGCACCTGGGAATGGAAAGAAACCTACGGCGGGCGGATTGTCGAGCAGCTTCGACGGTTAGGGGCAAGCTGTGACTGGGATCGCGAACGGTTCACCCTCGACGAGGGCCTGAGCCGCGCCGTACGCGAAGCGTTCGTCCGCTGGTACGAGCAAGGGTTGATCTATCGCGGCACGTACATGATCAACTGGTCGCCTAACCTGCAAACCGCCGTCAGCGACCTGGAAGTCGACCGGGTCGAGCAGCAGGGGCATCTTTACCATTTCAAATACCCGCTGAAAGACGGCGACGGCTTTATCCCGGTTGCCACAACACGTCCGGAGACGATCCTCGGCGATACGGCAGTCGCTGTCCATCCCGACGACGATCGCTACAGGCAGTATGTCGGTAAGACGGTGCTTGTGCCGATCCTGAACCGCGAGATACCGGTGATCGCCGACGAGTACGTCGATATCGAATTTGGCACCGGCGCATTGAAAATCACCCCAGGCCACGATCCGAACGACTACGAGATCGGCCAGCGGCACGATCTGGAATTCATCAACATTCTGAACAAGGACGCCACGCTCAACGAAAATGCGGGGCCTTATGCCGGACTCGACCGCTTCGAAGCTCGCGAAAAACTATGGGCCGATATGGAATCAGCCGGGTTGGTGATCAAAACCGAGCCTTATACACACGTCGTGCCGGTGGCCCAGCGTGGCGGTGAACTGATCGAGCCGATGATCAGTACGCAGTGGTTTGCCGATGTCAGCGGCCCAGCGGCGATGGCCCTCGAAGCGGTGCGCGATGGCCGGATCGAGATCGTGCCGGAGCGCTTCGTCAAGGTCTGGGAACATTGGTTGACCAACATCCAACCGTGGTGCATCAGCCGCCAGTTGTGGTGGGGTCATCGCATCCCGGCCTGGCACTGCACTGACTGCGGCGCGGTGACGGTCGAGCGGGAAGACCCGACCGAGTGTTCATCTTGTGGCTCGCCGAATATCGAGCAGGACCCGGACGTGCTGGATACGTGGTTCAGTTCCGGGCTGTGGCCGTTCAGTACGCTGGGCTGGCCCGACGAGACGCCCGATCTCCAGCGTTTCTACCCGACGACGATGATGGAAACTGGCTATGACATCCTCTTCTTCTGGGTGGCCCGGATGGTGATGATGGGCATGTCATTTACGGACGACGTCCCTTTCCGGATCATCTATCTGCATGGGCTGGTCAGGGACGAGCACGGCAAAAAGATGAGCAAGTCCTACGGCAACGTGATCGACCCGATCGAAGTGATGGACGAATACGGCACCGATGCGCTGCGCTTCACTCTGCTGACCGGCTCGACGCCCGGCAACGACCTGAACCTGTCGCTCGACCGGATCGCGTCAAATCGAAACTTCGCCAACAAAATCTGGAACACCGCCCGCTTCCTGGTGAGCAACCTGGAAGACGAATACCCGGTTGGCCCGCCGCCTGTCGACAATCTCTCCTTGCCTGACCGGTGGATTCTGAGTCGGCTCCATCACCTGATTGCGACGGTCGACCGGCTTTTCGAGACTCACCTGTATGGTGAGGCAGGCCGCCAGATTTACGATTTCCTGTGGGGCGAATACGCCGACTGGTACATCGAGATCAGCAAAAGCGTGCTCTATGGCGGCGACGAGGCAGCAAAATCGCGGACGCGCCACATTTTGACCTATGTGCTCGATCAAAGTCTGCGAATGCTTCACCCGTATGTCCCGTACGTCACCGAAGAAATCTGGCAGCATATCCCCCACGAAGGCGAAGCGCTGATCATCGCCCGCTGGCCCGAACTGGATGAGGTCCATTACGATGACGAGGCGGAAGACCAGATAGGGCTGATCATGGAGTTGATCCGGGCCATCCGTAACATCCGGGGTGAATATAAGGTCGATCCGGGCCGTCGGGTCAACGTGCTGATCAACGCCGGTGAGTGGGCCGATCTGCTCAATGCGCAGCGGGATGTATTTGTCCGGCTGGTAAACATTGAGGAGAAGGCTTTCATCATTCAGTCAGACCTTGATGAAGTGCCTGAACAGGCAGCCTCAGCGACAATCGGCGGGGTAACGGTCTTTATGCCGCTGGCGGGGATGGTCGATCTTGATGCGGAGCGGAAACGCCTGGAGAAGGAGCTAGATCAGATCACCGGGCAGATCAAACGCTCGGAGCAATTACTGAGTAACAAAGATTTCACCGGCAAAGCACCGCCTGAAATCATCCAACGTGAGCAGGATAAGCTGGCAGACCTGAAATCTTCTCAGGCCGCGATAGAGGAACGGCTCACGACGTTGTCGTAATTCCAGTATACCCAATACAAAGAGGGTCAGTCTGCAAGCTGACCCTCTTTGATTCTGGTTGATCATCGTAAGGGGAACGTATTGCTACAGATTCAAGCTGTGGTCTATAATCCACTGACTTGACCAGGGGAAATAGGGTGGTTTGCCTAAACATTAATGGAAGACTCAGGTATTAACGTGAATGACTCTGACTCGATAACACAGGTGCCCGGCATGATAACGGATGAACTGCTTCCTGATGACGAAGTGATTGAACAGCCTTCAACCGGAGAGGACCTGGAAGTATCCGACCACAATACAGGGGCGATCCTGTACGAGATTTTCGAAACGATCATCCTGGCTATTCTGATCTGGTTGGCCGTCAATTTTGTGTCACGGCGCTATGTTGTCGAAGGCCCCAGCATGGAACCCAATTTGCATACCGGGCAGTTTCTGATCGTCAGCCGCCTCTCCTACATGGAAATCGGCGACCGATTCCAACTAGGGGAACCCCAGCACGGGGATATTATCGTCTTCGATTACCCCGGCAATCCAACTGATGATTATGTCAAACGAGTGATCGGCGTGCCGGGTGACACGGTATCAATCGACGACCGGGGAATTGTCTACATCAATGGAACACCGATAGATGAGCCATATATATCTCCCGGACAGTACAGCAGGCGCTCGAACACATGGCAGGTTCCAGAAGACAACTATTTTGTACTTGGGGATAATCGAAATCATTCGAGCGACTCGCGTGATTGGGGTATGCTGGAACGGCGGTATATAGTTGGCAAAGCATGGTTCTCCTACTGGCCGATTGATTCTCTGGGATTTCTACCCCATTACGATTTTTCTAGCGCTCTCAACAGCCCTTAATCGTCCGGTTGAGAGAAGCTGCCGCCACTGTAAATGACCTCGCAGTTGTCCAATTCGAAAACACATAGATAATCTATGTAGGCTCATACATGCACCGGACAGCCATGAGATTTACTAAATAGCGGCTGTCGCTAAATGAAAATCGACAGGTTCTCGATAAGCCTGGCCGGTTTTCGACAGATGTTGGAGATATAAGCATGAGCGCCAAGCGGAGTGTCCTGGTTGTCGAAGACAACACAGATAATCGCACATTGATGATGGACCTGTTTACATCGCTGGGTTACGATGTATTCGAGGCTCCTGATGGTGAGCAAGGTGTCCGCCTGGCATTCGAGAAAAAGCCGACCCTGATACTCATGGACCTTTCCCTGCCGGAGAAAGATGGCTGGCAGGCCACGCGGGAACTAAAGGCCGACCCGGAAACCGCGCAAATTCCAATTATTGCCCTGACCGCTCATGCGATGCGCGGTGATCGGGAACGTGCTTTAGAAGCTGGTTGTGACGACTATCTTGCAAAACCGATCAACTTGATGGAACTCCTTGATACCATCAAGAAATACATCGAGGTTTAAACATTTCCGATGGATGAAGTAAATGTACTCATTCTGGCCGATACAACAGAAGGAGCTGAGGCACTTCGCGATTTATTAGCGGAGGCAGGCTATTCCGTCAACATTGGCGATGAATTCACTCAAGCGCCTCCTTGTGATGTCATCCTGGTGGATGTCGTCCATTTACGGGGCAGCCCATTTGCCGCTCTCATGTCACAGCGCAGCATGGGGATCAGCGCCGAGGCGATCCTGATTGCTCCTCGCCTGACAGGGGAGATGGCCGGGGAGTTCCTGTCATTGGGTATTCGCGACTTCGTGCGGAGGCCGGTCGAGAACGAGGTTCTCCTGGAGAAGCTGGAGAACTTCGTTGAGAGGATATCTGAGGAACATCAGCAAGAAACGCTTCGCCACGAATTAAAAAGCTTGAGGGGCCTGCTCACCCGGCGTCTGGGAGAAATGGACGCACTTTCACGCATCTGCCGGAGCATTACTTCCCTTACCGAGGTAGACGAGATTCTATCACGGGTCATCGAGGCAGCGGTCTTTCTCACAAACTCGGAAGAAGGTCTTATATATATATTGGATGATATATTAGACGAATCAAGCCAGAGCATGACCCTGCGAGCACATCAAGGGCTTTCCGAACACGAACTGACGGCTGTTCAACGCCCTTCCCCTGATTCTGATGTCGCAACTGTGGCCTTGTCGGGCAACCCGGTTATCAGAACCGGGAGTGGTTCACAGAGCAAGATAACGACCAGCTATCTGGTCAGGGCAGCGGTGAATGTCCCCATTGTTCTAAACCGAAAGATAATGGGGGTGATCGCCGTTCACCGGCATGGCAAGGAAGACTTCGAGAAAGCGGACGAGAGCGTCTTGAGCGCCCTGGCCGATTATACTGCCATTGCGCTGGATAAAGCCCTGCTGATCGCCGGTGAAAAGGAACGTATCGGTAAGGCGCTGTCTGCTGCACGCAATGTCAAGCACCATGCCGAGACGCTCCTCAGCCCGATTGATGGCATTGAATCACAGGTCAATACGCTGCTGGCTGGAGGATTTGACCCGTTGACGGAAGCACAGCAAAGCGCCGTCTCCCGGATTAAACTGGCGGGTGAACGTTTGAAAGAAATCGCCGATTTCATCCGCGAAGAACTCAGCGCGTTCGAGGATCGGTGATCGACCGGATATGTGGATGCCGGGAAAGAAGAGCGGCTCTCTCTTTATACTCTACGGTTGTTTGTTATTCCTCATTCTGGATGGGTGCCAGATCACTCCCGCCGATGTCGCACCTACCGAACACGTATCATTGCCCCGCCCAACCGAGACGACCGCTCCGGTTGTAGATGTTTCAAACGCTTACGTAATCTCAGAACCAGCTATACGGCGAGAAGCCGTTCTGTCTGCAACCGGCGCGTTTCTTCGCGAGGCCGATCCCCGTCTCTCTGATGAGGAACTGTCGGCGGAATACACCACACTCGCTTTCTCATGCAACTGCCTGACTCAACCAATGCCTGCCATGATCGACCGGGAGGATACACTGGCCGTCATCAGCCTGCCTGATGGCCTGGGTCTGTTTCTCTACGATTTCAACATGGGTGGTAATATCCCGGCTTTTGAGTTGAGCCGTTGGACGGTCGGGCTGAGTGTGTTGCAGGTATCGTGGGGAGAAGATGAGGTCGTCGTTGGCTATGGTACAAAGGGGAATGATGACCTGGTGAGGGTGCATGCGCTGCTCGCCGTGAAAGATGAGTCGGGCTGGCGTACAGCCTGGCTCGGTGACGAGGCGCCAGGCTGGTGGTTCAACGCAGTAGGCGGGCAGTTGAATCTTGCACCGGATCGCAGCTTGCTGACCGTATCAGGCAGTGCCGATGGAACTACCCAGGTATTTTACGAAACGGAAGAAGTCTGCCGGGCGTTCAATGTCGACTGGCAGCGCGTGGGAAATACCTATGTCTCTGTGCCGCCAATGCCTCAGGATTCTGTACGGATGGAGTGGTTGTGGGAAGTTGCCGAACCATCGCCTTACGCGACACTGGTTGAGTTTGTTGAGCGGCTCCAGGTGGGGGATGTCGATGGCGCGGGAGCCCTGGCCGCCGATCCGGACGTGCTTTCCACCGCTGCAGATTTCGGGTTGACGCTGTCACAGCGCCGCTACCAGGTTCTCGGCATCGAACCGGAGCAGATCGTCTTCCGGGATTTGCAGGGGACATTCGTGGCCGATTTCCAGCCGCCGGTCGCGGAGCAGGGCAAATGGTTGATTACCGGCATCCATCCACCCGGAGGGAATACCTCCAACGAGAATTAAAGCTCCCCTTCCAGCACGAGTTCGGCCCGCATGGCCGTCAGCACTGGCTGTATGGGATTCGCCACGCCGATATTGCCCGACCCGGAGAACAGCAGTCCGACTGCATTGCGTTCATAATCCAGCACCAGCGACCCGGAGTCACCCGGCTGACTGAAAGGCGAAGTCATAATCTGGTTTACGAAACGTGCCTTGCGACTGCCATACTTGACGTCAACCACAACGTCGATTTGGAGAATGATGGCTTTAGTCAGTCCTGTTGTCCGCCCGCTTTTGATCACCTTCATGTTCAGTTCCGGCTCGGTGATTCCCAGGGGCGCGCCGCCGACATCGACGATCCTGGGGTCTACGGAAACAGAATCGTCGATGCGGGCCATTGCTACATCGACGTAATTTAGCTGAGGGCCAAGCGGAACCTCATCCGCCGTTTTTGTCTGTCCCAGATCGCTGAGGGCGCTCAACAGATTGCTCAGCAGTGTCGCACAGCCTGATGGCTCCGTCGATTGGCCCTCCGCCTCCGAATCAGTGGAACTTTCCAGAAAACGCAGCGCCACAAAATCGCTCAACACGCCGATCTTATCGAGCAGGCTGCCGCCGTCAGCCGGGCCTGGTTGGAGAATAAAATCACCTTTCTCGGCCTGGTTCTCATAGGCAAGTACATGATTGTTACTCAATACAAATAACGCATCATCCCGCCTGACCACACAGCCGAAGGTGCCTGTGCTGCCGCTCTGATGTCCGACCGAGATGCCGGGGCGGACGGGCCGCTGCCGTGCCTGCCGATCCAGCGAATAGGCGACAATCTCACCGGTTTCGATGACATCGGTCAGCACGCTGTCTACCTGATCGGGGATCAGGTCATCGGCAGGCAGGTTTTCCGGTGATTCTTTTTTTGTTACCGAAACCACCACACTGGGAATGTCGGTCAGTTTCCCCTGGGTGATTTTGTAGCCTACCCCACAGGCAACCACGTTCCGGCGTTTCATAAAATCGCCGACAACCATAGCCTGCGCCTGTGTCACCTGCTCAAGTCTGTCCGATAGTGGTGATTCCGCCACGCGATTTTCTCCTCGGTTTTCTTAGGGTGAATAACGGATGACAGCCGTTACTGCCTTGCTTCCCATTCGTTGATTACCGATTGTAAAAACTCCCGAACCGACTCGTCCGGTACGTCGGCTACACTCCCGTAGGAGATGCCATCCACCTCGATCCGGATCATGCCTTGAGCGCCAGGGCGGATGTGAATCGAGCGATGCATCAGATCGGGGTTCATGCTGAGCCGGTACTGGAGAATCTCCTCGATCTGGTCGGCAATCGGAACTGGCTCAGGAATCTCCACCTTCTCACCTCTAAGACGCTTGACTGAAAACATCCCTGGCGTCTTAGAATCGGGTATCTCTGCTGTCCGGGTGGCCTTAGAACCGGGAAACGGCGGGGGGGAAGGAGGGGCTGTCACGATCTGAGGCGGTTCAGGAATGCGTGCCCAGTCATCCGGAACGTTGAAATCACCCAGCCGGGCGAATTGAGCCAGTGATTGGACGTTTCCCATAAAGCGCCGCCCGGTTTCCGGGTCGGTGATGTCGTCCAGTTTCCGGTAGGAACGCCCGTCAATTTCCACAAACAGCGAGCCATCGGCAATGTCTCGCATGATGCGCATCACCTCGACCGCGTTGCCAACCGGGACGGACTGGGTGGTGGCGCGGATCGGCGCTGCGGGTATCGTTTGTACAGGTCGTGCCGGGGCGCTTGCTTTGACCGGTTTGAACGAATCCGACATACGCTCGAAGAAGCTGCCGCTTGGCCTGTCATCCAGTATTGAATCGAGTGTCTCCTCCGGCAAAGACGGTTCATCGGCGATGGTTGCCTGCATCTCGCTCTCGCCTTCGTCTTCCTCGTCGCGAGACGATCTCCACCAAAGATAAAGCGCCGCAATGGACAATCCGGCCAGCAGCACGGCCATGATAGGTAAGATAACAACAAGCATGTTTCCAGAATTCATGGTCGATTCTCCCTAAACCTGACACGATGGGCAGAAGTGTGTTCCACGTTGAGCTATTCGGGTTTTTTGGATGGCGTCTCCGCAACGAGGGCAGGACTGCCCTGTCCGATCGTAGACATAAAAGCGTTCCTGGTATGAGCCGGTGCTGCCATCGGGTTTCCGGTACCAGTTGATGCTGGCTCCTTCGTTTTCGATTCCCTGCTGCAATACCTGCCGTATGGCGTGATACAGTTTTTCGATTTGACCTGGCTTAAGTGTATCCGCCCCACGCCGGGGGGCAATCCCGGCCAGCCATAAGGATTCGTCGGCGTAAATATTGCCTATCCCGGCGATAAATTCCTGATTCATCAACAACGGCTTGATCATCCCCTTTCGGTGACCGATCAATTCCTGGAACCGTTCCAGTGTGAAAGCTTCCGAGAGCGGCTCCGGGCCGAGATTCCCAGTCACTTCTTCGGCGTGTTTGACCAGGTATAAGCGCCCGAACTTTCTCAAATCGGAAAAGCGCAGTTCTCTGCCGTCATCCATCCCCACTATCGCCCGCACCCAGCGATCTGCGTGATCCTGCTGATCGGGCAGTGATACATATAATCGCCCGGTCATTTTGAGGTGTACTAGGAGCGCGCCGCTGCTGAGGGTAAAAACGACATATTTCCCCCGGCGGCTCAATTGCTCCACGCGCTGCCCGGTGATTCGCTCACTGAACGCTTTGACACTCAGAGGCGCGATCTGACGTTCCCAGTTAATGACAGCATTGGTGAACGTCCGCCCGATCACGTCGGGGCACAGCCCACGAACGACCATTTCGACTTCTGGAAGTTCTGGCATAACGGTTCACTCCTCCTGATCGAACAGCGGGCGTATATCAGTCCAGGTGACTGTCCAGCAACACCCGGCAGCAGGCTCGTCGTACGCGTTTGTTTGCGCCCAGGTGGGATAGCCGAAGTCCGGGTCGAACGATACTTCGAAATCCGTCTGGCCGGGGCGATATAAAGCTGATTGTTCATCGAGCCAGCCGAAAGCACTGTCGATTGTCAGATCGTCAAGAAGTTCGTCACAATCGTCTGCCGGGAACCAGTGTGTATCACGCGCGGAGGGCATCTCTTCGACGATCCCATCACGCACTTCGACGACCGCCGGGCCGCAGATCGTACCTGTGTCATCCTGATAATGTATTTCGACCGTATAGTGCCGGATGCCCAGGCTCTCCCAGCGTTCCCGGTTTTCTTCTAATGTCTGGGAAAACTGCTGCATTTCGCCGACATCCGCCAGGGCTTCCCAGGGGTAGGGACGGCCCATCAGTAATAAAACGATCCCACCAATGGCGCAGGTGATGATCAGCAGGAGGAGAAACACAAGACCACGTGCGGTGATCAACCGCTGCCGCATTTTTCGCGTTTGCCGGGCTTTCAACCGTTCCTGGCGACGCTGTTCGCGTTCACGCTGCTCCCGGGCCTTGCGTTCACGCCGGGCTTTAGCTGCTTTCCCCCAGGGTGTCCAGGGTTCACGCTCCGGTGTGACGGTGCGTACCGGTTGAGGGGATTTTTGAGGGGCCGGTTTTTTCTGGCTGGCTTTTTGCTGAACCTGCTTTTGACCGGGAGCACGGTCTTTGGGGCGGCTCTTCTCGACCGGTCTATCCGACTCTGATTTGCGGCTCCTTTTTTGACGCGCCATGGGTGACCTCCGGGTTGAAGTATGCCGCGTAACGCCGGGCTGCGCCAGCGTATTCTAATCCTATCATAACCTGCCGGTTTGATAGAAAAAGTACGTCGATTTTGCTCCCATCCAGCCCGATGAATATGGTATACTAACGCCAACACCCGGATAGTATTCGACAACCCAACATCGCCCACGATGGATATGATCCCAGCCTAAGAGGAAGCAAAAAGTGACGGCATCGTTCGCCCATCTGCACGTACACACGGAATACTCACTGTTAGATGGCATGAGCCAGATGAAAGACCTGGTTGCCTACACTGCCGAACTGGGAATGGATTCCATCGCCATTACCGATCACGGCGTGATGTACGGCGTGATCGAGTTTTACCGGGCCTGCAAAAAGCAGGGCGTCAAGCCCATCATCGGGATGGAAGCCTACCTTGCCAAGAGAGGCATGGGCGACCGCGATCCTTATCTAGATAAGTCGA
The DNA here is from genome assembly GCA_016926255.1 of Anaerolineae bacterium. GTDB lineage: Bacteria > Chloroflexota > Anaerolineae > Aggregatilineales > UBA3940 > JAFGOY01. Next base: position 9,932 of record JAFGOY010000025.1, on the reverse strand, counting down.
GCTATCACCTGCTGCTGCTCGCCGAAAATCAGGTGGGGTACAAAAACCTGCTGAAGATCGCCAGCGCCTCACAGTTAGAGGGGTTCTACTACAAACCGCGCATCGACCATGAGTTCCTGGCCAAACATTCCGAGGGGTTGATCGCTACCAGCGGGTGCATGGCAGCCGAAATCCCCCAGATGATCCTCGAAGGCCGTGACGAGGAAGCCCGCCAGTGGCTGGGATGGTACCTGGATGTCTTTGGAGAAGACCGGTTCTATATCGAACTCCAGGAGCACGATATCCCCGACCTGCGTAAGCTGAACCAGGCGTTGATCGAGCTTGCGCCCTATGCAAAAATTCCCTTACTCGCAACCAACGACGTTCACTATGTACATCCCGAAGACGCCAATCCACATGATGTGCTGCTTTGCATTGGCACGGGCAGCCTGGTCAGCGAGCCGAACCGGTTGAAGTTCAGCGATGATAGCTACTATCTACGCTCACCGGAAGAAATGGCAAGGATTTTCGCTGAAGTACCCGAAGCAGTGAGCAACACGGTGAAGATCGCCGAGATGTGCGACGTCAATCTCGATGATAAGAGTTACAAGCTCCCTAAATTTCCTGTGCCGGAAGGGTTCGATGCGGCGTCCTATCTCAGGCACCTTTGCGAAAAGGGGCTTGAATGGCGCTATGGTACCAACGCCACCGCCGCCGAAGTGCGTGGACGTCTGGAACACGAACTTCATATCATTCACGACATGGGGTTCGATACGTATTTCCTGATCGTGTGGGACCTGTGTGAATTTGCACGAGACAACGATATCTGGTGGAATGTGCGCGGTTCCGGGGCCGGGTCGGTGGTTGCCTACAGCCTGGGGATCACCAATATCGACCCGCTGCGAAACAGCCTGATTTTCGAGCGTTTCCTGAATCCGGGGCGCGTCAGCATGCCCGACATCGACCTGGACTACCCCGATGACCGCCGCAATGAGATGATCGACTATTGTGTGAACAAATACGGGGAGGACAAGGTCGCGCAGATCATCACCTTTGGAACGCTGGGGGCGCGCGCTGCCGTGCGCGATGTTGGCCGCACGCTCGACATTCCCCTGAACGAGGTGGATCAACTGGCCCGCCTGATCCCCAACATCCCCGGCAAGCCTGTTTCGCTAAAAGACGCGCTCGAAGATATTCCTGACATGAAGGCCGCCTACGAAGATAAAAATCGGCCTTATATCAAGAATCTGCTCGACAACGCCATGCGCCTGGAAGGGGTCGCCCGGCATGCCAGCACCCATGCGTGCGGACTGCTGGTCGCCGATCAGCCGCTGGTGGAATATACGCCCCTTCACCGGCCTACGCGCGGCGATGACGAGGCGTTGGGGGCCGTCTCTCAGTGGCCGATGGAGATCGTCGAATCGATTGGGTTACTCAAGGTCGATTTCCTGGGACTTCGCACGTTAACGATCATGCGTAAAGCCTGCGAGTTGATCGAATATTATCACGGCGTTCACTTCGACCTGGACAATATCCCCTACCGGCATCTTGAGGATGACCCGGAATACAACGCCAGCCTTGACAAGGCATTCGAGTTGCTGACCAGCGGCAATACAAGCGGCGTATTCCAGGTAGAAGGGGCCGGTATGACGCGGATGCTCACCGAGATGAAACCTTCCCGGTTTGAGCACATCATCGCCGGTATCTCGCTATTCCGCCCCGGCCCGATTGAGTACATCCCCACCTACATCCGGCGTATGCATGGTGAGGAGGAAGTCGCCTACCACCACGAGAAACTCGAACCGATCCTGAGCGAGACTTACGGCATTATCGTTTACCAGGAGCAGATCATGCAGATCGCTTCTGAACTGTTTGGCTACCAGCTTGGTGAAGCCGACCTGATGCGCCGCGCGGTCGCCAAAAAGAAGGAATACGAGTTAAAGAAGCACCGCGCCAAGTTCCAGAATCAGGGACCGGAAAGGGGAGTCTCTGCCGAAGCTGCCAGCCGGATATTTGACGATATCGAGTTTTTCGCCCGCTACGGGTTCAACAAGTCACACGCCGCTGACTATGCCATTCTGACGGTCCAAACTGCCTATCTGAAGGCGCATTATTCACACGAATACATGACTGCCCTGCTCACAATCGAGCGTGCGAACACGGACAAGGTCGGCAACTATATCGCCGACTGCCACCGGATGGGAATCGATGTCCTGCCGCCTGATCTGAATCTCAGCCAGCATGATTTCACCATCGAAGATCGCGTCGATGGCAGCCGGGCGATCCGCTATGGCCTGAGTGCAATCAAGAATGTCGGAGAGGGGTCAGTCGAGGCGATCTTGCTTGCCCGTGAGGACACGCCCTTTGTCGACCTCACCGATTTCTGCCAGCGGGTCGATCTGCGAGATGTTGGCAAGCGGGCGCTGGAGTCAATGATCAAGGTCGGCGCGCTCGATATGTTTGCCGGGCGACCGGTGCTGCTTGAATCGCTCGACCGGTTGATGAATTTCAGTGTCAGCCTGCACCGGGCGGCTGATGTCGGGCAAATGAGCCTGTTTGGCGATACCACCGGTGTTAAGCTCGACACTGACGCCAGCGGCGTGTTGGTAACGGAAGTGTCCAATCCGGCGAGCCGCCGCGAGATGCTCCAGTGGGAACGCGAGCTGGTCGGTGTCTACATCTCTGAACATCCACTGAAAAGCGTCATCGACAAGATCGGGCAGGTCGTTACTGCCTACAGCACCGATCTCTCCGAAGCCGATCACGACCGGCAGGTAGCAATGGCGGGAATGGTCAACTATGTCCGGCCTCATACAACCAAGAAAGGCAAGCCGATGGCCTTTGCCGGTCTGGAGGATTTGTACGGGCATATCGAAGTGGTGATCTGGCCGAGCACCTGGGATGAAACAAAACACCTGTGGGAGCCAGATCGTGTTTTACTGGTACGTGGGAAAATCGATGCGCAGCGTGGAGAACCTAAACTGCTCTGCGACGACGCCACGACGAACTTTGAAATCTTGCAGCCAATCCCTGGCCCCAACGATAACGGGACAGAGCAGCCGGAAGAGACTGCATCGGTTAATGATAATGGGGATAATCAATCTGACTACTATTACGATGGCCTGGATGACTACGGTTCCGATCAACCCTCGTATGACTATTCGCCCCCCCCGGAAGAATATGAGATCGTCAGCCCTCCACCGCTGGAACCGGTCGATAGCCTGCCATATGAAACAGTGCCGGATGCGGCGCCAGAGTCGGAAATGGGGCAGTTGGTGGAAGAAAATCCTGAAACTGCTGTGCCCGGATTGGCAGAGCCCGCAATGGACGATGTTCCGCAGCAGGCTGCCAACGGTGGCCAGGCTGCTCCGCGCGTCGTTAAACCTTCAAAACCTGCTGGCAATACGAATATATCGGTGAAACTCCGTATCAGAATCGAGCGTTCTGACGATCCGGAACTTGACCGGCGGAAAATGCAGCATATTCATGGTGTGTTGATCAGTTATCCGGGAAACGATCAGTTCTCGTTCGTCGTTTCGGATCAAAACGGCAATGTAGAAATTGACTTTTCAAATGATACGACGCATTATTGTCCTGATCTGGAGGCCAAGCTCTCTCACTTAGTCGGTCAGGGGGCCATTCAGGTCATCTCCTCCTGATTTTTGGGGGAGTGAGATTGTTGACCTAGTCTAAAATTGTCTCAATCAAATGTTAACAATGGCTTGTTATCATATATAGAGATTCTTCAAGTCATTTGTGAATACCAGCAGGGAATAACCTGGTTGAAGAGATGTAATTCCCCGGTTTTTCCTGTGTAAATGATATTGAATACAAAGGTGGTTTACGTTATGAGTGAAATACGACGAGTTGCGGTGATGACCAGCGGGGGTGACTCCCCTGGTATGAACGGCGCTATTCGAGCAGTGGTGCGCGCCGGCACTTATTATGATCTTGAAGTTTATGGCATTCGACAGGCATATCGCGGCCTGGTAAATGGCGATATCGAACGGCTGGATACACGAGATGTGGCCGGAATCATTCAGGCTGGTGGAACTTTCCTTCAGACCGCACGGTTGCCGGAGTTTAAGGAAGAAGCCTACCAGCGAAAGGCGATCCGCCGCCTGAACGAACACGGCATCGACGCACTGGTGGTCATCGGGGGGGACGGCAGCCTGAGCGGGGCGCTGGCCCTGCATCAACGCGGGGTCAAAGTGATCGGAATCCCCGGCAGCATCGACAACGATATCTGGGGCACGGCTTCATCATTGGGTGTCGACACTGCCCTTGACACAATCATTGAAGCCATCGACCGCCTGCGTGATACAGCTTCATCCCATGAGCGGGTTTTCCTCGTCGAGGTAATGGGCAACAAGTGCGGGTATCTCGCCATGGTTTCCGGACTGGTCACCGGGGCCGAGTTTATGATCATCCCTGAGGAAGAAGTGACGCTTGAGCATGTTAACGCAGTTGTAGAAGATGCTTACATGAAGGGCAAATCCCACGCGATGATCGTCGTTGCGGAGGGGGCGAATCTGAAATGCCAGCAGATCGCTGAAAGTCTGTCCGCCCATGATATTGGTTTCGAGGTTCGGACAACGATCCTTGGACACGTCGTTCGCGGTGGACGACCCACAACCTTTGACCGGCTGCTGGCAACTCGCTTTGGCGTTGCTGCCGTCAATGCTTTAAAAGAAGGTAAATCCGGGGTGATGACGGCACTGGAAGGGACAGATATTGTGCTGCGCAATCTGGAAGAAGTGATCGGGAAACAGCGCCCGATCAATCCCGGTTATTCAGAGTTATTGAAGATTCTGACTCGCTAGCTGCGAGTCCTATTGCTTGAGAACATTTGAAAATTGCCCTACCTAGATTGAGATTTCCGGGTAAAATAATGGCAATTTCCCAGATATAGTAATTCGCTCGTCATTGGACGCGCATTTTTGTTACATATCTCAACACCTATTGAGGAGAGGACCAATGAGAATAGGCATTTTAACCGGTGGTGGCGATGTTCCCGGCTTGAATCCCTGCATTAAGGCTTTGGTTGATCGAGCCGATGAAGAAGGACACGAGGCGCTTGGTATTCGTCGTGGCTGGGCTGGGCTTCTGAATTATCACCCTGATGAGCCGATAGACTCCGAAAACAACCAGAATTGTGTCGAAGTATTGGACAAGTATAAAGTCCGCCGCATTGCCCGGACTGGTGGTACATGGCTCCACACTTCGCGGACCAAGCCAAGCAACGTGAAGGCCGAGGCTGTTCCGGAGTTTCTCCGCGACGCGGACTGGTCCGCAGATCAGCCGAACAAGGACTACACCGATCACGTGATGAAAGTGGTCAATTCGGTTGGCCTGGATGTTGTCATCTCAATTGGCGGTGACGATACGTTGAGCTACGCCGAACGGCTCCACCGCGAAGGCGTCCGGGTCATGGGTATTCCCAAGACGATGGACAACGACGTTTTTGGCACCGACTACTGCATCGGGTTCTCGACCGCTGTTACCCGCAGCGTCAACTTCATCAACAACCTGCGAACCAGCACAGGTTCACACGAGCGTATCGCCATTGTCGAGTTGTTCGGACGCAACTCCGGCGAAACCTCGCTGATCGCCGCATATCTGGCCGGTGTTGATCGTGCGGTTATCTCCGAAGTCCCATTTGATGTGACCAAGCTCGCTCACTTTCTGGCCGAAGACAAGGCGAACAATCCCAGCAACTACGCGATGATGACCATCTCAGAAGGCGCACGGATGGAAGGCGGCGAGATCGTAGAAAGCGGCGAAGCGGATGCCTATGGCCACAAGAAGCTGGGCGGCATCGGTCTAACCACTGGTGAGCTGATCAAGGAAATTTCCGGGGAGGGGATCATCTACCAGCAGGTTGCTTACCTGATGCGCTCCGGCGCACCCGACTCGCTTGACCTGATGGTCGCCTTCAACTATGCTCACATGGCGATGGATATGGTGCTCAAGGGACAAAGTGGGCGTATGGTCGCACTGCGCGGTGGCGTGTACACCGACATCCCGATCAGCATGATCATGCAAGGCCGCAAGGTCGTCGACGTGGGCGAACTATACGACATTGAGCGCTACAAGCCCAAAGTACGGCATGTTGCCGGAATGCCGATGTTCCTGAGCTAACCCTCGGCTCACAATCCAGTTTTTTTGAACGCCCCGATCAGGGGCGTTCGTTTTCTACCGGTAGTGTTAAAATAGACACGCTATCTGATCATTTTTTTTGTTGGGAGCTGCCTGATGATCCCCCTCAAGCTGGAACTGCTGAATTTCCTCGCCTACCGCGAACCGGAAACACTCGACCTGACCGGTCTGCACCTCGCATGCCTGACTGGCGCGAATGGCGCGGGTAAGTCGTCGCTGCTCGACGCGATCACCTGGGCACTGTGGGGCAAGGCGCGCACCCGCCGCGATGATGACCTGATTCATGGCGATGAGATCGAGATGCGGGTCAGGCTGACCTTTGAACTGACCGGCAATCACTACCGGGTATCACGCTACCGATCGAGGAAGGGGCGGGGGATCAGCGCCCTGGATCTCGAAGTCGAGGATGGCGGCGACTGGCGGTCGATATCGGAGAGCACCATCCGGGATACGCAAGAGCGGTTAACCAGCCTGCTGCGATTGGATTATGATACGTTTATCAACTCTGCTTTTCTCGTTCAGGGTCGCGCAGACGAGTTCACCCAGAAAACCCCCGGCGAGAGAAAGGCGATCCTCGGCGAGATTCTCGGCCTGGATGTCTGGGAAACCTACGAGGAGCGCACCAAGGCAAGGCTGCGCCAGTTGGATTTCGAACGGCAGCAGATCGACTCCGAACTGGAACGGATTCAGGAAGAGCTTGTACGCGAGAATGAATATCGGAACGATCTGGACGAGGCGAATGCATCGCTCGAAGATCTCAGGCAGCAGGTAGAAGAAGCCGCCGGGCATGTTCAGGAATTGGAAGAAACCCGGCGTCGTTATGAGACCATCACCCTTCGCCGGGACGATCTGCAAAACCGCATCTCCCGCGACCTGGGTGACCTGGATCGATTGAATGCGGAGGCCGAAACGATCCGGGGGCGGCTAGCCGAATACGAGGAAACCCTCGCCCAGGCGGAGAATATCGAGGAGGGCTACCGGCTTCTTCAAGAAGCCCGACAGTCAGAACGCGAGTTCGGCGAACGCTTGCGCGAGCAAAGCGATCTCCGCGAGCAGCTTAACGCCTTTCAGCAGGATATTGCCTCGGCCCGCAGTGGACTTGAGGCCGAGCAGCGCACGCTGACCCGCCAGCGGGTTGAAATGGATGATCGAATCGTCCCTGTCGAGGGCAAGCGGGAAACGCTCAAAGAGGCGCAGGACATTGTCGCAGTGCTGGAAGCAAGAAAGGTTGAACAAGATCAGACCGGCGAGCAAATTTCCAGGCTGCGGGTGCTCAAGGCTGAACTGGATGCCGCCAGCGATAACCTGCGAAACGAGTTGAACCATCTCGATGACCAGTATGCCCAGATCGACGGTGCTGAGGATGCCGACTGCCCTTTGTGCCGCCAGCCGCTCAGTGAACAACATCGTGCCGACCTGCTCGATCGTCTTGTCGGCGAGCGCGGCGAAAAGGAACAGGAGCTTCAGGATAAAGAAGCGCAGGCTGCCGACACGGGAAGACAGATCGACGAACTGCTCAAAGATTTCAACAAGGCTGCCGCCGAACTTCGCAATCTCAAGCCCCGGCAGGATCAGATTGTGCTGCTCAACGAGCAGATCAGCCAGATCGAAGGTGAGCAGGCCGAGTTGGATCAACTTGACGCACACCTGGAAGAGATCGATCAGATGCTTACAACAGAAGACTATGCGCACGAGGCCAGGGCACAGCTAGCCGGTCTTGAGGCGCGGCTGGCCGAAGTGGGCTATGACCAGGAGGCGCATCAGCAGGCGCAGGTGGCGGCGACTGAGAACCAGCCTTTTGAACAGTACAAAGCCGATCTCGACCACGTGCGGAAAAACTTCCCAGATGCCGAAGAACGGCTGGCGCGGCTGGAAGAACAGGTCGCCTCAATCGGCGAACGCATCGGGCAGGATCAGGGTGAACTGGGCGGCCTGGAAGCCGAGTTGGAGATGCTGACGCAGCAGATCGATGAATTACAACCCTGGGAACCGCAACTCAATCAACTGCGTGACCAGGAGCGCCAGGCCCATTACCGGGTAGGGGCCGCCGAGCAAAAGCTGAACACGCTCGAACAGCTCCGCGCCCGCCGTGAGAAGCTGCACGAAGATCGCGACCAGTCCGCCGAGGAATACGGCATCTACGAAGAACTGCGAGTCGCTTTCGGGAAGGATGGCATCCCTGCCATGTTAATCGATGCCGCGATCCCGGAGATCGAGGCCGAGGCCAACGACATCCTCGCCCGGATGACCGACGGGCGGATGCATATCCGGTTCGAGACACAGCGTGAAAAGGTCACCGGGGGGACGAAAGAAACGCTTGACATCCGGATCTCCGACGAGTTGGGCACCCGCGATTACGATACTTTCAGCGGCGGCGAGGCATTCCGGGTGAACTTTGCCATACGGCTGGCCCTGTCGCGTCTGCTGGCCCGGCGTGCCGGGGCGCAGCTCAGGACCTTGATCCTCGATGAGGGCTTTGGCACGCAGGATACGCAGGGGCGTGAGCGGCTGGTTCAGGCGATCAACGCGATCAAGGACGACTTCGCCCTGATCCTCGTGATCACCCATATCGAGGAACTGCGAGAAGCATTCCCGGCCCATATCGAAGTCACCAAAACACCTGATGGTTCCCTGATCGAAATCACCTGATCGACTGGGTGCCGGTCACCTACTGTACGCTGATCCGCCCGATGGTTGCGTAGTCCGGGGCCAACGTGCTGCCTGCCGTCACCTGCAGTCGGAGGCCGCTTTCTGGCGAATAAATCCCCACATTGATCGCGTAGTCTCCCGGCGCTAAGTCGGCAGGCAGCCGGATAGCAATCCGGTCGACGACCGGTTTGCCGGGCTGCCAGACGGTCAGCGGGTAGAGGCCGCCACCGGGGATGCCGTCATATTGGGCGACGAGATTCCCCTCCGCATCGACAATATGAGTAAACACACTGAACGAATCCTGCACGGGCGAATCGGTGCGCCAGGTATAGGCGATGCGTGCCCAATCGCCGGCCCCGGTGACGGGATCGACAATAGCAACCCGATCCAGATCAATAGCGTCTTCCCAGCGATAACCGGTATCTTCCCAATCCGGCGCAACCGGCCCGGTGATATAAGTCGTCTGTGTGATCTGGTCTTCATGCCAGATCTGTCTGACGTGGTAGAAAAGTGCCTGGGCCGCCTGCAGGATCGCCTGATTGGGGTCAGTCTGGTATCCGGCGACTTCAATCAGTTCGATCACCTGCTTGTCGTCTGTGGCCAGATCGGACAGCACTTCTGCTGCTTCTTCCCGGTCGGGAGGCCACCTGTCGAGCGTCAGTGGTATGACGGTGCCGTCGTTCGCCGCATCGACCATCTCCGCCTGACTGCCGGGGAAAACCACAGTCACCGTTTCCGGGCTGGCTGTCGATAGATCGGCATAGAGGCTGGCATAGGCTGCTTCCAGCATATCGGCGGGCGGCAGGCGCTTTTCGTAGACGACCTCCGCAGTCTGTCCCGTCACCCCCCCCACGCGATAGAGCTTCAGCGTGACATCTTCGTGCTGATATTGCTTTACGAATTCGAGCAATGCGCCATGCGGCGAATCGGGCATGGTATGCTTGCTGTAATTCGTCTCGATGAAATAGACCGGTTCCCCACGGACAATCCAGTCGGCCAGCGTCAGGTACTGAAGTTCGCTGCCCGGCTTCATCTGCACGTGCTCGCCGACGCGCGGCCCTAGTACTACAGCCGCACTTGTGATGATAGAATGAAAGCTCACAAAAAGAGAGGAAAGTGAGCAAAAAGAATGCCAGAACCAGAAG
>JAFGOY010000024.1 GCA_016926255.1 Anaerolineae bacterium | reverse complement strand
TCATGCGGTTCCCCTGTTAGCTGGTGGCTAGACACCTACCATTCTAACAAGTTCCGCATGAACGCTTTTATCTAGCAATCAAGGTGATATCATCTGAGATAAGCACAACTCAAAAAGGATTCCGGGCCTCGACTGTCGAGGCCCGTTTTCCTTAAAACGCAGGTTTCTGGTTAGAAGCGCGGAATGGCGAATACGAAACGCGACCTTAGAAAACAGTTGGCCGAAATCGAGGCACAGGGGCTGGCAAGAGATACCAGCGCAGTGGCCGATATCATCAAGGAATTGAATCACCCACTCGATGCGATGCGGCAGACTGCCGCCGCCGCCCTGGGGCAAATCGGTGATTCGGCGGCTGTTCCGGCATTGATGCAGCACCTCCACGATAGGAACGCAGAAGTCCGGCTGTCCGTCGTGGTCGCGCTTGGACAGTTCGGCAGCCCGCAGACCTTCAGTGGATTGATCGAAGCGCTGGGCGATGAGAATCGGAACGTCCGGCTGGTTGCCATACGCGGCCTGATCAGGCTGGGAGATCAGCGTGCCATCCCCGCACTCCAGCAGGCAACCAACGATCCAGACAGCTACGTCGCCAGGACTGCCCGGCGAGCCATAACCACCCTGGGCATGATGCAGACACAAAACACCGCCCCACTGCGACCCGTCGAGGAACCGATAGTTCCTATCTCCGGGCCAATACCGGCAGCAAGGCCAAAACGGAAGTCCAGGGCAAGACCGATACGGATCGGGCAGTCACTCCGGCGCTGGCACCTGATCGCCGGGATCGGACTGGTGCTGCTCTCACTCATCATCGTCGGGTGGCTGTGGTTCTGGAATCGCCCGCTGGCTCCCAGGTTGACGACTACGGCCAGCTTCATACCACAACAAGCATCATCACCGGCAGAAACACAACCGGATGGCAAACCCCTGTGTAATGCCCCTCCACTACTGTACATCCTGGTCGTCGGGTTGGACAATGAAGGAAACTACCTGACCGGCTCGACGGATGTGATCCGCATTTTACGAGTCGATTTCGTCACCCCGGCGGCAACCCTGCTGGCGATTCCGCGCGACCTGTGGGTTCCAATTCCAGGCATGGAGCAGTATGGTGTGACCTACAACCGCATCACATCGGTTTATGCTTATGGCAATGCCCACGAGTTTCCGGGTAGAGGGCCGGGACTGCTGGTCGATACACTTGCGATCAATTTCGGCACGCAGGTTGACCGCTACCTGGTTGCGAGCTTCAGCGCGTTCGAAGACGGGATCGACTCAATTGGGGGCGTCGACCTCTACGTCAGCGAAGCAGTCGGTGAAGAGGGGCCGAACAAACCCTATTTCGACGTCGGCTGGCATCATATGGATGGAGCGACGGCTCTCCAATATGTCCGCCTGCGGCCCGATAATTCGAGCGATCTATACCGAATCGACCGGCAGACCGAGCTGATCGCCGCCGTGCAGGACAAGGTGTTCAGCCCGCAGATCGTCCCGACCATCCCCCGGCTGATCTGGTCAACCAGGAGCCTGGTCACCACCGACCTCAGCCCATCGGAGATCAATATGCTGGTATGCATCGGCAGCAAGATCGAACGCCGCAATCTCCAGATGTTAACCATCGATGGGAGCATGGTCACAAGTGAGTTCGACGAACATGGATATGAAATATTGATCCCCAACAACGAGTTGATCATTCAGGCAGTCGAAGCATTCAATGCCGGGCCAACCCCATAAAAATTCGGTAAGAAATATCGACAAAATCAAATATATGTTCTATACTTATCATGAAGCGGGGCCGAAAATGGTTTCGACAGGGAGGGGAGTGACCTCACTGCGAGCCGGGGCGCATCACCCCGATAACAAGGTGCAAAAATATAACTGCCAACGAGCAGACTCCCGCTTTCGCAATGGCTGCATAATCAGCCTAGCAAAGCCTGATCCCTTGCGAGGGGTCACGTCCGCCTGATTTTCTCAGAGCTGAGTCAGAGTCCGGGCGTCACAAAGGTTCTGATGCGGTGTGGTTCGTCTCTGGGCCTCATCTAAGACCAAACAGAGACTGGCACCTGCCTAAGCCCGGTCGGTCGGCGTTCGCAGGTGTAAGATCAAAAGCCCGACTATGCTCGTAGACGTGGGCGATCCAACTTTCTGGACGAGAGTTCGACTCTCTCCGGCTCCATAGAAAAAAACCGAACCCTGAACGGTTCGGTTTTTTTTGTTACTTCTACAGACTGGCGCAGCTGCGTTTACCCGGAGCGGCGGCGGGAGCGCCTTTCCCGGCGCTGCCCGGCGGCTTCATCTTCGGTACGATTGGCGGTAATCCAGGCCATGCAGTTTTCATCGCTGCCGCGCAGCGCATCGGCGGCAAGAACGGTCATCATAATTTCTTCGTGCAGCGGGTTGGTGATCGCGCAGGGCATCCCGGCAGCCATGATCATTGCGACAAAGGTCGCGTTCAGATGCTTCCGGTTAGGCAGCCCAAACGAGATATTGCTCGCGCCGCAGACCGTATTGACCCCCAACTCCTCGCGGCAGCGACGGGCAATTTCCAGCAGCGTCTTACCTGCCTTGTTCATCGCCCCAACAGGCATCGCCAGTGGATCGACAATCACATCGGTGCGGGGGATGCCGTAATCTTCGGCACGCTCGACGATTTTCTTCGCGGCCTGGAACCGGACTTCCGGGTCTTCGGAGATTCCCGACTCGTCATGAGAAATCGCAATCACGGCGGCGTTGTACTTCTTGATCAGCGGCAGGACGGCATCCAGGCGTTCGTCTTCGCCGGTCACAGAATTGACCAGGGGCTTGCCCTCGACCACTTGAAGACCCGCTTCAAGCGCCGCAATGACCGACGAGTCAATCGAGATCGGGACGTCGACCAGCGACTGCACCCGTTTGATCGCCTCGGCCAGAACCGCAGGCTCATCGATGAGCGGGATTCCCGCGTTTACGTCGAGCACCTTCGCCCCGGCTTCAACCTGGGCGATTGCATCGGACTCGACGCGGCTGTAATCACCGGCGGCCATTTCGGCGGCCAGAGCTTTCCGACCGGTGGGATTGATACGCTCACCGATGATCACAAAGGGATGATCGGGGCCAATTTGAACCGTCTTGGTTTTTGACGAAAGAACTGTCTCCACTGTGCTATCTCCTCACCTGGCTAAATTTTCAACAGTCAACCATGCATCAGGCAATTGCCTCTGCAATGGCGACGATATGGTCGGGGGTGCTGCCGCAGCAGGCACCGACAATCCGCGCACCGAGATCGCAGACTTTCTTTGCATAGCCCGCCATATCAGCGGGGGTAGCATCGAAAACCGTAACACCTTTTTTCAACCTCGGGATGCCTGCATTGGCCTTCGCAACAAGGACAGCATCGGGCGCGGCGGTATGCATTTTTTCAATGACCGTTATGATTTCATCCGGGCCATTGCCACAGTTACCACCAAACGCGATGACATCAAGTTCCGATATTATCTCAACCGCCTGCTCCGGTGTCACACCCATCATCGTGTGCCCGTGAGTATCGAAGGTCATCGTCGTAACGATCGGTATGCCGGGTGACACACGACGCACGCCCTCAACCGCCGCCTGAACCTCCTGCAAATCGGACATCGTCTCGATCCAGATCACGTCAACGCCGCCATCGAGCAGGCCCCTGGCCTGTTCTTCGAAGATATCGACAGCTTCGTCATAGGGCAGATCGCCGTAGGGTTCCAGAATACTGCCCGACGACCCGACATCCCCGGCAACCAGTACCGGCCCATCGGCTTCGTCAGCGACCGAACATGCCAGGCTCGCCGCCGCCTCATTGAGTTCGTGAACCCGATCGGAAAGACCGTGAAGCGCAAGCAGTTTCCGGCTGCCGCCGAGCGTATTGGTCAGGATGACCTGCGCGCCCGCATCGGCATACTGACGATGAGACCTGCTCCGGATGCTCGACGTTCCACAGTTCCAGGGCTTCTCCCGGCTTTAGACCCATCTGGAACAGCATCGTTCCCATCGCGCCATCGGCGATGATCGGGCCCTGCATCGAAAGCAGTTCATGGATAGTCGTTCTCATTCGCTCTACTCTTACCTCCAACAAGCGATAATGAGCACCTCAGATTATCAGGTTGGAATGATTTTGATCGCGTCGGCGATGGCCTGGATATGGTCGGGGGTACTGCCGCAGCAGGCACCGACGATCCGTGCGCCGAGATCGCGGACTTTCTTTGCATACTCGGCCATGTCAGCAGGAGTGGCATCGTATACCGCGACACCGTTTTTCAGCGTTGGGATTCCCGCATTGGCCTTCGCAATAAGGACGGCATCCGGCGCTTCCGCATGCATCTTTCCGATGACCGCTTCGATTTCATCGGGGCCATTACCACAGTTGCCACCAAATGCGGCGACATCAAGCTTCAGGATTGCCTCAACCGCCTGCTCTGGCGTCACACCCATCATCGTCCGGCCATTGGTATCAAAGGTCATCGTCGTGACGACAGGGACATCGGAGGATACTTTGCGAACCCCTTCGACCGCCGCCCGCAGTTCTTCCAGGTCGGACATCGTTTCGATCCAGAACACGTCGATATTGCCATCGAGCAGGCCACCAGCCTGTTCCGCGAAGATTTCCACGGCCTCGTCGTAGGGTAAATCGCCATATGGCTCCAATACACTGCCCGACGGCCCGATGTCCCCGGCAACCAGGATAAGCTGCTCGGCACCATTAGCAACCGAACGAGCCAGACGCGCCGCCGCTTTATTGAGGTCGTATACACGGTCGGTAAGATTATGAAGCTCAAGCCGCTTCCGGTTACAGCCGAAAGTATTGGTCAGGATAATCTGCGATCCGGCGTCGATGTACTGCCGGTGAACCTGCCTGATGCGCTCAGGATGATCGATGTTCCACATCTCCGGCGAAGCCCCCTGCTCCAGGCCGAGTTGAAATAACATCGTACCCATTGCACCATCGGCAATAATCGGGCCTTTCATTGAAAGTAGTTCATGGATGTTTGTGTTCATTCTCCATACCCCTCTAACTGTCCGCCCTCGACGGTGCGGGACTCCTGATCGCCCTACCCCAATTTGCTTCGCGCGGATTGTACCATAGCCCGCTGGCCAAAGGGAGTCTATTGGATTGAAATGACAATCGAACCTGCCGTCACGAACCGCCTCACATCGAGAGGAATTTCTTCGCCACCGCTACGGCCACAGCAGCATCCTTGCAGTATGCATCGGCCTCGATCTCCTCGCTGAAGGCGTCATTCAACGGCGCACCGCCAACCAGAACGTTAACCCGGTTACGCATGTCGCGCTTCTTCAACTCCTCGATGACGACTCCCATATAGGGCATGGTCGTCGTGAGAAGCGCCGACATGCCCAGCAGTTGGGCATTATTTTCCTCTATGGCCTTAAGATAGGCATCGGCATCGGTATTGATCCCCAGGTCGATCACTTCGATCCCGGCCCCTTCCCACATCATTGAGACAAGGTTCTTGCCGATATCATGAATATCACCCTTGACGGTGCCGATCACCGCCGTTCCGACCTTAGACACACCGGTCTCGGCCAGCAGCGGGCGAAGAATCGCCATGCCCGCCTTCATCGCCTTGGCCGCCATCAGAACCTCAGGAACGAACAAGACGCCTGCCCCGAAGTCCTCTCCGACGATTTGCATTCCACCAACCAGGCCAAGCGTCAGCGTTTCATTAGGCGTCATGCCCCGACGCAGGCACTCGTTTACACCCTCAGCAACCTCGTCGGCAAGGCCATCGTAGAGATCGTCGTTCAGTGTTTCAATCAATTCATCATCGTTCAGATCGCGGATATCGAAATCATTCTGATCGGCCATGTTACCCCCGGAATGGTTAGATTTGATAAAAACTTCGCTGACACTGTCTGACTAGTCTAATGCAAAACCGCCCGTAGTTCCAAACGCATAGATTGTAACAAATCAGGCGCGCCGATGCCGCCTCGTCGACCGGCTGCTTCTCGGCTGGCGGGGCGGGAGATAATCGACGAGATGGGGAAAGGGATCGGATTGGTGCGGCAGGTCCATCGCATCGACAAAATATGCCTGGAAATCCGGCTCGATGGCCGTTTCGACATAGTCGACTTTGCGACTCTCCTGCCGGGCGATCTCGCGCTGGCTGACGTTCAACAGGGCGATTCGTGCGCCATCTCCGGCAGCATTGCCAACCGGCTCGACGTTTTCGAGCTCACAGTCGGGGATCAGCCCGATCAGCATCGCATAGAAAGGATCGATATAGCTGCCAAACGCCCCGGCCAATTTGATTCGATCAACGTGATCCACGCCCAGGCGATCCATCAAGAGCCTGACTCCGGCATACAATGCACCCTTAGCCAGTTGAATCTGCCTGATGTCGTTCTGGGTAACGACGATCTCCGAGCCTGCCGCCGTCTGAGTACCGCTCACCAGCACAAATTCCTTGATCCGCCCGGTCTGGCGAACAGCAGGATGACGCTGATCGGCATCATCGGCAAACAGGCCGGTCGAGTCAATCAGCCGGTTGAGGAACAACTCTCCGACTATTTCGATGATCCCCGAACCACAAATCCCAGTTGCGGTCAGCGACTCACCCTCGGCGACCTGATCGCTCCAGCGGTCATCGCCAACCGTCTTGTAGCGGGTCGTCCCTTCTTCGACATCGATCCGCACCCGCTCGATGGCTCCCGCCGCCGCACGCTGCCCGTGCAAAATCTGCGCGCCCTCGAAGGCCGGGCCGGTGGGACTGGAAGCCGAGAGCAGCCGGTCACGGTTGCCCAGCAGAATCTCGGCGTTGGTGCCGATATCGACAATCAGCGTGACGTGATCGTCAAGGTTGGGAAGTTCGGCCAGAAGCACGGCCACGTTATCCGCACCGACGTGCCCGGCGATACAAGGCAGAATATGTGCTTTGGCCGCCGGATGAAACGCACTCAAACCGAGATCGCGCGCGTTCAAATCCAGCGTATCGCTGATGGCGAGCGCGAAAGGCGCGGCACCCAACTGCACGGGGTCGATGCCCAAAAGCAGGTGATGCATTACCGTGTTGCCAACAAGGACACTGTCGGTGATGGAACGAGAATCAATCTCCGCTTTGTCAGTCACAGCGCGGGCCAGATCGTTGATCGCCTTGATGACCGCCCGGTTGAGGCGATTCACACCCTGCGGCTCGGTGTTGCCGTAAGAAACCCGGCTCATCAGGTCTTCACCATAGCGAATCTGGGGATTCATCATCGACTCGGTAGCGATGATCCGCCCCGACAGCAGATCGCACAGGTAGCCAGCAATAGTCGTCGAACCGACATCGACCGCTAACCCAATCAACTCATCGACATAACCCGGCATGACACGAATCACCTCGCGGTTCTTCCACAGGGTGACGGTCAGCGCCCAATCGCCATCACGGAGTGCCTGCTGCAAATCGATCAATACGACGTGGTCGATGGTGACATCGGTCAAATCCCACTGCGAGGCCAAAGCCGCCTGCAAACGCTGCCAGTCCGATACGCCATCCATCTCGGCAGGCTCAACCTCGACATAGACCAGGCGCACAGCCGGATCGAGCCGGATGGTGATGTCTCTGGCGTCTTTTCGAACGACCTGTTTGTGCGCCTGACTTTCGGGTGGCACCGAGATCAACACATCCCCGATCACCTGTGCAGCACAGGCCAGCCGCCGCTGAGACAGATCGATATCGTGGGCTGCGGCATAGGCGATTTCGTTTTCGCCCGGCGCGGACAGATGATCATCCCCGGAGGTAATGCCGTGCTTGGCGAAGGTTCCCCGCTCGTGGACAACCTGGCAGCGGCCACAGGTCTGGCGTCCGCCGCAGATAGCTTCAAGCTCGACACCCAGACTGCGAGCCGCATCGAGAAGGGTGATGCCATGCGGAACATCACCTTTACGCCCGGAGGGCATCAGGATCAGGCGGTGAGTCTTGTTCTGCTTGTCGTCATTTGACATGCTATTCAACCGGCAGCTTTCCAGACGCTAATGGACACTTATATGACAATACAAAACGCGTGGTGTCGAAATCAAGTCACTTCAACGCCACGCGTAATATTTGAGCAGTCAGATTGTCCTACGGAGTGTAGGCTTCCGGCGCATAAACGCCCGCCGGGACATCGTCTGAACTGAAATCAGGAGCCACGCCTGCTGCCTCCATATCCTCGATAATACCGGCCCAGGCTTCGACCTCTTCGGCATCCATGACACGTTTTTCACCGGGCGCATAACCGGGCGCATCGATCTCGGCCTGTTCGCCGACAACCAGATCGACGGTTACCCCACCCCCGGAAATCGCGCAGTGGCCGGTCAGACAGGTTGCCAGCGTTCTCCCCGATTCACGGTCGAAGGCAACGGCAAGCGCCGACCCCAGGCAGGAAGCAACACCGGAGGAAGTCTCGATTACAAAACTGGCGTCCTCGGGGAGCGGGCCGGGTGTAACCGAATAGACACGACCAATATCGAGATAGAAGCGAGAAATGGGCTTCAATTTGGTGCCGTCCAGACTGGCAACCAGAAGCGCAGAACTCTCGGCAACGGTCATGCGGGTACCGTCGTCAAGTTCGAGGATAACCTGTCCATCGGGGCCAGTCCGCACCTGATCGCCAACAGCAAGTTCTGCACCGGCTACGAGAGGAGCAAACTCGCCATTGGGATACGCTCTCGATTCAACTGTACCGGACACATTCACTACGATTGCTTTGGCCGTCCTGGCCGAATCGACAGCCGCCGCCGCAGGTGCAGCAGCCTGTTCGACTGGCTGCGCGGACTCTTCAGCAATAACTTCGGTTGCTGCCGGAGCGCCCGCCGCCCCCGCGATGGTATCTCCAGCCATCTCCGGCACCACGTCATCAGAGCTGCAGGCAGACAGCAAAGCCAACACAACAATCAGACTGATTATGATAATGTCACGCCGCATAGCCAAAACTTTCGCCTCCTCGATAGAAATTCACTGCTGCCTGATCGGCCAGCTTTCTATCCTCATTCAATTCAATCTCAGTTCGGCTACAAGAATAACGTCAAACAGGTGATCATGCCAAGTTGATTTTAGGCTTGCGCTCCCCCTGCTCTGCTGATACGATCCCCTCAGTGCCGGAGAGTGCCCACAACGTGAGGACAATCGATGAAACCATCCATTCCTGCCATTTTGATTATCACCCTGCTGCTGGTCGGCTGTGCGCCGGGCGATGATGGATCGACGGTGATGGCCGATGCGCCTGTGGCGACGGAATCCGCGACCGCGACTGCATCGCCGACTCTGGTGTCTGTGCCGACCGATATACCTGTCCCCACCGAGACGCCAACCCCGGTGATCATGCTGCCATCCACACAACTGATACCTGAAGGAGCAGTTGCCCAATATGGGATGGGCTATGTTACAGAAGTAACACCTTCCCCGGATGGACAATACCTCGCGATAGGTACAAGTATTGGTTTCTTCTTATACAGAACAGATACATTTGAAGAGTTATGGAATTCCGACCAATCAACATACTATATTGCCTTCTCTTCTGACAGCCGTTATCTGACTGTATCAAGCTATGGCATTCACTCTCTCTGGGAGGTTGAGACAGGCACACTGCTCCAGACCTTTTCGTTTGAAGGCTATACCAGACCCTCATTTTCACCCGATTCAAGCCAATTGGCCTATGGAGCAGGTAGCGATGTTGTTGTCTGGAATGTTCAAGGTGGGTACGTAGAGAGAACTCTAGATGGGCAGACCAGTGATATTCCTGCGACTGTGTTTGTAAGTGACGATCTTCTCGCTGCTGGTTTCGAGGACGGGCGCGTTGTTTTATGGAATCTTACAACAGGAGAAATCGAACAAATTCTGGAAGACGTTCAAGATGCCATTCAATTTCTGGCTATGTCACCAGATGGACATACACTTGCCGTGGCCGCTGAAAGTGAAGCAGTTCTGTGGGATACTCTAACCGGCGAGACTCTAACCAGAATACCACTGTGTATCCTCGACATGTCTTTCTCACCGGACGGGACAATACTGGTAACCGAGGTCAAATACGACAGAACCAGATTGTGGGATGTCAGCAGTGGGGAGCAGTTGGATATTAGCGGACCGTTCACGGGTGTAATTGGGGTGGCCTTTTCACCGGATGGCTACCTGTATATCGCAAATGTGCAGTTCAACAAGATATACAAGATCGACCCCATCACCGGGGAAAAAATCCTGATACTTGATGGGTTTCTGGGCATGGTCAGCAATGCAGCCTTTTCCTTTGATGGTTCCCAGTTACTCATGACGGATTCGTATCTGGGGGAACCATCCATCACGTTGATGAGTCTGAACGACGGAATGATTGATCTGGAACTGAAGGGATTCACTGAAGAATCCATTATAAGCGCAGATATATCACCCGATGGCGATTATATTGCCGCCGGTATGTCTGACAGCGACAATGTGTATATATGGGAAATCTCAACAGGGCAACTGATCAATACTCTTGATGGGGCCAAATCACCCAGGGTTCAGTTTTCTCCTGATGGCAAATGGCTCGCTTTTAGTTCAGCAAGGAAAAGTATCACAATCTGGGATATAGATACTCAGCAACCTGTCATTGAGCTTGAGGGGCATACCAATCTAGGCCATTTAGCGTTTTCACCAGATGGCATGACACTCGCGGTATCAACTCTTGAGCCTTCGGTCATTCTTTTTGAGTTACCAGAGGGCAAGATCATCCAAGAAAGTGAGATTTCTGGAATTATCACCGACGTTGCTTATGCCCCCGATGGAGCACTAATAGCAATTGGTTTAAACGATGGCACTATCCAACTGTGGGAAACTGCCAGCGGACAGGTTGTTCAAGAATTGCATGGACATGACCAGCAAGTACGCACCTTAGACTTCTCCTCCGGCGGCGATGTCCTCGCATCCGGCTCTTCAGATCGTACTGTGGTTCTCTGGAATGTGGCAACAGGAGAACCAGAAAAGACATTATCGGGGTTTAATGGCCTTGTAAGTAGTGTAGACTTTAGCCCAGATGGGACGCTGCTGGCAACCGGGTCAGGAGACGGAACGGTGATCCTCTGGCCGGTGGAGTAGTGGAAACAAAAAAGGTTTCCTGGCGATGGCCTACGTTCCCACCGGGCTGCCCCGGCAGTATCATCGGCGCTGGCGGGCTTAACGACCGGGTTC
>JAFGOY010000023.1 GCA_016926255.1 Anaerolineae bacterium | reverse complement strand
TTGGTGATTTTGCCGTACTCACCAAAAATCGTCATGACCAGCTCGGTACGTCCCGATCCCATCAGACCGGCGATACCCAGAATTTCGCCCTTGCGAACGTCAAACGATACGCCGTGGAGTACCTCGCGATTGGTTTCGGGATCGCGGGCGTGCAGGTCTTCTACCTGGAAAATCACCTCACCCGGGACGTTTTCGCCAGAAGGAAAACGCTCGGTCATTTCACGCCCAACCATATAATTGATGACTGTTTCTCGACTCAGGCTTTGAGTCGGCTGGGATGTGATCACCTGCCCGTCACGAAGAACTGTAATCGTATCGGCGATGCGGAAGAACTCTTCGAGTTTATGTGTAATGTAGAAACAGGTTACCCCGTGATCCCTGAGATGGTTCAGAATGTCCATCAGCTTGTCGATTTCGGCGGCAGACAACGCGCTGGTCGGCTCATCCAGAATAAGTACCTGCGCATTCTCGGAAAGCGCCTTGGCAATCTCCGTCATCTGCATTTTGCCAACACCCAGATTCTGGACAATGTCCTGGGGTTGGATATCCAGGTGATATTGGACCAACAATTCGCGAGTCTCGGCATAGAGTCGGTCCCAATTGATGCCAATCATTTCAACGGGTTCTTTGCCCAGGTGAATATTCTCACCAACGGTCATCGTGGGGATCAAGGTCAGTTCCTGGTAAACAGTGGCAATTCCTTCGTTCGTCGCCTGTCGAATCGCCCCATGTTCCAGTTTCAGCTCGCGACCTTCGTACAGCACGGTGCCTTCATACTCACCGTAGGGATACACGCCCGAGAGGATTTTCATCAGCGTAGATTTTCCCGCGCCGTTTTCACCGCAGAGGCCATGAATCTCGCCGCGCCGAACCGTAAACGACACATCCTTCAAAGCGGTTACACCAGGGAACTGCTTGGTGACGTTCTTAAACTCGAGGATATTATCGGTTTTGTCAGCAGTCATAGATCGCCTATCCTTGCTTGGCAAAAGGGCTTCCCTGTGCAAACGCTCACGCGCACCACAGGGAAGTCCCGGTTATTCAGAGTACCGGCTGCCGGCCAGTGCCAACTCAGATTCTTGGAGCCAGCGAACCACAGCCGGTTAGCTGCCCGCAGTCTTACCCTTCGGTTTCAGGAACTGGGGGGAGTTCTTCTTCAGGGATGTCACGGTAGACATCTTCGTAGGACTGGAAGCCGCTCACTACGACGAGATCGTACACGTTCTCGGCATTGACCTGCTGAACCGGCAGGAAGTAGGCCATTACGCTGCCTTCCTTCTCAGGATCGTTGGTCAGTTCGGCCATGGTGTATTCAACCAGGTCGGCTTCTTCGCCCTGGAGCAACTGGTCGGTCAGATCAACAGCCAGCGGCGACAGGTTGCGAATGTCCTTGAGGATTGAAACAGTCAGTTCGCCCTTGACGATGCTGTTGCAGCCCGGTGCCGTTGCATCCTGGCCGGAAATCGGAACGATACCTGCCAGGTCCTGGGCCTTCAAGGCTTCCAGGGCACCCAGCGCGGTACCATCATTCGAAGCCACAACGGCGTCGATTTGGTTGTCCTGCGCGGTCAGAATGTTTTCCATAATATTGAGCGCATTGTTTGCATCCCAGTTATCAACCCACTGGTCAGCCACAACTTCGATAATGCCCTCATCAACATACGGCTGGAGGATTTCATCCTGGCCCTGGCGGAACAGGATCGCGTTGTTATCGGTCGGGCTGCCACCGAGCTTGACCAGTTTGAGGGGATTTTCAGCCGTCCACTCGCCACCTTCAATGTCCACCGCGGTCATGACACCCAGCGCCTGCTGGCGACCAACTTCGACATTGTTGAACGAGACGTAGGCCGCGATACTGGTGGTTTTGATCAGGCGGTCATACGCAATGACCAGCACACCCTCGGCGGCTGCCGCATCCACAGCGGTGGTGATAGCGTCACCGTCTTCAGCGACAACGATAATCGCCTCGACGCCCTGAGCAACCATATTTTCGATCTGGTTGTTCTGCATCACAACGTCGTGGTTGGCTTCCTGCGAGATCACCTCGTAGCCTTTTTCTTCCAACAGCGCACGCATGAGAACTTCTTCGTTCTTCCAGCGCTCAGTGGCGAAGTCCGAGAAGGACAGGCCGACTTTGACAGCTCTTGCTTTGGCGGGGGCAACCGACCCAACCATGCCGAAGACCAACGCTACGGCAACCAAAAGGATCATAAAGCGGGTAAATTTACGAGACATTTCTTGCTCCTTGTTATAGAAACTGGCTATTGATGTGCATTTCTTCGGTTTAGATGGATAGTGCTTACTCTCTTCTATCGCGTCTAACTCCTTTCCTGCACTATGCAGTGGGGTCCTTCAACGTGAGTGATGCCCAACATGCAATAGGCAAAAAAACTAACTCTATGAATGATGCCGTTCCTGACATAGAAACCGATCGGCCTGACGCATTACAGTGCACCGCCACCCCCTACCGTTGTTGGACAGCAAATACCGGCCCACTGCGCGCTAGTGCGCGTTACGTCAGTGCCCCGCATGAATCACGAAGCACAAGCTGCGTCGGTAACTGGATATATTCACATTTGTGGTTTTCTTGTTCGATCACTTCGAGCAATTTTTCAATGCTGACACGCGCAATCTCCGAGATCGGCTGTGCGACCGTCGTCAGTTGGGGAAACACCTGGGTGCTGATCGGTGCATCATCAAACCCTATCACCGACAAATCACCGGGGATCGACAGTCCCAAATGTCCGGCGGCGAGAAAGGCACCGACCGCCATCTCGTCATTTCCGGCAAAAATCGCCGTCGGCGGTTCCGGCAGGGTCAGCAACTCCAATGCCTGGCGGTGCCCGCTCTCCATACTTGTATCGCCCTGGCCAATCAGGTGCGTGTACTCTGTCAGTCCGGCCTCTTCCATCGCATCGAGATAACCCTGTCTGCGCTCATAACTGAACCGTTCCGTCTTCAGGCACATGATATGCGCGATCCGCCGGTGACCCAGACTGATCAGGTAGCGCGTCGCATCGTAAGCCCCGATGCGGTCGGTCGATTCAACCGAAAACGGGTGTTCGTTCAACAGGTTCGGATTGATGGTGACGTAGGGTATCTTGTTGAGCTTGAGGAACTTCATCAGCACGACGTTGTCCGCCCCTGGTGGAGCGACAATCAGCCCGTCGAGATTGTGATTCTTGACGATGCACCCGATCTGTTCGATATCAGACGCGCCGCCGTCCGGACTGCTCTCAAGCACCAGGATCGAAAACCCGTGTCGCCGGGCTTCGGCCAATATGCAGCCGAACAATTTCATCGCGTAGGAAGATTTCACACGCGGGAGAGCAAGCGCAAATAACTCCGACTTGCCACGACGCAGCCGCCTGGCGGAC
>JAFGOY010000022.1 GCA_016926255.1 Anaerolineae bacterium | reverse complement strand
GGTCGTACACCTTCGACGCGTTGACGCCGGGGACTTATTATGTCCAGGGGCCATCGACCGCCGGGACGAGCACCGTCGGCACCACCAACCCGCTCCAGGCTGTCATCCCGACCGGGGGTGATTACTCCCTCACCGACCGGAACATCGGCTACGACCCGGCTGTCAGCGGCACGATCAGCGGGACGCTCTTCCAGGACTATGGCGGGGGCGGCACCCCCGGCGATGGAATCCAGAACGGCGGCGAACCCGGCATTGCCGGGGAGACGGTCAGCCTGTACCGGGATGTGAACGGCAACAACCAGTACGATCCCGGCACCGATACCCTGTTGACCACCGCCGTGACCAACGGCTCCGGCGTGTATTCATTTACCGGCGTGGCCGCTGGCGAGTATGTCATCGTCCCGCCGGGCGTGATCGGCACCGACACCCTCGGCACGCCAAGTGTGCATGACGCCACGATCAGCGCGGCCAGCCCCAGCGATACGGGGAACAACTTCCCCTACAACCAGGCAGGCACCATCACCGGCACGCTCTGGGTCGACAGCACCGACAACGACAGCATCGACGCCGGTGAGACCCTCCTCGCCGGTCAGACGGTGACTCTCTATCGGGATGCGAACGGCAACAGCACTTACGACGCTGGCACTGATACGCTGATCGCGACGGACACAACCGACGCCTCCGGGGTGTATTCATTCCCGAATCTATCAGCCGGGACGTATTTCGTCTTTGCTCCGTCGTCGGCCAGCGGGAATACCTATGATACTCTCAGCGGGTTGACTAACCCCCGCACGGTCGCCTTGAACGGCGGCACATCGACCGAGGACTTTCCCTATGCCCCGCCAACCGGCGGCACCGTCACCGGCACGCTGTATTCCGATGATAACCTCAGCAATTCATACGATGGCGGCGAATCGACCTTCAACAGCACCGCCGTCACGATCACCGTCTACCAGGACGATGGGGATGGCACTTTCGAACCCGGCGGCGATGATGGTGCAGGGACAGCCGTCGCCCTGACGACCAGCAGCGCAGGCCTCTATACCATTTCGGGTTTGGCTCCCGGCTTCTACTGGATTGACGCGCCTGATTCGCTCAGCAGCCAGCCGATTGGCACCACCGATCCACTGTTTGTTTCTGTCTCCTCTGGTGTGACCAACGCGGACAACGATTTTGGCTACGATCCGCTTCCGGGAAGTATCAGTGGTTCGCTGTTCGAAGACGACGGCAGCGGCGGCGGAACCGCTAACAATAATATTCAGGATGGCACCGAACCGCTGGTTACCGAGTCCTCGACCATTACCCTTTATCTCGACAACGGCGACGGCACGTTCAACACCGGCACTGATACACTGATCACCTCGACGACCACGTCCGCCGGAACCTACAGCTTCACCGGCCTGACGCCGGGAGACTACTGGGTTTCCGCGCCCTCCAGCTACAACGGGACGTTCAAAGGCGTGAATACCGGTCCTAACCCCCTGCTGGTGACCGTCCCCTCGAATACCGCCGTCACCGATCAGGACTTTGGCTACAACGAGCGGGCGATCATCGCCACCGTTTATTACGATCTGGACCGTGACGGCACCCATGATCCGGATGAGCCTTACGCGCCAAGCATCACCATAACGATTTCTGGCGGCGCAACCGGAACGGACACCACCGACTATGCCGGTGACGCGATCTTCACCGGGCTGCCGACCGGTAACTACAATGTGACCATTACCCCGACTGCGCCAGCCGGGTATACCTCTAATCCGACATCGGAAACCGAGAACCTGAACAACGGCCAGCCAACCGCCGATGTGATATTCGGCCTTCAGCCAGATATCGGAACGACCGGCACCGTGTCGGGCGATGTTTTTGGCGACGTTGGTGCGGGAGCCAACAGCGGCAACGATCTATTCGACACGGATGAAAGCGGCTTCGGGAACATCCTGATTACGCTGCTCCACGCCGGGCCAAACGGCGCCTTTGGTGATGCTGATGACTGGTCGGTATCGACCGAATCCGCCGCCGATGGCTCCTACTCGTTCAGCAACATACCGGCGGGGAACGTTCGTGTCATTGTCGACGACGGCGACGGCGATCTTCCCTCCGGGGCGACCATCCCGGCAGGTGACGCCACCGTTACAACTACGGTGACCGGCGGCGCAAACACAGACGTCGATTTCCCCTTCGACGGGGCCGCAGGTGCGACCGCGACGATCATCGGCACGGTGTATCGTGACGAAGACCTGAGCAACTCGAAGGACGGCACCGAAGCCGGGATAGGCGGTATCGCCGTGAGCCTCTACCGCGAGACGAACGGCACGCCCGGTTTACAGACCGGCAGCGATACGCTCGTCACGACCGTCGATTCGGATGGCAGCGGAAATTACACATTCGAAGATGTCACTGCCGGATCGGACTACTATGTCGATGTTGACGAGTCCGATGGCGATCTCCCGTCGGGCTACGTCATCGGCACCCCCGACCCGGTGACCGTCAGCAGCCTGCCCGCCGGATCGATCCAATCGACAGGCTTCGGGTTCGACCCGCCCGGCACGATCTCCGGCACGGTCTTCCAGGACGACGTGACCGTCAACGGCACACAGGACGCCGGTGAAGCCGGAGTCCCGAATGTGACCGTCAATCTGCTCGACAGCACCAGCGCGATCATCGCCACGACGACCACCAACGCCGCCGGGGAATATTCCTTCCCCGGTGTGGCCTCCGGCGACTACACGGTCGACATCGACCAGAGCACGGTCAGCCTGACGAATTACACGCTGGCCGCATCGACACCCGATCCCTCGGCGACGATTACCGTCACCTCCGGCAGTTCGGGGACGGCCAACTTTGCCTACCAGCCCCTCGGAACGATCTCCGGGACGGCCTTCAAAGACGACGGCGGCACCGGCAGCGGCACAGCCGGGAACAACTCTCAGGACGGCGACGAGGGCGGCATCGACAGTATGTCGGTGTGCTACGGCCTCGACAACGGCGATGGGGCCGGAACCGCTGGCGACGGCGTCCTCCACCCCGACGAATGCGACTTCACCACCACCACCGACAGCACCGGCGATTACATCTTCACCGGCGTTGCCGACGGCACCTACCTGATCTGGATCGATACGTCTTCGGGTGTTCCTCCGGGCTACTCTCTGCCCGCTGCCGAGGCGACCCAGCAGCGGACGGTCGCCAGCGCCAGTTCGGTCGCGGCTTATTTCCCCTTCGACGCGCTCGGCACGATCTCCGGCACCGTCTTCCGCGAAGATATCGCTTCCAACAATACGCAGGACAGCGGCGAATCCGGCATCGCCAGCATTCAGATCACCCTGCAATATGCCGGGCCGGACGGCATCTTTGGCAATGGCGACGACACGACCACCCAGGTCGATACCGCCGCCGATGGCACCTACTCTTTCACCGATCTACCGCTCGGCAGCTACCGTGTCACGGTCGATACCGCCGACGCCGATCTGCCGGCCAACTACACGGTCGGCACCACCAACCCGGTCGAACTCACCCCCATCCTGGCCGGTTCCAACGAGATCAACTTTGGCTTCGACCCCAACGGCGAGATTCACGGATCGGTCTGGGACGATGCCAACAACGACGGAGTCCGCAACCTCGGTGAGACTGGTATTGGCAGCGTGACCATCCAGCTTCGCAATGGTGCTGGAGTCGTCATTGCTTCCACCACCACCGCCGCCGATGGCTCCTATAGTTTCACCGGTCTGCCCGATGGCTCCTACACGGTCGTCGAGATCGACCCGGCAGGCTACCTGTCCACGACCGTCAACTCGCGCCCTGCAGCGGTATCGTCCGGGAGCATCGTCACCGACATTGATTTTGGCGACCGGGTCGCCCCCGGCGCGATCAGCGGCGAGGTCTGGAACGACAACGGCGGCACCGGCAGCGGCACCGCCGGAAACGGCACCCGCGACGGCGACGAAGCGGGCATCGGTAGTGTCACCGTCCAACTGATCCGTGACGCCAACAACAGCAACACCTACGATGCGGGCGATACGCTCGTCAGCACGACCACCACCGCCACCAGCGGCAGTTACAGCTTCACCAACCTGCCACCCGGCGAGTATCTCGTCATCGAGACCGACCCCAGCGGCTACTACTCGACCACGCCCAACAGCCTGGATGTCACCGTCGCCGCCGGAACGACCAGCACCGGCGTCGATTTCGGCGACCAGTACCCGCCGCCTCCCGGCAGCGTGATCGGAGTCGTCTGGAACGATTACAACGGCGACGGCGTCCGCGACCCCGGTGAGCCGGGCATCGCCGGAGTCTCCGTTGTGGTCACCGATGGGGTCAACACCTACAATCTGGTCACCGACGCGGGCGGTGTTTACAGCCAGCTTTCTGTTGTTCCCGGCACCTACACTGTCACCGAAACAGACCCGGCGGGCTTTACTTCCACCACGCCCAACAGCGTGCCCGGCGTCGTCGTGACATCGGGAGCCTCGTCGACCGTCGAGTTTGGCGACCAGGGCAGCCCCGGCACGATCAGCGGCACCGTTTTCGATGACATCGATGGCGGCGGCACCCAGAACGCTGGCGAACCGGGCATCGCCTCGGTGACGGTTGCCCTCTACAAAGACACCAACGGCAGCGGCGTCTACGACCCGACCATCGACACGCTGGTCGATACGGCGACGACGGATGGCACCGGCAGTTATTCTTTTGCCAGCGTCGCTCCCGGTAGCTACATCGTCGTAGAAACCGATCCGGCAGGCTACAACTCGACCACATCCAACGAGGTCAGCGTGATCCTCCCCGCAGCGGGCGCAGCCTCCGCCAATTTCGGCGACCAGCTTCCCGCCACCACCGGCAGCATCAGCGGTGTGCTGTGGGAGGAGCGCGGCGCTGATACGACCTTCAACAGCCCCGATGTGGGCGTCGCGGGGGTCAACGTTTATCTTTACAACGACTTCGACGGCGACGGCGATCTCGATGACGATGACGACGGAGTCATCGACGCTGAGAACACTGCGGTCGCTACGACCACCACCGGCCCTGGTGGGAACTACGCCTTTACCGGGCTGGCAAATGGGAACTACATCACCGTCTACGAACCGCCGCAGGGCTACACCCCGCTCGACGCACCCGGCAGCACTTCCGGGCCTGAGAATCCCAACGGTACCCTCGACCTTGCCGACGTATCCCGCGCGGCGACGGTCGCCAGCAGCAACGTCTCCGGCGTCGATCTTGGTATGCAGGTCGACCCCGGTGCATTGAGCGGCCAGGTCTGGAACGACTTGAACGGTGATGGAGTGATCAATGTCGGCGAGCTTCCGCTTTCCGGCGTCACCATCAACCTGTATTATGACGCCAACGGCAACGGCATCTTCGAGGCCGCCGAGCTTGCCGCCCCGGTCCGGACGACCCTCACTGCCCTGAACGGCACCTACTCCTTCCCGTCCAATATCCCCGGCAACTATCTCGTTGAGGAAATCGACCCCGCCGGTTACACCAGTTCGACCTCCAACAATGTACAGGTGACGATCCAGCCGGGCAACAGCAAGATCGTCAACTTCGGCGATCAGACCACCCAGACGCAGGGCCTGATCTCCGGCAATGTCTTCGACGATGTGGACAACAGCGGCACCGACAATGGGGAGGCCGGTATCGCCGGTGTGACCCTCACCCTGACCGATGGAGTCAGCACGTATACCACCGCCACCGACGCCAACGGGGATTTCAGTTTCACCAATATCCCCAATGGCAGTTGGACGCTCACCGAAACGAACCCGGCGGGCTACACCTCTACCACCCCCGACAGTGTGAATATCGTTCTCTCCGGTGGATCGGCCACCGCGAACTTTGGCGACACGACGACCGTCGTTCCGCCGCCTCCTCCTCCGCCCGGTGGTGGCGGCGGCGGAGGTGATGGCGCTGCTGCCGCAGTCTCCCCGTCAGCAGTGACGGCTGGCACCGGTACCGGCATCTTCTACGGCGATCCCCAGATCACCAAAGAGGCCAGCGTAGCTCTTGCCAGGGTCGGCGATCCCGTGACCTATATCATCACCGCCACCAACCCGAATTCCCATCCGTTTACCGGGGCGAAGATCATCGAGACGATGCCCGCCCAGCTTGACATCCTTTCGGTGACCGCCACCGCCGGTACGATCACCATCAGCGGCAGCACCATTACCCTTGATATCGGCACCCTCGATGCCGGTCATACGGTCACCATGACCGTCGTGACCGAGGTCAATACCCTCGGCGTGCCGCCCGACCTGCTGCGCAATAAAGCCTGTCTCTCTGGCACCAAGGACGGCGCATTGTTTGGCTTCCTCGGATCGGAGATATGTGCCTCGGTCGATCTCACCCTGACCGCCGATTATGGCATCCAGCTTCCCGGTACGGGTGAGCGCCCGCTGCTGGTTCGGATAGCCGGGCCGCTTGCTCTGGCCTTGCTGGGAATCGTTACTGCCTTCCTGAGTTGGAACCTGCGGCGGCGGCGGGAGGTCGAGCAGTGAACCTTCAGAACCCGCGCCGACTCTACCTCCTGATGTGGGGCGTCGGCACGCTGATGGTTGCCCTGGCTGTCTTCTGGGGGATCAGGTTGTTCATGCCTGATCCCCATCTCAAGGCGGGGATCACCCCCCTTGAGGCACTGCCGGAGGTCAAACTGGACAATGCCGGGAAGCGCTTTGTTCGGGCGCTTCCCGTGCTCGATAATTCGACTGCCCCCACGCTCGATGATGATGTCCCGGTCATGCTGATCCCTGAGTTGGAAGTCGAGCAGCCCATTGTCGAGCTTCCCGCCGAAGTCGGCGGCTGGGGTATCGCCGGGCTTGGCGGTTACATCGGCCACCTGGAGGGTACCGACGTTCCCGGCGGCGAAGGCAACACCGTGTTCGCCGGTCACATTTCCCTGAGCGATGGTTCTCCCGGCCCGCTGGCGAATATCGAGCGTCTTTCCCCCGGCGACCTGATCACGGTGCGCTTTGGCCGCCATACCTACACCTACGAGGTCGTGCTCTTGCAGCAGGTTGGCGCCGATCATCTCGACGTGATCTACCCGACCGCTGAACCCACCCTGACCCTGATCACCTGTTCGCGCTGGAGCTGGCTCAACGGGCGCTACGTCAGCCGCGATGTCGTCGTCGCCCGTCTGGTCACCGACCCCGGCTGATCCTTGAAATGATCCCGCCTCTAAGGGTGCTGCTCACCGCCATACCGCCAGCGTCGCCAGATACCCCGCCATCGAGTCCGCCCCGGAAGAATGTCCCTGCCGAACAATCTCCGCCGCCGCCTCGTACACTCCCTGATCGTCACCCACCAGACAGCCCGCAAAAAAAGCGTGCCAGCGTTCGCCGCACGCCCCATCGACCGCCGCCCCCAGCCACCCCGCCGACAGCGGTGTCGTTCCTCTCACGTTTGCCCCGATAGCTTTCAGCAGCACCGCCGCCGAGTCCGGTGAGGGGAAACCGGTGTGGGCGGCCAGCGCGCATCCCAGCAGCCAGTCATCCCCGGCGGGAGTCAGCCCTTTGCCCAGCCCGATCAGTTTCCTCGACCCCGCCGCACACGCTTCCTGATCCACGCTGATCGCCCCCCGGTACATCTCATCCCATCCGCCCCGCGCCGCCTCGATGAATTGTTCGTCCACCCCCAACCGCTTCCCCTGCACTTCGATCACCACCCCGGCCAGGCTGTCCGCTGCCGCATGATCCCGCAGCACCTCTCGGATGATCACTGCCCGCGCTGCCAGTTTCGACCCGTTCCGTCGAAGTTCATCCCAATCCGGGCGCGGATTCCATATTGTGGCGGTGGATAGATCGACAGTGAGTGCGCCGATTCGAATTTCGGTGGGCGAGAGGCACACCGGATCAGCGGTGGTGGTATGGTGAGTAAAATTGATCGGTGAGACGACGATATTGAACGGCCCATCGCCGATAGCCGGGGTGACGATGCTGATCACGCGGTCACCGGCAGTCAGGTTGATGGCTGTGTCGAACAGGTGAAGAATCCGGGCATGGTGTGGATCGTTCAGCCATGCCCGGACGGTCATCGATATCGATTGGGCTTTCAGCAGGGGCATTCAGCTGCCAGCCTGTAATCGATTTTCGAGCAGTAGATAAACCTTCTCCGCCGTAATCGGCAGATCGAGTATTCGCACGCCGGTCGCGTTCGCCACCGCGTTCGCTATTGCCGGTGCGGTCGGCACCATCGAGTGCTCCCCGATCCCCCGCGCTCCCCACGGGCCATCGTCCTGTGGCACCTCGACGATAATCGGGATGATCTCGAACGGCATATCCACCGCCGTCGCGATCCGGTAATCCACAAAGCTGTGGTTCATCAGTTTGCCGCCCTCAAGCCGCAGTCCCTCGAACAGCGCGACGCTCGCTCCCTGCACTGCCCCACCCTCCATCTGCGCCCTGACCTGATCCGGGTTGATCGCCTTCCCGACGTCGAACGCCGCCGCGAGCCGCAGGATCGTGATCTGCCCGGTGATCGTATCCACTTCCAGGTCGACCGCCTGGCACCCGGTCGTATAATGCACCACCGAGCGCGGCCCCTGTCCGGTTTCAGGATCGAGGCCGGTGACGTACGAAGGCATGAAGTTCCCATGCCCGATGATCGGCCCGCCCCGCCAGCCCTGATCCTCCGGTTTGGGCAGCCCGTAAACCACCATGTTCTTGAGCGGCAGCGTTTCTTCGGACTGGTACGAGATCACCTCGCCATTGCGGATATCCAGGTTCTCGATGTCCTCGTCCCAGTGTTCGGCCACTAACTCAAGCACCTGTCGACGTGCATCCGCCGCCGCTGCGACCACCGCGTTCCCCATCGACCACGTCAACCGGCTGGCGACCGTTTGCCACTCATAGGGACTGTAGCGTGTATCGATTGGCCCCTGCACGCGAATCCATTCCATCGGGACGCCCAGCGTTTCCGCCGCCATTTGCGCCATGACCGTGAATGTCCCCTGCCCGATCTCCTGCCCGCCGATTCCCACCGTTACCGTCGCGTCCTCGTTGAACCGCACCCACGCCGACGATCCGGCGTTGGGCGGCATCGCTGGCGCTTTCCACATGATCGCCATCCCCTTGCCGCGTTTTTTATGCAGCGCGCTGGGCGGATCGTCTTTTCCCCAGTCGATGGCCGCCGCCGCCTTTTCGATGCACTCCGCCAGCCCGACCGGGTGCATCTTCGACCCGGTCGCAATCACCGATCCTTCGCGGATGCAGTTCTTCAGCCGGAATTCGGCCTTGTCCATCCCGATCTCTTCCGCCAGCAGGTCGATGATCTGCTCGATCCCCCAGTGGATTTCCGGCATCCCGAACCCCCGGAACGCGCCCCCCACCGGGTGATTCGTGTACACGCAGTACGAGTCGGCCTGCACGTTCGGAATCTCATACGGCCCGGTCGACGAATACCCCGTCGCCCGCGTGATGTTCACCCCGTATTCGGTGTACGCCCCGGCGTCCCAGTAGTATTCCGTTCTCATCGCCACGATCTTGCCGTCGTTCGTCGCGCCGATCTTCGTCTTTGCGATCAACCCCTGCCTCACGAACGTTGTGAAGAATTCTTCCTCGCGGGTCAGCCTCAGTTTCACCGGGTGACCGGGCACCTTTTGCGCCATCACCACCGCCAGCGCTTCCATCGTCACCCCGGCCTTGCACCCGAACCCACCGCCGACGTAGGGTGAGATCACCCTTACCTGGCTTTGCGACAGTCCCAGCGATTCCGCGATCAGGTTTCGCTGCGCGAACGGCGACTGGCTGCTCGTCCACAGTGTGATCTGCCCCCGCTGATCCACTTTCGCGATGGCGATATGCGTTTCGATTGGCACGTGCTGCACATGTGGCACTTTGAATTCATGCTCGACAATTGCATCACACTGCGCCCACGCGCTCTCGACATCCCCCTTGCGGATTTTGAAATGATTCGGGATGTTCGTCCCCGCTTTCGGGAAGATGAAGTCCGGCACGACATAATCTGCCAGATCGGGGTGAATCAGCGGCGCATCCGCTTCCATCCCCCGCCTCGGATCGAGCACCGCTTCCAGCACTTCGTATTCCACTTCGACCAGTCGAGTCGCTTCTTCCGCGATCTCCTCGCTGATTGCAATCACCCCCGCCACCGGGTCGCCCACATATCGCACCCGATCCCGGCAGAAGATGTGCCGATCTTTCAGGTAAAGTCCGATCTGTTTCGGCGTGTCGTCGCCGGTCACCACCGCTTTCACGCCGGGGTAGGCTTCCGCTTTGCTCGTATCGATCCGCTTGATCAGCGCGTGCGGGTGCGGACTCCTCACGATCCGCCCGAACAGCAGCCCAGGCCCAAATTGCAGATCGTCGGCGAACAGCGCTTCGCCGGTCACCTTTTCCTGCGCGTCGATCCGTTTGACGTTCGTACCCACGGGGCCGGAAGATTCTTTTGTCGTCATGTCAGCCTTCCTTTTCGGCGGCCATTTTGACTGCCTCAATGATCCGTTTGTACCCCGTGCACCGGCACAGGTTGCCTCTCAGCGCATCTTTGATTTCGTCCTCGCTCGGCGACGGGTTCCGGTTCAGCAGCGCCCTCGCCGAGATCAGCACTCCCGGCGTACAGTATCCGCATTGAGTCCCCGTGTGATCGATAAATGCCTGTTGCAGCGGTTCGAGCTGCCCGTCCTGGGCTAATCCTTCCACCGTCACGATCTCCGCCCCATCGATCTCCACCGCCAGAACCAGGCACGAGTTCACCGGTTCGCCGTTCATTAATACGACACATGCGCCGCATTCCCCGGTCGCGCAGCCGTTTTTCGTCCCCGTCAGCCCCAGCCCTTCGCGCAGGAATGTCAGCAGCGTCGTATGTGATTGCACCATTCCGCTTTGAGCCATCCCGTTAAGCGTAAATGTGATCTCATGCACCGTCATTTA
This sequence comes from Anaerolineae bacterium, assembly GCA_016926255.1. Lineage (GTDB taxonomy): Bacteria > Chloroflexota > Anaerolineae > Aggregatilineales > UBA3940 > JAFGOY01. Next base: position 20,962 of record JAFGOY010000022.1, on the reverse strand, counting down.
CCGCTCCTTCTGCAACTGCTGCCACACATCATCGAGCGCCCGCCGGGTAAGGTTCCGCACCATCGCTTTCCGGTAGCGCGCCGTCCCCCGCAGATCGTCAATTGGTTTCGCCGCCGCTTCCGCCAGCTGCGCCGCCTCGTCGAGCAACCCCTCGCTGATTGGCTGAGCCGCCAGCAGCACTTCAGCCGCAGGCACCCGGATCGGGGTAGGGGCCACCGACGCCAGCGCAATTCTGAACCGGTATCCCGATCCGGCGCTCTTGTCGGGATAGCCCATCACGGCAGCGCCCACTATTGCCAGGTCGCCGCCCGCATTCCGCCCCAGTTTGACATATCGTCCTGCCCATCCCTCCGGCGGTATTGGGATATCGATCCGGGTCAGGAATTCTCCCGGACGCATCGCCGTTTTTCGCACATGCAGGAAGAATTCGTTTGCCGGTATCGTCCATTCGCCTTCCGATCCCATCACCACGCACTGTGCTTCTAACACCAGCGCCGCCGGTGCCGTATCTGCTGCCGGTGACCCGTTGCAGAGATTTCCCCCCATTGTCGCGCGAGTTCGCAGTGGATAGGCTGCTACCGTCTCGATTGCCTCCACCAGCAGAGGATAGTGATCCTTCACAGCCGGGTGTGCGGCAATCGCATTCATACTCGCCGCCGCCCCGATCCGCAGCCCTGATCGGGCATCGAATGCGATATCGGTCATCCCCGGCATTGTTTTCAGATCGATCACGATCTTCGGCGCGATCACCCCGTCCCTCATCTGCACGAACAGGTCCGTCCCACCCATAAACAGCCGTGCCCGATCCCCGTGTTCCGCCAGCAGTGCCGATACTTCCCCCGGAGCGCGGGCGCGCACATAGTCAAATTTCGGCAGTCCGGGACTCGGCATCGCCAGCACTGCCGGATTCTTCGCTATATCTGTGGACGCTGACATATGCAGTCTCCAAATCGTGTTTTCTCGAACCCTTTCTTTTTCTCCATCAGCGCCTCGTACCGGTCGTCGTCCACAAACGCGACGATCCGCGAGATGCACGATTCCCCGTCGACGAATCGCCACGGGAAGCAGCCGATCTCCACCCGCTCGTTGAGCAGCAGATCGATGTCGCCGCCCACACATTCGGCATGGATGATCCCGTGCGGGAACAGGTCGATGTGCATCAGTTGATACTTTTCGTCGGTGAATACGTCGGCCAGCCCTTTGCCGTATTTCGTCTGGAAATGCGCTTCGGCTTCTTTTGCCTGACGCGGCATCCATGTGCGGATGATCGTATTCATCGGGTGATCCGCGCTGCCGCAGTCCACCGCCAGCCACTTGAGTTTCTTCCTCTTGCACCAATCGGCGAACTCCTGATCCGGCCCCGGATGTTTGACCATGTAGCGCACTTCGTCCGCCGTTGGCTGATCCCACCCGTAGCGATGATAGCCGGTGTGGATGATCACAATGTCGCCTTCTCTGACTTCCACCCGCTCCTCGATCATCTGCGAGGTGTAGATGTCGTAATCGCCTGCCGCGTCGGACAGGTCGACGACGACGCCCGGCCCTGCGAGGAAATCGAAATCGAGGCTGGCGATATCCTTCCCCGGCGTGTGGAAGTGAATCTCCCCGTCGAGGTGCGTGCCCAGGTGATTTGAGTGAGTCAAAAGCTGACCGTTCGCCCCGTTCGGTGCCAGCCGCTTGAAGTATTTGACCTGCAACGGCTCATACGTCGGCCATGCCGGTGTGCCAATGCCCAGTGGAATCGTCAGATCGATGATTTTCATGTTGTTTTATCCTTCGCTTAATATCCTGTCTGGAACACAATACCGTCTCGTAGGGGCGACCCTTGCGGTCGCCCGTCGGAATCTCCTGCCGTTCATCACGTCAAGCCAACCCTGATCGCCCCCATTTATCGGGCGCAGCCCGATAAATGAAATCCAGGGTGACGGGAGCTTGGCTCCCGTCTGGGGTTCGGGGCAAAGCCCCGATTATTATTCGTTACCAGCTTTTCACCGCCTCGAACGCATCGATGAAACACTGCTCAGGCGCGCGCAAAACGCCAGCGCCCACCATCCCGATGCCCGGAGTTTTGTGCGCGATTCCCGTGTTCAGCTTCGGCAGAATTCCCGTCTCCCTGATCAGCCGCACATCCATCCCCACCGGAGTCCCCCTGAATTCCAGTGCCGGGATGCTGAAATGCTCGTGTTCCGCGAAGCAGATTTCGTACATTTCCCGCGTCGTATTGATCGCGTCCTGCGCCGTCCCGCCGATGAAACTGGCGATTGCCGGTGCTGCTGCCATCGCGAAGCCCCCGAAGCCTGCCGTCTCCGTGATCGTGCTGTCCCCGATGTCGGGGTTGGCGTCCTCTGCCGTGAAGCCGGGCAAATACAACCCCTCGACCACCCCCGCCGGGGCGATGAACCACCGGTCAGGGTCGCCTGCCAGCCGGATACCGAAGTCCGTCCCGTTGCGGGCCATCACCGTGATGATCGTCGATCCCTCGATCCTCTCCGCCGGTTCGAGCATCGCTTTACCGGCGGGCATCGACAGGTTGAGGAAGAAATGGTCGTTCTTGTCGATGAACTCGATCACCTGCGCCAGCCGCTCCTGATCGGCGCACGTCCGCGCCAGTGATGGCCCCAGCGCCCTCAGCAGCAGCGACGTCCCCGCCCGGTTCCGGTTGTGACACTCGTCGCCCATGTGAAGCGCCTGCGCGATCATCCCCCTCAGATCGATAGGGCCGGATAGTTCAACCGCATCGGCCAGAGTCGGGTAGAGATCATCGGCCATCCAGTGCAGCCTCTTGTAGACCTCCTCCCCGTATGCCCCGTACCGCAGCACTTTCCCCAGCCCTTCATTTAATGTGCAGTACGCTCGATTCCCATATTCCAGGTTCTCGACGATCCAGACCGGCATCGAAGGCGAGACAACGCCCGCCATCGGCCCTACCGCGTGATGGTGGTGGCACGGGTCAAACACGATCTCGCCTCGTTCGACCATCGCGGCGGAGTCTTCTGGAGTCTCGGCCAGCCCTTCGTACACCAGCGCTCCCATCACCGCGCCGCGAGTCGGCCCGCACATCCGCTCCCATGTGATCGGCGGCCCGGCGTGCAGAATCATATTGTCAGTCATTCCGGGGATCACGTCCCGCGCCACCCCCAGACCCACAATCGCCGGACGCCCGGACATGATCCGCCGCACTGCTTCGGCATTCGCCTCGTCGATCATCACCCCCGATTTCGTTCGAACCAGCCGGGGGACATCCGCCGGGGGTGGCTGCCAGTCCACATCGACCACCGCTATATTTTGTTCTTCCATGCTTTCCGCAAACGCCGCCAGCCCCACGTTGACCACTGCCAGCGGCTTCCCAAAAAATGAACTAAGCGGGTCGGCAGACGATCCCATAGACCTTTTCTCCATAGTCATCCCGCACCGGTTCCCAGTGAACGCTTAACTTCATTCCCAGCTTGACCTCGTCCCTGTCCGCGTCGACGTCGATCAGCGCCATTGCCCGCACTTTGTTTGTAAATTCGATCACCCCCAGCACCCGCCCTCGTTCGTCGAATCCCCACGGAAGCTGCTCGATGATCGTATAGGTCAGCAGTTTGGCGCTGTCGGATGGCGCGACCTTATCGAACTCCCGCGCCCCGCACTTGATGCAGCGGTAGTGATACGGGTACATCATCTGCCCGCACGCTTTGCACTTGTAGGCTGTAATCATGATTCCCTCCTCAGCACCGTCGCCACGACGTTGTTGCCGAATCCACCAAAATTGACCATAAAGGCATTTACGGCATCCCTGACCTGCCGTTCCCCGGCTTCGCCGCGAAGCTGCCAGACCAGCTCGACCGCCTGAGCGACGCCCGTCGCCCCGACCGGGTGCCCGCGTGCCTTCAATCCTCCCGACGGGTTGATCGGCAGGTGCCCATCCAGCGACGTTACGCCATTCGCCAATGCTTTTGCCCCTTCGCCCTTCTCGAAGAACCCCACGTGTTCGCTCTCCGCGATTTCGAGAATCGTGAAAGCGTCGTGCAGTTCTGCCACGTGAACATCCTGCGGCGCGCATCTTGCCATCGCGAACGCCTTTTCCGCCGCGATGCGCACCGCCTTTAGGTCGGTCGGGTCTTCCCGTTCGTGCAGCGCGTGCGTATCCGTTGCCTGCCCGATCCCCGCCACCTCGATTGGTGGTTTGCTGCTCAGCGTCTTTGCGATTTCGGGAGTCGTCATCACCACCGCCGCCGCCCCATCGCTTACCGGGCAGCAGTCATACAGCCTCAGCGGATCGGCCACGATCGGGTTGCTGACGACCGAGTCGGGGTGAGTCAGGATGCCCTCCATCGTGATCTTCATGTGGATATGCGCGTAAGGATTCAGCAGCCCGTTGGCCTGGTTCTTGATCGCCACCTGCGCCAGGTGTTTCGCAGTCACGCCGTATTTCTTCATGTACAGCCGTGCGAACATCCCCGCCATCGCGGGCAGCGATACCCCGTAGACGTATTCCGCTTCGGGCTGCGCCATATACGCCACCACGTCCGTCGCTCGTGGCCCGATCACCTCCCGCATCTTTTCCCCGCCAGCCACCAGCACCACGTCGGCCATCCCGGAGGCAATCGCCTGATACCCGTGCTTGATCGCCGACCCGCCCGAAGCCGGGCCGTTCTCGATCCGTTCCGCCGCCGCCGGGTACAGGCTCAGTTTATCGACCAGTGCGCTTGCCACCGATACCTGGTGGTTGAACAGCCCCGACGCCATGTTTCCCACGATCACCGCGTCCACCGGGTGATCCCCCAGCCCGGCGTCGTCCATCGCCCTGAGCGATGCCATTGCCAGCATATCGACCAGGCTGTCATCGTCCCGGCGCTCAAATGCGATCATCCCTGCACCAGCAATCACCACCGGTTTCATAGGATTTCCCTCCTTCTCGCGCCGAGAATTTTCTCGATGATGTCGGTCTCACTCGCTACTCTGATCTCGCGCTGCGCCACCTCCATCAATTCCTGCGGCACGGGCCGTTCTCCTGCCACCAGCCGGTGTTTCGCGTCGAAGTACATCTCGCGAGTCAGCGCATACGGTGCCGCGCCGCCCAGCTCGTGCTGACCCTCCCGCAGTTCCAGCCCGTATTCGATCATCCACCGCCTGAACCCGATCGGGCTTTCGGCAGTGATCAGCACTTCTTCCTGACCCAGATACTCGATATGGTGTTCCATTTTTGCCGCAAACAGGTGCGCCCCAATCCGCAGCCCTCGCTCGATTGCCAGCGTGTGCAGGCTGATCCCCAGTTGGGGCGAGAACATCCGGCTGTTCACCAGCCCGACCAGCAGCCCATCGATCTGCCCGATGATGCAGAATACATCCCGGTAGCGGTAGCGATACCATGCCAGCAGTTCGGCGTACACCCGCGACCCGACCACGTCGTAGTAGTCGCGTGGAATGTCCAGGGTGGGCCGCACCGCAGGCAGTATCGCCGGGACATCCTCGCGGAACACCTGCCGCACCACCATCTTGCTTCCCGTCGCCAGTGTGATCACCTTGGCGGGGTAGGGTGGCATCTCCCTGTCCGGGGGACGCAAATACCGTTCAAGTTCCATATCTATTCGCATATGACTATCCTTTATCTGAATCCACTATCCCTCTATTTATCGATTCCATCTCGCGGGGGCGAGGCTAAACAACCTGAGGTTGTCCCTCGCCATCCCCAGTCGCCGTAGGCCACGTCGCGACCGCAGGTCGCAAATTGTAGCCTGGGGATTTATCCCCAGGAACCCGACCCCAAGACCCCAAGACTTGTCTGTTGTACCACCATCCCCGATTCCATCTCGTACGGGCGCAGCATGTTTCGCTGAAAGCGAAACTGCAAAGCAACTGGCTTGACAGTTGCCAGCGTGCTGCGCCCGCAAGGGTCACCCAATTAGCCCGGCGCTTTAGCGCCAGGAATCCACAGACCACCTTCCCATCCACTATGCATCTGCTGTGAGAATCATCACCGCCAGCGCCGACGCTGCCGCATTGCTCGATGCCACCACTATCCCTGCCGATTCGAATGCCCGCGCCTGCCGGGATAAGTTCTGTGGATCGCCCTCGGTGCCGGTCAATGCCCCGATCACGAGCAGATCGCGCCCATCTCTTGCGGCGATCTCCCGCGCTTCGCGGATTGCCGGGCCGAGTTCGCTGGCCGGGTCGGGATATGCCCCGTATCCCAGCACCACGTCGAGTTGAATCACCGCCACCTCCGGGTCAGCCGCCTCTTGCAGCAGCCGCCGGATTCGCAGGTCGTTGTCGATCATCGGGTGGGGCCGCCCGACGGTGAATTCTTCTTCGCCCAGGTCGAGCGCGCAGTGTCGGTAGCTTTTGTTCGAATCGGGGAGGCGCAGTTCAGGTTTCAGCGGCCCGTTCGACCAGATATCCCCCAGCCTCGCACTCCAGATTCGCATCGCTTCTTCGCACAGCGTCCCCCCGCTGAACAGCCCCCGCAGGTATTTCTGTGACGGCCTGAGCCGCCCCGCGAGTTCCCCCGCTTGGGCGCGAAGCGATTCCCTTTGCGCCGCAAGCCGATCCTGCACCGCCGCCGCGTCGATGCCCTTCACCAGTGCCGCCGCCGTCAGCGCCGCTTCTTCCAGCGTATTCGCGAAATGCACCGTCGACGCGGGCGAGTCGGGCAGTTCGCCCGCCCCCATAAAGATCACCACCGCGGGCTTTTCGTCCTCCACCAGTTGATCGATTACCTTCTCGCTGACCGCCGCTGAAGGCACTTTCGAGATCGCCGCGATCACTTCCGTTGCGGGGTCGGTCTGGAGCGCCCGGATTGCATGGATCATCATCAGCCCGCCGACCTCGTCCGAGAGATCGCGTCCGCCAACCCCGATCCCCTGTGTGATCCCGACCCCTTCTCGTGTCAGAATCGTGCTGACTTCTTGCAGCCCCGTCCCCGCCGCCGACACGATCCCGACCGGCCCGGCGGGCACCACGTTCGCAAATCCCAGCGCCGCCCCGTTGATGATCGCCGTCCCCGCTCCCGGCCCCATCATCAGCAGGCCATGCTCGACCGCGTACTGCTTGAGGGCGATCTCGTCTTCTATGGGTACGTTATCGCTGAAAAGTAAGACGTGTAATCCCCGTTGCAGCGCGTTCCACGCTTCCGCCACCGCGTAAGCCCCCGCCACCGAAATCACCGCGAGGTTCGTATCCGGCTGTGCCCGGACAGCGCTTCGCAGCGTGCGCGGTCGATGTGTTTCACCATGTGTCGATGTGGGTCTTTGTGTGAGGAGTTTTTCCGCGAGGGCCAGCGCGTCGTCCAGTGCGTCCGCTTCGCCTTTCACCATCAGGATCAGGTCGGTGGGGCTGGCCGCTTCCGCTTCCGCCGTTAATGCGCTGACTTGCTGAAGCAGGCTCTTGTTGGCATCCGTGCCCATCACCAGCGCAGCATCATCAATGCTGTCCAGCGTGCGGACGTCGCGGGCGATGTTCATCAGCGACACAGAATCGAAGTATTGGCTTGTCTTGACCAGGTATTTGATGCTCACACACAACTCCTATCTCGATAAAAGTTGTTCTTGAACACGCCCTCGGTCGCGATACTGCTCCGTAGACCTGAAGCAGAATCTCTGTCTATCAGCATAAACCAGCCGCCCCCGCTTGACAAGCTCGCGGCGGGTAGGGGGTGTGCGAACAACCTGTCAAAATACTGACTTGTGCTTTGCCCTCTCCCCGAAATCTCCAGAAAACGGCGTTTCCCCTTCGCCCTGAGGGAGAAGGGGGACGCCGCCGGATGTTCTTTTGCAAATTAATGAGGTAATCAAATTCCACGTAAAATACCACGCGATTCTGTTCCCTCTCCCTTGAGGGGGAGGGACAGGGAGGGGGTGATAGCAACTGGAACACAGTTGCCAACGTGGCTTACTATTACCTTACTATTTTGTAAATCTGCATGAGGTCGGCTGGGGGATGAGGGCCAACGGCGAATCGAGTTGCTGGCAGCTCGTTCGTAGTCCCGTGGGTAGGATACCAGGGAGCAGGCGGAATTTGACTCTCGTTACTTTTTCCTTACATTGAGGGTGCATATAATCGCATATAATTAGGTACATTAGCAGAGCATCGATGATTTTGAAAGGATTATTGGAATGGGAAAAGGTGCTCCCGACCCCAGGATCAGCGAAATCTGTCAGTTAGTCTCCCAGCTTAATAAAGGCATTGGCGATGGCGGTGAGGTGCCGGTCGATGAGGGAATGGACGATCTCGATGCCATCATTGCCGGTTTGTCTCAGTTCATCAATCGGCGCGGCCCGTGTCAGGCTGAAAAAACCATGCGCCTGAACAACTTCGCCATAGAGCGATCTTCCGATGCAATACACTGGATCGACTCGGAGGGGCGGATCGTGGAGGTGAACGAGGCGACCTGCCGCATGCTGGGCTACTCGCGCGAGGAACTGGTCGGGATGTCCCTTGGCGATATCGATCCGGTGTTTGATATGTCTACCTGGCCCGACATCTGGAAGAAGTTGAAAACCGGACTGCCGCCGCTTGAAACCAAACACCGGACCAGAGACGGGCGGATCATCCCGGTAGAAATCATGGCAAACTACATCGAGTTCGAAGGCGAAGAATACAACTGTGCCTTTGCCCGCGATCTCACCGAGCGCAGAAAGACAGAAGAAACCCTGGAAATGTTCCGGTATTCCATCGATCGGGCTTCCGATGCCATTTTCTGGACGAAGGAAGATGGCCATTTTTCCTATGTCAACGAGCGGGCCTGTCTTTCGCTTGGTTACTCTCTCGAAGAACTTCGGGAACTGACATTGTGGGATATCGATCCTGATCACTCGAAAGAACGCTGGGAAAAGGCGTGGAAACGGATGCAGGAGAACCGGCAGGGTGGGAGCCGCCAGGTTGAAACCATGCTCCGCCGCAAGGATGGAAGCACTTTCCCCGTTGAGATTTTGTCGACACATATCTGGTTGGGCGATATCCAGCTTCACATGTCGGTCGCGCGTGATATCACCGAGCGAAAACAGGCTGAAGAAGAGCTTAGAAATATTCAATCCTTGCTAAATGAGTCGCAGAAGTTTGCCCATATAGGCAGTTGGGCTCTGAACATCGAGACTCTTGAACTGACCTGGACTGACGAAACCTACCGGCTCTATGGTTTTGAACCACGGGAAGTACAACCCACTTTCGATCTGTTCATTAACAGCCTTCACCCGGACGATCAGGTCATGGTGCGGACTCGTCTGCAGGCCGCTCTGGAAACAAAGCACTTCACCCCCCTCATGCATCGCATAATTGACCCCGGTGGGGAAATCCGTTGGCTTCGTGTTACCGGCACAATCTATACCGATGACACGGGGGAACCCGACAGGTTTTTGGGGATGGTGCAGGATATCACTGAGCAAAAACGCACGGCAGAATTAATCGAGGAAAACCGGACGATCTTGAATGCTGCTCTGGAATCCATGCAGGAAGGTGTGCTTGTGATCTCCGGAGAAGAGGAGATATCACACTACAATTCTAAATTCTGCCAGATGTGGGGAATCCCGGAAAGCCTCATGAAATCCAGGAGCAATCAGGCTGCAATTGATTATGTCCTCCCCCAGTTGACCAACCTGGAGCAGTTCACAACCAGAATCGAGAAAGTGAAACAAACCTCAGAACCTTCTGAAGACCTTCTTCATCTGAAAGATGGCAGGCTTTTTGAACGTGTATCCTACCCTATGTCCCAGAGAGACCGGGAAAGTGGCCGCGTCTGGATATTCCGCGATATCACCGGGCGCAAGCAGGCTGAAAGAGCACTGCGGATGAACAGCTTTGCCGTAGAGCGATCTTCCGATGCCGTGTATTGGCTGGATTCGGATTCGCGAATTATCGATGTGAATGAGGCCGCTTGCCGCATGCTGGGCTACACGCGCGAGGAACTGGTTGAGATGAAGCTGTCGGATATCGATCCGGCGACTGATCCATCAACCTTGCCCGAAATGTGGGAACGGATGAAAGAGGGACTGCCACCGGCTGAAACCAGACACCGGGCCAAAGACGGACGGCTTATCCCGGTGGAAGTCGTGTCAAACTACATCGAATTTGAAGGCAAAGAGTACAGTTGTTCATTTGTCCGCGATATTACTGAGCGCAAGCAGGCCGAGGAGGACCTGCTCCTGAACAACTTTGCCGTCGAACGATCCTCTGATGCAGTGCACTGGGTCTATATTTCTACGATCCTGGAGGTCAACGAAGCCGCCTGTCAGATGCTGGGTTACACGCGTGAAGAGTTCTGCGGCATGTCCGTAACAAACATCGACCCGCTGATCCCTGAACCCGAGATTGTAAAAATCTGGGAACATATCAAAAAAGAGGGATCGATGACTTTCGAGACCATCCATAAGGCAAAAGATGGGCGGCAAATCCCGGTAGAAGTCATGGTGAATTATATCGAGCATGAAGGCAAAGAACTGAACTGCTGCTTCATACGCGATATTTCCGAGCGCAAGAAGGCCGAGGAAGCCCAGCGCATGAGTGACTTCATCCTTGAACGATCCTCCGACGCGGTGTACTGGGTTCACGTTGCCACGATTCTGGATGTCAACGAAGCCGCCTGCCGTATGCTGGGATACACACACGATGAATTTCAGAATATGCCGCTCACAACCATCGACGCGCTGCTCCCTGAAGAAGAAATTGTCGCACTCTGGGACCAGATCAAGAAAGAGGGAACCCTTACTTTCGAGACCCGGCACAAGGCGAAAGATGGCAAGACTGTGCCGGTAGAAATTATGGTGAACTACATCGAGTTCGAGGGCAAAGAATTGAATTGCTGCTTTGTGCGTGACATCACCGAGCGTAAGCAGGCTCAGGAAGCCCTCGGCCTGAGCAACTTCGCTCTTGAGCGAACCTCTGATGCAGTCTATTGGATCAACCGGGAAACGATCGTTGATGTGAACGATGCCGCCTGTCGCATGCTGGGCTATACGCGTGAGGAGTTCCAGGGGATGCCGGTGGCAACCATCACCAACAAGCTCTCCGCATCAGAGATCATTGGGCTCTGGGAACGTCTCAAGAAATTGGGATCGGTGACTGCTGAGTCCGAGCACAGGGCAAAAGATGGGCGGATTGTCCCGATAGAAATCACGTTGAACTATATCGAATTCGAAGGCAAAGAATTCAACTGCGCTTTTGCTCGTGATATCACCAAACGCAAGAAGGCCGAGGAAGCCCTTCGGTTGAGCAATTTCGCCCTTGAGAGTACTTCTGATGCAGTCTACTGGATCGATACAGGGATAATTATTGAGGCGAACGAAGCCGCCTGCCGTATGCTGGGTTACACTCCTGACGAGTTCCGGAATATGGCCTTATATACCATCGCCCCAGCCGAGTCATACGATAGGTTCAACGAGATACAGGATCGCCTCAAAAAAGAAGGGTCGGTAACCTTCGAGTCTTGGCACAAAACAAAAGATGGTCGGGACATCCCGGTCGAGGTCATGGCGAACTACATCGAATTCGAAGGTAAAAAATACAACTGTGCCTTTGCCCGTGACATCACCGAGCGCAAGAAGGCCCAGGAAGCCCTGCTTCTGAATAGTTTTGCTGTCGAACGATCCTACGATGCCGTATACTGGTTGAATCCAGATTCTCGAATTGCCGATGTGAATGAAGCGGCCTGTCGTATGCTGGGCTACACGCGCGAGGAAATGATTGGGATGCCCCTGGGGAATATTAATCCGGGAATTGATCCATCACAATCTTCCGAAATGTGGGAAATGCTGAAAAAGGGGCTGCCACCGGCAGAAACCAGGCACCGGACCAAAGACGGACGGCTTGTCCCTGTGGAAGTCATCGCAAACTACATTGAATTTGAAGGCAAAGAATATGCCTGTTCATTTGCCCGTGATATCACCGAGCGCAAGCAGGCCCAGGAAGCCCTGCACCGGAGCGAGGAGCGGCTGCGACAGGCCGTCAATGTAGGCAACATCGGTATCTTCGACCATGATCACGTCAATGACACCCTCTACTGGTCGCCAGAGCAGCGAAGCATCCTGGGGTGGGAGCCGGAGGAATACATAACCCTTGAGGATTATTTCGAGCAGATACATCCAGATGACCTTGAGAGAGTCAAAACGGCTATTCTGCACGCCCACGACCCGGCAGGCGACGGTAGCTTCGACGAGGAGAAGCGGATCATTGACCGCAGCGGCCTACTCCACTGGTTGAGTGTGAAATCACACACATCCTTCGAAGGCAAAGGCGATGCACGCCGACCGCTTCGCACCGTCGGCGCTGTGGCAGATATCACCGAACGCAAACGGGCCGAAGGGGCGATCCGCCAGCTCAACGAAGAACTGGAGCAGCGTGTGATTGAGCGCACCAGGGAGCTTGAAGAAGCTAATGAAGAAATACGACACTTCGCCTACATCGTTTCCCATGACCTGCGTTCCCCCCTCGTTAATCTCAAAGGCTTCGCCTCTGAACTTCGCTACAATCTGGATGATGTGATGAAGGGCTTCGAAGAGCTTCTGCCTTCTGCCGCCCCGGAAAAACAGGCCCAGATGCAGCAGGCGCTGAATGAAGATATCCCCGAAGCGCTGCACTTTATCGAGTCGTCCGTGAGCAATATGGACACATTCACCAAAGCTGTTCTGAGACTGTCTCGCCTGGGACGGCTGAATCTTGAACTCGTTGAGGTGGATACAAAGGCGATAGTTCAGAAAACGCTGGACAGTCTGGCCTACCAGATTGACCGGCAGAATATCGAGGTAACTATCGGTGATTTACCAACCATTACTGCCGATCTCATGTCGATGGAGCAAATCTTCGGCAATATCCTGACCAATGCTGTCGTATACTGCGACCCGGATCGTCCCGGCAGGATCGATGTCAGCGCCGAACGCAGGCCAGAAGATACGGTCTTTCGCATTCAGGACAATGGCCGTGGGATTGCTGAAGAAGACATGGAAAAAGTGTTCGCACCTTTCCGCCGGGCAGGTGAACAGGATGTGCCGGGTGAGGGGATGGGCCTGGCCTATGTCCAGACTCTTGTGCGCCGTCATGGAGGGCGCATCTGGTGCGAATCGGAACTGGGGAAGGGGACGACATTTAGCTTTACAATCCCTGGGGATCCGGGAGAGAACTTCCTGAAATCATGATAACATGTAGGAAAAAAGAAAGGAGGGTTTTTGTCTCTCATAATGATGCCAAGAATAAGTGAAGTGACTATTGTGCTGGTTGAAGACAATGAAGGACATGCCCGTTTGATCGAGAAGAATCTGCGTCGGGCGAATATATCAAATACCGTCATCAAACTTGAGGACGGTCAGCGGGTGCTTGACTACCTCTTTGGCGAGCAGGGCTACGTGAACGTCCCACAGCATTCGCCGCTGCTGGTTCTGTTGGACCTGAACCTCCCGGTGGTTAATGGCTACCGTGTGCTTGAAAAGATGAAATCCGATGACCGGACAAAAAAGATACCGGTCGTTATCCTGACGACGACCGACGACATCCACGAAATCAACCGCTGCTACGAGCTTGGCGCTAATGTCTATCTCACCAAGCCGGTCGAGTACGAACAGTTTGCTGAGGCGATTGCCAGGCTCGGATTGTTTCTCTCTATCGTTATGCTGCCGGATGAAAGTTGAGCTTAATGCTGAATAAAGTGCATATTCTCTACATGGAAGACAATGAAGGCACAGCGCGCTTGATGGAAAAGCGATTGTCTCGTGCTGGCTACATGATCGACACCGCCTCGGATGGTAAAGACGGGCTTGAGCGCCATGCATCACGGGCCTACAACGCCATCATCGTGGACTACAATATGCCCGGCATGAACGGGCTTCAGATCATCCAGCGTCTTGCTGAACAGGGAACATTGCCTCCCACGATTATGCTGACGGGCACCGGCAACGAGCGCATCGCCGTGGAAGCCTTGAAGCTGGGAGCCGTCGACTATGTGGTCAAGGATATTGACGGGGTTTACTTCGACCTGCTGCCGACGGTCATCGAGCAGGCTCTGAAGAACCAGCAGCTTCTCGAAGATAAGCGCCGCGCAGAGGATGCCCTCCGCGAGAGTGAAAAACGGTTTCGGATGCTTTTCGAAGAAGCCCCTGACCCTTACTTTGTCGCCGATCTGTCAGGTAATCTCATTGACTGCAACCAGGAGGTCGGGGCGCTGCTTGATGTGAACGTCGATGATCTGATAGGCAAACACTTTACCGAAATAGGGCTTCTGGCTCCCGATCAACTGGAGCGAGTGGCCGGGGCGCTTGAAAAAATGCCCGAAGAGATGTTCCCAGGCCCTCCTGAACTGGCCGTCACCAGGTCGGATGGTGGAGAAATTGTCGTCGATCTGCGTGTGATCCCCATCCAGGCTAAAGGAGAAACTCAGATACTCGGCATCGGGCATGACATCACCTGGCGCAAGCAGGCCGAACTGCAAATGAAGTCACACATCGAGCGGCTGGAAATCCTGCGCCGGATCGATGATCAGTTAACACGCAGCCTGGATATTCAGTATGTTCAAACCATGGCGCTGGACAGTATGCTGGATTTGAGCGGTGCAAACGCGGGCAGCATTGCCCTGCTCGGTGAAGGACAGGTACTCGAAGTCCGCTCCGTTGGATATCCCGAAGAGAAAAATCGAGACCTCAGGCTGGACAAGCGCTCGATTGTGGCGCGGGTGGCACGCCAGCGCAAAGCCGAGTGGATTGAAGATGTCACCGCCGATCCAGACTATTTCCAGGTGATTGATGATACCTGTTCCCAGGTGACCATCCCCCTCATTTCGCAGGGGCGGATGGTTGGCATCATCAATCTGGAAAGCAGCCATCCGGAATGTTTCAACGCCGAGAAGTTCGAGTTCCTGAAATTAATCTCGACGCGTATTGCGGTCGCCATCGACAATGCCCGGCTTTATGAAGTCAGCCAGAGACAGCTTGCCGAACTGCAAAATCTATACGAGCAGGTCAGCAAACTGGAGCAGCTCAAGACCGACATGATCCGCCTGGCTGCCCATGACCTGCGCAATCCACTTGCGAGCATTCTGACAAGAACCTACCTGCTGCGAAAAACACTGGAAGATTGTCTGTCGGAGAAGCAGCAGGAATATATCGATGCGATTGATAGTAATGCTGGTCGCATGCAGGATATGATCAGCGACTTTCTTTCGTTAGAGCGCATCGAAGCGAGTGCCCAGGGCGAAGCGGAGAGGCATCGGGTCGATTTGCGAGACCTTGTTCAGCATGTATCTGAAAACCATCAGCCACAGGCTGATGAAAAGTCACTGGTTTACCGGCTGACTGTGCCCGATGTGCCGCTCTGGGTCAGCGGAAGCGAGATCGAGCTCCAGCAAGTGATCGCCAACCTGCTTGGAAATGCGATCAAATACACGCCGAAAGGCGGGATGCTCGAAGTGAGCCTGCAGCGCCAGAACAGGATGGCCCGGTTTGAGGTGGTGGATACCGGGTATGGCATTCCCGCCGACCAGCAGGGGGAACTCTTCCAGCCGTTCTTCCGTGCGCAAATCGATGAAACAGAGTCGATTGAAGGCACGGGGCTTGGATTGTATCTTGTCAAAAAGTTCATTGAGCGAAATCGCGGCGAGATCGTGTTCTACAGCGAATACGGCAAAGGCAGCACGTTTGGCTTCACCATTCCCCTTGTGCTTGAATAAGGGACTGTGTCAGTTCGGCACATCGCTGGCAATGGTGCTTGCCGAAACGACTGACGGCGAAGCCCCATCAATAAGGAACCTCGAAACAATAAGAAAGTACAGTTTGGCCATTTTGCTCAAAATCGTGGCCAGATTATGCTTTATGACACAAAAGCCGAAGGCAGTTAGCCTTCGGCTCTTTCATCAGAGGCGACGACCGGGATCGAACCGGTGATGGGAGTTTTGCAGACTCCTGCCTTACCACTTGGCGACGTCGCCGAATAAAAGAGGGGCTTCAAGAAGCCCCCTAAGCGGGCGACGGGATTCGAACCCGTGACCTTCTCCTTGGCAAGGAGACGTTCTACCACTGAACCACGCCCGCACGGTGGAATGCATTATAGCAAAGTCATCGCGGGGATGCAAACTCAAAAATGACAAATTCGCATAAAAATGTTTAGCCGCCCAACACTATTTTGCAAAACAGCAAAACACCTCGTTTCTCGATGTCCTCTCCACCTGATTCCGTCCCGTACGGGCACAGCGCCGCTGTGCCCGAATAGATTGTTTGTCAAACAATCCAATAAGTAACTATGACCCTATCAAACAAAGCCAACCGAAGGTGGCGTAGGGACTTTCACCGCAGGTGAAACGTCCTATTTTTCAGCCGAAGGCTGATAATCCCAACCCTGATCGCCCCCAGATTGGGGGAGAGCATTTCTTCACCACTGGTCGTTTCGGCGAGCGCCATTGTCAACTGCGTGCCGATTTCGAGCACGTAGGTCGTCTCGACTTCATCGACCGTTTGCGCCTCGCGGTCACCGTCACCACTACCTTGTCTGCTTGAGACTGGGCAGAGTTTGGTGCATCTGCCCTGGGTAGTAAAACTTCAAGCTGCCGGAGTCGACTTTGACAGCCTAGATGCACGGCAGCTTGAAGGCACAACTTTATATTTAAACTCTATCCGTAAATTCACTTCGTTCATTTCGGATAGATACAAGATCGAAGCGCCCGGATCGATTTTTTGATAGATTGTTAGCATTTAACAGAATAAGTCCCCCCTTATATCTGTCGTTACATGTTGCCTATCAAACATAAATCCAGTTCGTTACGGTATGATAATATCTTTGAAACTGCTCCAAACATTATATGAGGTTGAATATCGCGTTGGAATTCCTCTGTTTTCCAAGTAATTTGAGACAGTTTCTCCTGGCGTTGAGTATATTAATCGTACTACTAACATATCAGACCTAATCCTTGTACCTGGAGGAAATTCGTTTAAACTTACCAACAATCCATTCTCTAACCAGAGGAAACGAACCACCTTATCTAGGGATTCTGCTCCGAAAGGTACAATTTCATAAAAATCGGGAGCCCCCAAGACATCGAGCAGTTCCTGTACACTGAGCTCATATTCAACCACAATTTCAATTTGATCCAAAACTCCATTTGTTATTTCAATTCTGCCACCATAGATGCTATTGTCTACAAGTGCACTATCCCAGCGTACATCTATCTCATCGTTATCCTCTGAATAGAAATACTCTATTGATTGCGAATCAATCATTTCAAGGTCAGAAAGAGTAGCTTTTACTTCATCTTCCGTCGATTCATTTGGGATAAGTCCATTCCAACAAGGGGGAAGGCAGGGTTCATCGATACTCATTGAAATGCCTCTGTCTTCCAGATCGTCCGCATCAAGCAATCCCGATCTCCAGGATTGCTCAAAAGTATGTTGCGCTATACATGCTGAAAGAAAAATGTTGACAGCAACAACACTGAATAGAATTAAAGTGTACTTTTTCATTGTGTTGAACATCAGTGCTTTCATCCAGACAATGTGATCTTACTGGATAACAGTGAGCATCGTAGAAAGGATATTTGCTGATAATCCGCACACAAAAATACAGAACCCCTGATCGCCCCCAGATTGGGGGAGATGTCGCGTAGCGACAGAGGGGGAGACGGATTGTCGACACCCGGCCCCAGAATCCGCGTTACAAATCCCTGGCATGGACGTTTTCGCACAGCGAAAACTCCTAAACAATCGGCAAATTGCCGATTGTCGACACCCAACCCCAAAAATCACGTTACAAAACCCAGACATGGACGTTTTGACGCAGTCAAAACTCCGATCAATTTTCCATCGGAAAATTGACGACACCCAGCCCCAAAAACCGCGTTACAAAACACCCTTCTCTGATGAATTTTCCCGTCACGAAATGTCACGAAATCCGGCCACATAGAAATAGAACACATTTTCTATTTTATCAGATAGTCGCCAAAGAGTCAATGATCCATTAGCCGACTCTCCCCACATCGCCTATACTATTGGCGACTTCATCCCTGGCACATAAAAACGGAAAGAGAAATATGAACGAAGAACTCTTCAATCAGTTCGAAGCCCTGACTTTTGACGACGTCCTGATCGTCCCTGGCTACACCGAAATTCTGCCTACCGAAACCGACGTAAGCACCCGTCTCACCGACGAGATTCACCTCAGCGTGCCCCTCCTTTCAGCCGCAATGGATACTGTTACCGAGGCACGGCTGGCGATAGCGTTGGCCCGTGCTGGTGGTCTGGGGATCATCCACCGCAATATGCCCCCCGAAATGGCCGCCACCGAGGTCGATAAGGTCAAGCGTTCCCAGTCCGGCATGATCGTCGAGCCGATCACCCTTCCGCCAGATGCCACGCTCGGCGAGGCCGAAAATATCATGGCGACCTACCACATCAGTGGGGTGCCTATCACAGAAAACGGCGAAAAACTGGTGGGGATCATCACCAACCGGGACATTCGCTTTGTCGAACCGGGGGATTACGATCAGCCGGTGAGCCGCTTCATGACCTCAGATAAGCTCGTCACTGGCCCGGTCGGAATCCCACTCGACGAGGCCAAACAGATTTTACAGAAGCACCGCATCGAAAAGCTGCCGCTGGTCGATGCAGCGGGCATCCTCAAGGGCCTGATTACCGTCAAGGACATTCAGAAGGCGCGTGACTTCCCGAATGCCTCCGTCGATTCGCAGGATCGCCTGCTGGTCGGGGCAGCGGTCGGGGTAGGGGCCGACCTCGAAACAAGGGTCGAACTGCTGGTCAAAGAAGAGGTCGATATCATCTGTGTCGATACCGCTCATGGGCATTCGCTGGGTGTGATCGAGGCGGTGAAGCGGATTCACCACAGCTGGCCCGATCTGCCGGTGATTGCCGGGAACGTGGTCACCGGGGAGGGCACCCAGGCGCTGATCGATGCCGGGGCGAACGTGATCAAGGTCGGCGTCGGGGCCGGATCGATCTGCACCACGCGGGTGATCTCAGGTGCGGGTATGCCCCAGATGACCGCGATCCATGCCTGTGTGGAGGTCGCCCATAGGCACGGCATTTCGGTGATCGCTGATGGTGGCGTGAAGTACAGTGGCGACATCACCAAGGCGGTGGTCGCCGGGGCGGATGCGGTGATGCTGGGCAGTCTGCTGGCCGGGCTTGATGAATCGCCGGGAGATGTCGTGCTCTACGAGGGCCGGCGTTTCAAGGAGTATCGGGGTATGGGGAGTATGGGCGCGATGCAGGGCTATGGCCGTGATCGCTATGGCAGTGGTCAGGGCGGCGGCAAGCTGGTTCCGGAGGGAATCGAGGGGCGGGTGCCTTATAAGGGGCCGCTCGGCGATTACGTGTATCAACTGGTCGGTGGACTTCGCTCCGGGATGGGCTATGCCGGGGCCAAAACGCTCGACGATCTACGCACGAAAACCCGCCTGATGCGGATCACCCACGCCGGGCTGATCGAGAGCCACCCGCACGACGTGATCATCACCAAGGAAGCGCCGAATTATCAGGTGAATCGCTGAAATGGATCGGACGGAACTGCCTGTTGAATTTGATCGCGATGGGCTGCGATTCGAGGTTTATTATCAGGCGCTCCCGCCGGGCGTTCTTCCTCAACTGGCGCGGATGCATCGCGGCATTGTCACAGAGAATAGGACGGTGTTTGAATCCGCTGAGAACCGTGCGCTGGTGATCGCCGATCTGGATGAGCATGTCATTCACATCACCGTGATCGGGAACAAAAGCACGCGCCGCGATCTGCTCTCGGAGATACGTTCGAACCTTGCGGCGATTCATGCTGATCTTCCGGGGATCGCATTTTCGGAGGAGATTCCGCTGCCTGACTTTCCAGGCATTTCGGTTCGATATCGGGAATTGGTTGAGCACGAACAGAGAGGACTGGATTTCATCAGGCTGTCGGGCGTCAAGATGAATTTCCCGGTGAAAGAACTGCTCGACAGCATCGAGGCACCGGGAAATCGCAAACGTGAGTCAGAATAGAAGATGACCGATCTCCTCGACAAATACACCGGATCATATGCGCTGGTGGTGGGCATCGACCACTATCCCGATCCTCGCTTCTCGCCGCTGGGCAATGCCGAGGCCGACGCCCGCGAGGTGATGGAGGTGCTCTCCGCGCCGCCCTATCGCTTCGAGGTGAGCGGCTTGTTCGGCGAAGAGGCGACCCGTCACGCGATCCTCGACAAACTGTTCGACCTCGAATCGACTGCTCCCAACGACCGCGTCATTATCTATTTTGCCGGGCACGGCTACACGCTGGTCGATAATTTCGACCGTGAGAGCGGCTATCTGGCCTGCTTCGATACCATCCCGGAGCGGCACCATACCGCCCTGCGGATGGACGACGTGGTCGATTTCCGGGCGCGGGCCGGGGCCAAGCATATCGCCTTCATTTTCGATGCCTGTTTCAGCGGGCAGGCGCTCGGCCTGACCCGTTCGGCGGCGGTGACTGCTGCCGGGCGATTTATGAAGCTGCGGGCCTACCACGCGATCAGCGCAGGCGGCCCCGGCGAGACGGTCGCCGATGCGCAGTCGATGACCCGGCTGCTGGTCGAGGCGCTGCGCCACCCGGAGCGGGTCGATCCGAAGCTGCTGACCATCGAGAAACTGGGGGCGTATCTGCGCGAGAGGATGGTCAGCGAGAGCCGCAGCATCCAGACGCCGCAGTTCGGCCAGTTGAGCGGCAGCGGTGGCGGCGATATGGTGCTCTTTGCCCTCCAGCCGGGCGAAACCGCCGACCTGATTTTTAGCGTGTTACCCGGTCCCTTCGACTGGGTGCGCATTCCCAGGGGGCCGGTGATCCCCCGCAATGAGCACGCACCAATCTACCTGCCCGACTACATGATCTCGAAATACCCGGTCACCAACGATCAATTCCAGGTGTTCGTCGAAGCGCCGGATGGCTATGTCGACGTGCGCTGGTGGGATTATTGTCTGTAAATAGGGTAAAAACCCTCACCTTTAGGTGAGCCGTTTTCAACAAGAAGCAGTAAAATGCAGGTATGAGCTATAGG
>JAFGOY010000021.1 GCA_016926255.1 Anaerolineae bacterium | reverse complement strand
GAAGTGAAAGCAGCGTCTTGAGGCGCTGCTAGTAACAAGCCCTTATAGGGCTAGAGCAAGCCACCCGCTATGCGGGTGGTCTTGACTCACCCGCAACTCACCGTATCATTCCACGCCAACCCGGACCGTGGATGTTTGGGCATAGCCCAAACTCCCAGTTATCAGCCGCAGGCTGATAAACGCACCCTGTGGGGGAAATGTCCCGCAGGGACAAAGGGGGTGCTCCATCACGCGCAAATTCGAACGCTTCTTGTTCTCCCCCAGTATTGGGGGAGAACAGAGATTCGGATCGTAACAAACCAGGCCAGCGAAGATCGCCCCCAAGTTTGGGGGAGATGTCGGACGCATGTCCGACAGAGGGGGTTGTCTGCATGGGCGTTTTTGCTCTGCAAAAACCCCGATCAATTTTCCCCGGAGGATTGTCGACACCCAGCCCCAAAAACCGTGTTACGAAACTCCTGCATTGCCTAAAATTCCGCCGCGACACCCAGGGTAAGATTCCACGTTACAAAACGCAGCATGGGCGTTTTTGCTCTGCAAAAACCCCGATCAATTTTCCCTCGGAAAATTGACGACACCCAGGGTAAGATTCCACGTTACAAAACGCCCACTTTGGCATTTCTGATGTTGGACGTTTTGACGCAGTCAAAACTCCTATTAATACGCCGCAGGCGTATTATCAATCCGGCCCTTGATGGATAGAAAATAAAACACATGTTCTATTGTATCAGAAAGCGAAACGGGCGTCAAGCCCCTCACGGTTGGTATTTCTTATCATCTATCCGAAATGAACGAAGTGAATTTACGGATAGATTGTTACTCCACCACGCCCCACAGCACGACCATCCCGTTGTCCATTCCTGCGGCGAGCAGCCGCCCATCGGGAGAAAAAGCCAGCCGGTCGACCGGCCCCTGGTATTCGTCATCCGGCAAACTCAGCGTCGTGATTTCTTCGCCCTGGGCATCGACGATCATCACTTCCCCGCCGATCATTCCCCCGGCCAGCAGTTCGCCTGATGGGTTCCACGCGGCACTTCGGAACCCGTTTTCTTCCCCTGCGGGTATCTGTTTGACCAGGTCACCCGTCTCCATGTTGATGATGTCCAGGCCCGTTCCATGCGCAACCGCCAGCCCACTGTCAGACCATGCCAGCCCACCAACTGTATAATCGGCCTGAAGCATCCCGGTCACCTCGCCGCTTTCCAGCGACCAGATCACAAGTTCCCGGTACAGCCCGTCAAAGGCCGCTGCTGCTGCCGTTCGATCCGGGCTGATTACCACGTCGGCCACTGCCCCGGCGTTGGAAGCCTGGAGATGCTGTGGATCGGAAAGTGCTGCGCCATCCCACTGCCAGAACAGCACCCGACCCTGATCGCAGTAGCGATCCACGCCCAGGCAGTAGCAGTCCGGGGTTTCCTGGCACAGGCTGTCGCTGGTCGGTTCGCTGCCCTCCGGGCAGACCAGACCGCTCTCATCACACAGGCAGTTCGGGTTCTCCTTGCAGAACGGGTCGTCGCGGAACACGGTGTTCGAGCGCAGCCCGACCGCCAGCAGTTTTCCATCGGATGACCAGGTCACACTATCGATCTCGAAGCCCTCGTCGACCGGCTGCGTGACCAGCACATCGCCGCTCAACACATCCCGTATGTCGATGCCGTATCCGTCTTCCGATACCGACACCAGCCAGCCCCCCGACGGGTGGAAGGCCGCTCCGTTCATCCGTACGTTAGCCTCGACCAGAGTGGGGTAGGGCTGCCCGGTTTCGGTATCCCACATCAACAGCCGCCCGCCCTGCGATCCGGCTACCAGCAGCGATCCGTCCGGGCTGAATCCAAGCGACTGCACCGGGTAGGACAGGCCGCCCAGCCGCAGCACCGGTTCCTCGATCAGCGCCGCCGTCGAGGCGTCGATCTCGGCCTCGACCACGCCCGCAGGTGGGCCATAGGCCGTCGAGAGCAAATCCCAGGCCGTGACCACCCCGTCGCTCCACCCGGTCACCAGTTGATCGTCGTCCGTCCATACAACTGCGGTCACCACCGCAGCTGTCACTGGCTGATCACCGCCGCTGGCCGCAGCGGATATCGTCTCCTGCGGGTACTGCCTGATCCGCATCCCGCTCGCCAGTTCCCACAGGCTGGTCGATGTTTCACCGGTTGCCCCGGCTACTATCAGGCCGTCCGGTGCGACTGCCGAATCGGTAAATGCCCGGTCATCGATCTCGCCCGCTGCCGGTGCCCCCGACGCCGGGTCAATCGCCCGCAGGCCGGAGTCGGTCGATATGTAGAGCGTGTCGCCGTCGGGGTTCAGTGCCAGGTCGTGGATTGCTGAGTCGATCAGCACTTCCCGGCTGATCGTCCCGCGCGTGATGTCCATCGTCAGCAGGTGGTTGTCTTCAAGGTAGCCAACGCCGACCAGCAGCGTCGTGTTCCCGTTAAAGGCGAGCGCCTCGATTGGCCCCCGGTTCAACGGCTGGTACAGCACCCGTTCGTAATCGGTGAGGCTGGTTACATCCCAGGCGACCAGCAGCCCTTCGTTGCCCCCAGCCACCAGGTACCGACCATCAGCCGACCAGGCCACCGCATTGACCTGCTGGTTGAATTCACCTCCCAGGGCCAGCAGCGCTGTGCCCGTCGCGGTATCCCAGATGCGCACCGTGCCCCTAATCCCCACCGATGCCAGTTGGGAGCCGTCCGGCGAAAAGCTCAGGTCGGTCACCCCTGACCGGTGTCCGGTCAATGTCAATGACTGGCTGATGCCATCTGCCCCCGTTTTCCAGAGAATGATCTGGTGATCTTCACCGGAGGAAGCCACCCGCCCACCGACCGGATCGTAAGCCAGGGCGGTCACCGGACCGCTGTGTGCCTGCACCGCCTGGAGGAATGGCACCGCCGTCGGCAGGACGGTGGGCACCGGAACCGGTGTTGGATAGGCATCGGCCAGCGATTCCTCGATGTCCGGGGGCGGGGTTGCCATGCCTAGCCAGATTTTTATATCGTCCCAATATGGCTGGAAAGTGATCCGGAACCAGATCGCCATGACAGCCAGCATCACGCCCACCATCGACAGGGCCAGCGCCGGTGGCATGGTAAACCCGGCCAGCCTGACGAAGAACTCGTTGGCACCCGCACGCCGGGCCTGGGCCGCACGCCAGTTCCCGATCGCCCGGCGCTCGTCCGATCGCCTGCGCCGTCTGCGCGGTTCGAGGGACGGTTCGGCGGCTGGTGCCTCGCCGACACCACGCGGTATAGTCGGCGCGCGGTCAGGCTGGCTTGATGTCAGCCCAACCTGGATGTCCCTCGTCGTCGACATCTCTTCTTCGTACCATTCGGGGATCGTGTCATACTGCCCGAAGGTCGGCTCCTGTGCGGTGGTTGGTTCGAGCCTGGACGGTTGAATATAGACCGGGATGGCCCCCGCTTCTGACGCGGTCATCCCGATCCTGCTCATCATGTTGAGCAGGTTTTCCTGCATCTCCATCGGGCTTTGATACCGGTCGGAGGGGTCTTTTGCCATCGCACCCAGCAGGACCTGCTGCACCGCTTCCGGCAGATCGGGGCGGTCGGTGCGCAGGTTCGGCACCGGCTTCTCGATGTGCCCCCGGAAAATCTCGATGGCCGAATGGCCGTCATAAGGCAGATGGCCGGACAGCATCCTGTAGAGCAGCACGCCGAGCGCGTATATATCGGCCAACGGCGAGGTTGTTCCCGGTTCGGCCAGCTCCGGCGCGATATATTCGGGCGTCCCGACGACAATATGGCCTGATATCTGGGCGAAAGGCCGCCCGAAGGCGATCAGGCCAAAATCGGAGAGATAAGGACTGCCCTCATCGTCGAACAACACATTCGATGGTTTGATGTTGCGGTGGATCAGCCCGGCGTCGTGGGCAAACTGCAAGGCGGGGGCCAGCCGCTCGATATAGCCTACCGCCTCGTTGATCGAAAATGGGCCGAGTTCTAACTGGCAGGCGAAGGGTGCGCCCTCCATATAGGGCATCACCAGGTAGGGCTGGTTGTTGAATTCGCCGAAGCTGTATACGGGAACAATCGCCGGGTGCTCGATGGTCGTCAATGCCTGCGCTACCTGCTCGAAGCGCGTCCGCACGGCGATATCGGCGTAGAGTTCGCGGGGGAGCAGCTTGAGCGCTACCGGGCGGTCGTTGCGCAGGTCATCGGCCCGGTAGACGACCGACATCGTGCCGCGCCCGATCTCAGACGTGACCTCGTAATGATCGACCATTATGCGCTGCGCCATCGTGTCCGATCTCTCCTCGGAATAATGGATGAATCCTGCGGAAACGTGGATTTCACGAGCTTTTTCGACGCCAATCGCACGTCAGGCTTAGTGTACTCTATTCCCGGCCTGCGTGAAAGATAACTGCCTTTCAGTGACATTACACTTCTTGTTTTGCCAACGGGCTTTCCCCGACTATAATCGTGACGGATAACCTGACAATCAAGTTAAGCGACCCACACAGTGATGACCAAAGAATCGACTCCCGATACCCTTTCCACGCTTCGCAGCCAGGCCCGCGAACTGCTCAACGAGTTCGACGCCGCCGACGGGCTGGCGAGTTATTATGCTCTTTACCATGCCAACCGGCGCACCGTTCTCTATACCCATTTCGACACCACCGGAGTCGTCGATGGGTTTCTCGTCCGCTGCCAGACCGGTATCGACCTGTTCCGCCCGGTGATCACGCTGCGCGTCCGGGGGGCGAATGACCCGATCTCGCCGCTGATCGACTCGGCGCTTGTGGTGGGCCGTCCCTACCTGATGGTTTTTCCGGCGGCCCTGCGCGACCAGGTCGGCGAGCTGGTCACGCTCAGCGAAAGTACCTGCAACCGGATCATGCGGCTCGAATCGTCGCGTTTCCAACCTGACCTGAACACGCTGGTCGTCACCCGCACCGACGCCGAGGGCCATCCCCGCGCCGAGATCGCACGCGGCGACCGGGTGATCGCCCAGGCGGGGGTCAACTGGCGTTCACCGATCTTCGCCGAAGTATACGTGAAGGTCGAACAGGAAGGGCGCGGGCATGGATGGGGTCAATCGGTGGTGCGGGCAGTGTCCTCCGCGCTGCTCGATATGCGCGTCACGCCGCTCTATGCCGTCGCCGAGGACAATGACGCCTCCTACGAGCTCGCGCTGGATGTCGGGTTCGTCGATACCGGTGCGCGGGAGATCATGGCGCAGGGGATACGGGTGGATAGCAGCGACCTGTAAAGTCGGACTCTGGTCTCTTTTCCCCGGCGCTGAAGCACCGGGCTAAAAACGATACCTCTCTGGAGCAATCCTATGCCAGACGCAGTCTTTACTTTCCCGTCCGATTTTCTATGGGGCACGGCGACGTCATCCCACCAGGTTGAGGGGAACAACACCCACAACGATTGGTGGGAATGGGAACAGCGCGGTGAAGGCCGCGTCTTCGGCGATCACACCTCCGGGGCGGCCTGTGACTGGTGGGATGGCCGCGCCGAAGAAGACATCAAGCGCATGGCCGATCTCAACACCAACGCTCACCGTCTGTCCATCGAGTGGAGCCGGATCGAACCGCAAGAAGGTGAATGGAACTACGAGGCCCTCGACCGCTACAGCAAGATTCTCGCCGCCCTGCGCAGCGCCGGAATCGAGCCGATGGTCACCCTCCATCACTTCACCAACCCGGTCTGGGTATCCCAGCGGGGCGGCTGGCTGCATCCCGATTCGCCCAAATGGTTCGACCGCTTCGTCAAGAAAGCAGTTGGCGATCTTTACGACCAGTGCGACTCGTGGTGTACGATCAACGAGCCGAACGTCTACGCATCGCAGGGATATTTCGTCGGGAAGTGGCCGCCGGGCGTATCGAATATGAACGACTATTTCCGCGTGGTGCGCAGCATGCTGATCTCCCACACTGCCGCATACCGCTCGATCCACGCTATCCAGCCGCAGGCGAAAGTCGGCCTCGCTAAACATATGGTCATCTGGCAGCCGCGCAGCCGGATGCCGCAGGATCGGCTGATCGCCAATCTGCTCGACTATGCCTTCAACCAGGTGACGTTCGATGCGTTATCGACCGGGCGCTGGCGGCCCATCGGTTCGAAGAGCGAGACGCTCCCCGAACTGCAAAACACGCTCGACTGGATCGGCCTGAACTATTACACGCGCCAGGATGCGTGGTTCAGCCTGCGGGCGCTGTCGGCAATGGGAATCCGGTTCGGACCGAATCCCGCTGCCCCGAAGGGGCCGGAAGACTGGGGCGAACTATACCCACAGGGGATTTACGAGTGCATCATGCGGCTGTACAAACAGTTCAGGGTACCGATTGCCGTCACCGAAAACGGCGTTCCCGACGAGTTCGATAAGCTCCGTCCGGCCTGGATTCTTGAAAGCCTGCGCCATGTCTGGCAGGCAGTGATGCATTCGATCCCGGTGACCGGCTACTACTTCTGGAGCCTGCTCGACAACTTCGAGTGGGCCGAGGGTTACGATCCGCGCTACTATTTTGGATTGTATGGGGTAGATTTCGAGACGCAGAAGCGGACGCTCCGCCAGAGCGGCGAACTCTACGCCGAGATCGCCGGATCGGGGACAATCAGCAGCGACATGACCCGCCGCTACGCCCCGCAAATCTTTGAGCGGTTGTTTCCGAAATAATCATCCGGGTATGTCAAATGCTTGATCACTATTACACGACCCTGGGGATCAAGCCGGGGGCAGGCAAGAAAACTATTCAGAAGGCTTTTCACCGGCTGGCAAAGGAACTCCATCCTGACGTCAACCCCGGCCGGATGCCGGGGAGCGTTTCAAGCAGATCAACGAAGCCTACCAGATCCTGGTTGCGCTGGCCGGTGATGGCACGGATTCGCGGAGATTTGCCGGGGCGAGGGCACAGAAAGAGGCGATCCCTGGGTTTCTGGCGGCCTACCTGCGCGGGTACGAGCTTTACCAGCGCGGGATGTACGGGTTGGCTGTCATCGAATTTGATCAGGCTGTGCTGCTCAATCCGAATTATGCAACCGCCTACGAGTATCGTGGGCGCTGTTTTCACAAACTGGGCGAGCTTCGCCGTGCGTTGGACGATCTTGATCGGGCTGTCGACCTTGACCGGGGAGATGCTTTCGCCCTGCGGGAACGGGCGGAGATCCGCCAGGCATTGCACGATTACGAAGGAGCGCTGGCGGATACTGCGGCAGCGCTAAAAATCTACCCGCGCATGGATTCGGCGTACAATCTGCGGGGCAATGCCTATTCCGAACTCAAGGATCATCACAGGGCGATTGAGGAATATACGACCGCCATCGGAATCAGGCCCGGCCATAGCCTCTATTACTGCAATCGTGGGCTGGCCTACAGCGCCCTGCGGCAGTATGAGAACTCGATTGCGGATTACACGCGGGCGATAGAACTCGACGCGGAATATGTGGACGCTTATCTCAACCGGGCCAATGATTACGTGTTCACCCAGCAGTATGGCAGGGCACTGGCTGACCTGACCGCCGCGTTGAGCCTGGTACAGCAGGATCACAGGCTGATTAACAGTCGTGGGCAGGTGTTCCTGCGGGCTGGGAGATACGACGAGGCGTTCGACGATTTCCGGCATGCGCTTGTACTGTGTCCCGATTACGCGCCTGCCTGTCTCAATCGCGGGGTTGTGTGGCTACTCCGGCAGGAATACGACCTTGCACTGGCCGACTTCGAGCAGACCGACAGGTTGCTTCAGGGCAGGCAGTATCGTATCGCGAGAAATTCGCCGGGAGCCACCATCAGCCTGGTCCGGGCGCTGGCGTATCTGGGAAAAGGCGAAGAAGCACGCGCTCACCAGATATGGCTGTGTGAGCTGCTGCCACTTGAATCAGGCTACCGCGATGCCGGATGGGTCATAGGGGAGCATCAGGTACTGCCGCCGCTTCGTGGGCTGCTGGAGGCTTTGCTGGAATCCCTGCCGGAGCACCCGCCTGGGCAGAACCCGTGTGCGAATCCCCTGGGGATGTAGACCCTGTTGAATTTCTCCGCCGCGAACTCCACCCCGCCCTGCTGCCCGTAGGTCGGCGACTCCTTCCACAGATCGACGAACACGTCGAACACCGTGCCGATCACCACCCCACTCTACCGGTCGATCCGGTAGAGCGCCCAGAGCAGCACTCCGAAAGCGACCAGCGACGAGACTGCCTCCGGGATGGCGGTCACGGTGCTCTGTATGACATACAACTGGGTGCTGTCAGCGGCCAGCGCTGAGACGGGCGGCACCAGCACCCCTTCGATGATGGATTGGGGAACCAGCAGGAAGAGCGCGACAAACAGGCCGGTACCCTGAAGCACATGCAGCAGCCGGGAATCGCTGTTCGCCAGCACTTCCGACAGCCACCGGCTCGACGCAAACGCCACGAACAGGATCAGGATCGGGAAGTCATAACCCCGGTGGTAGAGGAAGAACAGCCCCATCGCCGACAGGAGCAGGAACAGGATATCCTGGCGCAGCAGCCCGACTCCGGGCGGATCGCTCCTGCCCCGGTTGAACAGATCGCGCCAGAAGCGGGGAAGGATCAGACCGACACCGGCAGCGATGCCCAGCAGCAGGCCAACCATCGCCGCCGTCCGGCTCTCGACTCCCAGCAACTGCAGCCAGCCATCCAGCGACGCCGCCCCCGGAAACGAATTGCCGAACGTCGCCGCCGACACCATGTTCACGTAGGACGCCACGACCGCAAACATCGACTTGTGGGCCATCAGCGAGAAGACCAGCAGCCCTGCAAGGTTGGTAAGGAAAGCCCAGATCACAGTCTTGAACCGGCGGAAAACGATGAAGTAGACGATCAGCGGGCCGGTCAGCGTGTATTTCGTCAGCGCGAGTCCCAGGCAGACTCCCGCCCAGACAGGCCGATCTTTCCTGTCAAAATAGAGCGCCAGCACCGCAAACACGATGGCGAACAGCGCGGCCTGATTCACTTTCAAGGTAAAGCGAGTCGGCAGCCAGGCCAGCAGAAGCAGCGCAAGAGCAGCGATCAAAAGCGGGTTCGGCCTGTCATCGAAAGTGTGCATGACGATCACCGGTATGGCCGCCGCCATCACTATTTGAAGGACGAACCATACTGTCTCGGCGTTGTCGTGGGTCAGCCCGCTCAGCGGGTAGAGGACGACCGGGAACAACGGGAGATTGTACAGCGGCAGGTTTTCGATGTATACGTCGTTCAACGGGCCAGCGGGCTGCTTGTACTCGGCCAGAAGATCGGGGTTTTCGCCCCATGCGCGATACGGGTTTTCACCGTCGTGCAGCAGCCGGGTGGCGACGTGAAACACTTCGAAATCGTATAAAAAGTCACGTGATACGATAAAGCTTCGGTAGATGGAGAGGATACTGAGTGGAGCAAGGATTATGATCGAGACGACCAGGTAGAAATCAAGTGTTTTACTTCTAAGCCATGACACAGTACTCCCAACGAAACGCTGCGCAGTTCCCATAATAATCCCTATCCCAATTTACAATCATGATTTGACACCCCAACAGCAAATTGTATACGAATAACCATACAGGGTAAACACCGGCACACGTCCACACGTCCGGCCCCATATGTCTACCCCAACTTGCCTGCGTCAATCAGAAGGGCGACTCGAATGCCTCGAACGGCCCCCATTTTTGATCCCGCCCTGACAGCAGCGGATCGGCACACGGCCACGCGATCCCGACTGCCGGGTCGTTCCACATCAGTCCGTCTTCCGACTCGGCGTTGAAATACTCATCGACTTTGTAGGCGGCCATCACGTCGGCGGTCAGCGTGCAGAACCCATGGGCGAATCCCCTGGGGATATAGACCATATTGAATTTCTCCGCCGTGAGTTCCACGCCACCCCACTGCCCGTAGGTCGGGGAGTCCTTCCGCAGATCGACGAACACGTCGAACACCGTGCCGATCACCGCCCGGACAAGCTTTGCCTGTGCGTAAGGCGGCTTTTGAAAATGCAGCCCCCGGATCACCCCTTTACGCGTCGAGAGAGATTGATTCTCCTGCACCCATTCGGTTTGAAGGCCATGAGCGGCGAAAAACTCGGCGCGGTAGGTCTCGACGAAGTAGCCGCGTTTGTCTCCATGCGGGTTCAGGGTGATCTCGTAGACGCCTTCCAGGTTCAGTGGCCGGATATCGGGCATGGGGTGCTGTCTCCTTAGTAACTGGGCATCGATCCGGCATCAATGATGCCACGCCCGTGCGATGTGGTCAAGAAAGTGGGGGAGGGAGGCAAAGGACGCAGAGGGGAAAACAGATGAAAGATAAAAGTCCTGGTGATGAAATCGCCGGGCTAAAATCGGGTTGTTGGACTGTCGTTGGAATGAGATCAGAAGGAGGAGCCGGTGGACCGAGCATGTCTCAAGTTGATGGGTGTGTACCAGTCTCCCCACTATCCGCCAGCCCCCGCGCCCCGAAACGGGCCAGCAGCAGCATAAACACGATCAGGCCATCGATGATCATCTCGCTGCCGGTCAAAGGGAGCAGCACCGGTGCGACGACAATCGTCGAGGCGCAGACGAAGATCGCCATCCAGAAGCCCCACATCCGCCGCTTGAACAGGCCAATCGCGGCGATGATCCGGTTCGAGGTGAAAAACAGGAATAACGGCAGGAGCGACAGCGGGCGGTCGGTGAACAGGCGGTTGATGTCGGCGAAGGCGATCTCAGGGTAGTAGTTGGGGACGACTCCGAAGTGCATCAGTACAACAGTGATGCAGTCGGTGAGTTCGATCAGGCTGTAGATCGCCAGCATGATCGCGGCAGCGCGGTAGAGATGGTCGGCGCGGCGGGTGTCATTTGTTTTGGTCATCGGGTTATGCTTTCTGCTGGCGGCGGGGGATGAACCGGGGCACGCGGCGGCAGTATTCCGCGTAGGCGTCGCCATAGCGAATCAGCAGGTCTTTCTCCTCGGCGATGCACCATGAATACCAGACCGGTATCCAGACCAGGGAGAAGATCAGCAGGAAGGGTGAGTGCAGCGCAAAAGCAATCGCAAACCAGAGCGGCAGTTCGCCGACGGCCATCGGGTGGCGGATTTTCTGGTAGATGCCGCTGTACATGGTGTGTTCCTTTTTCGGGACCATCGCTTCTTCGCCGGTTGCGCGGGCGGAGATGATCATCAGGGTGACGCCGGGGATTCCGATCAACGCGGCGAAGATCGCCGATATCCAGTGGGGCCAGGGGAAGGTTCGGGCAAGGGGGATCGGCAGGGGATACCAATAGTAGATGATGTAATTCGCCATCACGACGAACATACATATGCCACCGCCGATCATGCGGTAGGTGGCGGCGCGTTTGTAAGCACGCTCGCCGATCTTCTGCTCCATAGCGGCGGGGCGGACGCTCATCACATAAAAAATCGTCATCAGTGCCCCGGCGACGACCATCACGATGAAGTTGATTATGGCAATCATGGTACGTATCCTTTCGTTGACTTGCCAGTCTAGACTGATTGGTCTAGACTATTCAGTCTATAAGGTACACCCGTTTGGGCGGCGTGTCAAGGGGCGCTCGATTTTGTCGTGGAGGAGCACCCCACCCCCTTCGGCGCTACGCGCCACTTCCCCCTTTCAGGGGGCAGGTGGGTTGGCTATTATATTTACGATTCGAAAACCCGGGGCTGAAGCCGCCGGGCTAACGATCTGAGGCCGGGCGGGGATCGGATTTTATGTCGCCAGTACTTTTATAAACTTTTGAAAGTTTAGAAAGATGGAATATAATGGGTGCGGATTGACTTATAACGATAATCAGGAGAACGTAAAGATGAACAAGACTTTGCTGCGCATTGCGGGCGGGATCACGGTGTTCTTTGGGATTTTCCACGTGGTATTTCCGCAGTTGTTCAACTGGGGCGAGGTGCTCGCGCCATTGTCCAAAGCCGACCGGGACATTATGTATATTTTCAACTATGCGACGACCGCCGTGATCTTCGGATATGCGTTCATCACGCTGGGGTATACCGAGAGCCTGACGACGACTGCGATTGGCCGGGGCGTGACGGGGATGCTGGTGGCGTTCTGGCTGTGGCGGGTGATTCTGGAACTGATCTACGTCGGGTTTGCGGTGGATGCGCTGTTCGTGGTGGTGCTGTGTTCGATTGTCGTGGCGTGTTATGTGATCCCGCTGGTGTCGGCGATCAGGCCGGGGAAGGCGACCACCTGATCGATTCAATCGCAGGTAAAGGTTTCGATTTCCGGGTGATTGATCGCCTCATCGATGATCGGGCCTTTGATCAAGAATCCGAGGGCGAGGCCGCTGCCGCGCACCACCAGTAGACGATCTCCGGTGTGGACATTGATGGTTGGGGGTAGGGCGATGCGGCCCGCTTCGGCGATCTCCGCGTGGGCGAGGGCGTGGTCGATAATGGGGGTGGATTTCTGAGTCAGGACGACCATCCGCCCGATGGCGAATCCGCCCGACGTCTTGCTCCCCTTGAGAAACGCAATCTTGTCGCCGACCTGGAATCCATATTCGATCCAGGCGGCGGGCGGTATGGTGATTAAACGGCTGGGGTTGACAATCGTCCAGCCAAAGACCCATTTTCCACCTTTGACCAGTTGGGGCATGGTTCGCTCCGTTCACGAGAAAAAAGGGAAACCGATTCGATTATAGACGATGGTTTCAATCCTGCACCTTTTCCGCTGCGGCTTTTCGTGTATGATGGTTGGAGGCATGGATCAACTGCTGCGGAGGAGCATGAAAACGTGAGTGAAGAGACTTTTCTGAAATTCATCGAGTTGTTCACCAACTGGTTTGGGCAGATCATCGCGCTCTCGACCGGGCTGATACTGGTGATGGCGACGCTGAAAGAGAAGGTGTTCGTCGAGCCGGGATCGACGGTGGAGAAGATTCTCTACCGGGTATCGTTCTTCCTGGCGATTGTGTGCGCGGGGCTGACGATCATCTTTTCGGTGTCGGGGCAGTTCTCGCTGTTTTCGGTGCTGGGGGCGTCGGACAACGAATCGATGCGGGGGGTGGTCAGGGAACTGCTGACGAAATCGACCGTGTGGGCGATTCGATTCTTCGCGGGGGAGGTGCTGTCGCTGTTCGTGTTTACGATCATCGCCGGGAACCTGTTCGGGCGGCTGCGTCAATAGGCGGGAGCCTATTGACATAGGAGTTTTGACTGCGCCAAAACGTCTATCGTTCAGGTTTGACGGTGTCGGCGATGGCGTTGTGGACAATTCCTTCTGTGCCTACGGAGAGACTTCGTTTATCAGCCGCGGATGGTAGTCAACATGAGTAATAAAATCCAGTGTTTAATGCTAATCGTATTGTTGGGAGTACTTGGAGCTTGTTCTCAGGTAACTACAGATAGGGATACGATTACGGAACAAAAGGAATGTACCGGGGCGGATGTCCCCGGTCAAAACTTGCCGGAAGCATCAGCCTGGACATGGTTGAATGTTACTATAGGTGAGTCAACAGAGCAGGATATCATAGCTGAGTTCGGTGAACCGGATTTGACTCGCTTGCGGCCTGATGGTCGACCTGAGGCATGTCTTTATATCTTCAAAGAGGATGATGGTAATAGCTTTAACGTTTGGATAGCTGGTGACACAGTAATAGGTTTGGAGTTTGGGCAGACTTATCCACGTCAGCCCACTTTTCAAAGGGCAGAAATACCACGAACATTTGAACAGGCAAAGGAACTGTATGGACGTGCCGAACTGGTTGGATATAGCAATGGTGGTTTTGCGCGCACGATTGTCTGGCCAACCAAAGGAATCCAAGCCGAGGTAAGTATAGTTTCAGAGAGTCTGGCCATCGGAGCGATTCGTTATTTTACCCCAATGACCGAAGAAGAGTTCTACAACTCATTGTGGTCTAACTATATATTGGAGGAAAACCCCACTCTGTATCCAACGTCTGACTTAAGAGACACCGCCCCAAAAGATCCCTTTGACTGGGATTGAGTTTGAGACGACAAACATACTCGACATCGGTATACCATTGACGATGGTACTCGTCGAGATGACGACTGACGAAGACAGGATAACCCCCTCTGACCGACCTATGGTCGGCTATCTCCCCCAGGCTTGGGGGCGATATACCCCACCCCCTTCGCCGCTGCGCGGCACTTCCCTCAAGGGGGCAGGTGGGTTGGCGTGTTTTGTACCTTTCAGGTATGCGGTATTGGGCTGTTCGCGATGATCACCCCCCGCTTCTCGTAAAGCGAGAAGCTGCCCCCCTTAACAAAGGGGGACGGCATGACTTCTCGTGGTTTGTCTATATGTGAAGGACGGAGGGGCGGTTCACTACCTCTCTTTCGCTTTCCGGGCAATCGCTAATACAGTGAGAGAAATCAGAAGCAGTACGACAACGTATGGGAAGAGATATCCAATACTGGCATAGACGGTGTTCCTGGAAACAACCGGTACGTTGGCGTAGAAATTCATCGATCCCTGTTCAAAGAAGTTCTGTCCAGCCCAGACACGATAGTACGGATCGATGACCGCACTATAGCCGTCGCCTGTAATCCTGACCATCGTAAAGCCATTTTCAACTGCTCGATACGCGCTGCTAAAGGTAAGTAGAGGGGTCAGGAAGGTCGTATCGTACGAGGGAACCAGCAGCAGATCGATATTCTTAGCGGCTGCTTGCTGAATATATTGGGGATAGATCATATCCGCACAGATGACCTGACCAATCCTGCCGTAGGGTGTATCCAGATAAGGAATGTCGGCTGTGCCAGATTCAACCATCAAATCTTCATACCCGGGAGCAGGAAAGGCTTTTGCATACTCCCAGCCAATATCGCCCTCTGGCGTGTAGAGGATGCTCATGTTTTTCATCGGCTGATCGCTTCGCTCTGCTTCATTCAGCACTCTTATATACGAGGCCAATATATAGATGTCCTCTTGATCGGCCAGGTTCTGTATTTCCTGTAGATAACTATCGGCAACAGATGAATCCAGTGTCAATGCGTATTCCTGCCAGACGATAATTTCTGCACCGGCATCAACCGCTGCCAGGGTTTTTTGCCGTACCTCATCCAGATGTGATTGCGGACTGCTCATCAGGTTTGCGGTTTCAGCCGGATCTAAATCGAAAAGCTCGCTAACGTACAATTCTGATCCAGCCATACGGTCAAAAAAGCCGTTTTCGATTGTGATCCCTGCTACAGCGACAGTCTCAGATGGTTCCTGAGGAAAGGCGCTCACGATTCCGCCGTACAGCAGCATCGCTGTCATGATGGCTGAATAAACCCATCCAGTGGCGCCGAGGTGTTTTATATTCCAGTCTTCTTCCCACAGGGCATTGATCATGGGGGCAAACCAGGCAACCATGAAACTCAACCCAAAAATGCCAAAAAGTGAGGCGGTCATAACGAGGGGGGCGAGTGAATACTGGGAATCGCTAAAGGTGTAACCAGCGCCTGTAATTAAACAGAACAGTAATTCAACAGCGACTACTGTCGATGGATAGACGAGTGTGGCAGCAAACTTTGGCAGGTGTTTGTGCAGGGCTTTGTCCACAATAAACGGGATCAAAAATGATAGGACAAAAAACATCGCGCCTGATCGTAGCTGCATTGTAAGCACAAATGGAAAACTCATTTTGACCGACGAGGCTGTCATCATTTCGAAGCGGGGGATTGCGCCAATAAACGAGGCTATTTGCAGGGTGAGGAAACACAGCACAATCGAAAAAGCCCACTTGTTATCGCGCATAAAGCGGATGAGGAACACAGGGGCGATCCAGCCCGCGATCCAGATCGGGTTATCGATTTTGAACATTGAGAGGGAAAACGCCGCCAGAGAAACGCCTAGATATAGTCCACTCAGTATCCGTTTTTTCCTGTTCATCTCAATCCCTTTATTCTGTGAGTCGTTTGCCGCCAAGGAAGCGGCAGTCCGACGATTATTACCAGAGCCGCCAGCTATAGATTCAAAATCGTATACGAACATAGCGAGGTTTTGGTAGCAATCGGCATTGGCTATGACTAGCCAGAAGATAAAGGGCGGGGACAAGCCCCGCCCCTACCAGCGAATTTGATTTTAGGGAGATTCAAGAAGGCATTGGGTAATTTATACCGGCGATGGTTTGCCCGGTATGTAGTCTATTTGTCAGTCAGTCGGGGAGAGAATAAATACCCCCCAGCCAAAGTAATCGCGATCAATAGTCATGTAGCGCATCTGATCTGTTTCGAGCCAGTCTCGCAATTCGGCAGCATCGGGAGCGGTAGGATTGGCTGCCAGCCACCGGAAGCCATTGATCCAGCCTGCCGTTTTGTAGTGATCCCAGCTATTTTTGTCAGCCATGACCATGCTCAGCAGGTTGTACCCGGCGTCACGGATGCGTTGCAGGGTAGCGGGAAGTGTCAGATACAATTCTGGCGGGAAGTTCACGGCTTTCAGCACGTCAGCGGTGGGTTCCATGTTCCAGAACGGTTCACCGATCAGGATCAGGCTGTTCGGCGATTCTTTCAGTGCCGGGCGCATGAGTTCCAATGTGCCAACCAGCCCATCCCCGATCCAGGTTGCGCCGATGCAACTGACGATGTCAAATGACTGATCCGGGTCTGGCAGCAAATCGCGGTACTGTGCCGCATCACCTTGAATAATCGTGATTTGATCGCTGACGCCGAGTTCGGCGGCACGCTTACGCGCGCTTGCGGAAAATACGTGGCTCAGATCGATGCCAGTGCCGTGCAGCCCGTAGGTTTTGGCCCATTGTGACAACATTTCGCCTTCGCCGCAGCACAGATCGAGGATGTTCGTGGTGGCGGCAGGCTGGACGATTTCACCGACGCGGGCTAATTTCTCGGCTGTGAACGGGTTAATAATGCGAATGCCTTCTTCAATAATTTCGTGAAAACGCAGACTCATCGGTTTGAGTATCTCCCCAATTGATGTAATTGCTCCTGGCGTACCGCTGTTTTCAACATTTTACTGAAACTAAAGCTCTGGCAACAATACCTGTTGTGATCTGGTGGAAGGGTTGGGCGGGGACAAGTTAGGCGGGCACGGCACGCCGTGCCCCTACCGGTGGCATGATGTAAAGAGATGATCAAAGAGAGTGACGATCACCCCCTGGTTATCGCTCCGCGAGAATCTGTCCCCCCTTAGCAATGGGGGGACGGCAGTCAAATCGTGTCATGGATTCCCTATACCGGCGACGGCTTGCCGGGGATGTAATCGTCGAGGATGCCGCGACCGACGAACTCGCGCAGGAGCGAGTTATCGGGAATCAGATCGAGTTTACGCAGCGGCTCGACCCAGCGCAGGAAGGTCAGCAGGCGCTTGGATTCGACGTGGTGCGGCGATCCGGGTTCGACCTGTAAGAGCAGCGGTTCGGCCAGCGGGCGGAGCATTGCCAGTTCATAGACCAGCGCCGAATTGAACATCACATTGGCGTTTTCCTGGAAGGGGAAAATCCAGCGGCGTTCGCCATTGCGGACGCTCGGCCAGCGCGAGAGCGTATCGAGGGCCGAATAACCGCGCTTGCGGGAATCGCGGACGATGCGGCGTAGCAGGCGCACATCGGTGGTCGGGATGCGGTTGTGGCGGTCGATGTTCAACTGGGTGAGGCAGGAGATATACAGCCTGAACAGACGGTCGGGGGGAATCTCGCGGACCAACTCCGGGTTCAGCGCGTGGATGCCCTCGACGATCAGGATGTGCTCCGGCGTCAGCTGGACGGTGTCGCCTTCCTCCTGTTTGCCGGATATGAAGTTGTAGTATGGAAGCCGCACCTGCCTGCCATCCATCAGCGCGAGCAGGTCGTGATTGAAACGATCGAGGTTGACAGCTTCCAGATGCTCGAAGTCGAGCTCGCCTTTTTTATCGAGGGGGGTCTTTTCGCGGTCGACGAAGTAGTTGTCCATCGCGAGGGTGTAGGGCTTCAGCCCATGTGCCATCAACTGGACGGCGAGGCGCTTGCTCGACGTGGTTTTGCCTGACGACGACGGCCCGGCGATCAGCACGAGGCGGACACCGGGCTGGCGGTCGGCAATCGCCCCGGAGATTTCGGCAATGCGGCGTTCGTGGAGCGCCTCAGAGACGAGGATCAACTCCATCGCGCGGCCATTCTTGATCGCCTCGTTGAGCGCGCCGATATCTTCGACGCCGAGCAGTTCCAGCCAGTGGGCGGTTTCGTGGAACACCTGGCGAAGCTTGGGCAGGGCGGTGATCGGCTGGAGGACGTTGGGTTCCGTGCGGCGCGGGTAGTGGAGAATGAATCCCTCGCCGTCGTGGGTGAGGTCCCAGTGGGTCAGGTAGCCGGTGGAGGGTACCATATAACCGAAGAAGTAGTTACGCACCCCGCGCAGCTCGTAGACGATCAGGTAGTTCTTCGTGCGGCTGTGAAGCAGGCGCACCTTGTCCTCGTCGCCCTGCTGCTCGAAA
This sequence comes from Anaerolineae bacterium, assembly GCA_016926255.1. Lineage (GTDB taxonomy): Bacteria > Chloroflexota > Anaerolineae > Aggregatilineales > UBA3940 > JAFGOY01. The sequence continues at coordinate 24,207 of JAFGOY010000021.1, read as the reverse complement.
ATCTCGAAGGCGTCTTCGAGCGGGATCGGCGTGCGGGTAATCGGCTCATCGGCCTCGACGATCTGCCACATCCGCTCCTCGATCTGCTCCAGTTCTTCCTCGGTAAACGGGTCACCTGTTACCGGGGCGCAGTAGTAGCCGCCAAAGGGCAGGGAGTGATCGATGGTTATCTTGCGACCGGGGAAAAGCTCCTCGACGGCAACGATCAATAAAAAGGACAGCGAACGCCGGTAGATGCGCAGGCCGTCGGAGTCGCTCATCAATACGGGTTCGACCTGAACGTCGTGTTGAAGGTGGATGGTCAGCTCGCGGAGCTGGCCGTCGACGATGGCGGCGATCACCGTGCGGTCATCCTTCGACGGGTTGGTACGGGCCGTCGGGACAAGGTTGGGGGCGGCCTGTTTGAAGAATTCTTCAAGGCGTGTGCCGACCGGTGCGCTCCAGATGGTGCCGTCGTCGCACATGGTGACGCGAACCGTCTCACGCGGGCGCGATTTCTGGACGAGTGGGGCTGATTGGTTGGTGTTCTTGCTCATTGTGTTCGTTCCGTTGCCAGTAGGCTGTTTGAGCCAGTACCGAAGCTGTGTGTTCGATAAGTATAAAGATGACCGTTGTATCTACCGTATATTGTATCGTATTGCTCTGTTAAGTTGAATTCCGGGTTGTCCCCGATATTAATGAATCTCAACTATTTCAGCCAGATCACCCCCCGTATTTCGCGGAGCGAAATTCTGCCCCCCTTAGCAAGGGGGGCGACATAACTTTTTATGCGATGGAATTGTCAAAATTCGGGTTAATGCAGCATCGTCAAGCAGCAGCTAACTGTCTACGGCGGCGTCGAAGAAATTGAGGATGAAGGTGTACAGGTCGGGTTCGGCGGGCAGGCCGAACATGTCCATGCCATGCGCATTACCGGGAAGAATATAGGACATATAATTTGGCACCCCGACCGCTTCCCCGGCTTTGCAGGCTTCGGCGGAGGGTGTATCGCCCTCGGTGGCGAAGCAGGCAATCGATAAATCGCCCGCTGCGCTGACCGCGTCGGCGAAACGTACGCCGATGTAATCGCCGGGCGAAGCCGCGATTACGGCTTTGCAGGCCGGGTCCCTGACTCCATCGGGAACACAGCCATCCGCTGCGCCATCAGCGCCAATGCTGGCCCCGAAGGTCATGATCGAGTCCGGGTTCGCGCCTTCGAGAGTTTTGGCGCGGGCAACAGCAGCCTGCGCATCGAGATAACCGGCCTCCCGAACATTGCCTGCCGGACTGCGTCCGAAGTTGCGGAAGTCGAAAGTGAGGACGCCGTAGCTGATGTCTCCGCGATCCTGCATGACGGGGCGGGCGCGGAAGCCTGCGCCGGTAAGCTCATCCTGCCGGTTTTGCAGGATCAACGCAAGCTGGGGCCAGGGGTTTCCCTCTTTGAAATAGTCGTCCTGTTTGCCGGGTGCCCAGTGCATCAAGACGACAATCGGGGCCGGGTTCACGGCAGCAGGGAAATAGGTGCCGACCAGTTCAAGGCCGTCCGAGGTGGGAATGGTGACTTCGATGGGGTCAGGGGGGAGTGGTTCCAGAGCAGGTTCGACGGTGGGTTCGGGGATGGGCGTTTCGGTGGGGAGTGGTGTGGGTTCGACGGTGGGTTCGACTTCGGGTTCGGTCTGCTCGACGGTGGCTTGCTCTGCCGGAACTTCCATTTCGAGGGTAGCCTGTTTGACCGTTGCGCCCGCGCCGCAGGCGGTCTGTATTATCATCAGCAGGCATAGACCTGCCCCAACAACCAGTAAGCGCGCTCTCGTCATAGTTCATCTCCTTAAGGAACTGTAAATCATCCTGCCCTCACTCCTAAATCCCCTCTCCCTCATGGCGAGGGGACTTAATACCCTGATTTTGCCTGCATCTGGAAAATGTGGAGTTGGTTCTTTGCAGTCGTTTAGATGCTGGTAAATCCTCACAAACAGACTACACATCTGATAGCAATAGCATTTCTCTATTATACCAGGAGGAAAGTAACTGACTCCGGCGATCCGTTTGCCCTCATCCCCCGGCCCCTTCGCCCTCAGGGCGAAGGGGGAATCGCCGGTTGTGTCTGTCCTGGATCGCTATGGCTGCGGGCACCAGAATGGGCTCTGATCGTCAGCCGGGTTGTTGGTCAGGTTGACCAAGCCCGTGCCATCGGGCTGGATGGCGTAGATTTCCCAGTTCCCATCGCGGTCGGTCTGGAAGGCGATCAGTGACCCATCGGGCGACCAGCTTGGTGCCCACTCGTTGGCCTCGCTTTCGGTCAGATTATACAGGCCGGTTCCGTCGACATTGATCACATAGATATCGGCTGGCCCGTCGTGGTGCGATCGGAACGCGATCTGGCTTCCATCGGGCGACCAGGTGGGATGGTAATCAATTGCATCATCGTCGGTCAGACGGGTGACTCCGCTGCCGTCCGCATTCATGACATACAGGTCATAGATACCCAACTGGTCGCTGTCTCTGTCTGAGACAAAGGCAATCAGGCTTCCATCAGGCGACCATGCAGCCCCGAAATCGTCACGCGGGTCATCGGTCAGGCGGGTGACTTCGCTGGTCAGCATCGACATCAGGTAGATTTCATTGTTGCCATCCATCCGCGAGGTGAACAATATGTGACTGCTGTCGGGCGACCAGGCCGGGAAGCTGTCGTCGACATCCTCGCTGTTGGTCAAGTTGAGGGGCAGCGTCCCGTCGGGGTTCATCACCCAGATGTCGCTGGTAGTCAGTCCAAACGACGTATAGAGAATCTTGTCGCCGGTAGGAGCACACGGCCCGGCGAAATTGTTGTTCTCTCCGCCTGTCAGCTGGACGGCTTCCGTGCCTATCTCCATGATGAAGACTTCGCGGTAGCCGGTGCCATCCCTGGTCGAATCGAACACCAGCCGCCCGGCCCCGGCGTAGGGTGTCGGGCTGGGCTCTGGCGTGTTCTCCGGCTGCGGCGTCTCGGTCGGCGGAAGCGGTGTGGCGGGTTCGGGCGTGGGCGGCAGCGGGCTTGCGGCAGCGGTCGGGGGGATTTCCGTCACAGGTTCCGGTGCAGGTGCAGAGCAGGCCGTCATACCGATCATCATACCGGCAGCAAACACTACGATTAGGAAAAACTGTTGGGTACGCATGTTCATCCTTATATCCTGTTCAACAAATATCAGGCAGTTATAGGATGAATCTTACCTCTATCTTGCAGCTATTCAAGGTGCTCGTAGAATTGCAGCGGGCGAAGCTCGGCGAAATCGCCCACCGAGACGAGGTGACGGCGGAGGCCGGTGCAGAGATCGCATTTCGAGAGGTAGCCATCTTCGGGTTCGGTGTAACCGCGATCCTTTGCGAAGGTGAAGAGTCCTTCGAAATCATTGGCGACGATGTAGGCCAGCACGGGGTGATCGTCGAGGTCGATGCCTTCGGCGAGCAGGTGATCGAGATCGAGCCAGTTGCCGAGAGAGATGCCGCCGCAGAAGCCCGGCATGTAGTTGCCGTAGTTGTCGAAATGATTGTGCCACTCGCGGAGAAAGGTCGGCTGACAGGGGGCTTTGAAGAATGTCTGCGCCGGGTAGGTCGGGTAGAAGGGTTTCAACTGAGTAGTGGCACGGCCCATGAAGAACATCTCGACGCGGCCCAGGAAGCGATCATCTTTAGCGAGGGCGGCATATTCCTCGATGGTGATCGTGCCCCTGATGCCCAATCGGAGGAACTGGCGATAGTATTCGAACTGGTAAACAACTGTATTGCGCTGGCCGAAAGTCTCCAGGCTGATACGGATGCAGCGCTCGGTGTTTTCGAAGGGGACGTATTCGGCGTAGAAAGGATTGACCGAGATCATGATCCCTTTGAGGCCCGCATCGCGGAGCTTCTGGAGCTTCTCGCGGGTCGAGTCGTCGTCGGTGGCCCAGACGCTGTTGGTTTCGACGAAGGTGGAGGGGATGCCGTGGGCTTCGGCGATTTCGGCGGCTTTGAGCAGCAGCGGAAAATTCAGGAAGGGTTCGCCGCCGGTGAAGTGGAGGCCATCGCTCAGGCCGATAGCATCCGGCCCCCATGCGCTTGGCTGAATGGTGTGTTGAAGCTGGGCCAGCCCTTTTTCGAGATCGGCCTCGGTGATCCAATCGGCTTTCCAATCGGGCGAGCAGGCATAGATGCAGTGTCGGCATCTCGCCTGGCACTTGTAGGAGAGGATCAACCCGCCGGAAATCGGGCGGGGAATTTTGAGCCTTGTCATACGTGGACTCCGGGATGCTGCGAACTGTCGATAGGGATATTATCCGCGAATTGCGCGAATTACGCAGATTAAGGGCGGGGGACGACCTGCGGTCGTACAGCCCCGCACCTACCATCGATTTCTTTAAAAATGGCAGCGAGACATGGGGAGATGCAGTCTTTTCCTGCGTTATCCTGATGGGAATCACTGTTTGTTCTCTCCGCAGAAGTGTCACTATAATGGTGCATTATGTTGCTGGTTCGAGGGAGCGGAACGCCTACTCAAATACCCTATGACAGTACAGGTGAATCATGAAATCGAAGCGCCAGACCACAGTCATTTTCTTTGTTGCCGCCGGTTTGCTGGCGATCATCCTGATACTTGCAGGCCGGTTATCTGGCTACCCCCGCACGCCTGAGCCTGGCATTGGCTCCACTCAAGTTTCGCCTAAAGATGGTATGGTGATGGTGTACGTGCCTGCCGGAGAATTCCTGATGGGAGCAGAGTATACTGGTGAACCACAGGAATCCAAGACGGAGAGAGGCCGTTTCGTTGTCTTTAATGAAAGCCCTCAACATATGGTTTACCTCGATGCTTATTGGATCGACCAGACTGAAGTCACGCAAGAGATGTATGCCAAATGTGTGGCAGAGGGTCAATGCAAGGAGCCCTCTTGCTCCCATGGCGGGGATGATTACCCGGTGATTTGTGTCTCCTACATTGACTCTGTGGACTACTGCGCCTGGGCGGGGCGTCAACTGCCGACCGAAGCCCAGTGGGAGAAGGCGGCACGGGGGACGGATGGCCGGATTTATCCGTGGGGCGATGAGCCTGCAACGTGTGAGTACGCGGTAATCAACGACGGTACGGGCAGCGGATTCTGCGGCGAAGGTAACACGGTCTGGCCTGTGGGCAGCAAACCCAAAGGGGCGAGTCCCTACGGTGCTCTGGATATGGCCGGGAACGCCTGGGAGCGGGTGGCGGACTGGTATGCGACGGACTATTATGAGTATTCTTCGCTCGATAACCCCACCGGGCCGGAGGTGGGACAGTTCCGGGTGGTGCGCGGGGGTGGTGAATTCGACTACTACTGGTACGATGTTCGCACCACGGCGCGCGTAACCAGCCGCATGTCGTGGCGCGATCTCAACCTCGGATTCCGGTGTGCTACCCCGGCAGAACCGTGATACGGCGAATCGATTCGCAATGAGGAGGGCGACCACAAGGGTCGCCCCTACCATCGATCTCTTTGAAAATGGTGACCAGAAATTGTGATGTTCAGAATCGTATGACTGAAACGAGCGTAATCAAGCCATACCAGACACAACCGCATTGACTACGGATTGTAGATGTAGAATACGATATTCGACATGATATCGTCTATCATCTGCTCAGGATCAGACGGGTCGGTCAGTGCATCTACAGGCAGCTCACTGTACGAGAGAACCTCGCCCGTTATTTCATCAATCATCATCAGTTGAATAACATCGATGGGTGGGTAAGCACAATCCACTTCAAGCAGAATGTTGCTGAGCGTCATCGCTACTTCACTGTCAAAGTTGTCACGAAGTACGCGCATTGACATCACATAGGCTTTGAGCTCCACCCGGTTGTCATTCAGCACCAAGAAAAACGCATCGTTGCCCACTTCGGGCATATCGCCAAAATGCCATTCGATTGCCTCGCGAAGTTCGTGCCATGAGCAGGCGTCCTGGGGTGGGGTTGTAAAACTCTGGGAGGGCGGTCTGTTGGTGCGCATGTATTCTGCATCAGCGTTATCTTGCAATAGATTGAGATAGTCATTTGAGGAAGGATCGTCGGGCAGGGGAAGCGAACTGAGCGGAAAGGTTGTGCTATACCAGCTGTTGTAGGCGCTGTCGACAATCAGAGGATTGAGATGGGTGAACATCTCCCTGACGCAGGGACATTCCTTCACCATTTCGTCTGCTATCCGCACAATTTCGTACGATGCCACCCCGGTATTCTCCCACAATTTACTCTGCTCAGTCCACTCAGGATGGAGTTCGGGAGAAACGACCCAGTAGCGAAGGATCGTTCTTTCCCCATAGTTGTGCCAGTTTACAGCTGACTCGTAATCGGACAGGAAATCGCGGGCCTGCATCAGGGCCATTTGCTCATCACAGGCCGGGGTAGGCGTGGCGGTGATGGTAGGGGTGTAGGTGGGAGTCGGGGTATTGGTTGGGGTGCTGGTGAGTGTCGGCGTGGGGGTGTTGGTTGAGGTGGCGGTGGGTTCGGGAGTGTTGGTGGGCGTGGGTGGGATCACGCTCTGTGTCACTGCACAGGCGATTGTGGTCAGTGCGATCAGCAGGACAATACCGGTAACGAACGGTGTTCGATTTTTCATCGTTGGGCCTTCCGGTGAGAGTAATGGCGATAGTATACCGGTAAACCAGATGGAAGAATAATTCAGGGGGTGACGATGTTTCTTTGCGCTCTCCGCGTCCTCTTCGGTTTTGATAGCGGAATTCAGGATTGGGGCGGGACGCGGTAGGAGTAGAAGAGAATCTCGCCTCCGGGTTCCCGGTGGACATAGACACGACCACCAGGGGCGAGATCGAGCAGGGTGACGAGATCTGCGCGGCGGCCCGGCTCGATGATAAACAGACTGTCCTCGGCAGGGTCGTAGAGTCCGGGGAGGGAGTCGACAGCCGGGTTGACGAGTTCATCACCGAGCAGGTTGGGCAGGAAATACTGGCGGAGCGTCGAGCGGTTGAGATAGGAGCGGGGCGCGGTGGCGAAATAGACATGGAGCAGACCCGGCTCGGCGTCTTCTTCGACGACGTAATCGACAATTTCGCGGCCCATCAGGGTGTTGGGGTCGTGGGCGTAGGATTGGTCGTGGTTCTGGTAGACCATCCCGTAGAACAGCAGATCGGCGGCGATCAGCGCAACGGCGATCCCGACCGGGGCCCAGTGACAGGTCAGGGATGCCGAGAGGGGAAGCAGATCGACCAGACCGACAATGCCCAGCCCGACGAGCACGATCAGCGGAGGGACGATCAGGACGAGGCGGGCATAGCCAGGAGGCCGGGCAAGAAGGACGCTGCCCGCGATCAGCGCGGCGGCGATCCACATGAGCAGGAGCCAACCCTCGGAGCGGCGCGGCTGCATCAGCGCGACGACCAGCCCGATCAGGAGGGGGACGCCCATGTAGCGGCCCATCAGCGGGGCGACCGGCCCGTAAAAGAGGGTGCTGTCGAGGGTGTGGATCGGGGCAAGGAAGGAGTTTTTGAACTGGTAAAGAACGATTTCCCCGGCAGTGCGGGATTCGAGCATCACCTCGTATCGACCGGTCTGGAAAAGGCCGGTGCTGCCCAGGCGGGTTGTGAGCGGCTCGCCGGTGACAAGGTAGTGCCAATTGGCGGGCCAGGTGACGATCAGAAAACCGAGGATCAGGGCGAGGATCAGCGGCCAGGTGCCGATCAACCGGGAGGGGCGGAAGATGGCGATCAAGGCAAGCCAGACAGCACAGATCAGCGGGAGGAGACGCGCCCCGGCATAGAAATACTGGGACAGGCCCAGCGACAGGCCCGCGAGGGCGAAATCGGAGAGGCGGCGGGATCGAAGCCCGTGAATCAGGAAGGCGAAGGCAAGTGTTCCAAAGAGGGGATCGACGGCGTTATTGAGCGCAAGGCGGCTGAAATGGACGTGGAAGGCGAAGCCGGACAGCGCCACCGCGCTGACCAATCCGACGCGGCGGCCAAAACACTCGCGGCCCAGATAATAAACGGCGGGAACGGTCAGCGTGCCGAAAATGGCGACGACCAGCCTCGCCGCAAATACCGTGCGGCCAAAGAGGGCAACCGGGATCGCCATCAAATAGTGGAAGAGGCGGGGATGGGAGAGCCAGGCCGGGCCGAAGGGGTTGCCCCGGAAAGTGCCTTCAGCGATGGCGGCAGCTTCGTGGGCGAAAGCGGCCTCGTCAAAGGAGAAGACTTCGGGGCAGCGGCCCAGATAGACGATTCGGGCAAGGAGGGCGACCAGCGTCGCTGCTGTTACGATCAACGTGGCGATGCGGTCGGTTTTTAGCGACTCGCGGAAGGCGGCGAGGCGGGCGCGGAACTCGCCGGGCTTCATCAGGACGAAGAGATAGCAAATACATCCCACCAGCCAGAGCGCGATCGGGATGAGGACGGGCCATTTATCACGGAAACGGTGGGCGATCAGCCCGGCGGCGGCGACCAGGACAACACTCAACACGGATAGGGTCAGGCGGAGCCAGCCGGAGGGGAGGGGGCGGAACGGCTGACCGGCGGGCGGACTGCCGGGATTGAAAGGACGGTCGGTGGGAAGGTGGAATCCCCAGGCAGCGAAGCCAAGCGCCAGGAGGCCGACGGTGATGGTGAACAGGCTCTCTCCGATATCGTTGTATTCGACGAGCAGACGGCGCTGCCCAAAGATCAGCAGGATCAGGCCGACGATGATCAGCCCGATGCGGGTGATGCGGCTCAAGCTGTAATCGTCGAAGGCGGTGCCGTTCATGGCGCTCCTGATCGGTGCGATGAGGTGTTTCTCGACGACCAGTATACTCAGGTGGGTGGTAGGGCGCTATTGGCGGCCGTTTTCGGCTGCCTGGGAGTTTCGCCTGTAGCGAAATATCCAAGATATGGCCCTTACCCCCGACCTCGCTGCTGCTCGGTCTGCCCCCTCTCCCTCATGGTGAGTGGGCCACGTATCGAAAAGGTTACAGAGCGCCGGATGAAAGAATCCCAACATCTGATGTTGGAAAATATTGCAGTGGGGGGATCGGTGCTATACTGGTTTGCACCATCGAGCAGGCACAGTTGAACACAGGAAAAGGATGGCACATGGGACGGCTGGATCAGCGCCTATCGAAGATCGAACAGCGTGTCGAAGAAATCTACCAGATGCTTCAGCAGTTGATCGAGATGCAGCAGGTCGCCAGCGTTCGGGATATCACCGGGCTGGTCGAGGAGATCGATGAAGCGGTCGAGCCGCCGGTGGAGGAAGCATTCGAGGCGGTCGAAGTGGTGGTCGAAGTACCCCCGGAGATCGTCGTCGAGGCGGTGGGGTACGAGCCGGAGCCGCCTGAAATACAGTACCAGATCGTCCTGCACTGGGCGGACAATGGCCGCGTCGAGGACCTGGGCGAGTTCGATCTCGCCGGGCGCAATCTGCGCAATATCGATCTGAAGGACTCGCGGCTGGTGGGGGCGAACCTGTCGCGCGCCGATCTGACCGCTGCGAAGCTGGGTCGGGCCGATCTCAGCGAGGCCGATCTCAGCCGGGCGCAGCTTACCCGCGCCGACCTTTCCCGCGCGGTGCTCAACTCCACCGACCTGACCTTCGCCCGTCTCCACTATGTCAAACTCGACAGCGCCAACCTGCGCTACGCGCTGCTCACCCGCGCCGACCTGACCGGGGCGAACCTCAGCGGAGTCGACCTGGGCGGGGCACAGCTCAACCGGGCGAATCTGCTCAGAGCCAACCTGAAAGGGGCGCAGGTACATCGCAGGCAGCTTGCTTCGGTCAGCTCGCTCGACGGGGCGACGATGCCCGATGGCCGTCTCTATGACGGCGACCCGGAACCCTGGAAGGCGATGTAAAAGCAATTGGTTCCATCGATCACTCTCCTGCTTCTCGTGGAGCGAGAAGCTGCCTAGTCGTAACACGACTGTAATCGCAAAACACGCCAACTTCGTACAAAATCCGCAGCCGGAACACTATAATCAAGATAGTGGTACAGCCAGTCCCGCCGGAGCGGTGGGCAAAACTAACTGTATCAATAGACTCTGTGAGTAATGACGATGTCTGCTCAATGCCCGCAATGCGGTTTTGAACTTTACTACGACAGTGCGAAATACTGTTCGGAATGTGGCACGAAGCTCCAGCCGCCCGGCGAATCGATCGCGCTGGAGGAACAGTACCGGGTAGTCATGGACTGGGATCAGAAGCGCCCGCTGCGTGGGTTCAACCTTGCCGGGCGCGATCTCTCACACGTCGAACTGCCGGACGCCGATCTCCGGGATGCGAACTTCAGCCGGGCCAACCTGACACGGGCGGATCTGTCGGGCAGCAACCTGTCGGGGGCTGATCTCGAATGGGCCGATCTGCACTGGGCCAACCTGCAGGGGGTCGATCTGCGGGATGGGAGCCTGATGGGGGCATTTCTGTGGTACAGTCGGGTGCATGGCGCAAGCCTGATCGGGGCGAACTTCCAGCGGGCGTCGCTGCGGGATTCCCAACTCCAGGAAGCGAATCTCTCGTGGGCCAACCTGCAATGGGCCGATTTGAGCTGGGCGAATCTGCGGGATGCGAACCTGGGCTGTGTCAACCTGCGCGGAGCCGATCTCAGTTCGGCGAACCTGGTCGGGGCGTTCCTGGGGATCGTGACACCGGAAGGGAACGTCTACCCGCGCACCGACCCGGTCGACGAGTGGTGCCAGCTTGCCCAACGGCTGGTGGTAGTCAACCGGCTGCACCTGATGATCCTGCCCAGCGGCCAGCGCTACGATGGCCGACTGCGGCGGCCCGGTGACATCGAGCGGGCGCTGTACGCGAATGTCGATCACGACTCTGCGGAAGAGATGGCCGATTTTTACGGCGTGCCGGTCGAGCAGTACGTCGAGGGGCAGATGTGGGCGGAGGATCATCTTGCCGATCTGTGTGGGAGAGTAGGTGGTGTATAGAACCTTTTCACCCTGAGAACCTGCCAATCCCCTTTGCGTGATTAGAACGCCCGTTCTAACTGAATCCAAACGGGATTATCACCATCCCACTATTGATATTCTTAAGAGGGTGTGTTAGCCTGAGAACTGCTCGAAATCGTCAGGGTTGGAGTCGGTGTCCTGCTGGACATCAGCTTCCGGGGCGATGATCAGTGCCTTGATTCGCCGCCAGGTTTGCTGCCCGGTAATCGCGTCCGCACGCAGGCGGGCGGCCCAGTAAAGCAGGTCACCGAGCAGGCCAGCTATGAAAGCGGCGAACAGACCGTCGTCAATCCGGACGTCATGTTCCTGGCGTGCGTCGGAATCGGCGTTGCGCTCCAGTTCGGAGAAGCGCAGATCAACATTCGAAGAGGCTGCCTTGAACAGGTACATCGCATCCATGCTCGTGCCGACCAGCGCCTGGTCGGGCGGGTCGCTAAACCCGACCAACTCCCAGATCAGCCCTGTATCGGGAACTGGGTACGGTTTCAGCGAAGCGGTCAGTTGGGGCATTGAGATCACCTGGTCTGGCCCGCCGAAGCGTTCAAACGCGCCGTAACTCTGGAGCGTAAAACTGCTGTAGTTGACCAGCTGGTAGATGATCTCGGCGGATGGCACAATGCGATAGGGATCGCTGCTTGTGAATTCAATCAGCACCGGCTTCCAGGCTTTAGCAACAAAGCCCATATCCGAGGCAATACGCAACGCTGCCTCCTCGCCGTCTTCGTTGGCGACCTGGGCAAGCAGCCGCGCCGCGAGGTCCATCTCGATGCGCCCGGCGCCCGTTCCGGCGATCAGGTTCGAGCCAAGCGAAATCAAAACGCGCTGGACGGCGGCTTTGTCCATCCCGCCGATTATCGCCAGCAAACTGAGAATGTTCGCCAGTGCCTGTATTCGATCATCATTTTGTGCGGGTTGCGCAACCATACTTTTGCTCACGTCTCTTGAACGAAGTTCACCCAATGTAGAGTCGTCCCTATTTTACGGGAATGAGTCATTTGGCGCAATGAACTTCTGGTAATGTCGTTTAAATATCAGGGCGAAGCCCTGGGGCACCGGTAATCGGATTGGTAGTAAAAAGCGATTTAGAGGTACACAACAATGGCCGTAAACATCAAACCGACGCGCCGGGATCGATCCTGGCAGCGATTACCCGTCGTCTGCGAAAAATGTGGCCGGGCAAATGTGTGCGAATACCGCACCCGTGACCGCCTGCTGATCCGCTGCCTGTCCTGCGAAACCTGGATCGTACGCTACTATAACAGCCCCGCCGATAGAACCGGCGTCGATCCGCCAGCCGAAGAATCGATCTCGATGCGGGTGGTCGAGCGCGAACTCATAAGCGAAGTACAGAACACGCCCGCCGCCCTATATATTTTCATCCGGCGCTATGTCGAGGCGCACGGATACGCTCCCACCCTGCGCGAGATGAGCGACGAGTTCGCCTGGAACAGCACCAGTTCGGCGTCCCATTACTTGAAGCAGCTTGAAGATGTGGGGTTGATCGAGCGCGATTACGCCGTGCCGCGCGGCCTGCGTCTGCCGCTGCTTCGCTAATGATTGAGCGGCAGGGTAAACCAGAAGGTGCTCCCTCTCCCGACCTCCGACTCGAAGCCGATCTTCCCACCGTGCGCATCGATCACCCGGCGGCTGATCGCCAGCCCCAGCCCGGTGCTCTTCTCCCCGCCGGTTGGCCGCGACGACGCCCGGCTGAAATACTCAAACAGTTGGGGTGACTCCTCGGGCTTGATTCCTGGCCCTTCGTCCGTCACACCGATCCAGCACATCCGGCCATCTACCCGCGCATGGACAGTGATCCGGCTCCCCGGCGGCGAATACTTCACCGCGTTTGACAGCAGGTTGTCGATCACCTGCCGCAGCCGCCGCGAATCAGCCAGAATGTCTGCCGGGTCGCCCGGCTGGTACGTGATACTGATATCCTTGGCTGCGGCCAGCCTGGCATGGCGTTTGACGGCACTTATCAGGAAATCCGGCAGGTCGAGCGGTTCGAGGTCGAGATCGAGCTTTCCCGACTCGATCATGGTCACGTCCAGCAGATCGTCGATCAGCTTCAGCATGTAATTTGTCTGTAACTGGATATCGCCCAGCAGCATTTTCTGCTCGTTCTCATCGATTTCGAAGGTGTCGTCGACCAGCATTTCGGAGGCCAGCAGGATGGTCGAAAGCGGGTTGCGCAGGTCATGGGCCGCAATCCCCAGGAAGGTGTTTTTCAACTCGTTGAGTTTTTCCAACTCCTTGTTCTGGCGTTCTACCGCCTCTTTCTGTGCAGCCAGTTCGGAGGTCAGGCGGCCTTTCTCCACGATCACCGACAGTTTAGACGCGATTCTGACAAACGTATCGACATGTTCGTCAGTATAGGTGTTTGGGCTGGCGCTGGAGAAGAAGATAAAACCGACCGGCTCCCTGGCGACGAACAGCGGGCAGGTGAGTGACGATCTCAGCCCTTCCTTGACAATCAATCCAGTTGAATGCGATCCGGGTTTTTGTTCGAGATAGGCCTGGAGATCGTTGAGAATGCGCGGCTGCCCGGTTTCGATGATTGTTTGCAGTGTGCTGCCTTCCAGTGATGCACTGTACCCGGTCCCCAATTGCATCACCGGGCGGTCGGTTTTAGCCCAATATGCCCTGACGATCCCACCCTCTTCGATCAACGAAAGTCCGATCCGGTTGTAAGGGATGATTCCCTTGAAACTTTCGTAAACCTTCTCAAGGATGTCGGTAAGCAAAAGGCCATCGTTGATGCTTGCCACGATCTCGGCGAGCACCTGTTCCTTGCGGGTGCGCCGCTCCAGGTCCCAGGCGAAATCGAGAATCTTCAGCCCAAGCTGCCCGATCTCGTCGTTGGGCGAGACGGGTAGTTCGACGGCAGTATCGCCCTGCGCGATCCGTTCTGCGGCTTCGAGGTACTGTTGGATACGGTCATCCAGTGGAGTTAACTGATCGGTCATTGATTCTTCGCTGCTGCGCCTCTCCTGCTGATCCCTGCATGCGTTATCTTATCACATATCGACTGCCCTTCATATCAATACCCCATCCCGGCAGTCCCCTGTTCTTGCTTTCAGCGCAAATTGGCCTATTATGGAGAGTGATATTACTTGAAAGGACCCTAGATGAGTCTCCCGTTTTTCAGCCAGATTGCGCTGACGTTCAACTTCATTGCCCTCGTCGTCAGCCTGGCTGTCCTGTTATTGATCCTTCTCCTGCCGGTCAGCAGCAGGGAGGGCAGCCGATGACGAACCCGTTCCCCGATCCGGACACCGGGCCAGCCGGGGCAAACCGCCAGACAGAGTCTATCTCGCAGGCGCAGTCGCAGTTCATGGCGATGATAAGCCACGAACTGCGCACCCCGCTCAATGCGATCATTGGTTTCACCCAGCTTCTACTCGAAGAACTGTATGGGCCGATCACCGACAAGCAGCGCGACCGGATGACGACGATTCTCAACAACGCCGAGAGCCTGCTCGACCTGATCAACGGGGTGCTCGATCTCTCGAAGATCGAATCGGGCAGCATGGAACTCAACCCGATGCCTATCGATGTGTCCGAAGTCGCCCGTGAAGTGCTGACCAACCACGAGGTGAAGGCCACTCAAAAAGACCTCATTCTGACCCTCAATGACGACGACGTCTCGCCGATCATCGCCGACCGGGGGCATCTTACCCGGATGCTCAACAACCTGGTTGACAATGCGATCAAGTTTACCAAATCCGGCGGCGTGACGGTCAAGATCGGCCATCTGCCGGAACAGCAGATGGTGTCGATAGCCGTCACCGACACCGGGATCGGCATTCCCGACGACGCGCTGAATAAAATTTTCGAGGCGTTCAAACAAGTCGACAGCTCGACCACGCGGGAGTTCGGCGGCATGGGGCTTGGTTTGGCCATCACCCAGCAATTGGTTGCCCTGCACGGCGGGCATATCACCGTCGAGAGCGCTGTGGGGGATGGATCGACGTTTACCATCTATCTGCCGGTTGCCGCCGCCGGGAGCTAGCCGGTCGCCTTTTTCTATAAGCTATTCAGCCGCTCATGGCCGGGAGGCAAAATACCTGTGTCAATACGAAAAATCCTTTACATATTCTGCACCCTCGCACTGATTACCACCCTCGCTGCCTGCACGCCCGATGCAGCCCCGGTCGAGAATACCGCCTCGCCCTCGTCGATCCCCGCAGTGACCGACACGGCGACAGTCGAGGTGACGGTCACACCTGATGCGACGAGTACGCCGCTACCGACCGACACACCGGTACCAACCCCAACCGACACGCCGCTCCCGGTGATCACGCTGCCGTATACCCCGCAGGTACCCGAAGGGGCGGTCGCTCGTATCGGGATGGGCAATGTCGAGGCAGCAGTGCCATCCCCGGATGGCCAGTACCTGGCGGTGAGCACACCCATTGGAACGTTTCTGTACAACATGGCCACCTTTGAAGAATTGTGGAGCACTGGCCAAAGGGCATCTTTCCTGGCCTTCTCACCTGACAGCCGATTGCTGGCCGGTCGGCGGGCAGAGCTTTTTGCATTGTGGGAAGCCGAGACGGGGGAACTGCTCCAGACCTTCGAGGCCAATAACTACCACAACTTCAACCAGTCTGCCTTTTCGCCTGATTCGAGCCGGTTGGCCTACGGTTCCGGGAACAGCGTCGTCGTCCGGAATATTCAGAGCGGGGCTATCGAAACCTCCCTTGTTGGACACTCCGATGAAGTCACCGCAGCGGTATTTGTGACGGACGATCTGCTTGCTTCAGGGAGTAAGGATGCAAAGGTCATTCTGTGGAATCTGGCAACAGGTGAAGTGGTAAAAGTGCTGGAAGGGCACGAAAGTACCGTCTACACTCTGGCTGTATCGCCGGATGGCCAGATACTTGTAACCAGTTCAAAGAAGACACAAGATTCGGTAGCACAGACTATTCTGTGGGATGTGCTGACCGGTGAAAAGTTGACCACGATAGATGCTCACTACATTGCCCCAGTGTTCTCGCCAGACGGCACCCTGTTGGCTGCGCGCAATGAAAAGGATTACATCGTTGACATCCGGGATGCCAGCAGCGGGCAACTGCTGCGTCGCCTTGATACGTTTGACTCTGCGGCAAGTGTGGCTTTTTCACCGGATGGGTACCTGTTCGTTGCCAGCCGCGAGACCGATGCCATCTACAAGGTCAACCCTACCACCGGGCAGATAGTTGTGATACTTGATGGGTTCACCAGTTCGGTTGATCGGGCAGTCTTCTCATCGGACGGTTCGCAGTTGCTCACGGCAAACTCAGAACTTGGGGAACCATCCATTACGCTGAGGGATTTAGAGAGTGGGCAGATCGTGCTCAAACTGGCCGGATTCGCCGAAGAAGGCTTGATTGATGCAGCTATCTCGCCTGATGGGAGCCTCATTGCCGCAGCTAGTTATAGTGATGATTGTGTATATTTGTGGGACACATCGACTGGGGAATTGATCAATACTTTCTCAGGATACTACGCAGAAGTTGAGTTCTCTCCAGATGGACGGTGGCTGGCATACCGGTCGGCAAGGTCAGCAGTTACCCTCCGCGATGTCGTTACCTGGCAGCCTATACTCGAAATCAAAGAGGCGGATGGCGATCTGGAATTTTCACCAGATGGCAACACACTGGCAGCGGTTTATATCAACTCAGTTATTCTGTACGGACTGCCGGAAGGGGCTGTCCTCCAGGCGTTTGAGTGTTCCGAGCGTGTCACGTCGATTGCTTACTCACCCGACGGCGTCTACCTGGCAACCAGCCCGGATCCGCTTTTGGATGATAATGCAGTGATTGTACTCTGGAATATTGCCAGTGGCCAGCCTACGTACGAGTTACACGGCCACAAAAGATATATCCATGATTTGGCCTTTTCGTCTGATGGAAATCTTCTTGCCTCCGGTTCTTTTGACGGAACAGCCATTCTGTGGAATGTCGAAACCGGACAGACGGTGAAGACACTATCAGAGGATGGTGGCTATACGGTAACGAGCGTGGACTTCAGCCCAGATGGGTCGCTGCTGGCAACCGGGTCGGGGGATGGCACGGTCATCATCTGGCCGGTGGAGTAGCGGAAAACGGCCCCCTCTGGCCGACTAACGTCGCCCATCTCCCCTAACTTGGGGGCGAGTGGGTTGGCGTGGTATATTGATCCGAGTCTTACAGTTCGTGCCCCACCTGCCCCCTTGGGGGAAGTGGTCGACCGCAGGTCGAGCGAAGGGGGTGGAACGAGGCATTAAACCGTCCACCGCTTGCCCCATTCACTTTAGCCCGGTGCTTCAGCGTTGGATGCTGTTTTGCGCCCTCGCACCTGCACCAGCAGAATCCCCACCACCGCCAGCGCCAGCCCGATCACCTCGATCCCGGTGATCTCCTCCCCCAGGAACAACCAGGCCAGCACCGCGATCTGGATCAGCATCGTGTTGTTGATCACACTCGACTCGGTCGCGGAGAGGGTGCGCTGGGTGTGGTTCCACAGCGTGAAGGCCAGCGCGCTGTTGACCACCGCCAGCCAGCCGATGATCGCCCAGCCCAGCAGATCGATGCGCGGCAGGCCGTGGATGATCAGCGCCACCGCCAGCAGCGTCAGGCTGCCGATGCCCATACTCGTCACTGTTACCATCAGCGGGCTGACCGTTTTCTCCCGGTTGACCTCCCGCCCCAGCAGCGACGATATCGCGTTCGCCAGCACGACGATCCCCCCGATGATCAGGCCTGCCGATTCGATCCCCGCCAGCCCCGCCGGGTAGAAATACACCACCGTCCCGCCGAGATAGATCGCCACGCCCAGCCATTGCAGCCCGGTTGGCATCTCCCGCAGCCACACGATCCCGATCAGTGCCACCACCACTGACGTGAAATTGAGCATCAGCGACAGCGTCACCGCTTCCAGGTACGAGAGCGCCACGTACATCAATCCCTGCGTTAACGCGTAAGAGATCAACCCCAGCGCCGCGATCCGACGCCAGTCACGCCCCGATATCGTGCGAAGCTCGGCCCGCCGATCCCTGCTCGACATCACGACGACGAGCAGCACCAGGAAGGCCCACACGTAGCGCAGCCCGGCAAACAGCAGCGGGGGAATATCCGCCAGCCCGATCTTGATCAGCACCCACGACGACGACCAGAGAACGGTTACCAGCAGCGCAAGCAGAATCGCCTTCACACGCGACGAACTTTTTGCCATAGCCATTCACCTCAGTTACTCGATGATCAAAGGGGGGTAAGGAGAAAAGTATGCAGCAGATTCGGGGGAAAATCAACTTTCCCCCGGCACGAGGGTGCATGAACGACCTGACAAGCCTTAAAGCCGCCGGGCTAAAGATGGACTTTTGCTGTGGGCGACACAAGACGTCGCTGTCCCCATACTCAACTTCCGTCGCGGAGATTTTCGAGCGTCTGGGCGGCGAAGCTGATTTCGGTGAATGATGCGGTGCAGGTTTCCCCGGTCGGGGATTGAGACGAGAAGCCGAGAAGTACCTCGTCAACCGGGCCAAGCGAGAAATAACGGATCATATTCCAGGTTTTGCCATCGGTGGAGGCGTGGAAGACAAACGTATCGCCGATTCGGGCGATGCGGAGATAGACCTGGTTGCCGTCGATGATGGTCGAGTTGCAGTCGTCGGAAAGACCACGGGTGACGACGGTGACGACCATCGGGTTGTTCTGCGGAGAGTACTCGAAGCAGAGCTTGGCCCAGCGATCTTCGTCGACGATAACAGCCAGCACACCCGCATCGAAGGTCGATTTGAAGCCGACTTCGACCTTTGCGGAAAGCAGGCAGTCGCTCGAAACTGGGAAGACGAGGCAGGGAGTATTGGCGCTGATGATGTCACCGCCGGGGCTGGTGAA
The DNA here is from genome assembly GCA_016926255.1 of Anaerolineae bacterium. Lineage (GTDB taxonomy): Bacteria > Chloroflexota > Anaerolineae > Aggregatilineales > UBA3940 > JAFGOY01. Next base: position 5,446 of record JAFGOY010000021.1, on the reverse strand, counting down.
CCAGTCGGTATCTTTGCCTGCGGTGATGGTCAACGATTGGTTGTTATCGGTACTGAAATCGAGGGGATCGACTTTCCAGTGAAGATCGGCGGGGATGGCGCTAAGAGAGACTGTGCTCATGATTATCCTCCTGATGTGGTGATTATCATCGGCGATTACCAGTCAGGAGTATATACCAGGATTTGGGCCGGGGGAAATGGTTTTCCTCAATCCGCAGGCGGATGATACAATGGTACGGATTTCCAGCATGGGTTCTACATATCATTAAAGCGAGTGGATATTGTGATCGATGGGTTTGTTTCACAGGTGTCGTTAAGCAAGTTAATGAAATACAAACCGCGCGCGGAGTGGTCGATCAGACCGGTGGGGGGGATTCACGGCATGGCGCACATGACCCGCGTCCTGATCTGGACGCAGGTGCTGGCGCAGATGGTTCGGGATGAGGGGATGACTGTCGATGCTGATGCGCTGGCATGGGCATCGGTGATCCACGATACACAGCGCTGGAGTGACGGGCGCGATCGTCAGCACGGGGAACGGGCGGCAGCGTGGCTGGAAGATCACCGGGAAGATTTCCCGGAGTCGATGCCGGTCGAGCAGATTGTGTACCTGTGCCGCTGGCATGTGCCAGACGACAATCTTGCGCCAGAGATGACAGACGATCTCAAGGTGTTCAAGGATTCGGACGGCCTCGACCGGTGGCGGATATTCGATCTGGATAAGCGGCATCTTCGAACCGCTGCCGCGCACCGGGCTTTGCAGGCCAGCCACGATCTCTGGAATGCGACCAGACGAATCACTTCACCGGATATTTTCGAGACGGTGCTGAATGCTGCCCTGAGACAGGGGATCATCGGCGAGTAGGCTTGATGTGGATGAAAAATAAGGGATAGTTTCATGCATCGAAATGCGTGGAAAAAGTCAGATGTCATCAGAAGCTACCTGGGAGGTATTCGACAACTGCTGCCACTGGCAGAACAGCAGATTGAGATCATGATGCGGCTGATCGAGACAACTCAATCCGGGGTGTCACGTGTGCTGGATATCGGCTGCGGGGATGGTATCGTCGGGCGAAGCATTCGATCGGTCTATCCTGAATGCACACTGGTTTTTGTCGATTATTCTGAACCAATGCTTGAAGCTGCGACGGCTATACTCCCACCCCAGCCGCCAGCGACAAGCTATCGCCTTGCCGATTTTGGCGAAGCGGGCTGGCAGAAAGACATCGCTCCGGGGTTCGACGTGATTGCCTCGCGGTATGCGATTCACCATGTTCCGCATGAAGCGAAACAGCGTCTCTACGAAGACATCTTCGAAATGCTCAATCCGGGTGGGATTTTCATCAATGTCGAGCATGTTGCCTCGCGGGGGTCGTTAGGGGAGCGGCTGTTCAACGATATGTTGATCGATACGATTTATGGGCAAAGTGAAGAAGGTACCACACGCGAGGAAGTGGCGGAAGCCTTCCACAACAGAAAAGATAAAGATGACAATATCCTGGCCCCGGTTGAGGATCAATGTGGGTGGCTTCGCCGGATCGGGTTTGTAGAAGTTGATGTCTACCTGAAGATAGCCGAACTGGCCGTTTTTGCCGGGATCAGGCCGGATGAGTCCGGTACATAGGAGCGATTCGATGAATGAGATTCCCATCGAAGTGGTCAACGAGGACGCGCTTTCATTCGATGCAGATGTACTTGCGTTGAAGTATTCCAGGGCTTATCACGGCGTGGCAATTGCCGTGAACAACACCCTGACGAAGAACGGGCATCCCGGACTGAGTGAGGTTCAACCACTGGCGGGGGAAGTGGTCTATGTCGATCCGGAGGGGATAATCGCCGCGAAGCAACTCCTGGTCGTGGGGACTCCGCGCCTGCGCGAAGTGGACTACATGGGGATCCGAGAGCTTGGCTACAATTTCGTCGCCGCGTTACAGATCGCCCCGGAGCCTGTCACACACATGGCGGTCACCCTGCACGGGGCCGGATACGGGCTGGATACAAGAGAAGCCTTTCGCGCCGAACTGCTGGGCATCGCCCATGCGATCAACGACGGTGAATACCCGCCCACGTTGAAGAAAATTACATTCATCGAGCGAAGAGAAAACCGGGTCGATGTGATGGCGGATGAACTGGCGATCATGCTTAGGGAACATCCGGCGGTGCAGAGCGCGATCAACATCCTTGCGCCGTCGGTAGAGATGGCGGCACGGGTAGAGCAGACTGCGGCCCGCGATGAGCCGCTGGTGTTTGTGAGCTACGCGCGGCGGGACGAATCGACGGCGATGCGGATCGCCGATGACCTGATTGGAAGGCAGTTCAACGTCTGGATCGATCAACTGCGCATCCGTCCCGGTGACCGGTGGGATCGGACGATCCAGCAGGCATTGATGACATCGACGGTGATGCTGCTGATCCTGACCGGTGAGTCCTGCTGCTCGGACAACGTGGCCGACGAGTATCACTACTTCCTGCAGAACAAGAAAACCATCGTGCCCGTCCTGTCCGATGATTTCAAGATGGAAGAAATGCCGTATCGACTCAGCCGGTTACAGCATATCGACTTTCGGGACGGCTACACCGATGGGCTGGAACTGCTGATCGAGGCGCTGCGGGCGAATATTGTGGGGCGCTGATGGTGTTCGAAAGGCCCTCACTCCCGACCTCGCTGCTGCTCGGTCTACCCCCTCCCTCATGGCGAGGGGCAATATGCCGATAAGCGGGACGGGATCGGGGCAATGCTATTTCGATGGTTACAGCGAAATAGCCGATCCTTTGTATAATAAGGGAGGTATCTTTCTTAATCATCGGAGCGGCCTGCTGGCCGTCCATCTTCGGAAGGCGTTCATGACGCGAAAGCCCCAAAACCACCGCACAGCGATCCGGATCGCCGGGATCGCCATTACTGTTTGTGTACTGTTCGCGGTTGTTTCCCCGGCTGCCTCGCAAACCAATATCGACCTGGTGGAGATCGTCGACATCGATACGGCGTCGTTTCCGGACGTGACGATCCAGGCGCGGGTGGTGGGGCCGGATCGACTGCCGGTGCCGGTGCTCAATGCCGATGCGGTCATCCTGGCCGAGAACGGGGTTGAGCAGCCGTTTACCCATACCACCGTCGATGCGGGGGCTCAGGCCGCGCTGGTGATCGACCTGGGGGCGGGAAGCGATTCACACGGGGTGACCGGCGAGCCGCGCTATCTCGAACTCGTTTCATTAGCCGAACGCTATATCGAGGGGATGGGGAGCAACGACTCGGCGATGCTGGTCGTTCAGGACGAGGCCGGGATGGGCGTCGTGCAGACGATGACGAGCAGCAAGGATCAACTCCGCGCGGCGCTGGCGGCGCTCGAACCGAACTACGGCACGGCGACCAACGGCCTGGGAGCCGTTCAACTGGCTATTGAAGAATTACAGGCGATCACCGGGTCGAGCAAGACTCAAGCGGTGGTCTTCCTGACGACCGGCGTGCAGAACGCTATCGATCCGGGCTATACGGCGGTCGGGACAATTGCCAAAGAATTCGGGATTCCGATCTACGCGGTGCTGTCGCACGCGACCGAGGACACCTTCGGGCCGCGCCTCGAAGAACTGGCGGCCAGTACGAACGGTCGATACGCTTTTTATGTCAGTGATGCCGATCCGGCGGTCGAGGAAGTGTTCGCCGGGCTGGAATTGATGCGCGTCCAGTTCAAGTTCACCTTCCGCTCGACCGATGGGACGAACGCGGAACGCTCGATTGTGCTCCGGGCACGCGGGGGCGGGTCGAGTGCGCCACAGGATTATCTGAGCTATGCGGTTTCGCTCGATGACCCGGTGGTGATAGTGGATGATCCCGTCCCGGGAGCGGAGATCGTGCGGGAGGCCGAGACGTGGGATCAAAACCCGGATTCGATCCGGCCTTCCTCGGCGAACGTGATCGCCCACCTGGAATGGCCGGATGGCTACCCGCGCCGGATCATGAACGCCCAGTTTTATGTCGATGGGGAGGAATACGGCCCGCCGCTGATGGATATCGCGCCCGGCGACAATTTATTATTCGGCTGGGATTTGCGAACGTACCGGGCTCAGGGGGACAACCTTGCCCGGCTGGAAATCCAGGTCGTCGACGAACTGGGGTATATCGCCCGGAGCGACGAAATGCAGGTCGCGGTGGTGGTCGATATCCCCGCGCCGCCGCCGGAGGAAGTGGTCGAGGAGCCGGTGTGCAGTATGGACAACGGGCTGCTGGCCTACCTGAAGTGCTTCATCTTCGAAGGGGCGGGGATGATCGCCCTGGTGATCGCGCTGGCGACGCTGATCATCGTGATGATCATCTGGCGGAACCGGCGGCAGATTGCGCAGACGGCTGAACGGGCAACCGAAGCGGCAACCGAAGCGGTGAGCCGGGTCACCCGGCCAGCGGGTTATCCGCGAGCAGCGGCGGCTTACCTGACGGTCATCCGGGGCGGCGGCCCCGATCTGGAAGGCCGGAAGTTCCCGGTGCCGCTGGGCACGATCACACCGATAGGGCGCGACCGGAGCCAGGTGGTGATCGCCCTGCCGGACGAAGAGAACTCGGTGATCAGCCGCAAGCACTGCGAAATCCGCGAGGCCGATGGTGTTTTCAGGCTGCGCGATTTCGCCAGCAAGTACGGCACCTACCTGAACAATGTCAAGCTGGCCGAACTGGGATCGGAAGTGCTGCATCACGGCGATGAAGTTGGGCTTGGGCCAATCGAGCGGGGTGGGATATTATTCCGGTTCGAACTGGCGATGGAAGACGAGGATGTGGAAGAGGTCAACGAGGCGGTGGAGGAAGAGTAGCGATGTCTGATTAAGTGTGATAAGAATCAGCTGTGATTACTCCCCATTTTTTCGCGGAGTGGGCTATCTGAGTACGATCACCTCCTTTGTCCCTGCGGGACATTTCCCCCTTAGAGGGGGCAAATATACAAGATTCTACTCACCCCCTTTCAGGGGGAGAAGGTGAACCGAAGGTTCGCCAGAGGGGGTAGATCGTAACTAATGACGATGGTCTCTTTCTCTTGTACAACGATGTTGTTGAGGAGCCTTTGAATGAGCGTTGGCGCGCTCGAACCGAACATGATCGTCGGGCCATTCATGGTGATGGAGTCGATTGCGCGCGGCGGCATGGCGACCGTCTACCGGGCGCAGCAGCAGGATCGCAACGGTAGTAAGGTCGCGTTGAAGATCAGCCGGTTCGCCGAGTCGGACAAGCGCTATGGCGACGCAGTGCGGTTCGAGGCGAGCCTGCTCGAGCACCTCGACCATCCGAACATCGTCAAGCTGGTGCCGATCCCGGTGCCGAATCAGCGGGTTTATCCATCGGCGGCGCGGGCGATGCAGATTCGGGGCAATCCCTGGTATTACGCGATGGAGTTCATGGCGGGCGGATCGCTGCTCAACTATGTGGAGCAGGGCGGTCGGCTGGCCATCGACGTGGCCGT
>JAFGOY010000020.1 GCA_016926255.1 Anaerolineae bacterium | reverse complement strand
GAAGTGAAAGCAGCGTCTTGAGGCGCTGCTAGTAACAAGCCCTTATAGGGCTAGAGCAAGCCACCCGCTATGCGGGTGGTCTTGACTGGCGCTCGAACGAGTAAATACACGGGTGCAGCCCGCCCTGAAAAACCCTGACGACCTGCTCCAATTTCCACAGCTTTGTATATCGTTCGATCACGTCTTCGAACAGCCGGATTTCCTGGGTGATAATGACCATTCGGGCCTGTGGTGCTGCTATCCGTGCGGCTTCTTCGAGCACCGCTGGGTAGAGATCGGCGTTGCTTTGATGCGACCCGACCAGCACACCCCAGGGCAGATCGGCACAGATTACGTCGAAATAGCCGCCGGGAAAACCGGGGCAGGCGGCGTCCATCCGGCTGGTTGTGATCAGATCGACCAGCCCGCTCCGAGCGATGTTCTCGGCGGCGCAGGCCAAGACGTCGTGATCAATATCGCAGCCAGTAACAACCGCAGCCGGGCATCGCAGCAGGCGTTCGATCAGCAGTGTGCCGGAGCCGCACATCAGGTTGAGGAACCGATCCCCGTTCTGCGGGTGGGTCAGGTCGATCATGGCAGCGGCGATGGTGGCATTCAATGCGCCGGGGAGATCGCAGACGCGCCACTGGCGGGTGGCGAGCGGACGGGGTGATAAGCGGATCAGCACTTCCCACCCCTGCCGGTGGATCGCCGCCGGGCGAACCCGCATGAACAGGTCGGCGTCGTCCGGGGAGTGGGTCAGCCTGGTGCTGCGTTGAAGTTCGTCGATCAGGCGCGAGAAAACCGACGACTCCTTTCCTGCCGCACTGATTCGAAAGGTGCGGAATGTGCCAGCCGGGAACGACTCGATTAACCGGTCGATCCGTTTGATCAGTCGGGTGAAATGCTGGTGACCGAGCAGCGCTTTAGGGCGGGGAATGTCGAATGCCAGCACCGTGTAGATGGAGACCACCGTTCGCAGTTCCAGCAGATCAGCGACTGGCCCGTCGAACTGGAAGGGGAGCCGATCCGGGTTTTCGTCAGGGAAAAGATCGATAGACTGGCGAAAACGCCCGCGCAGTTCGGATATCGCAAAAGGTTTCAAGCCGGGGAGGACTTCGGCTTCATAGATCATCACAGGTTAGGGATGATGAAATTGAACAGTGCGTAGACGGACAACAGTGGGAGCCAGCTTACTGCCAGCAGGGGAAACCAGGGCAGAACCCGCTGCCAGCGTTCGTGTTTGAGCCAGCCTTCCAGCAGGATTTTCCACCCCCACAACCCGGTGACAACGATCAGCCCGATCGGGATCAGGGCCGGGAAAAGGTAGCGACCCTGGAACTGGACAAAGGTCGTGTTGTAATAGAGGTATTGCAGGCCGGTGGTGAGAAAACCGAGGAGCAGCGCCACGATCCCGGCGCGCACAACCCGGCTGGTTTCAGTTGCCTTTGACTTGACCAGCAGGATAATCAAGCCAACCAGGTCGATGGCGAGGAACAGGCCAAGCATCAGGTAAACGCGGCGGGGCATCGGGACGCTCATCCAGCCGAACTGCCCCCAGAAGCTGCGATAAGTGGTGGCGACAAGCTGCCAGAGATAGGCGGGAAAGCTCGTCTCCGCGATCAGGCTGGTGGTGCGAAGCTGCCCGATTACTACGCTTTCGTGGGTGATCTGGCCCAAGAAATCGGGCCAACCGTAGATGCTGATATTGCGTATCCACCAGGTAGCGCCGATCAGCAGGGCCAATCCCGCAGCCCAGGCGATCTGTTTCAGCAGCCAGCGGACAGGCTGATTTTCGATGCGCCAGCGGAGGATAATCGCTATTCCGGCGATGACGACCGCCGGGCCGTAAATGGTCAGCTTGGTGATAAAAGCAATCCCGACCAATCCACCCAATGCCGCCGAGTGAGGCCGCGATGACAGACTCAGGGCTTCGAGTTCCTGGGTTCTCCGGGAAGGATTGACCGGGTTGCCGAGGTAAGTCACGGCGACGACCATCAGGACGGCGATCACCAGTTCAGCGAGACTGTCGTTATTGACGCTGCTCAACATGGCGATATGCTGGGGGACGAAGGCGACAAAGGCAGCAACGGCCAGTGCAACCGGCCTGTGGGCGGGGAAGAGCCGGGCAATGGTGTAGTATGCAGCCAGTACGATACCCATCCCAAAAATGACGGACAGCAACCGCAGGGGGAGCAGACTGCCGCCAGAGAGCCGATAGATCGTTGAGGCGAGCAGGTAATAAAGCGGCGGCTGGTGATCCTCGTATTCGATGGGGGAAAGATCGGCATCGGGGGGAAACTGCTCGGCTTTTAACTGTTCGAGATAAGGCGAATCCCAGTCTCCGGCTGAAAGCACCGGCAGTTCCCGGGCTTTGACCAACTGCTCAATGTAATTGAAATGAGCTGGTTCGTCGGGAGCCTGCCAGGGTGGAGTTTCTACCGCGTAGAGCGTACCAATCAAAGCAAAAACAATGAGGATTGCGGCCAGAAATCCATACACCAGCTTATTGTTCAACATAGGCTGTTCCACCTCTTCGAGTTGCAAGTCCTATTTTAACAAAAGCCAGCGGCGCGCCAAAGCCCGCCCACAAGCCGATCAGACTGTAACGGATCATTCGCAGCAGAATCACCGGCCCGGAGTCGCCAAGAAGGACTTTCAGCCCATAACGCAGCACGATCACGCCCAGAAAACCAAGCAGGAACCGCAGCCCACGCTTCCACCACTTTCCGCCAGCGTCGAAGCGAACGTAGCGGGTTTCGAGCGCAAATCCGATCCCCAGGCCCAGGAAAGCAGCAATTGAAGTGACCGACGGCGAGATGAGATCGTCATAGGTGAGATCGGGGGGAGTCATCGGCGGCACGGTTGCCCGGATCACAAGGGGATGGAGAACGAGCATCACCGCCGCCGCGCCAACGACCAGCGCGATCTGTGTGCTCAGGCCTCGATCCTTGATCCAGGGGATGAGCTTCGGCTCAAACCAGGCATATCCGCCCAGCCAGAGCAGGCCAATCGCCAAACCTGCCGCGACATCCTGCGGGTAATGTTCGCCAAGCGCCATTCGGGAGATCGCCATAAGTGCGATCCATACCGAGGCGGCGATGGTCACCCAGCGGCGTTTTTCTTTTAAGGCTACAAATCCCCAGAGCTGTGTCGCACCCTGGGTATGTCCGCTGGGAATGCCGTAACCCGCCGTGTGCATGACTGCATTCACCTCCTTGGACACCATATACGGGCGGGGCCGTTTCCAGAGAGACTTGAACAGCGAATTGCTCCAGTAGGAAATCATGAAAAACAAGCCAAGCTGCTGGCCAAGAACGGCGTCAAAGCACCAGTAGATCAGTGGCAGCACGAGCAAATAGAACTCGGCTTGACCGGCAAAGTCGAAAACGGAGAAAAATACCGTGACGAGAGGCGTGCGCCACGACTGGAACCAGAGGATGATATCAAGCCCCCATCCCAACTCGATCTGTCCCAATGATCTATCCTTTCGATATACCGACTATCGACTTCCGGCGGCGGCTGCCTGTACATCAAGCGAACCGGCTTCGGGCAGCATCCAGCGGCGTATGATCAACCAGCCTACCGCCAGTATGCTGACCGATGCAAGTGCAGCGATAAGCGGGAGATCGTGTCCCGGTGTTTTGACGAACAAAGCTCCGGCTATCGCCGAACTGACGGCCAGCGCAATCGACATAATCGTTTCGATGACGCCAAAGGCCAGTGCATGATTGCTCGGATCGGTGATATCAGCCATCCGAGCCGTCGCGATAGTCCGCACGACGGCGTTCGATCCCAACGCGGCGAAGGAGAGGATCAGAAAGACCGGATTTGCCGTTTTCCAGATTCCGAAGACCGCCAGGCAGTAAAACACCAGGATCAGGGCGAAGTTCCAGCGCGGGTTGACCCGGCTCACCAGGAGATTGATCAGAACCATCCCCAGCGACGCAAACGAATACAGCATCCCAATTCGTGAGTAGGTGAACTGCCGGGTTTCCTGTAAATAGTTAGGGAGAAGCTGCATCCCGACGAAAACCCCCAGGAACACCACTGCAAAATAAATCATGGACAGGTTGAAAGCCTTGTTTCGGAACAGGTTTTCAGGCTTTTGTGCGGTCTGGGGCTGCTGATCTTCAACCGGTCTGGTTTGGATGACTATACTGGTTGACGCGATAAAAATAACAAGCGATATCCAGAAGCAGGCCCGCAGGCCGAACCGGTCGGCGATGATTCCTCCCAGCGAGGGGGAGAGTATCAACCCGGCGGGATAAACGGCATAAACAAGCCCCAATACGCCGTCAGAAGTATCGGGTGTATTGTGATTTGAGGCATTCTGTAAGACATAGGCGCTGATAGCGGGAACCGAAAACCCCGAAAGTGAATAGATGAGCAGGCCCGGTACGGCCCACTGCCAGGAAGGTGCCAGGACGCAGACCAAAGGCCCAATCGTTCCGATGAACCAGGAGGCGACCATCACCCGCTGCGAGCCGATCCGGTCGGCGAGATATCCGGCGGGGATCGGGAGGCAGGCACGGACAATGGATTCGATGGCCAAGACCAGTCCGACCTGTGCCTCGGTCGCCCCTAATTCGACCAGATACAACTGCCTGAAATTGATATACCACAACCCTTCACCGAGTGCCCAGACAAACAGCGCCAGCATGACCAGTTGATTGTTTCTTCCGAGCCGTTTGAACATCAGCGATTCTCTTCGATGAAGCTGGAGACGGTATCAAAAACAAGTTGGTTTTCGGTATGGATGGTTACGTTGTGATTGCTGTTCTCAAGCAGAACGAGCCTTTTATGCTCTGTTCCCAGCGCATTATAGATTTGCTGGCTGTTGGGCGGTGTGACAGTATGATCACTTTTCGAGCAGATGAGCAGGGCGGGCGCGGTAATCCGGTCGAGGCCGCTGCGCATTTCGCGCAGCAGCTTGTATAGCTCCCAGACAGCAGCGGTAACCCAGGTTCCATAGTTGCCCCGGCCTGAAAATTCCTCACCGCGACGATGCGCTTCCTCACGAACGTATTGCTCGAAGGAGTTCACCCTTTCTGGCGTACCGCCCTTGGCGATAGTAGGGATTGCCCACATGATCGAAGGGAGTAGAGGAAGCAATGCATGCAGTGGGCGCTTGACCTGCGATTGCAGGTCATAGGGAGTGGAGAAGGCAATCAGCCCATCGACTGCCTCATTGGAGGCTAACAGGAGGGTCAACGCGCCGCCCATCGACAGCCCCATCACGAATACCCGATCGCACCGCTCGCGGAGCAGGTGATAGCCATCCAGCGCGCAGAAATACCATTCCCGCCAGGAAACCTGCTGCAAGTCACGGGGGTCTGTTCCATGCCCCGGCAGCCGGGGGCCGTAGACAGTGTATCCTTGTGCGTTGAGGTGCTGCCCCAGCCAACGCATCTCGAATGGACTGCCGGTCAATCCGTGCAGCAGCAGACAGCCGGTTCTATTCCCGGTATAGAAGAACGGGGAAGCCCCCTGAAGCAGTGTGGTTTTTTGCATGTGGGGCAGTGTAACACGAGGAGAGTCTTGTGTCTATAATCCCGGCCAGTTTGCTCCTGAGTTTAGGTTCGGCTACACTGAGCAGTGAGGATATAACTGTTCAGTGGGAAAGGTCACTATGCACGACGAAGGTCATCATCACGACGAATACGACGAACCAGAAGAAATTGAAGCCTATTGTGTGCGCTGTAAACAGACCGTTGTGATGGTTGATCCAAACCCGGTCTGGACCAAACGCGGCGCGCCCGGCACTCGCGGCGAGTGTGAAATCTGCGGGTCGACCATCTTTCGGATGGGACGCACGGATGCACACCGGGGGATGGTTCAGCCCGATACCAGCCAGTTCAAAGAGATCGCAGGGCAGTCCCGCAAGGGAAAAGGTCGTGCGCAGAACAGCTATGCGGCGTATATCAACAGCAGTCCGGACGATTCTCAGATTGCCGGACAGCTTGCCGAAGATTTGCAGAAAACGGGGATCGCTACCTGGTATGAGGCAAACGATCCGACCGGCGAAGTGAGTTGGGCAAGCGGCGTCCACCCGGCACTGGAAGAATGCAGCCAGATGGTTGTCGTACTTTCAGGGGCGGCGCTTGACGAATCGGAAGTCGAGAAAGGCTGGCAATTCTTCCGTAGCGAGCGCAAACCGGTCTTCATTGCTCAGGTCGAAGCCTGCGAGGTTCCCGACGATCTGCGGCGAATTCCCCGGTTCGATTTCTCCGAGGACTACAAAACTGCTTTCCGTGAGCTAGTGCAGGCGATGGCGAGCCAGTAGGTCATTTTACAACCGGATTCGATATTTTGTGCAGGTGGGAAGGTCCGTTTTTCCACCTGTATTGATCCTGCCGGGTTATTCGTCGACGGTGGCATCGTCATTGTTATTGTTGGGGGAAAACGTCAGCCGGTAGGTGGGGATGGATTCTTCGCCGGAATCGGTGGTGCAATTGCTGCTGTCGAGGCCGACGACCGGTTCTGTCAGACCGACGAGGGTGACCGAATAAACCCGGTCGACGACCATGCTGAAATCGGCGTAACCCGGATCGACGCCCGGATTTAACCCGGTAAAGAACGTGTCTGCGTCTTCTCCCCCCCATTCAACACGAACCTCAACTGCCGGGATGCCGATCTCATCCCGATTCAAGACCAGTATCTCGATCTGGCCTGAACCTTCCCCGGCTTCGCACACCGTCTCGCGCTCGACAAGGCTCAGATCGGTTTCGCTGATGATCTGCGGGGTGGGAGTCAGCGTTTCCTGGGTGGGCGTTGGGGTATCCGTCGTGTCACCGATAGTTGGCGGTGTTGGGCTGGCGATTCCTTCGAAGGTTGGGGTAACGGTCCTTTCTTCATCCAGGGTTGCCGGTGCCGTCGTGCCTGAAAAAACCTCGGCGGCCATCGGGCTGGCCCCCAATGCTTCGGCCAGTGTCGTCAGGGCGCGGACTTCGTTAGGGTCGTCGCCCCTGAGCAGAGCTTCGTCGGCCTGGAGGCTGACCAGCTCGGCGATGTCATGGGTATCCAATGCAGCAAGGCGGGCGCTGGCCCGTGCGATCTCCTGTTCCTGTAGATACGCTTCGGCAACCAGCAGGATATATTCCTGTTGATCTTCTGCGTTGAGCTTGTCCGGGCCAATATTGACCCAGTCGACCGGGTTGAGATACCAACCATAATAGAGGCCGCCGGCAATACCGATCACAAGGCCGATGAGAAGCGCTATCCAGGGGAAACGAGGTGAGTCTTCTTGCATGGGCTACTGCTCTGAATCAGGTGGTGAAATATACAACTGCATTGGAGGGGTGGTATACCCAAAACGCACTGCCATTGCGACCAGGTTGCGAATGTCGTTTGGATTTCGCCCTTCGGCGATGTACTGTTCGGCCAGTGTGACGACATAAGTGGCCGGGTCGGGTTCGGCCAGGCGGCCCAGGCGGGCCTGGGCTTTGTCCCAATCGCCGTCGGCGGCATAGGCCGCCCCCACCATCACCGTATAGTCGGCCTTATAGTTAGGGTGCAGTTCATAGAACCCGGTGCTGACATCCTGGATGGGAACCAGCCAGCCGAATACGGCCCCCCCCAGAGCGCCCAGTCCCAGGCCAACCAGTAAGACAAGCAGTGTGCGTTGCACAGATACGTCCTCGGTGTAAAAAAATAAGGCCCTGACCCGTATTATACCGTGATCTGGACCTCAGCAATGCCGGAGGTGGGATTCGAACCCACACGCCCGAAGGCAATCGAGTTTGAGTCGATCTTGTCTGCCAGTTCCAACACTCCGGCGCTTGAGTCGCAAGTATACGGCAATCGGGGTCTGCCGTCAATCTTTTTTGTGATACAATTTGATGCGTGCTATGCACTGCGACGCGGTTTAGATCGCATAATAACGATCGGGAGATAATGGACGAAGCAGCGTTAATTCAACAGGCTCAACAGGGCGATGTCGATTCTTACAATCGACTGGTGCTGCACTATCAGGATCAGGCCTTCGGTGTGGCCTACCGGATCATGGGCGATTCCGATTCGGCAGCGGATGCCACCCAGGAGGCGTTCATCTCCGCCTATCGTGCGCTGGGAAGTTTTCGCGGGGGATCGTTCAAGGCGTGGCTGCTGAGGATCGTCACCAATGCCTGCTACGATGAACTGCGCCGCCGGAAACGCCGTCCGAAGGCATCGCTGGATGCGCTCTACGTTGAAGACGAAACACCCGATTCGGTGTCATTTGCCACGCATAGTGACAATCCTGAGACTTACGCGCAGCGTATGGATTTGCAAAAGGCAATCCTTGCCTGTTTACAGGGCCTTTCAGAAGATCAGCGGGTGGTGGCGATCCTATCGGATGTAGAAGGTTTCAGCTATGACGAGATCTCCGGGATTGTCGGCGTGGCGCTGGGGACGGTCAAGTCACGCCTGAGCCGGTCGCGGAGGAGCTTGCGGGAGTGCTTGCAGGGCTTCTCGGAACTTTTACCGGTGGAGTACCGTCTTACTGATGAAAGCATATGACAGGACACAACTCTGGAGACGGCTTCAACGGATGAACTCAGTGCTATCGTGAAAAGCAGGAAATGACCGAATTAATCAGTGAACGCGATTTAATAACTCTCAATGCTTACCTCGACGGGGAACTCTCCACCGAAGAGCGTACGGCGTTTGAGTGCCGTCTGGCCCAGGAACCGGCGCTGCGGGCGGAGTTAGATGCCACACGGGTGACGGTCGCGTTGATGGGGATGGCGGAACGTATCCGCGCCCCGCGCAATTTCACGCTCGACCCGGCTCGTTATGGCAAACCGGCCAGGGTCTCGTTCTGGGATCGGCTGGGAATACCGACCGCGATCATGGCGGCGGTTGGCGCTGCGGCGATCCTGCTGCTGTGTGTGGGTGCGTTCGTCTTTTTGAGCCGTGGCGCGCCTCCCGGCATCGGGCAGGTGGCAATGCAGGAAGCAGCGGCCCCGGCGGATATGGTCGAAGAAGCAACTGCCGCAGAACCTTCTGCAAAAGATGCGGAAGAAGAACCCGCCGAGGAAGAGATGGCAGAAGAAGCACCAGAAGGGGAAGAAGCCTACGAAGCTGCCCCGCCTGAACTTGAGACTTTTGACGAGTTTGTAGAAGAAGAGGCCCCGGCGGAACCGGCGGTAGAAGCCGAAATCCCTTTGACGGAAGAACCAGCGGGAGAAGGAGCAGCCCTGGAGGCGCTGCCATCGGAAGAATCAGAGGTTCAGGCTGAGGCTTCAGCCCCTGAGGAGGAACAGGTAGAGGCTCCTGCGCCAGCAGCGCCACTGCCGACATCATCTCCCATGGGGATAGGTGCCGGGGGCGTAGAAGGCGAAACTGATGCCGGGCGCGACGAAGATACGGCCAATGTGGTGACTGCCAGTCCATCGGTTTCGGGTACCTTGGCTGTCGAAACCGGGGTCTCGACCTTTGCGGCAACCGAAACCCCGGCAGGCGGTTCGCAACTGCCATTTATGACCATCGCCGTTATTGTCATTGGAATAGGACTGTTGGTTGTTGTGGTGATTGCAGTCTTCGTCATCCTCAGGGTTACGAGAAAACGCTGATCACGATCCCTGTTATTCCGAAAACTGGCGCTTTGCGGCTTCTGCGAACTCTTTCGGCATGAACAGCCGGAAATAGATATCGATCACCCAGGGTGCGATCACCCCGATCTGTGCCGCAAAACTGGAGAGCCAGCCCACATTGATGTAGTTTTTCCCCAGGGCGATCCCGGATAAAACCCTCCGCGCGACGCGCTTTGTCGAAAGCATCGGCATGCCCATCCGGCGGTAACTTGGGCCGATCTCGGTGACCATATCCGTGTTGATAAAATCCAACTTGACGGTGATCACCCTGACCCTGGTTCCATACAATTCGCGGCGTAGGCCATCACCGAAACCGATCATGCCGTGTTTGCTCACGCCGTACATCACAAAATGCGGCTCGGCCAAGCGGCCCGCCGCCGATGCAATATTGACAATCGTCCCGGCGTGGCGTTCGAACATTCCGGGCAGCGCGATCTGGGTCAGGTTCAGCGGGGCAACCAGGTTGACTTCCAACTCTTTCATGGTTGATTCGACGAACTGTCCACCCTGCCGGATACCGGCGTTGTTGATCAAAATATCGATCTGGCCGAAGTGCTTCAGAGCGGAATCGACGAGGTTTTGCAGTTGGGCTTTCTCAGTGACATCGGTGGGGATGATCAGTATGTCAGTATCCGGGTGCTTTTCGCGGCACTCGGCAGCGACGGCGTGCAATTCATCGACGCTGCGGGCAGCGAGGACAAGATTCGCGCCGTGTGCGGCAAACGAAAGAGCCAGCTCCCGCCCGATTCCACGCGAAGCACCGGTGATCATAATCACTTTCTGCTGGTAGAAACCGGGATTTGCGATCAGCCGGATGCGATTGACCAGCCAGGGGATGATCACCGCAGCGGCGATGATCCCCAGCACGATTAGTAAAACAATAGTAGTCGGTGACATACTCTACTCCTTGCGTGCAATGGTGATGGTATTGACGCCCAGCGATATGGGGATGAGTGTCGTATTGGTTAACACCTGGATCAGGCTGGGAAAGCCGAACATGGCAAACTGGATCGATTTGGGCAGCAGCGGCAGGTAAGGGACGTCCCATAACCCGTCGCCGAACTGGCGGATCACCCGGAATCCGTTTTCTTCTGCCCAGCGATGCCATGTTTCCGGCGGGTGGACGTTGATATGAGTCGGGTCTTTCGATATGGCATCGGGAATAAGATCGGGTTTCTTCAGGTGACGGAGTGTGTAATCGGGATTGGGTGTCGCGAAGAGCAGTAGGCCGTCGTCGGTGAGCATACGATTGATGTGAGCCAAGCAGCCCGGCGGATCGACCAGATGCTCGACGAGGTGGAGCGCGACGACGACATCGAACGATTGATCGGCGAACAGGTCGAGCTGGTCAGCCGAAGCGACGAACGCGGTTGATCCGGGCGCATTCGCTTTCGTTTGCGCGGCGGCGTAGTGGGCGATGTCGATGCCATAGCAGTCGAAATGGTTGACCAGCAGCCCCAACAGGTGACCCAGCCCCGATCCGAGTTCGATTGCGCGCCCGGTGACAGGTTCTTTAGGGGCGAACCGGCGAATCAGCCGGGCATAATACCGGCGGGCGAACCAGTACATACTGAACCGGTTCAGGGGCCGATCTGCGTAGTTGTAGGATTGGAAATAGCCCTCGCCGTATTCGTCCAGAGGCACTTCGACAGGGTGATCGTTCTCGTTGTGCATGTGCATCCTTTTGTGTATGCTGGCGAAATTGTAACCAATTGGGTCTGATCGAGAAAACAGCCGTGACTGGCCATAGTCATGCAAACGACAGGAGAAACATTATGACAGCACGACCACTGGCGCTGATCACCGGGGCATCAAGTGGAATCGGGGAGACTTTTGCCCGGAAGCTGGCCGCGCAGGGCTATGATCTGATCATCACCGCCCGGCGCGAGGAGCGGCTCAAAGAGTTGGCCGCAGAACTCATGGATCGACACGGCATCGAGGTAGAAGTCCTGCCCGCCGACCTTTCCAGGCGGGAAGGGATGGAAAAGGTCGAAAACCGGGCGGCTTCCGCCAGCGGTCTGGAGATACTGGTCAACAATGCCGGGTTTGGCCTGCGGGGAACCTTCGCCGAGATTCCCGTAGAGAAAAGCCAGTCGATGCTCGACGTTCACATTACAGCGACGATGCGCATCACCCGCGCCGCCCTGCCGGGTATGATCGAACACGGGAAAGGAGTAGTGATCAACGTATCATCGGTGGCGGGTTTTATGTCCTATGGCGGGCGCACGATGTACAGCGCCACGAAAGCCTTTCTCAATGCTTTCTCGACCAATCTGGCCAATGAAATGCTTGGAACCGGGGTAAAGATTCAGGCACTCTGTCCGGGATTTACCGTCACCGAGTTTCACGATACCGAAGAAATCAAAGGTTTTAGCCGCTCACGCTATCCCTCCTGGTCATGGCAAAACGTCGATTATGTCGTCGGTACCTCATTGAAGGCGCTCGACCGTAACAAAGTGATCGTCGTGCCGGGAGCATTCTACCAGACTGCGGCTTATATCCTGCGCAGCCCGGTCGGGCGGATCAGGGCGCTCTTTACCCGCCGGGCGAAGTCAATGCAGGAGGGCAAATAGCGTCTCGAACAGTATCCTGAGATCGAGCCAGAAGCTTACATTCTGAACGTATTGCAAGTCTATCGACAGCTTCTCAGGCATGACCTCGTTGATATAGTGGGTTTCCCAATCGGAGCCGGTAAGCTGGGACTGCTCATCGCGGTAGCGGATCGAGGCCGGGCTGGTGATCCCCGGCCTTACCCGGAGAATCTGGCGCTGTTCGGGTGTATACAGATCGACATAGCGCGGGTCTTCGGGGCGCGGCCCAACCAGGCTCATATCGCCACACAAAATGTTGATCAATTGGGGAAGCTCGTCGAGTTTGGTGCGTCTCAAAAACCGGCCAACTCTGGTGATCCGCTGATCCTCTCCGGTTGTGATGCCCGGCCCCAGTTTGTCCGCTCCCTCGACCATCGTCCTGAATTTGAACAGCTTGAACTCAACCCCATTCAGGCCAACCCGCCGACCGCAAAACAGGGCCGGGCCGGGCGAGTCGAGGCGGATGCTCAGCGCGATCAGCAGCAGAAATGGTGACAGAATCAGCAGCGCCGCCGCACTGACCACAACATCAAAGACACGTTTTATCATTATCATCCTGCCCGGTAAGGTTAATCTGTATCCCGGTTTGTTCTTATGAACAATTCTGCCTGCACAGGCAAATGATCGGAGCCTGTCCTGTCGCCTACCCAGGCCCGTGACACGCTAATATCACCAGTCACCCAGATATAGTCGATCCGCAGAAGGGGAAAGTCGGGCAGACTGCGCCAGCCATCGGCCCTGGATGGAAATGTCAGGCCGAATCCCCAGCCTGCTTCGCGGAAGGCGTCGGTAAACCCGGCCTGCCGCAGTTGACGATACTTGTCACTCTGATCAACGGTATTGAAATCCCCCAGGATGACGGTTGGAGCCAGGCTTTGCGCCGTCCCGATGAACGCTTCGTCAGTGGGCCATTCCGGTAACAACTGTGTCTTCAAACCCTGTACAAGAAAAACCGCAGGTTTGATATGGTAGACAATGACAGTCAACGGTGTGCTGTTGATGTCAACCGTTGCGATCAGGTAGGGGAGGTATTCTTTCTCTGGGTAGAAAAGGGTATGACTTATGATCGGATACCGGCTGATCAATCCCCGCCCTTCGAAACCCAGGGGATAGAGAGCCTGGTATGGATAGTCACTGGCAAGATCGGCCTCAAGTTGGTCGGCCTGTTCGATGGACAGTTCCTGCAAGCCGATCAAGTCAGCGCCCGAATCGCGCAGGACGGTGACCAGCGAGTCTGGATCGGCCAGCCCTGCGCCGCTGTTGATCGTCATAACGGCAACCGGCAGGCAGTCGCTAGATGGAACACATCTCTCCGATTGTGGTGCGGGCGGAAGAAACAGGCCGCCGTAAAGCACGATAAACGCTGTAGCAATGACCCCGGTTGATAGAATATGCCGCCGCGAGCGCTTTACCAGGGCGAGGATCAGCAGTGGTACGCTGATCAAGAGCAACCAGGGTAGAACCAGGCTGGCGGCATCGACGATCCAGAAGCGTGGCTTTTTGATCAGACGGAAAAGTAAATATAAAAGGATCGATCCACTGTACAGATCAATACAAACCAGCAAGACACGCATGATCGGTTTGTAACGGGAAAGACCGGCAGTATGATGGTTAACTTCGGCTTTGTGATTGATCATCTGGTTATCTACGCGATAGATGGCAAGCTGAAACCATTATACTACTATGCCCTGGATAGTTCGCAGTGATATAATCGCGGAAGAAGGAAGTGATACGCGTCAACGGCTTGGTGTAAAGGAGTTTGTCGTTGGAACTAAAAGATATCCTGAGGTTGCTGCGCCGGTCATGGTGGTTGATCATTATCTGTGCCATATTAGCGGGCGGCGCTGCTTATTACTTCACGCCAGATCCGACTCCTGAATATGCTGCAACGACAACGGTTCTCCTCAGCCAGGGTAATCAGGAACTGCCAGACGTCGATACGATCACACGGGGGGAAACGCTGGCGGCAACATATGGAGAATTGATGCGTTCGCGCCCCTTGCTGATGAAAGTCATTGAAAATCTGGGTTTGCAGACCAGCCCTGACATGCTGGCGACGCAGCTCAGTGTGTCTACTCAAAAAGGCACCAATCTGCTTGATATAACCGTGCGCGATACCGATCCCCAGCGCGCCGCCGATATTGCCAACGAGATCGTCATCGTGTTCATCAGTGAAAACGTGAACACGCAGTTGGGCCGATATTCGACTTCGATGGAGGACATTCAAGCGGAAATTTCGCAGCTTCTACTTGATCTCGAAGAAGCCCATATCAGTGTCTATGAGTTTGATGTCGAAATCTCAGATATGGAAGAGCGATTGGAGGAACTGGATACCATCGAGGAGGAATACGGCGGTCTGACCGCACTCCAGGAAGCCGAACGCGAACAAATCAAGGCCGATCTTGGCGAGAAGCTGTTCCAGCGAAACCTTGAACAGGTTCAGCTTGAACGGTTGCAAACCCGCTATGATACGCTTCTGGAGAGCGCAGAAAATGTGCGTATTCTGGCCGCCCAGTCGACGGACGTGCTTACGGTTGTGGAGACAGCCCTGTACGGGCAGCTCGTAACCACGCAGCCTAAAAAGGCGCTGAACGCCGCGCAGGGCGCTGGCGCAGGAGCATTTTTTGCTTTTGGGATCGCCTTTCTGATCAACTATTTCCGGGCATCGGTCATCGAATCCAGCGAAACCATCGAGAAGCAGATCGGCGTGCCGACGCTGGGTGTTATCGCTGAGATAAAGGGCAGCCAGCTCCCGGAGAAACTTGTAACGGAACGCCAGCCGCGTTCGCCGATAGCCGAAGCATACCGCGTCCTGCGTACGAACCTGGACTTTTCTACCGGTGACAAGCCGATCAGGACAATGCTGGTTACAAGCAGCAGCCCGGTTGAAGGGAAAACCACCACTGCCGCCAACCTCGCTGTAGCGATAGCCCAGTCTGGAAAACGGGTCATCCTGGTCGATACCGACCTGCGCCGCCCGTCGATTCACAAGCTGTTCGAACAATCGAATACACGCGGCGTGACCACTGCATTACTGGAGGAAGGGGGCGGGGGAATCGGCGATCATGTGCTGGCGACGGGGATCAACAATCTGTATTTGATGCCGAGCGGCCCGCTGCCGCCAAACCCGGCTGACCTACTTGGCTCGTCGAGAATGGCCGAGTTGATCCGCGACCTGTCGCATCACTCGGATATGGTCATTTTCGATAGCCCGCCGCTGTTCGCCGTCGCCGATGCGACGCTGATGGCAAGTGTATGTGACGCTGTGCTGCTGGTTGCCCATGCCCAGACGACGCGAGTCGACGTATTGAAGAAAGCAACCGAACAGATCATGCAGTCCGGGGCGAATTTACTGGGTGTGGTGCTGAACAGGGCGTCGATATCGGGCGATGGGTACAGCCAGTACTACTATTACCGGTACTACTGAGCGGGTCGGTTTACCCCGCGTATGTGGTTCCGTCCAGCTTCGACGAATACGCCAATCCGGGTTATTGGGCCGCCTCCAGCCAGGCGGAAAAAGTGAGCAGCATCGACACGGTGTAACCGCTGGCGGCATCTGGTTTCTGGAAGAATGCCATCAATAGTTCGTTGATCGTCTGCCGGGAGACGTGATCGTGAAGGCTCAGTCCCGGAGCCAGCAGCCAGTCGCGCAAGCCCTGCCGACCTTCCAGTGAAAGGAACTGCACCTCCCAGTTGCGTTCGATCACCTTCTGGCCTGTCAGCGTCCGCCCGATTTTCGCGGCGGCTCGCCGCGGCAGGCTGATCAAAGTGCCGTGACGCGCCAGATAGAGATTGGCTTCTGCGGCCTGCCAGCGGATTCGTGCCAGGTCGGGGGCAAAGCGTTTGAGGTGATCGATCTGTATGCGGCGATCGCGCACAAATTCGGTTGGAACGGTGCAGAAAAAATCGATCAAATCAATATCGTAATAGGGGATGCGCGGCACCGCCCCGATCTCGAACCCGCGCAGGCTGGCATTCGACCAGCGGAACGACCAACGCGATGTTTTGTAAATCTTCAGCCGGAAGTCGAGATCGGCGATCTGCTCGAACTCGCCAAGCCCGGTAGCGACTTTCTCGGAAAGCATTTCTTCAATGTCATTTACTTCAAGATGCGGCCTGCATACCTGATCGAGCAACCAGCCCCGGCCCCGCTTCGCCATTTTGTGATACGTGTACTCGCCGAGTGTCTTATCACCTGGTAAACCATCGGCCAGCCCCATCTGATCGCACCACACGTCGCCCCACAGCCCGCTGAGCACCGCGTCGGCGTGCTGGTGCAACCACTCACTGATCGATACCTGCCGCGCGGTCGGGATATCCTGGCTGCCGTGCAGGACTAGCGTGATTTCGGGCAGGCGGTTGAAGAGATAAGGACCGATGATGTGGCCTGTATAAGAGAATCCCCGTACACGGGCGATCCGGGAGGCCAACCGAGTCTCGACCGAATCCGGTGAATAACCGTAGGAATAGGACACCGTCGAAGGCCCCGGCGGAGCCATCGCTGCGAGTGAGCGCGAATCTAGGCCGCCGGAGAGCGGGAGAACGGTTCGACCGCTGGCGGTGCATCGCCGGGCAGCCTGACACAGCAGCGAATCGTATTCCTCGATGGTTTCATCATAGGTGCGGTCGGGATCGGCGGTGTGGTGCCAGTCGAAGTAGAAATGGTGATCGATCTGCCTGCCCTGCCTGTCGAAGTGGTAGATCGAACGGGGCAGCAGAATCCGGATATCGGTGTAGTATGTCCGGTCGTTAAGGAAGAAGCCGAACGCGAAGAAAGAGGCGACTGCCTGCCGGTCGAGTTCACGCGCCGAGGCTTCGAGGGCCAGCGATGGCAAATCCGTCCCTATTCGTGCCACCCGATCTCCGCGCCAGACGGCGTAGACATGCATCGCCCCTACCCGATCGGTGATCAGGTGCCACTCCTGATTGTTCTTATCGCCGATCACGATCACAAATCGCCCGTTCAACCGGTCGGCTTGAAGTTTCCCCGCTTCCCAATCGGTAAGGGCGCAGCGCAAACACTGTTCGGTCGATCCCCCATCACCGTAGCTGAGGAGTTCCCCATAGCAGCAGGCAACGCTGTCCGGCGTTTCGAGCGCAGTAAACGTGGCCTGATCGGGCCGATGGTGGACGAGTGCGGAATCTGGCGCAATCTGCCACACATCGGCGACTGGCTCCGTCGGGGCGGAGGCATCGAAGGTAATGGTTAAACCACGTTTTATGGGCATAGACTGAACCTGTTAGGTTTTCTTTGGGCGGATCAAAGCCAGGTAGTGGGTGTCAAAAATCCTGAGATTTTCCAGAAGCGAAGCTATCCCCCAGAAAGGCGGGATCAGCAGCCGGGTGATCGGCGGGGCGAGGGTCACCCGGCGCAGATGGATGTCGCAGCCGGGGAACAACCACCGTATCTCCGGTGGGCGGATGCCTTTTGCGTGGGGATTTGTGGGGTTCAGCCAGAAATCGTACCAGACGATCGCGCCGTCTGGCTTCACCACACGGCACATCTCGGCGGCGAGGTTGCGCTTGATCCCGTCGTCAAGGATCGAGGTGAGGACGGTGTATTGCAGCACAAGGTCGAAGCTGCTGGCCGCGTAGGGCAGCGATTGGCCGTCGGCGCAAGTGAGCGGTATTTGGGGTAACCAGACATGCGTCTTTTCGACGCGGTCGAAGATCAAATCGCTGCCGTGAAGCTGGCTCGAACCGGCACAATAGCCCAGATACTCGTAGAGAATTTCGCCGTGCCCACAGCCGATTTCGAGAATACGTTTTCCCGTCAGCGATATGCCATACCGCTGCAGCATCCCAACGGTCGCCCGCTGACGCCGCTGGACGGTGTAGAGATGGGACGGGTTCGCTAGCGAATAGCGGCGGCCGTCTGCCGACGATCTCCGGGCATATTCGCGGCGAAGGCGATCCAGGTCTCTGCTCATCGATCCCACCAGTGGCTGGCAAAGCGGATCAGGCCGATCAGAAAGCCAAGCCCATAACTGATGTGGAGAATGACAAACGCGACCGGCAGCAGGGGCAGCAGCCGCCAGTCCGCTCGCTGGGCGGTGATCAGCGAGGCGGTGAGATTTGCCAGAATATAGGCCACGATCAGCGCTATGAGCAGGATTCGGACGACTGGGACGAAAACGGCGAGAACGATTCCGCTGATCAGCGAAAGGACGAATAGCAGCGGTGCGAACTGGCGCGGGCGGGCCTGCATGGGATGCTTCTGGATGACCCGTACCTTGTAAAACCCGTATTGATAATACTGCCTCCACAGCGACAACAGCGTGCTGCGGCTGGTGTAGGTCGAGTGAATATTGGCGGCAAGCAGGATTGTGCCGCCTAGCTTGCGCAGCCGGTAGTTGTATTCGTCATCCTGATTGCGTACCAGCTCCTCATCGAAGGGGCCGGTGCGCTCGATCACAGCGCGGGTGTAGGCAGGGAAGGGCACCGTATCGACCAACATCGTCTTGTTGCTGACCGTTCGAAAAGCCGATCCACCCACGCCAAACGGCGAACTCATCGCAGCGGCAATCACCTGTCCGACCGTCGTCTCAGCAGTCGTCTTGATCGACCCGCCGACGGCGTCGGCTTCGCCGTTGTTCAAATGAGCCACGCAGTTCGATACGTAATCCGGGGCGATCTCGCAGTGACCATCGACCCGGATGATGATCTGGCCCTGGGCATATTTCAGGGAGGTGTTCAGTCCGGTGGGGACGATCTGACCAGGGTTGTCGATCAGCACCAGCCTGCGATCCGGTTGTGCGGCTGCGATCTCCCCGATGATCTCGCGGGTTCCATCGCTGGACATTCCATCGGCGATCAGGATGTCGATCAACCTGGCGGGGTAGTCCTGCGCCAGCACCGCGCCGAGGCTCCGGGCAATGAAATCGGCCTCGTTGCGGATGGGCATAATGATCGTGACGGTTGGACGGTTATCCGGCATGGTTCGCTTCGACGTTCTGGCCGACCGGTTTGTAGAAGATGGCCGGAACCAGGATAAACAGCAGGCCAATGGCAGGTATCATATAGCGCAAAATTGATAATACCAGAATAGTCATTTCCCAGAAGTATAAACCAATCAACAGGATGATGCTCCCTAACCACCGGGCCGGTTGATTGTGCCTCAATGTGGCAATCAGGCCCCAGCCGATGGCGATCAGATAAGGAATCTGGACGAGCAGTATCCAGCGGTCGTACTGCTGGCTGTCGGTGCCATACCAGCTTCGGGCGGCCTTGATGACAAACAGTTCGATGACCGCCAGCGGTTCCGTTTTGAGATGTCCCCACATCGTGTGGATGACATCGCCGAAGGAGTGGAGATCGGCGTACTGGTCGAGGATGGACTGTTGCAGGATCAGAACGTCAGGGGGAACGGCAACATCGGCGCGGTCTTTGTCGGCGGCGGCAAAGGTCAGCCCGTCGCGGATGCTCGGCACGCCGCCGGTAGTCAGCAGGACGGATTCGTTGGTCTGGGTGGTGACCCACATCTGCCAGGGGAGGATGGTTATCAGGTTGGCCGCGATTAACAGCCCGGCAAGAAGCAAGCGGCGCGAGAACGGTACCTTGCACAGTGAGGCGATCAGGATCGTGGCGAAAAGCAGGCCGATCCAGATGGCGACGGGCCGGATCAATGTGGCGATCCCGATCAACAGCCCTACGACAAGATAGGCCCACCCGGATCGACTCTGCCTGCGGATGTGAGTCCAGAACAAGAGCAGCGCGCCATAGAATGCGATGATAAATGGGAGGGCGGCAGTGGCCTGCCGGAAAACGATCAGGGCAAAAGGATAGGTCGTCCACAATGCGGCGGCGATCAGCGCCGGGCACGGTTCCCAGATGCTTGAGGCCAGCAGGAATATCAATACGGCGGCCAGCCCACTGCCGAGCAGAATGAAGATCGATAGAGCGATTTGCTCCGGTATCCCCAGGAAGTTCGCTGTACCGAACACTCCGGCGAGGATCAGCGGGTAGCCGGGTGTGTAGCGTATTGCCGGATACTGATCGTGGGTGGTAAACCCTTCCCCGTTCAGCAGGGCCATTGCCACCGACCTATAGTAATTGTCGAAATCGGTGCTGGTCGCGATCTCGAACCGGACGGGCAGCGCCACCCAGAAGATGATCGAGATGAGGATCGCGGCGAAAAACACGAGGATAGCAACCTTCAGGGTTGAGGCCTGTTTCATTGACGGTGATCCGTTTCAACGATGAGGTAATTCTGAGATGACAAAACGCCGCTTCCCGCCGGACGTCAGGGGGATATTGTCGACCAGTTCGACCTGTATTGTGCAGTCGGCGCCTTTTTCCTTCAACTGCCTGACAATCTGCTCTCCGATCTCCGGAGTATAATCCGCAGCGGGCGCGATCCGCAGCAGGATCGAATCGGGTTCGCGCTGCACTACCTGAAACGATTTCACCTCGCGGAAATGCTCAATGAGGCCGGTAAAGAAATGGACGATCAGCCGGTTGCCTGCCGGGGTGACGATGATATCCGTATCGCGTCCTTCGACCGATTCCATCATTTCGAAGCCACGTCCACAGTCACAGACCCGCTGACCCGCTGATACACCCGTGTCGCCGACCCGGTAGCGGATCAGCGGCATGGGGCCGGGATGCAGCCGGGTCAGAATGAGATGGCCTCTTTCGCCGGGCGGCACGGGCCGATCTTCGCCGTCCAGGTACTCGACGATTACATCGAGGTTGTGAACGTGATAGTTTCCCTGTTCGCACTGGGCGGCGACTTGAATCCCCTCGGCGCAGCCGTAGGTATCGAATACCTGCGTGTGGAATGCCTGCTCAATAGCCACCCGGTAATGATCATAGAGATTGTCTCCCCAGGTGACCGCCGAGCGGATCGGCTGGTTCCATCCCAGTTCGGCGGCACGCTGGGCAAGGTGATAGATGCTGCCGGGGTAGCCGCCGATTAGCCGGATGCGCTTTTTCTCGATGGCTGCCAGGTGTCGATCAAGCGCGACGTCGGTCAGGTCATAGGCTGAGACGTAGTGACAGCGCAGCAGTTTATCCTTGACCCATCGCCAGCGCTTGCGGTCGAGGGTCATGCCGGTCTGGAAATGCGGCTCTCCGATCTGCCAGCCTGCCCACTCGAGTGCGAGCATAAACGACGCCCGGTACCAGCCGGTCGTCTCCGGGTCTTCCCTCACGCAGAAAGGCGACCCGGTCGAGCCGGAGGTACATTCCTCATAGGTTTTTTGCGCCGTTTCGCGGGTAGTGCGCTGTGGATAGCCGTTTCGAAGCATATCTTTGGTAACGATAGGCAGCTTCGAGAGATCGCCCGGCGAGCGGATATTCTGTGGCAATACCCCGGCTTCGTCCATCAACTCGCGGTAGAGTGGAACCTCGTGATAGGCAATCTTTATCGTTTCAGACAACAGTTGATCACGGTGAGCGATCAACTGTTCCCGATCCCACCACTGCGCTTTTTCGAGGAAGCGCAGGCGGGCGATCATCCGCTGGCCGATCAACCAGTCGCCGAGCGGGAGAGCAATCCCGCGAACGAAGCGGGTATAAAGGGTGGAGATAGGTGTTTTGCTCATGTTATTTGCGCGCGGTGGCGACTTCATCGATCAGTGTTTCCCACTGGGGGAGAACCACCGGCCAATCCAGATTCTTGACTTTGCGGTGGGCGTTTTGTGACAATGTCGCCGCCAGTCCCGGTTCGGTCAATATCCGCCTGATGGCGGTTTGCAGTGCGATGGGGTCGCCGGATGGAACGAGCAGCGAGTCGCGCTCGTCTTCCAGCAGGTAGGGAATCCCTCCCACATCAGTGCTGACGACACACAGGCCGCATGCCTGCGCTTCCAGAACGCTGACCGGGGTATTGTCTATGGTAGTTGTGTTCAGGAAAATATCGCCCCGATTCAACCAGGTCGGCACTTCGTGTTTTGGAACGCCGCCAGGGAGTTCCACCCGGGCGGTGATGCCCAGGTCGTCTATCAGCCGGAGCAGTTCCTCGCGGCTGCCATCCCGTTTGTCCGGGCCAACCAGGGTCAGATGGATAGCGGGGAATTCGTCACGCAGTGCGGCGGTGACCTGGATGGCCAGTGCCGGATTATAGACCCGGTGCAAGGCCCGCAGCCAGATCAGGCGCGGTACGGGTTTGTCTCGCAGGGTGAAGGGATAGGTTTGCAGGTCGAGCGCGTTGGGGATTAGTTCGATATGCTGGCTGTACGGCTTAAGTTGATCCTGAAGATAGCTCGAAGGTGTCGTGATCCGGTCGGCGAGATTAAGGAGCTTCCTGACCCTGGCGGGATGCCGCGCGGCAAAGGCGGGCAGATTTCCGCCCCGGAGAACGAGGATGCAGCTTTTCCCAAGGCGATCCAGTAATCGGCAGACAGCCTCCGCCCACAGGAATGCCCACCCGCTGAACACATCGACCAGGACAACGTTATAACGATTGCGATACCTCCAAACCGTGTAGAGCATATCGAACGGGCGGATGACACGCCCGGCTCTGGACGATGTGATAATCCGGTAGCCGGACTCACCCAACCGGTCGGCGAGTTCCTGGCACATCCCCCGGTAATTATGCCGGGAGGCGACGAAACCGCTGCTGATCATCAACAGGCCGGGCTTAATCATCGTTGATGATATGACCGAACAGGAGGTACGCGGGGAAACGGCTTGGCAGGTCCTTCCAGTTGGGGCAGAGTCTCCGTCATCCGGAACTGGGCGAAGGTGACACTCAACATAAATGCGGGCGCAACAAGCCGTGTCGCAGAGTGGGTCATATATAAGAGCGCCCATGCCATCAATGCAATCTTAACCGCTCTGGTTGCCGGAACCTTCTCCGAATGCCAGTAATTATCCCAACACATAATCCCCAATAATATCAGGGCGAACGCTCCCAGCAGCCCATGTTCGGCGAGCATTCGTGAATATTCGGTATGCGCTGCCAGGTAGCGTATCCCCTGACGAGTCCGGTATGAGGGCATTCCCCCAGGGCCAACACCCCACAACGGATTTTCTAAAAACGCCTCCAGATCGGTCAGGACGATGACATCCCGCCCGGTTGGATCGGTGTCGCTGAAACGCTGACTCAGGCTTCCCCCGGTGAGTTGATCGAGTTGAGGCAGCACAATGTAAGAAAATACCGCGATAACAATTATCCCCAGAAAAATATTCCGTACTGTTTTCTTGCTCTTGCCGAATATATGTGCGGTTGCGGCCAGCCCGGCAAGTGCAGCGGTGAACACGCCGCCGCGCGAGAAAGTCAGCAGAGCCTGGACAAGAAACCATCCTCCCAGTGCAATCAACTTGATGAGTTCGCCTCGCTCATGTTTCCAGAACAGCAGTAGAAGCCAGATCGCTGTCAGCCCCAAACCGAGCACTGAGGAGGTCTGATTTGCCCCGTTCCAGGCACTGGCCAATACACTGGATGCCCCGGCTGACCAGATCAACTCCCCCGACGAACGCAGATTGGCGATCGTCAGCAAAGCCATCGTCGCGGCCAAAATGACAGGCAGTGTCAGGGCAAGGAGTAGTTTCTGTAAGCTGTCCTTGTCGATCTCGATATTCGAAAAATAGGTTGCGCCAAAAAGGAGGACAATGTGTCCGCCCAGGTTGAATACAATCTGCTCTCGAAACTCTTCAAGGCTGGAGCCGGTAAGAGACTGGAGAGAGGGGATCGTTAGGGCGACGACAAAGAGCAGCGCCATCATGTTCAATTTTGCCTTCTTCAATTGCAGAATCGCCAGGATGAAGAGGCCAATCAGCGTGTATTTACCTAGTTCCCAGGGTAGAAGATTCCAGACTTCGTTCATCCGCCACCATACTTCAACTCCGGAAACATATGCGGTGGCATAGATGATTCGCTCCGGGTGCTCTTTTGAGAGCGCCCATAAAAAGCTGATTGCGAGTGTGATCAAGGCATGGATGATGGCGATTCTCGGCGCGATCTGGGTAACGGCAGCCAGCACAACATGACCAATAACCAACCAGGTGAACGCACGGGGCGAAAACAATGTATCAATTTGAGAGTCTTTTGTTTCCCGAACGGCAGGCAGTGTGGAAAACCGCTGCCTGCCGGGAAAAGAAGCGTTGCGATCAGCCATTGTCTGTTAACCCCAATATCTCACCGACGGCGGCCAGGTAAGCATCATAGCTAAAGGCGGTGGCCGCGGAAACGGCCAGTTCCGATTCGGCTTTCCATGCTTCTTGATTCTGATGATACCATAATACAGCTTCCGTAAAACCCGCAACATCATCCGGCGAAAATGTCCGACCGGTGCCGAATCGATTCAGATAGTAGGGAATGCTGCCGACGCTGCTGGCAGCCGGGACGATCCCATAGGCCATCGCCTCGCCGAGCGCTTTGGGCCAGCCTTCGCTCAGGCTGGGGAAGAGGCTGATATGCGCCTGGGTATATAAATGGCTCAACTCGCTGCGGGTCAACCAGCCGTGAAAGTTGATGCGGTCGGTGATTTGAAGTTCCCCGGCCAGCCGTTCATATCGAGGGCGGTCGGGGCCATTGCCTGCCAGATCAAGGAACGCGGGAGTGCCCCGCCGGTTCACTTCGGCGATGACGCGGAGCGCCTGCTCGACGCCTTTGGCCGGTTCCAGCCGACCGGCAAAAATCAGCCTGACCGGAGTTTCGATCTGTTTGACCGACGCCGCTTTCCGGCCTTCGGCGAGTTCCTCCGCCGTCAGGCATGGATTGTCGAACGAGTGAATGTGCGGCGGCTGATCGGGCCAGGTGCCGTTGACCGTTACCTCTGCCCGGCTGAAATTCCGCCTCAGCCACCAGCGCTGGAATCGGGAGGTCAGCGCGGCCTGCTTTCCGCCCCAGGTGCCGCCGTATTTGATCCATCGCCGGGCGGGGTGGCGGCGAAAGGCCAGGATCAGGATTGCGAGCAGCGCGATGTTGGCCGGGCAGCGCACATGGACGGCATCAGCGTGGGCCAGTTCCGCATTGATCGCGGAGAAGTAGCCCGGATACTTTCGGAAAATGTCGAGCTTGTCCCGCAGATTTGATCCACCCGCCGGGGGGACATCACATAGAGTGATATTGGGGGCATGGTAAGGTTGGGCACTCGCAGGCGCATCGACCGGGTGCAGTGGGGCGATGTGGACGACTTCGTCGAACAGCCGGGCAAGCTGTTCGATCTCGCGGACGGTCGGCCCCCAGCCGACGATCTCCGGCCCTCGCCGGTAATGTGCCGTGTGGGAAACGATCAGCAGGCGGCTCATGGAAAAACCCTTCACGGCCCGATCAGGCGATCAACATGGCGTCGCCAAATGAGTAAAAGCGGTAGCCTTCCTGCCGGGCCTCCGCGTAAGCGTTCAGGATGTGCTCGCGCCCGGCAAAGGCGCTGACCAGCATCAGCAGCGTGGAGCGGGGCAGGTGGAAATTCGTGATCATCACGTCGACCACGCGGAAGCGGTAGCCGGGATGGATGAACAGGTTCGTGTTATCTTCGAAAGCGGCGACCGGTCGCCAGGGGCACATATCTCCTTCGGCGGCGTAGGGATCGTCGACTCCGGCGCTGTGCAGCGCGGCGGATTCCAGTGTTCGGACGCTGGTCGTGCCAACGGCGATGATCCGCCCACCGGACAGCTTCGCCTCGTTGATCGCCCGTGCTGCTTCGGGGGTTAGCTGCGCCCATTCGGTGTGCATGTGGTGCTTTTCGATATCTTCGACGGTGACCGGCTGGAACGTGTCCAGCCCGATATGGAGCGTACAGTAGGCCATCTCTACCCCGCTGCGGCGCAGGTCGATCAGCAGTTCGGGGGTAAAGTGCAGCCCGGCGGTCGGCGCAGCGGACGATCCGTCGTGGTGGGCGTAGACCGTCTGGTAGCGTTCTGGATTATTGAGAGTTTCGTGAATGTAGGGTGGCAGCGGCACCTCGCCCACCGATGGGAGCAGCGGCGTAAGCGGCTGATCAAATCGAACCACTCGCTCCGAGCGTTCGCCTTCGGCGGTGACCGTCCCCTCGACTGCTTCGCCATCGGCCCCGGCAAAGCGCAGGCGGGTGCCTTCGCTGACACGCTTACCGCCGATCAATCCGCGCCAGGTTTGATCGCCTTCGCGTTTGAGCAGCAGGAACTCGACCCTGCCCCCGGTATCGACCTTCTGCCCGTGCAGGCGGGCAGGAATGACCCGTGTCTGGTTGAAGACCAGCACATCGCCGGGCTTGAGATATTCACCGATGTCACGAAAATGGCGGTGGACGAGGCTGCCGTCGCCTCGATTGAGCACCAGCAGACGAGACGAGTCACGCGGCTCGACCGGCGTCTGGGCGATCTGCTCCGGCGGGAGATGGTAATCGAAGTCACTGGTTTTCATGGGCGGTTGATAATCCGAAGGACGATGTTCAAGACTATAGTGAAGATCACGCTGATCAGGATCGAACTGACGACGGGGATGAAGCACGAGACGCGCCCGTCGGGACTCTGGTAACGAATGTCGCCGGGAAGCTGGCCGAGGCGGTTCAGGCCGGGAATTTTGCCAAGCAGGAACAGGAGTATCCCCAGCGTGGCGATCCCCACCCCGATCACGATCAGCCATTTAGCCAGCGTGTTGAGTTCGAAAAACTGCATCGGTTCGCAGCCTTACAACAACCGGGGTTGACCAGCCGCGCCGTCCGGTTCGAGGCCAAGATGCCGGTAGGCCAGCGGTGTGGCCGTGCGCCCGCGTGGTGTCCGTTCGATGAAGCCGAGCTGGAGCAAAAACGGCTCGTAGACATCCATGATCGTGTCGGCTTCCTCGCTGATTGCAGCGGCGATGGTCTCCAACCCGACCGGGCCGCCGCCAAACTTTTCGATGATTGTCTCCAGGACGCGGCGGTCGACGTCATCCAGGCCGAGGGCGTCGATCTCCATCAGGCTGAGGGCTTCATCCGCCACCGTTTTGGTGATCACCCCATCGGCCCGAACCTGGGCGTAGTCACGCACCCGGCGTAGCAGGCGCAGGGCGATACGCGGTGTGCCACGTGCCCGGCGGGCGATCTCGGTGGCCCCGGCTGAATCGAGGGGCACGTCAAGCATCCCGGCGGCGCGGTTGATGATCTTGACCAGCGCCTCTTCGCCGTAGAAGTCGAGACGGTAGACCGCGCCGAAGCGGGCGCGGAGGGGAGCGGTCATCAGGGCCAGGCGGGTGGTCGCGCCGATCACGGTGAAGCGCGGCAGCTTCAGGCGGATGTTGCGGGCGCTGGGGCCTTTGCCGATCACGATATCGAGCGCGAAGTCCTCCATCGCCGGGTAAAGCACTTCTTCGACCGCCCGTCCCAGCCGATGCACCTCATCGATGAACAGGATATCGCCTTTGCGGAGGTTGGTCAGGATGGCCGCCAGGTCACCGGCTCGTTCGATCACCGGCCCGGCGGTCACCCGGATGTTGACGCCCATCTCGTAAGCCATCACGTGGCTCAGGGACGTTTTGCCGAGACCGGGCGGCCCGTAGAACAGGATGTGATCGAGCGCCTCGCCGCGCCCTTTGGCGGCGTCGAGAAGAATCTGTAACTGCTCGACGAGCGAATCCTGCCCGTAGATGTCACTCAGCGAGCGCGGGCGCAGGGCAGCGTCGACGTTGGTGTGTTCTTCGGTTTGTTTCTTCCCGGAAACCAGGCGGTCGTCTTGTTCGGATTCTGACATACCCCGTCCTTCGCGTGCTGATGGTTCCAACTGTGCTGATTATAGCGCAACGGGGCAAACCTGCCTGAAACGGGCAGCCGTCTTCGGCTGCGGCAGCTACATTAGCTGCTTAGGAGTTTGGGCTGCGCCCCAAACCCCATCATCGCTATTGGGGCAAAGTCATATCCGTTTTTCTCCGTTCGTTGGGGCGGCTATAATCTTTGAGCCGCAAATGAAGGGGGGCGATCTTGTCAGAAAAACAGCGTCGGTATCTATATGTGGTTGTCTTTACTTCCGGGCTGCTGTCGCTGGGGCTTGAGTTGAGCGCCTCGCGGCTGCTGGGAACGGTGTTCGGTACGAGCAATATCGTGTGGGCGAATATCATCGGGTTGATCCTGCTGTATCTCACGGCGGGCTACTTCATCGGTGGACGCCTCGCCGACCGTTCGCCTTATGTCGAAACGTTCTACCGGGTTGTGCTGTGGGGGGCTTTCAGCGCCGGGCTGATCCCGGCTCTTGCCCGCCCGGTGCTGCGAGTAGCCGCCGGGTCGGTGTTCAATATCAACGCTGCCGTGCTGGTTGGCTCATTCGGCGTGATGATGATCCTGTTTGCCGTCCCGGTGACGCTGCTGGGGATCGTCTCGCCCTTTGCGATCCGGCTGGCAATCGAGGATGCCTCCGGCGCGGGGGGAATTTCAGGCCGGATGTATGCCATCTCGACCATCGGCAGCATCATCGGGACGTTCTTGCCCGTGCTGGTGCTGATCCCGACCATTGGCACCAACCTGACGTTTATGCTGCTGTCCGGTCTGCTGTTGGTGGTCGGGCTGACCGGCTATGGAGTGGTCGATTGGAAGAAGATGCTGCGCTATGCCTGGATGCCCGTCGTTCACATCCTGCTGGCGATCTTCGCGCTGCCCGGCACCCTGCGACCGGTTCCTGAAGG
Source organism: Anaerolineae bacterium (assembly GCA_016926255.1). Classification (GTDB taxonomy): domain Bacteria; phylum Chloroflexota; class Anaerolineae; order Aggregatilineales; family UBA3940; genus JAFGOY01. Next base: position 20,225 of record JAFGOY010000020.1, on the reverse strand, counting down.
GATGATACTGCTCCACGAAGACGAATCGGCCTACAACTACATCCAGGTCGTGCGCTGGGGCGAGGCGAACATCCTGTTCCTCAACGAGGGACAGGGGATTCACTCGATGTATTTCCCCGACTACCCGGACTATATCGAAACGGGCGGCACCTGGGATTATTACCTAGCGGCTCCGTTCTTCAACGCGCCGCCACACACGCCTGCCGACGTTACCAGCATGGCGATGGTCGGGCTGGCCGCCGGGACGGTTCCGAAGCAGTACACGCAGGTTTTCGGCCCGATCCCGGTCGACGGGATCGAGATCGACCCGGACATTGTGCAGGCGGGCCGCGATTATTTCGATATGGATGAACCCAATCTGAACGTCATCGTGCAGGATGGGCGCTATGCGCTGGCAGCCAGCGACAAGACCTACGACGTGGTAGGCGTCGACGCCTACCGGCTGCCCTATATCCCCTGGCACCTGACGACGGTTGAGTTCTTTCAGGAGATACGCGAGCATCTCAGTGAGCGCGGCGTGCTGGCGATCAACGTCGGGCGCACCGTTGATGATCGGCGGCTGATCGAGGCATTCAGTGCGACGCTGGGACAGGTTTTTCCATCGGTGCATGTGATCGATGTGCCTCATACCTGCAACAGCATCCTGGTGGCGACCGTCCAGCCGACCGTCCCGGAGAACCTGATCGCCAACCGGGATTTACTCGGCGCGGACGTGCAGCCAGTCCTGCCAAAAGTGCTGACGACCGCCTACGAACAAATCCGGCCCACGCCGACCGGTGGGCGGATCATGACCGACGACCGCGCCCCGACCGAACTGATGACCGATCTCCTGGTCGTAAATTTTGTATTGAGTGGCGGGAACGAGCTGCCCTGCCAATAGGAAAGTGGACTAATGGAACAAACTTCTAATAAACGCGAACAGGCGAAATTAAATCTCCCCGGCTGGCTGACGTCGATCTTGCAGGTTTACCTGGCGGCAGTTCTGCCGCTGCTGCTGGTGCTGGTCAATGCACGGTTGCTGATGACCGGGGCTTTCCTGCGCTGGGAGTACAACCGCCCCTGGCTTCCGGACGACCCGTTCGGGTTTACACGGGAAGATCGATTGGAATATGCGCCGCCCGCGCTGGCCTATCTCTTCAACAACGAGGAGATCGACTATCTGGGCGATATGACGTTCCCGAACGGCGATCCGCTTTACAACGAACGCGAACTTTCACACATGGTCGACGTGAAAGTCGTGACGAAGGGCCTGTCCCGGTCTGGGTATTCGGCGATAGGCATCTGGATCGTGTGTGGGGTGCTGCTGTATCTCTCGGATCGCCAGAAACTCCGAACCGGCCTGCTTTCTGGAAGCCTGCTGACCGCCGGGTTGATCGTCGCCGGGCTGATCGCGGTCGTCACGTCGTTCCGCTGGTTGTTCACCCAGTTCCACGCGATGTTCTTCACGGGTGACACCTGGCTCTTTCCAACTTCAGACACGCTGATCAGGCTGTTCCCGGAGCGCTTCTGGACCGATGCCTTTGCGCTGATGTTTGGCGGGGCGCTGCTCGAAGCGGCGGTACTGGGTGTGATCATGTGGCGGCTGGAAAAGAAAAAGGGCAGATCGGAATGACCTGCCCTCTGTAGTGATTGTGTTGGTCTTTACGCGCCGTAGCGTCCCAGACGCCCGGCGTGGCCCAGCGCAAGCTGGATCAACTCGTCGGCGGGGAACTGGCCGAGCGCGCCGGTCATGCATTCCCGTTCCCCAAAGCCAGTGACCCGGTCGCGCATGTGGGTGGCGGGTGCCCAGATCAGGGTTGGCACCGGATGGAACGAGTGCGAAGCCATCTTTGCTGGTGTGGAGTGATCGCCGGTTACCACCAGTACATCGGGGGCCAGATCTACCAGAGCCGGTAATGCCGCGTCGACCTGCTCAATGACGGCGACCTTCTCGTTGAACAGGCCATCTTCGCCCCGGCTGTCGGTGTACTTGATGTGGATGAAGAAGAAGTCGTATTTATCCCAGACATCGGCCACCCGGTTGAACTCGTCGAGCGGCGTGTCGTGTGCGTCGGAGTCGAGGATGTCCATCCCAACCAGCTTGCTGACTCCCTTATACATTGGGTAGACAGCCATGCAGGCCGGGTTGAGCTTGTAGACATCCTGGAATTTCGGCAGTTCTGGATCGCAGGCAAAGCCGCGCATGTTGACGAAGTTTGCGGGGTAATGTCCTTTGAGTTTCTCTCCTGCCTGGGCGATGAACTGGTTGACGAGATCGGCGGTGTGCAGTGCCGCCGGGTCATCGGCGGCTTCCGGCCAGGGTTTTGCCGGTAAGGGAGCCAATCCGACCTTGAGGGGGTCGGTATCGAGAATGCGGTGATCCAGCCCCTCGCCCCGCAGCACGATTGCGAAGCGATGCTCCTTGACTTCTCTGACGGTCAGTTCAACGCCGGGCAGTTCGATGGTGCTCAATGTTTCGCAGGCTTCTTCAGCCTTCTCGGTAGCGATCCGGCCAGCCCGCCGGTCGGAGATCAGACCGTTTTCATCTATGGTAGCAAAGTTGCCGCGTGCGGCGACATCACCTGGTTGAACATCGAGGCCAACCCCGGCGGCTGAGAGCGCTCCGCGCCCGACATCGTAGACCAGCGGATCGTAGCCGAAGAGGGCCAGGTGAGCCGGGCCGCTGCCCGGTTCGACGCCGCGCGAGATCGGGATTGACAATCCGTTGCTGCCTTCACGTGCCAGACGATCTAAATTGGGCGTGGTGGCCGCTTCTAACTCGGTCTGGCCATCAACTTGAAGGGGAAGACCACCCAACCCGTCCATCACCAGAAAGACGATCTTTCCGCCTGTATCTTTTGTTAACCGGCGCATCAGGTCAAAGTTTGCCATTGCTTGCTCCTTCACAGCTACAAAGTGAATAATCTCTGTTTCTCCAGAGAAGAAAGTCGTTTATTCAAGTTCATCACAAGTTGTATCATTGAAACAGCCAACATTCAAGGCCAGTTTGTCGAGCGGTGCTGCGCTGAATGTCAGATCAGGTGAATGCAAAACATCAGATCATCGAGTTTGCGGTCGTCAAACCCGTTGACAGCAGGTAGTAGAGTGGGTATCATGGCGGCGGTGGATGGGATGAATCATAGTACAGGGGAAGCCGTTCGTGTCAATACGGGACGGCTCATTTCCTGTATTATCCCGCCGATACCTGTTTATTGCCTGAACCTCGCGAGCAGACCTTGAAGCACAGCGAACGTACACCCGCGCGAACACTGTTGATGTGGCTAACACCCGGTATTGGTGTTAAGCGTTGGCTGATTGTTTTATTTTTTGGCGTTACCGCGCTGGGGCTTGGCTTCGGCATTCTACTGCTCCATTTCTTCAGAACTTATCCTGTACCTCCTGTCGAATCGATCCTGACCCTTGGCGGCGCACCGCTCTGGCTGCGGGCTGTCCTGGCCGGTGTTGTGGGGGCAGCGCTGGTTGTACTGGCAATGTACCGTATCAGCCGGACGATCCTCAGCCCCTGGGATGTTGGCAGGGACCGGTTGATCGAGACACTGGTCGAACAGCGCCATCTCCAGCGCGGCCCGAAGATCGTTGCGATAGGGGGCGGCACCGGGCTTCCCGCCCTGCTGCGCGGCCTGAAAGACTTCACCTCGAACCTGACAGCAATCGTTACCGTTGCCGACGACGGGGGAAGTTCGGGCAGGCTACGGCGCGACCTGGGCGTGCTGCCGCCCGGCGACTTCCGCAACAATATCGCGGCACTGGCCCGCAACGAAAACCTGATGACCCAGCTTTTCCAGTACCGGTTTGGCGAAGGCGGGTTGGAAGGCCACAGCTTCGGGAACCTATTCATCACTGCGTTGAGCAGCGTCACCGGGAGCTTCGAACAGGCGCTAATCGAAAGCAGCCGGGTGCTGGCGATCAGGGGGCAGGTGCTTCCTTCTACGCTGGAAGACGTTACCCTGATGGCCGATCTGCGCGACGAGCCGTCCAGCCAGACGCGGCGCGTCGAGGGGGAGTCGGCTATCCCTGAGATCGAGGGGGCTATCGAGCGGGTGTTCCTCGAACCGGAGAACGCCCCGGCTTACCCCGATGCGGTGAAGGCAATCCTGGCTGCCGATATCGTCGTGATCGGCCCTGGGAGCCTGTTCACCAGCATCCTGCCAAACCTGCTCGTGCCGGGCATCGTCGAGGCGATCCGCCGCACCCGTGCGCTCCGGGTTTATGTCTGCAACGTCGCTACCCAATCCGGGGAAACGAGCGGGTTCAGCGTTATCGATCATGTCAGGGCGATTGAACGGCAGGTCGGGCCTGGATTGTTTGACGTTGTACTGGTAAACGACTACTATCCTGCACTGGACGCCGATGCGAATTTCGCGTATGTTCAATTAGGAATGAGTAACGGCAATTCTGGCTCAGGGGCCAGGATTGTCAGCAGCCCGCTGGTGGATCAACAGTATCCCTGGCGGCATGATTCTCGGTTGTTGGCGCAGGCTGTTATCAATCTGGTGGAAGCATCGGAAGATGCCACCACATAGATGAAAACGCGGCGCATTAGCATATTATTGACACTATCAAAATAGTTTGTTGATAAGGAGAAACTCTAATGGCAGTCAAAGTTGGCATCAATGGTTTTGGACGCATCGGGCGTCAGGTTCTTAAGGCCCTGAAGGAAAAGTACGCAGGCGAATTCGATATCGTCGCCTTCAACGACCTGGGCGATCTGAAGACGATGGCGCACCTGTTGAAGTATGACTCCAACTACGGCATTTTGAAGGATGAGATCGAGGTTAAAGAAGACGGGCTGGTTATCGGTGGAGACTTCATCAAGGCCCTTTCCCAACCCGATCCCGCCAATCTCCCCTGGGCCGAGATGGGCGTCGATATCGTGATCGAGAGCACCGGCTTCTTCCGTGATCGCGCCGGTGCAGGCAAGCACCTGGAAGCGGGCGCGAAGAAGGTCATCATCTCCGCCCCGGCGAAGGAACCCGATCTGACCGTCGTGTTGGGCGTCAACGATGGTATGTACGACACGAACGCGCACCACATCGTTTCGAACGCAAGCTGCACCACCAACTGTCTTGCTCCGGCGGCCAAGGTGATCCAGGACAACTTCGGCATCGTCAGGGGCCTGATGACCACCATCCATTCCTATACCAACGACCAGAAAATCCTCGACCTGCCGCACAAGGACCTGCGCCGCGCCCGCGCTGCCGCGCTCAACATCATCCCCACCACCACCGGTGCGGCGAGAGCGGTTGCGCTGGTCATCCCCGAATTGAAGGGGAAGTTTGACGGCTACGCCCTGCGCGTCCCGACCCCAACCGTCTCGATTGTCGACGCCGTGATCGATCTGGAAAAAGAAACCACGACCGAAGAAGTCCACGCTGCCTACCGTGCAGCAGCCAATGGCCCGATGAAGGGCATCCTGGGCTTCAGCGAAATTCCGCTGGTCAGCATGGATTTCAAGGGCGACCCACGCTCCAGCATTGTCGATGCTGAGTTCACTTCGGTGATAGGCGGAACGATGCTGAAGATGGTTTCCTGGTACGACAACGAGTGGGGGTACTCGGTTCGTACTGCTGACCTCGTCAAGCTGATGGCGGATAAACTCTAAACTCTGTTACCTTGATAGCGACTGTAGGGGCGGATTTCCTTTTATAGATTTCCGCCCTTACGGATTGTCTCTGGGAGCGACATTCTAAATGAATAAAAAGACGATTCGTGATGTTGACCTGAAAGGTAAACGTGTTCTTGTGCGCGTTGACTTCAACGTGCCGATTCAAAATGGCGAAGTCGCCGACGACACGCGAATAGTTGCGGCGCTTCCGACCTTACGGGCGATCCTCGACCAGAAACCCAGGGCGCTGATCCTGATGTCGCACCTAGGGCGTCCGAAAGGCGAGCGCAACCCGGAATTCTCACTCAAGCCGGTGGTGCCGATTCTGGCCGAAAAGCTGGGCATCGACGTGGCCTTTGCCGACGATTGCATCGGCGAGGTAGCCGAAAAGGCAGTCGCCGATCTCCCCGACGGCGGCGTGCTTGTCCTTGAGAATACGCGCTTTTACGCGGGCGAGACGAAAAACGACCTCGAAATTGCCGAGAAGCTAGCCAAACTGGGCGATATCTACGTCAATGACGCTTTTGGATCGGCGCACCGCGCTCACTCCAGCACCGAGGGAGTGACCCGGTATCTACCGGCGGTCGCTGGCCTCCTGATGGAAAAGGAGATCGAATTCCTGGGCAACGCGCTCGACAACCCGAAGCGGCCTTTCGCCGCCATCCTCGGTGGGGCGAAGATTTCTGGCAAGATTGAAGTGACCGAAAACCTGCTCGATAAAGCCGATATGGTGTTGATCGGCGGCGGCATGGCGAATACTTTCTTCGCCGCGCAGGGGATCGCAATGGGTGACTCGCTGGTCGAAGCTGAGTCCATCGATACGGCAAAGGCTATTCTCGCCAAAGCTGGCGATAAGCTGATCCTGCCGGTCGACGGTGTGATTGCCGATGCCTTTGATGCAGCAGCCAACACCAAAACGATCAAGGTTGCCGACGGAGTGCCCGACGGCTGGCGTCTCCTCGATATTGGCGAGGAAACGGTCAAGTTGTACAGTGATAAACTCTCCGACGCGATGACGATTGCCTGGAACGGGCCAATGGGCGTTTTTGAAATGGCCCCGTTTGCCAAAGGTACGTTCGCCGTTGCGGAGGTTCTCGCTGAACGAACCGCTGCCGGTGCACTGACGATCATCGGCGGTGGCGACTCGGCTTCGGCGATCAACCAGGCCGGGCTGGCCGACAAAGTCACCCACGTCAGCACGGGTGGGGGTGCCAGCCTGGAAATGATGGAAGGCAAAGTCCTCCCCGGTCTGGCCGCCCTGAACGACAAGTAGGGCAGGCCACAGGAAAGTTTTATGCGAGCCAGCCATGTTACAGGCTGGCTCGTTTTCTAACTGTGATATGATCTAGACATCTTGTATTAGAGAAGGAGAAAAACCCATGCGTAAGCCATTCATAGCTGGGAACTGGAAAATGAATAAAACCGTTGCCGAGGCGCTGGAACTCGTCAACGCGGTCAAGGGACCTCTCGCCGATTATCCGGGTGTCACCCAGGCGGTATGTACACCGTTCACGGCGCTGGCGGCGGTTTCTGAGGCGCTGAAGGGTTCGACGGTCAAAGTCGGTGCGCAGAATATGTACTGGGAAGACAGCGGTGCTTATACCGGCGAAGTCTCGCCGGTGATGCTCAAGGAACTGGTCGATTATGTGATCATCGGCCACTCAGAGCGCCGGGCCTATTTTGGTGAAACCGATGAGACGGTCAATAAGAAGATCAAGGCGGCGCTTGCTCACGGCCTGAAACCTATTGTCGCTGTTGGCGAAAGCCTGGAACAGAACCAGGCGGGTGAAACCGAGGCGTTCGTCAGCGGGCAGGTGAAAGCCGGTTTTGAGGGGATCACCGCCGAGCAGGCTAAGGGCATCGTCGTGGCCTACGAGCCGATCTGGGCAATTGGCACCGGGCTGGCCGCGACCCCCGAAGACGCCAACCGCATCATCGGGCAGGTCGTTCGTGCGACGCTGGCGACTATCTACGGGGATGCCGTCGCCCAGGCGATGATCATCCAGTACGGCGGCAGCATGAAACCCTCTAACGTCAAGGAGTTGATGGAACAGCCGGAGATCGATGGCGGTTTGATCGGCGGCGCATCGCTCAAAGCCGAGGATTTCATTACTTTGGTTCGTGTCTCTGCCGAGGTTCGGGGCCTCTAGTCACCCGGCTTACCATATCAGGGCGCACTTCGGTGCGCCTTTTTGCATCCTATGAGCAACCACTTCCAGGGATGAATCGTAATGAGTTGTAGTGATAAGCCCCCGTGCCCTATAATGCTTTCAGGTTGATGCGGGATAGTCAAGGATTGACAGCCTATGCCTGAGTGGTTACTGCCCTGGTTATTGGCCGCCATAGCGATCTGGCCCCTGGTTCAAGTTGAACGCTGGATTCACCGGCACGTTCAGGGACTGGGGCTGCTGTTGACCAACAATCCCCAGGCGGCTGTGCTGATCTATTATCTGGCGTTGCTGCCGGGGGTGGTGCTCCACGAGTTGAGCCAGTGGGTGCTGGCCCAGGCGCTGCGGGTGAAGATCAAGAAGTTCCGCATCTGGCCTGAGAAACAGCGCGGTGGCGTGATCCGGTTGGGGCTGGTGGAGATTGATAAGAATACCGATATCGTCCGTGCTTCGCTTGTCGGTATGATCCCGCTGGTGACAGGGATTCTCGTGATCAGCCTGATCGGTGGTTCGCATTTCGATACCGATGCCCTGATCTCATCGCTGGCAACCGGTGACCTGCCGGCCATCGGTGTCGGGTTCAATACGTTTATGTCCGCCCCCGATTTCTGGTTGTGGTTTTACCTGATCTTCGCCATTGCCAATGCGATGCTCCCCGAAGAGCATGACCGGATCAACTGGTGGCTGCTGGCGGGCGCAGTGGCGGCGATAACCATTTTCCTGCTGATCCTCGATCTTAGAGTGGTGTTGAATTATCTTCTCGAAGAGCCGTTTGCGCGGCTGGCGAAGTGGCTGAGTTTTGCCTTTATCTCGGCGCTGGTGGTCGATCTTTTCATGATGGGGCTGATCAGTCTTTCGGAAGTGATCTTCAGCCGGGTGCTGGATCGCGAGTTGGAGTACAAGTAGCGGGTTTACCCTACCTTGCGGTCCTGCCGGGTGAGCCAGATGAAACCCGCGAGACAGATCGCGCCCATCACGACCAGCGCGATAAGCTTGTAGAGCCGCGAGGAGATGAACAGCGCCAGCCCGCCGAAAGCAGCGCAAAACACGTAATAGCCGATCACGATCTGGCGCTGCGAGAAGCCCTGATCATGCAGTCGGAAATGCAGGTGTCCCCGGTCGCCCTGAACCGGGTTTTTCCCTCTCGAGATCCTGCTGAAAATCTGCCACGCGACATCCAGCAGCGGGAGGCCCATTACCAGCAGGATCGACGCCATCTTTGCCCCGCCGATGATGCTCAACACGCCAAGCGAAAAGCCAAGGAAAAACGCCCCCGACGAGCCGAGAAAGACACGTGCTGGTGAAAAATTGAACGGCAGAAAGCCGAGCGTCGCGCCGAGCAGCGCCAACGGCAGCAGGGCGACGCTGTGCTGTGGCGGATCGAGCCGGAAGACGCCGTTGGCAAACAGCACCACGCAGGCAATCGCCACGACGCCGGTCGACAGTCCGTCCAGACCATCCAGCCAGTTGACGGTGTTCATCATCAGGCCGAGCCAGAAAAGGCTGATCGTCGCCGTGATCAGATAGGGGAAATTCTGGGTTTGCTGCCCGGTGAAGGGATTGTTCACATACTCGATGAAGATCAGAAAGCCGACGGCGATCCCGGCGGCGATCACCTGGGCGATGTATTGGGGCACCGGAGAAAGTTCTCGCCAGTCGTCGTACAGGCCGACCAGGAAAATAAGCGTGCCGCCGATCAGCAGTCCTGCCAGCCGGATCACTTCTTTGGGATCGAACCGATAGATGGTCAGGCTGCCCGGCAGGTTCGATCCGGGCGCTGCCGGGTTCACAACGAAAAGCTGCGAGAGGATCACGGCGGCGACGAATGCGATGTAAATCGCTAACCCACCGATCCTCGATACTGGCTGCGAATGCTGGCGGCGTCCACCGGGAACAGCGACGACTTTCCATTTCTCACCCAGCTTGCGGGAGAGCGGCGTCAGGATCAGTGCAAGGAGAAACGCCACACCGAATGTGATCGCAAAGACTCCCAGCGGAAAGGGCTGGTTGCTAGCCTGTTCCAAACTGCCTGTCTCCTGCATCACCCAGGCCGGGGACGATAAACCCTATATCGTTCAAACGTTCGTCGATGGTGGCGATATGAATGGGAACGTCGGGGTGAGCATCGTGCAACGCTCTGACACCCTCAGGCGCGGCGATCAGCCCAACGAATTTGATCCGGCGTGCTCCCCATTCTTTGAGGATATCGACGGTTGCCACCGCCGATCCGCCGGTCGCCAGCATCGGGTCGAGGATCAGGCAGACCTGAACGGTCGGGTCGACGGGGAGTTTGTTGTAATATTCGACCGGGCGCAGTGTTTCTTCGTCGCGGTACAGGCCGATATGCCAGACCTCGGACGAGGGCATCATTTCCCACACCCCGTTTACCATCCCCAGCCCGGCCCGCAGGATCGGTACCAGCCCGATCCGCTCCTTCAACTCGGCACCTTCGGCTTGCCCCATCGGTGTCTCGACCGATTTGGGTTCAAGGGCCATATCCTGGGTGGCCTCATAACACAGCAAAATGGCGAGTTCCCTTACCAGTTGGCGGAACTGTGTCGAATTGGTGCTCTTATCACGAAGAATGGTCAGCTTATGCTTTACCAGTGGATGGTTGGAGATATGAACGCCCTGCATCGCGTCTGGTTCCTCCTTATATTTGGTGAGCCGGTGTGATTGTACGCCGGGATCAGTTGGTCGGCAAGCAGCGATTCCCCAGCGTCAACCCGCCTGATCGGGCGGCAGAATCTCGGTCGTCAGTCGACCCAGGCATTCGACTTCCAGTTCGACCCAGTCGCCCGGCTTGAGCCACTCCCCGGTATCCGCCGCGCCTGCTTCGAGCAAACAGCCCGTCCCGACTGTCCCGGAGCCAATCACTTCGCCGGGGTGGAGCATCACGTTCTGAGAGGCGCGGGCGATCATCTCGGCAAAAGTCCAGTGGATCTCGGCGAAATTCCCGCGTGACCGTTCTTCACCATTCACCCTGGCAATCATCTCCAGGTCATAGCGCAGGCCAACGCCTTCGTCGATCTGCCTGGCTTCGAGTTCCCTGGGAGTGACTAGTGCTGGGCCGAACGATGTGCCAAAGTCCTTGCCTTTGGCTGGGCCGAGGCCGACTCGCATTTCCTGCTGCTGCATGTCGCGCAGGCTCCAATCGTTCATGATCATATAACCTGCGATGTAGTCATTCGCCTCCTCCGGTGGAATGTCGATCCCATCCTTCCCGATGACGCAGGCGATTTCAAGTTCGAAATCGAGATCGGTGCCGCCTGCGGGCATTGGCAGCGGCTGATCAGGCCCCAGGAGGGTGTAGGGATTACCGTAGCAAAACACGGGGATATCGTACCACTCGCGCGGAACGGCTTTGCCGTGCTGCCTGAAAGACTCCCTGACGTGCTGCTCGAAGCCATAGAAATCTCTCAGGCTGAGGATATTGGGCAGCGGCGGCAGCAGGAACACATCACCGCGCGGATAGGCTACAGGTAGTCTCCCGGAGCCTTTCAACCCTAGGCATTCTGTCCCTGGCAGCAGTTCGATCAACGCCTCGAGGTGCTGACTGTCGTCGTCCCAGTTCCGGAGAAGCGCCAGTACCGAAGTTGGAAGCTCGCGGGCAATGAAGTTTCGCGCGCCCTGCGCCCAGGTCTGGGCGACGGTCAGGTCGATAATACACTCCTCGCCGATCATGGCACCCAACTTGACGGAGAATGTCTCCGGCTCAAGCGGCAGGTTGACATACGATACCAATTTCATGGCAATCTCCTTTCTGCGAAGCACATCAGACATTTATCAGGCCGGGGTAATGCACTCCGGGCTGTCATTGGTTGGGCTGTTGACAAGCGGCGTGACGGCGTAGGTTTCCATCTCGCCGGGCGGATAGGGTTTCAGCAAATGATCCAATGCCGGTGGTTGTTTTTCTCCCGGATCAAGCCACTCGTCATAGGTGTTGGACGGCAGTATCACCGGCATGCGATCGTGGATGGGGGCGAGCAGGGAATTGGGTGTTGTGGTGATGATGGTGCACGACAGGATTTCGTCCCCGTGTGGCGACTGCCAGCGCTCCCACAGGCCCGCAAGCGCAAAAGGCTCCCTCGACTCCAGGCGAATATACATCGGCGTTTTGCCTCCTGATCCGGGTTCTTTGCGCCATTCGTAGAATCCATCAGCCAGAACCAGGCAACGTCTGCGTCGGTAGGCGGCGCGGTAGGCAGGCTTCTCGGCGACTGTCTCCGCACGGGCGTTGATCATCCGGCTGCCCATTCTGGGGTCTTTTGCCCAGGAAGGGATCAGGCCCCAGGTGAAAAAGTCGAGCCGCTGCTGCCCGTCATTGGCAACGACAGGCACCGGCTGGGTCGGTGCGACGTTGTAGCGTGGGGCGACCTGCACATCGGGCACGATCAGCCAGGGAAATACACCTGCCAGTTCGCTCAAGTTGATGGTAAATGTCATCCGTCCGCACATTGCTGCTCCCTCCCGTAGTCGTCTAAAAAATCACCCGGTATACTCTCTTGATACAAACAGATAATATCGACATTTCTATTTTATCGGATTAATGCAAAAGTTATGACAGTCATTCTCGGTATTGAATCATCCTGTGACGAGACTTCGGCAGCGGTGGTTGTCGATGGAAAAGAAATCCGTTCGAACGTCGTCTCATCCCAGATCGACATCCATGCGCAGTACGGGGGCGTTTTCCCGGAAATCGCTTCCCGCGCACATATTGAGCAGATTTATCCCGTCGTCGAGCAGGCGTTACAACAGGCCGACCTGATCCTCGATTCGGTCGATGCGGTCGCCGTGACGCGCGGCCCCGGATTGGCCGGGTCGCTGGTGGTCGGTGTGAACATGGCGAAGGGTCTATCGATTGGGCGCAGGCTCCCGATCATTGGCGTGAATCACCTGGAAGGCCATATCTATTCGCTCTGGCTGGCTGGACCTGAGTATCGTTTTCTACCTGATGATACACCGGTAAATGCCACTGGTGAAAGCCTCCTGATTGAGTTCCCGGTGATCGTTCTGGTCGTCTCTGGAGGGCACACCGAGTTGGTGCTGATGACCGACCACGGGCGCTACGAGCGGCTGGGGGGAACGCTGGACGATGCGGCAGGGGAAGCCTTCGACAAGGTGGGCCGCCTGCTGGGACTGCCTTACCCCGGTGGGCCGTCTATTCAGGCAGCGGCGGGAAAAGGCGACCCGGCGGCCTTCGACTTCCCGCGCGTCTGGTTGAAAAGCAATCAGGGCGAACGTAATTACAACTTCAGCTTCTCCGGGCTGAAGACCGCTGTCCTGCGCACCCTACAGGCGATGATCCCTGGCTACCAACTTGATCAGCCGCTGCCTCCCGATTTCCCGGTGGCCGATCTTGCAGCCAGCTTCCAGGCAGCAGTAGTCGATGTGCTGGTGGGGAAGACAGTGCGAGCGGCAAAAGAATTTGATGCAAAAGAAATCTTCGTCGCCGGGGGCGTTTCGGCGAATGCGGCGCTCCGTGCGACCATGATCACACGGGCGGGGCGCCCCGTGCGCGTCCCGCCGCTGTCGCTGTGTACCGACAACGCCGCAATGATTGCGGCTGCCGGTTATCACCGCTTCAAGGCCGGTCAAACCGACGCGCCTGACTTTGACGTGCGCCCGACCTGGCCCCTGACAGAGATTAGCTAAAAGTGCTCCTCCGGCGGTTCGGTATGGATCGTCACCCGGTGGATTTCGGGGATCTCGCGCCGGACGTGTGTCTCGACTTCTTCCGCAAGACGATGGGCCTCATCCAGCGGCGTATCATGGTCGACGGTGCAGTGCATGCTCACCGCGTAACCGCCGTCGGATTCGGCGCGTATGCCTATATCGTGCCAGTGGTTTTCCGGAGATACTTCACGGGCGATCTTCAAGGCGCTGCGGGCCAGTTCATGGGCGGTGGGTGTATAGAGTGGAACATCCTCGTGTGTATGGAATGGCTCGATATGGGTGACCACCCTCTTTAACTCAGGGATGGCATTTCGCAGCCGTTCCTCAAAATTCGATACAACGATATGCGCCTCGCCAACAGACTGGTCGGGAGGAACCTCGACATGCATTTCAAGTCCCAGCCCTAGCGGGGTAGTGAAGGGGATCACTTCATGCACGCCGAGGCCAAGCGCGTCGGCTTCGGCGCGGGCAGTCAGCGCGTAGTCCTGGGGAGTATTCTCCTGTAGCGGTAGAAAATAAACCTGGATGTCTTTAAGTCCGCTGAATTGTTTTCCGAGGGCAGCACGGATTTCGCGGGCGATGTTGGCGCTATGAGCGGCGGTCGTTGGCGCAGCGATTTCGATGTCCAGGTCGAGGTATATCTCGTCACGCGGGCCCCGGCTGCGAACACGCGCTACCCGGTGTACGCCCGGAATTTTCTGAACGATGCTGGTTACCACATTTTCCTCAAGTGCAGCCCGGTCGACCAGAATATCGACCGAGGGGCGCAAAACGTGCCAGGCCGCCCGGCCAATCAGTATGACAACTACCAGTGCAGCAGCCGCGTCGATCCATCCCCAGCCCAACCGGGTAGCAACCAGGCTGGCCAGCACCGTCAGTGAGACAAAAATGTCGCTGCGGGTGTGTGCCGAATCGGCCACCAGTATTTCTGAATTCAGCTTCTTGCCCATTCGCTTTTCATAGGTAGAAACGGCAATGTTGATGAATATGGTGCAGATCATCACGACAAAGCTGACGGTTGTGATCTCAGGTGTTGTCCCCTCGCGGAGACGGCTCACTCCGGCTTTACCGATCTCCCAGGCTGTCAAGGTCAGAGACACGCCGATCAGCATCGTTGCGAGCGTTTCAAAGCGTCGATGCCCGTAGGGGTGATCGCTGTCCGGTGGGCGGGCGGCGATTGTGGTTGCAACCAATCCGATTACGTTGTTTGTTGCATCCAATGAAGAGTGAACGCCGTCGCTGATCATCGCCAGCGACTGCGCGATCAACCCAACGATGGTTTTTGCGATTGCAACGGCAAGATTTGCTACCATTGTCCAGATCAGGACATGGCGTACACTGGATTGACGGGATGTGTCGGTCAAAGCGGGTTTCCTTATCGAAGCAAATCAAAACAGATTATATAGTTTTGCCTGACCTGTTATGCCGCTGGCTGCCAGGGGTCTCTCAGATCGGCGATTACATTATCGAACTCCAGGGCGCTGTAGCGCAAAAAGGCGCGTTCGGCTGGCGATACAGAAGGTGGATAGATCGTATCGTCGGCTGCTTCGAGAATACGGTATCCCTCTTTGATATAGCTGCGAACGGTGCTTTTGCTGACTCCCATCTCCTCTGCCGCACGTTCAGCTGGAAGTCCCTCTACCACGCACAGCCAGAGCGCCTGTTCGATCCGCTGGGTCAGGCGCGGGTAGTTTCGACGCTCCGGAAGGGCGGTGTAGGTTCCTGGTTTTTCGGTGTCTTTCAGTAAATCGGCGATATCTTGAGTCACTACAAAAATATGCCACATCGAGAAGTATATTGCACTGGGCAAGCCAATGCCTACATGCTCACGAACCAGGAATGCCTGTGCCCCGGCCTTCTTCGCGGCGAGAACCATCGCCCGGTCGGCCACTGAAGAAAGACAGGTCACGCTAACCTCCGGCGCATGGTGCTGGACCAATTTGACGAGTGCGGCCAATCCCTCTGCATTGGCTGCCAGGCCAGTATCCAATACCACGATATCAAGGCGTTCCAGGTCGGGGTTCTCTTTGAGTTCCGCCAACATTTCCTGGGGGCTGCTCGCCTGACCCACGACACGGGTGCGGCGATCCCAACTCAGGTAACTGACAATTGCCTGCCGGGCATAGATATCGCGCTCAATTACATAAATACGCGTGTCATATAGCCCTAACATCGACGATGCCTCCATTACGTATACATACCGAATCTATCGCCAGCCAATCGCTGACTACCTGATTCTATTTAACAACAGGTTCCGGACAGGGGTACCCACAGGCTGCGGGTATTGATGAGGGTGATTGATAACAGGCTAATTTATCAGTGCTGCGGGGGCATGAATCAAAACAACCTGTTGCAACAACAGGCCGTTTGGTAGGAAAAATCCACCATCTGCGCCCTCCACCCTCCCCTATTCAATTGTAAAACGTGTCAAATATACCATACGGACATCTGACTAAAAAGTTTCGTAGATATACGCCGGTTTTTTCTAATGAATTTCTAATAAACTGTCCGATTCGCGGCAGCGACTCCTCTGCTGAGGGTATAATCTAGCATAGATGTATTTCTGATCAGAAGGCCACCAAATGTTTGCCGAAGTGCTGGTCAATTTACCCGTCGAAGGGACATTCCACTATCATATTCCTTCTGAACTGGCCGGTCGGCTTGAGATCGGGCACCTGGTGGAAGTGTCTTTTGGCAATCAGAAGGCGCAGGGCGTGATCCTGGGCTTTTCTTTGCGTTCGCCGGTTCCCAATACCAAACCCGTTGAGGCACTGATCGACCGGCAGCCTGTTGTCGGAAAGGTGCATCTTGATCTGGCCCGCTGGCTCAGCGAGACGTATTTAGCGCCGCTGTCGGACTGTGTCAGGCTGTTTGTCCCGCCGGGGCTGTCAAAACGCGGGGACATTCTGATTACACCGGTCATCGATCCTGAACTGATCCACGCCGATAGTGATACACAATCCCGGATGCTCAAACTGTTTGGCAGACGTGGCGCGCTGCGTGGCCGCCAGGTCGCCCGGTCGCTGCCCCGGCGTGACTGGCGGATGGCGGTGACACAACTGGTCGACCGGGGGTTGCTGATCCGCGAACCGGTGCTCGACCCTCCCTCGATCCAGGCGAAACAGGTTCGGATCGCCGCGCTGGGAATTTCGCCGCAGGAAGTAGAGAGCGCAATTGATCGGCATTTCAATCTCGACGATCTGCCGAAAACCCGGCATCCGGCAGCCCTGCGGCGGTCGTCGATTCTGAGGTTATTGGCCGATAGCCAAGAGGCACTGCCGGTTGGCGATATCTATTCGGCGGTTGATGGGAGTGGTATCACTGATCTGCGGACGCTGGCTGAAGATGACCTTGTGACGCTCTACGAGGAAGAAATCTGGCGCGACCCGCTGGCCGGGAGAACCTTTATCCCCGATACGCCGCCGCGCCTGACTTCCCATCAGGCACTGGCCTGGGAAGCGATCAGGACAGCGCTGGATCAGGATGATGCGCCGCAGCCCTTTCTGCTGCACGGTGTCACCGGTTCGGGAAAGACTGAACTGTACCTGCGGGCCGTCGAGCATGTGATCGGGCAGGGGCGGAGCGCGATCATCCTTGTGCCCGAAATCGCGCTGACGCCGCAAACGATTCGCCGTTTCGGGGCGCGGTTTCCGGGCCGGATGGGATTGGTACACAGCAGATTATCAGCCGGTGAGCGTTATGACACCTGGCGGCGGGCGCGCTCCGGCCAGCTCGATCTGGTCGTCGGGCCGAGATCTGCTCTGTTTACGCCGTTCAAAAACCTCGGCCTGATCGTGATCGACGAGTGCCACGACGACAGCTACAAGCAGACCCCACCCATCCCGCCTCCCTATTATCACACCCAGCCTACGGCAGTTGAGTTAGCTCGATTGCATGGGGCTTTAGTCATCATGGGGAGTGCCACGCCCAACGTGGCGACTTATGCTCGATCGGTTCCCCTGAGTAGCCCCGAATCGGGCGATTTCATCCGGCTCGATCTTCCCGCCCGCATCATGGGGCACCGTCAGGCGATTCAGACGCAGGCCATGTTCTACCATATCGATCAGCCCCGCTACATCCACCAACCCGGCGACCCAGAAGAAGCGGTGATGGTCGACCTACCGCCGGTGCAGATCGTCGATATGCGGCACGAGCTTCGGGCCGGGAACCGTTCAATCTTCAGCCGGGCGCTGATGGCGGCGGTCGATGAGACGCTGGATCGCAGCGAGCAGGCGATCCTGTTCCTCAACCGGCGTGGATCGTCGACGTATGTGTTTTGCCGGATGTGCGGGTACGTGATGACCTGCCCGCATTGTGATATCCCCCTGACATGGCACACTTACGGCGAGTCTCAGGGGATGCTGGTTTGCCATCATTGTGACTACAGAACCGAACACCCCCAGGTATGCCCCAACTGCGGCTCGGATCAGATCAAGTTTTTCGGGGGCGGGACGGAACGCGTCGAGAGCGAAGTCGCTAAACGTTTCCCGCAGGCGCGGATTATTCGCTGGGATCAGGATACAACCGGGGGGAAGGACGTTCACGAGCAGCTGCTGCAGCGGTTCATCGATCACGATGCCGACATTCTGATCGGCACCCAGATGGTTGCCAAGGGTCTCGACCTGCCGCTGGTGACGCTCGTCGGGGTGATCAGCGCCGATACGGCAATCTATCTCCCTGATTACCGCAGCGGGGAACGGACCTTTCAACTGCTGACCCAGGTGGCCGGGCGAGCCGGGCGGGGCTTGCTTGGCGGGAAGGTGCTCCTCCAGACCTATGATCCCGATCACTACGCGATCCGGGCGGCTTCTGAACATGATTACCAGACGTTCTACGATCAGGAAATACGATATCGATCCGAGTTGGGTTATCCACCTTATGCGCGGTTGGTTCGTCTGGTCATCCGGGAGAAGACAGCCGAACAGGCGCGGCGGGAAGCGATTCGCATACACGATTTGCTGTCGCAGCGAATTATGGAACGGAAGTTAGTCCAGACCTCGTTGATCGGGCCTGCTCCGTGCTTTTACCCGCGCCGGGATAAGCTCTATCGATGGCATGTAATTGTTCGGGGAGCCAACCCGACAGTGATCCTGGAGGGCATAAATTCGTCTCCTGCGCTGCATATTGACGTCGACCCGGTTTCTTTGCTGTAGCAAGGACATGCATCACATTTGTGCTCGAAATGTGTTGTATATGATGTAGGTTTCTCATCCTCGTTCGCCGGGGTAAACTATATATAGCGGTTGGTCAGGATTTAACAGATCAGTTGTTGACAAACTCGTACGATCTTTGGCATGCGATTCCAGGATGAATAAGACATAATTGATTGGAATTCGTTTATCGAATAAATAGGGGAGCGAAAGTCAGATGAAGAAATTCAGGGACTTTCTTGGTCAGAATATTGTTATGGTAGCCGGTAGTCTGTTTGTGTTGTTGGCGCTGATCATGGGCACCTGGGGGGTGGTCACGGACCGTAATATGACCAGCGTGCTGGACGAATACTACTCCAACATCAGCACGGAGTTATTTGGAATTGGAATTATCGTTCTGATCATTAATGGATTGAATCGCTTGCAGACCCGTGAAGAAGAAAAGAAGCGCCTCATTCTTCAGATGGGAAGTTATGATAATACATTGGCGATTGAGGCTGTTCGAATTCTCCGCCAGGAAAAGTGGCTGCTCAATGGGGGCATAGTCAAGGCTAACTTGAGTGGGGCCAACCTGTGGCAGGCAGATTTGACGGAGGCTAACCTCCAGCAGGCGGATTTGAGTGAGGTAAACCTGCGTCAGGCTCATTTGCGTGAAGCGAATTTGCAGGGAGCCTCACTGTTGAAGGCCAATCTCCAACAGGCCGATCTGCGCTGGGCGAGCTTGCAAGAGTCGGATTTGACGGGAGCCAATCTGTTACAGGCGTATTTGAGGGGGGCTAATCTACAAAAGGCTGATATGCGCTGGGCTAACCTCCGGCAGGTTTATTTGAGAGGGGCCAATCTTCAAGAAGCGATTTTGAGCGAGGCCAACTTACGGCAGGCCAATATGCTGACGGCCAATCTTCGCCAGGTGAACCTGCTGACGGCCAATCTCCAGCAGGCGGTGATGTACCGGGCCGATCTCGAACAGGCGAATTTGAGGGGAGCCGATCTTCAGCAGGCGGTTTTGAGTGAGGCCAATCTCCAGCAGGTAGACCTGAGAGGAGCCAATCTTCAGCAGGCGGTTTTTATGGGAACCAACCTGCAAAATGTAACCGTATCGTTGGAACAACTCGAACTTGTCGAAACGCTGGAGGGGGCAATCCTGCCGGATGGTACCCAGATGCCAGGAAGAGAAGATAGCGAGGAATCGGAAATCGACTGGCGGATGGTTTTTGAGGAGTGGCGAGAAACGGTTGAGGTCGATGAGAAGGGGTATATCATCGTTTGATAACGAGGTATTGATATACAACAAGTGGCGCGCCAGACGCCACTTGCTGCTAAGACAATCACGAGGCTCACTAAAAGGAAAAGGGTCGATCAGAACTATCGTTAAATTCTATGCCTCGCGAACGATCAATACTGTTGGCTGATGGATTGTTCGGGTAACACGTCACTGGTTTAAAGTAGGATCATGTTTACAGTGAAGGGGTGCTCGCATTCTGCGATTGCACCCCTTACTATGTATTGCCAGATGACTGGTTGTCGTTGTGTTACGGTGTGACGTTGATGGTGACGTCGCCTGCCAGGACGTGGAGGAAGGCTGCGTCTTCGACATTGGTTGCCCCGCCGACGGTCGTGTCACAG
>JAFGOY010000019.1 GCA_016926255.1 Anaerolineae bacterium | reverse complement strand
CATGCTCACTCTCCGTGCGGCTGTTTTGAGTGATGACTTTGATTCTCTCTGGTGTGCGGCTTAACGCACTAACTTGAAATGCACCCCAGAAATGTTGATCATTACATGCCCAACTGCTGTACCTGAGAATTTCCCCACTTCTTCAAACGAGCATACTCCATCTCACTTTATATATTTGTCCCATCCATGTTTTACAAGGCTTCACCAATAGAGCAAAAGCCCTATGAAAGAGGCCGTAAAAAGGAGTCGGCAAGGGAAGGTTCAGCTTTCTAGCCATTTGCAATTTCCCCAGTTATAATAGGCACAATCACAATGGCATAGGAGTCCGCATGATTAGCGAAGAGAAAGGCCTCGATCACGCCGAAATGACCGAGGTCACGGAGCGCCAGGTAAATGGGGAAGAAACGCCAGACGAAGGGATCTCTTCCCCGGTCGATGCAAACCCAGATGTAACATCAGAAAATGCCGATTCTCCTTCAGTAGTTGCCACCGCCCCCCCGGGTGATACATTGGAAGACGAACCCACAGAGCAGGAAACCGTTGAAGAAGTGGAAAATAACTCCCTCTCCGACAGCGAGTTGTTCCTTGCCGCCCTGAATGAAGACCCGTCCGTGCTGAACAATGAGCTGGACGACTTCTTATTTGCCCCACTGCGCCGGGGACAGATCGTGAAGGGGATGATCGCCAGCGTCTCCGATTCCGAGATACTGATCGATGTTGGCGCGAAGTCAGAGGGGATGATCTCCGGGCGTGAGTTAGAGATGCTGGGGGCAGACTATGTCAACAGCCTGGAAGTTGGTCAGGAAGTCAATGTCTATGTTCTCACCCCTGAGGATCGCAACGGGCACACCCAGCTCTCGCTTCGCCGCGCACTTGAAGAACAGGATTGGATCGACGCCGAACAGTACAACGAGTCGAAAGACATCTATACCAGCAAGATTACCGGTTTTAACAAAGGCGGCCTGATTATCCGCTTTGGCAAGGTTCGAGGTTTCGTCCCGGCCTCACAGATCGGTGCAATGCGGCGTAGAAAAGCCGCCGGGAATACCCCGGAAGAACGCTGGGCTGATATGGTCGGTGATGATATTTCGGTCAAAGTGATCGAAGTTGACCGGGGCCGCAACCGGTTGATCGTTTCGGAAAGAGCCGCCGACCGGGAGTTAATGACCGAGCGCCGGGCCGATATCATCGACTCGCTCTCGGTTGGGATGGTACAGACCGGTCAGGTCGTCCGCCTCACCGACTTTGGAGCCTTTGTAGACCTGGGCGGGATCGACGGGCTGATCCATATTTCCGAAATGGCCTGGAAGCATATCAAACATCCCAAAGAAGTGCTCCGTGTTGGCGAGGATATCGAAGTCGAGATCATCAATATCGACAAAGAGCGGCAGCGCATCGGCTTGAGCCGGAAGAAATGCCTAGAAGACCCCTGGTCGATGATCAGCCGGTTGTGCCACATCGATCAGCTTGTTCAGGGCCGGGTGACCAACCTGACTGCCTTTGGCGCATTCGCGCGGCTGGTCGATTACCCGGAGATCGAAGGGCTGATCCACATCAGCGAATTATCCGAACGCCGGATCAAACACCCGCAGGAAGTCGTCAACGAGGGGGATATCCTGACCCTCCGTATCATCCGGATCGACGCAGACAAGCGCCGCATGGGATTGAGCCTGAAACGGGTCGACTCGGAAGAATATATGGACGAGGACTGGCAGGATATGCTCACCACCGCCAACGACGACGAGCCGGAGGAATCCGCCGAACCCATCGAAGTTGAAGAAGAGCCTGCCGCCGGTCAAGAGGCAGTCGAGGAACCTGCCGAAGATAGTGTTGAGGAATCGATTGTCGAAGAGGCTGCCGACGAACCGGTTGAAGAACCTCTCGACGAACCCGCCGAAGAACCGGTCGAAGAACCTCTCGACGAACCCGTCGAAGAGTTGGTGGAAGAACCGGTCGATGAAGCTCTGGAAGAAGCCGCCGACAGTGAAGCCGAATTCGAACCAGAAGCGGAAGACACACTCGAAGAATAATCAACCTTGAAATGGTTGTGCATCAAAGAAGACCGGCCTGACCGCCGGTCTTTTCATTTCCTGCCATCGCCGGGTTTCCCGGAGACATCCATCACCAACCCGTGCGGCCAGCGTTTCCGGGCATCGGACAGCAGCGACGGGCGAACGACCACGCACATCACCGGATGCGCCCGCTCGTCGATGACTCTCAGGCCGTTTTGCAGCCCCATTCCACGCCGGAACTCAAGCGGCCCCAGTTCGTCGATGATGACAAGATCAGTGGGGGGCAGGTTTCCCAGGATGATGTTACCCCAATCGAGAGTTGCCTCGTCGAACTGCCAGCGAGGGGTCGTTACCCCGCTCGATGTACCCTGCCTCTGTCCGGCCAACCTCCGATGGGAACCGTCAGCCAGGTTGATCAGATCTATGCCGGTCTTTTCACCATTCTCGAACACTGCCGGGGAGAGTATTCCCCCGATTGAAAGACCTATCCCCTTTGCCCGGAGAGACAGTTCTTTACACCAGGTGCTTTTCCCCGATCCACTCTGCCCGGTGACGATGATCAACTGCGGTGATTCCTGCCCATCGGCGAAAACTTTCGCCAAGTTGGTTTCTAGTCGCTCGATGTCATCCGGTTCCATGCGCGAATAGGTCGGGCGACGGGGAACAATTGCCCGTGGGACGGGTATTCCTTCATCCACATCGCCGATCACCGCCATATCCAGTTCGTAGGCAGTCGAAAGCAGTGGCTCGGTCAGGATGTCTGACACCTTGCCGTAGGCCAGCGATGCGCCATCTTTCATCAGCAGCACCCGATCGGCATAGAACAGGGCGTTGTTGGGCGAATGCGACGCGATGACGAACGATACACCCTGCCCGGATAGCTGGGCGACCAGTTCTAGAACGCGGTGCTGGTTCTGGGGGTCGAGATGCGCGTCGGGTTCGTCCATCAGCATGATCGGGCACTGCTGGGCCAGCCCGCGGGCGATCATCACAAGCTGGCGCTCCCCGCCGCTCAGTTCGGTATAGGGCCGATCCCGCAGATGGCTCAACTGAACGCTCTCCAGCGATTGATCGGCAATCTCGTAGTCAGCGCGGCGGGGTGAATCGAACAGGCCGAGGTGCGGAGCGCGGCCCATCAGCACCATATCACGAACCGTATAGGCGAAGGCCGGGACATGGGTCTGGGGGATCAGCCCTATCTTCCGGGCGCGGTCTTCCGGGGCGATGCTGAACAGGTCGATGCCGTCCAGCAGGATCGATCCCTGATCAGGCTTGCGGATTCCACTCAGGCATGAAAGCAGCGTCGATTTCCCGCAGCCATTCGGCCCCAGTACATAGAGAATCTGATCCGGCTGCACCGCCAGCGAAATATCTTTGAGTACCGGCTTCCCGGTGTGATAGGCAAAGCACAGCCCATTTGCTTCTAAATTCATTGCCAGCCTGTCCGGTTGCGAAACAGCAAGATGATCAACAGCGGCACGCCGATCAACCCGGTCAGTACGCCCAGGGGGACTTCGCCGGGAAGGGCGATCCGCGAGATATTGTCGATCACCAGCAGGAACGAAGCGCCCAGGCTCAACGAAGCAGGCAGCAGTCGCTTATGATCGGGGCCTACCAGAATGCGCCCGGCGTGAGGAATGACCAGCCCGACCCAGCCGATCACCCCTCCGGCGGCGACCGCAGCAGCGGTCATCAGGGTCGAGAAGACGACCATCGCAATTTTCAACCGGTTGGGGTTGACCCCCAGCGCGGTGGCCTCTTCATCCCCCAAAGAGAGAATGTTGAAGCGCCAGCGGGTCAGCAACAGGTAGAACGAACCGGCCAGCGTGATCACGGCCAGCCAGGGTACATCCCTCCAGGTGATGCCGGTCAGCCCACCCAGCAGCCAGAACGTGATCGCGGGCAGTGTATCCAGCGGATCGGCGATGGTTTTCATCAGCGAGGTGAGCGACATAAAGAACGACCCGATCAATATGCCCATCAGGGTCAGCACGATCATCGGCGCTGTCCTGTATAACCGGCTGCCCACGAAGGCGAGTGCCACCGCGATCAGCCCGAAAACGAAGGCCGAAATCTGCACCTGCCAGGGTTCAGCCGAGAGCAGCAGCGCCAGCGCCGCCCCGAACCCGGCCCCGGAGGTCACCCCCAGGATATTTGAATCGACCAGCGGGTTTTTGAAGATTCCCTGAAAACCTGCCCCGGTGATCCCCAGGCTGGCCCCGATCAACAGGGCAACCAGGATGCGGGGCAGGCGAACGCGCACCACAAGGTTGTAAGCCGTATCGGATATTCCCACCGCAAAAGAGCGATCAACCAGCGAAAGAAAGATTCTCACTACGTCGGACAGCGAAATGGGATAACGTCCCAGCGTCAGCGCGACGAGCATCAGCAGCAGAGGCAGCGCCAGTAGGATGATATAGGCGAGTGTTTGCAGGTGGGCAGCTGGCGCTGCTTTTTTATGCGTCACGGTAGCTCACACATCCGTGCGGTCTCTTCCGGTGAGAGATCGTATCCATAGAATGTCTGGTAGAAATACTCCGCCTCGGCGTCGCAGCTCAGATCGACGATGTCGGGGTAGAGAAGCTGAGCCATCCACACCACCGCCAGAACCGAGTCGGGGGTCGGCGTGTCCCAGGGCGCGACAAGCTGAGGAACACGGTAGACCCGCCCTTCCTGAACAGCTTCCAATACCTGCCATTCAGGGCTTTCTGTGATCGCTTCGACGCTGGCCCCGCCATAAGGCGGCACGAGGATCACATCCGGGTTCCAGACGACGACCTGCTCAAGATTGACATCGTTCCAGTACCCGAACAACTCGGAGCTGACCGATACACCACCTCCCGCGTCGATCAGGATCGTCTGGTACATATCGCCGCTTGCCACCCGGAGCGGCTCGGTGCCGGTGAAGAGTACCTTCACCCGATGTTCCGGCGCGATACCCTCGGTCTGGCTGACCACGGCTTCGAAGATCGAATCGTAATAGGCTGCCCACGCTCTGGCGCGGGCCAAGGCCTGTGGCCCGAATATCTCGCCGGTCGTCAGCACTGCCTGCTTGATCTCCTCTGGCGTCTCTGCATCGTACAGGAAGATCGGAATACCTACCTCGCCCACCGCATCGATCCAGGGCGATTCCGGGCTGGTAAAGACGATATCCGGTTCAAGCGCGGCAATATCTTCTACACTGGCCTCGTTAGCAGTGACCGTATCGCTGACGATCTCCGGGTAGCGCTGGTCGATGCGCGCCATCGTCTGCCCGCCGGAAGAATCGATGGTTTTCGCGCCCAGATAGTTGGCCGAAACGATCCGAGACTCGGCACCCACGGTGTAGAGATAATAAACTGACGGCCCATAGGCATTAATGACACGTCGCACCGGCTGCGGAATCTCGACGGTATTCCCGGCCTGATCGGTAACGGTGACCACCGCGGGCAGCAGTCCCTCGTCGATCAGCACCTGCTGACTATCGGGGGAGATGGCGAATTCGGCAAACTCCAGCGCGTCCTGGCTGTCGGACGATAAAACCAGCCCGGTATCCGGCAGATAGTAAAACACCCGGTCGAAATCATACTCAGAGAAAAGATCGGGTGATTCGACCGCCATCAGGTCGCCCTGTTCGGAAAACGCGGGAAGCTTGCCATCGTGGGCGGCACCGTACAGGGTGGTCAACGCCGGTCGAAGATCGTCGGGTGCCTGGATGGTGAAGAGCGCGTCCGATGCCGGTTCCCCGCCGCCGGTCTCCGCCTGCTCGTCGCTTTGCGGCGCGGCTTCACCCCCGGCACCTTCAACCGGTTCCATATCCTGTACAACGCCTTCGTCTCCGGCATCGACCACCGGCTCTGTGGCAGGAGACTGCATACACGCCACGAAAACCAGAATCACGATAAGGAAGCCGTTCAGCATCAGGCCGCGAACCAGCATTCTATTCAATAATGTTGAATGACGGGTGCTCACCATAACCCCCTATTTAAGTCTTAAGTACTTTGAACCTAAGTATATCTCCGACGGGCGATCTTTTAAAACATTTCGGCAGATTGAACCGGCGGCGCAATGGTTGCATGGATACCAGCCGGATGATAAACTCGCACCACAGCCGCATTTAAGTCACTCCCAGGAGCAGCCATCCATGCCTTCGCAGGCCCTTTACCTGAAATGGCGGCCAATGACCTTTGACGAGGTCGTCGGGCAGGAACATGTAACCTACACTCTTCGAAACGCGCTCCAGAGCGGGCGGGTAGGCCATGCCTACCTGTTCTCCGGGCCGCGCGGAACCGGCAAGACGACAATGGCCCGGCTGCTTGCCAAAGCCGTCAACTGCCTCGCCGACGATGTTGCCACCCGGCCCTGCAACGAATGTCAATACTGTGTGGCCGTCAACGAAGGGCGCTTCTTAGACCTGATCGAAATCGACGCTGCTTCCCACACCGGAGTGGACGATGTCCGCGAGCTGCGTGACCGGGTCGCTTTTTCGCCGAACGAGGGGCGCTACAAAGTCTATATCATCGACGAAGTTCACCGTTTTTCCGGGGCGGCGTTCGACGCCCTGCTGAAGACCATCGAGGAGCCGCCGGAGCACGCGATCTTCATTCTGGCGACCACCGAATTTCACAAGGTGCCCCAGACGATCAAATCGCGCTGCCAGCGTTTCGACTTCCGGCGGCTGACGCTGGCCGAAATCGCCAACCATCTTGGCACCATCCTGGAATACGAAGGCATCGCTTTCGAAGAGGCCGCCCTTGAACTGATCGCGCGGCAGGCGACCGGCTCGATGCGAGACGCAATCAGCCTTCTCGACCAGTTGATCGGCGATCTCAGCCAGCCGCTGACGCTCGATCTCGCCCGGTCGATTCTGGGGACCGCCGACGAGCAGTCGATCCGCGACCTGGTCGACGCAATCGTGGCAGGCGACACCGCCGCCGGGTTGGAGACGATCCATATCGCCATGAACCAGGGGGCCGACATTCGCCAGTTCGCCAACCAGATGATCAAGTATCTGCGCTACGTGATGCTCGCCCAGACGGGCGGCACAGAACTGGTCGAGGCCGAGATCATGCCAGACGACATGGTTTATGTCACCGCCCACGCAGAACAGTATCCGCGCCGCCAACTGCTCTCCGCGCTCGATCACTTCAAAGAAGCCGCCGCCGATTCTCGCACCGGCTGGCAGCCGCAGCTTCCGCTGGAGATGGCCTTCATCCAGTGTATTGACGATCTCTACGAGGTTCCTGACGCACTGCCGGTGCAGGTCGTTCGGGCAGCGCCGCCCAGACCGGTCAGCCAGCCACCCGCCCAGGCCGAAGAGCCGCCGCAGGCACAGGAACCAATTGCTCAGGAAGCACCCTCTGAGCCACCTGCCGAACCGGCGATCTCACTCTCGGATGTCCATCGCCAATGGCAGAGCGTGCTGCGAATGGCCCGCCAGATGGATTTAGCGGTCGAGGCGCTGCTGAAATCGGGGAAACTGATCGGCATCGAGGGCAGCGTGATCCTCTACCAGATGCCCAGCGAACTTCTGCGTGACAAACTCGAAGGCGACGAAAATCGCCATATCATTGAGGCAGTGCTGGCGAAGATATACAATCAGCCATTGACAATACGAGCCAGCAGGCGAACGTCTCAAACCGATCAACGAACGAAACAGGTCGACGAACTGCTTGCCAACGACAGTCTGGTATCGTTTGCCGTCGACGAACTCGGCGGCAGCGTGCAAAGTATTGAAAACAACGAGGAGTAGAAACTTGAGCAAGAAAGGCAAAGGTCGCGGTTACGTGCCCCGGCAGCCCTCCGGGGGCATGGCAAACATGGCAAAGCAAATCCAGAAAATGCAGGAAGATATGCTCAAAGAGCAGGAAGCGCTTGCCGACGAAACCCTGGATGTCTCTGCCGGTGGAGGGATGGTATCGGTGGTGATCACCGGGAATCAACGCATCAAGGAAATCAAGCTGAAGCCGGAGATCGTCGATCCTGACGATGTCGAAATGCTGCAAGACATGCTTGTCGCGGCGGTCAACCAGGCGATAGAACAGTCTCAGACAATGGCCGCCGAACGCCTGGAGGGGTTGACCGGCGGGTTGAACCTGCCGACGTTCTAAGACTTGACTATGTCCAACAAAGCGATTCCACTGTCGGTCACCAACCTGATCGACGAGTTTTCACGACTGCCAGGTATCGGCCCAAAAACCGCTGCCCGGCTGACTTATTACCTGCTGCGTGCCGCCGACGAGCACGCGCTGGCCCTCTCCGAGGCGCTGCGCGATCTGAAAGCCTCGACGCGGTTCTGCTCGATCTGCTTCAACATCACCGAAAAAGACCCCTGCCTGATCTGTGCCGACGAATCCCGCGATCCGGGGTTGATCTGCGTGGTCGAGGAACCGCTCGACGTGATCGCCATTGAGCGCACGGGCAGCTTCAACGGGCGCTACCACGTACTGCATGGCGCGATCAACCCGATGGAGGGGGTCGGTCCCGAAAACCTGCGCATCGCAGAACTGATCCACCGGGTCGAGACGACCCCGATCCGCGAGGCGATCATCGCTACCAACGTTGGCCTGGAAGGTGACGCAACCGCGATGTATATTCACCAGCGGTTGAAGGGCAGACTGCGCCTGACAAGACTGGCACGCGGGCTGCCGGTCGGCGGTGACCTGGAATACGCGGACAGCATCACGCTCTCCGGTGCGCTGGACGGACGCCGCGACATGCTGGACGAGTGATCACCAGGCTTTTTGTCGCACAGCCCGGTAAATGCTAAGATTATCGGTAGTCAATTTGCCCCAATAGCTCAATGGATAGAGTGCCGGTCTTCGAAACCGTAGGTTGCAGGTTCGAATCCTGCTTGGGGCACTTTCCCTTTCTAAATTTCGTAAGTTAAACCGGCCACCATTCACAGTAATGGTGGCTTTCTTTTTCGCTCCCCCATCCGTAAAACACGCAATTCCCGCCAATTCTTACCATTATCAAACCATCCATAAATCGATACCCCAACGTCGTTATCAGTCTGTAAGTTTTTCTTCACCCGGTCTTCATGAAACTTCAGCACTTTTCACGGTATTACCCGCCGAATTTTTGTAGAATGGTGACATATTGAATTTATCGCCAGCACT
>JAFGOY010000018.1 GCA_016926255.1 Anaerolineae bacterium | reverse complement strand
CTGCCGCCGCTGATGCGCTCCGAGCCGCCCGCCGAGGACTCAGGGCTGCCGGACTTCATGCGATCTGCGCCACCGGTTGATGAGTCGGGGCTGCCGGACTTTATGCGCTCCGAACCGCCTGCCAAGGACTCAGGGCTGCCGGACTTCATGCGAGCTACACCACCTGCCGAGGACTCAGGTCTGCCGCCGCTGATGCGTTCCGAGGGGGCCGCCGATTCGGGTCTGCCGGACTTTATGCGCTCCGAACCACCGGCAGACGATTTTGGGCTGCCTCCACTGATGAAAACAGAAGAGCCGCATGAAGGTTTATCGGCGTTTCCACCGCTGATGAGTTCCGATGCGCCGACCCAGGCTTCATCGCAAAACCGTACGCACCCAACGCCAATGGAAGCGCTGCCGTCGATCTCCGACGAAGATGATTGGGCCGATGCCCGCGCGGGAACGGTCGAGGAAACGCCGGTCGGCGAGGAAGAAGACGCCGGGTTGCCCGGCGAGGATTGGCGCGAAGCGCTCTACGAGAAACCGGTGGAAGAACCAGAGCCGAAACGGGGCCGTCGGCGCAAAAAGCGGGACAGGTCTGCGCCCGAAGAAGCAGTTGAAGGTGAAGAGAAAGGGGTAAGCGGCTGGCTGATCGGCGGGCTGCTGCTGATCCTGCTGTGCGTGATCCTGGGGATGACCTATGCGCTGTTTCTGAAAGACCAGTTAACCTTCAATATGGACAGTTACAATCTTCCCACTGCCGGAAGTGCTGCCGAGATTGACGACATGCACACGACGACCTACACGGGTAATATCAGCCTGGGGCAGAGTCAGACACAGACTCTCGATGGGGCGTTCGACGCGCACAGCTGGATGTTCGCAGGGAGCGCCGGACAGTCGATCACGGTATCGGTGAGAGGCAGCGATAACATGGACCCGGAGGTATCCGTCTACGATCCGGGTGGCAACGAACTGGGCCTTGACGACGACAGCGGCGGCGGCAGCAATGGCCACGATGCCCTGCTGACCGTCACCCTGCCCGCCGATGGTACTTATGTGATCCGCGTCCGCCCCTGGCAGACCGGGACATATACGATCAGCGTGAACTGAACACCTATCCGCAAACTCACTTTGTTCATTTCGGATAGGTAAAACTGGCAAACAGGAAGAGAAATACATGGGCGGCCACGAGGTCGCCCATTTTTGGTGATATCCGAGTTCCTGAGGATAATGAATCTTAACAATTTTAATCCGGGGGATAGAGACGCTCTGAATCGAACGCCGCCCCCTCTGGCCGATGAGCGCTGAGGTGGTTCAAAGAATGGACAATGTAAGTCTGATCGATAATCAATCCCACGATGCAATCAACCGCAATCGCTGGCTCTACGCCGCTCTGGTGATCTTCCTGATCGCCGTCGGCCTGCCGAACCGGCTGATGGCGGATCGGATGCCGACGTTCATGGTCGTCTATGGCGGTGATGCGCTCTGGGCGCTGATGCTCTACTTCGCGTTTGGGCTGATCTTTGCACGGGTGACAAGCTGGAAGGCGCTGGTGATCCTGCTGATAGGCTGTTACGCGGTGGAGATCAGCCAGCTTTACCAGGCGGACTGGATCAACGCGGTGCGGCATTTTACAATAGCCGGGTTCCCGCTGGGCGGGATCATCTTGGGCTATGGCTTTCTGTGGAGCGACATCGCCATGTACACGCTGGGAATCGGGGCGGGGTATCTGATCGAGCGGTGGGTGATTGAACCGCAAAGGGTGCAGAGAGCGCAAAGGGTTAATCGTAAAAAGGAGCAAACGTGAACATCAACAGGGAAGAGATCATTCAACTGACCGAAACACAGGGCAAAGACTGGGGGATCAACCACGTGCGGCGGCTGCTGGCCCTGATCGACATCATCGGCGAAGACCAGGACTATGATCGAGACGTGGTGTGGGTAGCCACTCACCTGCACGACTGGGGCGCATACGGCGAATGGAAACAGCCGGGCGTCGACCACGTCGAGCGGTCGCTGGTCGTGGCGGGAGACTACCTGAAAGATCACGATTACCCGGAGGATTTCACCGCGCACGTGATGGAATGCATCGGGACGCATCACAGCGGCGACCCGAACCGGAGCATTGAGGCGATCCTGCTGAGCGACGCCGACGCACTCGATTTCCTGGGCGTGATCGGGGTGATGCGAATCTTCTCGAAGAATCCCAAAGAGATGCGCAAAGCCTACGATGATATAAAGAAGCGGAAGGAAAAACTGTTAGCCGGGGGGATCGTCCTCGACCGCTCGAAGGAGATCGCCGCAGAGCGGGTGCAGCAGATGGAGTGGTTATTCACAACGCTCGAAGAAAACTCGGCGGGGTTTTTCTAGCCATATACCTGAAAAGACCCCGGGGCACATCCTTGCGGAAGGTGGGGTCTTCTCAGCGAATGAGGGTATTTCAACGACCACTGGTAATTGGTCGCAATAACCATAGTAGTGCGATAAATATGATAGTATAGTTTTCGTCGGGATGCAAGAGTTATTCATAAATTTTAAGAGATCTCATCCCCCGGCAGGTTCGGATGAATCGTCCAGGTCGATATCGAGATTGTACAGCAGTGCCATCGCTTCAGGCAGCGAAAAACGCGCCTGTTTGATCGTGTTGTTGGCCGGGTCGATGCTGTAATTGAACGCCCCGCTGAAGTCAGCGCCGGTCAGGTTGGTGTTCCAGAAGCGGCTGCGTTCCAGGTCGGTTTTGGCGAATTTCGCACCGCTGAGATCCGTCTCGGAGAAATCGACATCACGGGCCACGCTTTCGATCAGTGTCAGTTCCGGGAGGGACAGACCGACGAAGGTCGAGTAGTTGAGGACGCAGCGCACAAACCCGATCTTGTTGAGCAGTCCTGCCTTGCCCCATGCCGCCCGCGTCCAATCGATGGCGATCACCTGCGATTCCTCGAAGCGAACATCCCGGAAGGAACTGTCGGCTACGTTGATCATGCGCAGATCGCAGGCGCGGAACTCGCAGTCGACAAAGCGGCAGCGCCGGAAGATTGTTTCCTGGAAGGTGCAGCCCACGAAGCGGCACCCAACGAATTCCTTCTCCTCGACGGTGATGGCATCAAGGGCCAGGTTTTTGAAGGTTTCGCCAGTGAACTCGTCAGATGAGTCAAACAGGTTGGTCATTTTTTGCCTCTGGTGGAATTGCATGATGTCGCACCTACCGGTGGCCGGTACACGAATATATAATACCCACTCAGGGAGACCGGTGTCACTTCTCAGAAAGGAAACGGATATGTCGTCGATTAAACTGCCAACCAGACGGGGTTTCAACTGGAAGGTATTCCTGATCCTGGCCGGGATGCTGCTGATCGGCCATGCGCTGATTATCCCGTTCTCGTACACGCTGCAGGCAGATATGCTGCACGAGATGTCCCCGGAGGTTCCAGCACTGCAACTGTTGATTATCAGTACTGTTTCCAGCTACGCTATCGCGCTGGTGCTGGGAGGGATCGGGCTGTTTCTTGCGGGTCGCATCGGGCTTGGGCTGCCGTTCATCGAGGGATTGGTGAAAAAGGAACCGGTGCGCGGAAAAATCGGGCGTGTGATATTGATCGCGGCGGGCATCGGGCTGGCGAGCGGTGTGCTGATCCTGATCATTGATTCGCTGGTTTTCTCGCCGTTCATGGTCGAGTTCGTCGCGGATGCGGGCATCGAATCGCCTGAAGCCGTCCATCCACCGGCCTGGCAGGGATTGATGGCGGCAGTGGCAGCAGGGATCAATGAGGAAACGATGTTCCGGCTGTTCGGCGTGACGCTGATCGCCTGGCTGGGTTCGCTGATTTTTCACGACGAGGAAGGACGTCCGCCGCTGTGGCTGTTGTGGACGGCCAATGTCCTGTACGCGGTCGGGTTCGGGCTGGCTCACCTGCCGTCACTGGTCGCCATCGGGCTGCCGATCAATCTGGTGACGATTGTTCGCACGATTGTGTTGAACGGGCTGCTGGGAGTCGCGTGTGGCTGGCTTTACTGGAAGTATGGGCTGGAAAGCGCGATGATTGCTCACTTTTCAGCGGATATCGTGCTGCATGTGCTGCTGGTGCTGGCGATCACCGGATCAATTGTTTGATAGTCGCTGCATAACGGTCAATTTTTAGTCCGCGAATTAGGCCAGCCGACGATTTACTCGATCTGTGAGGCCTGCTCATAGGCTTCGGCGAGACCGGGGACGGGGGGAAGCGGCACGCCGCCCGCTGCGATCCCGGCGCGGATCGTCTCGTGGCCCGTCGTCGGAATTTGGTCGGTACCGACAAAGACCGCGTCACCGATCATCATCATCGGCACGACGCGCGCTTCGGGGGGAATGGCGTAATAGTCATAGATGTTGGTGGTCAGCGTTTGCCCGCTGCTCGAAGTGGTATCGATGAACAGCAGTTCCAGGTGATCGCCGAACTCATTCCGGAACTGCGGCCAGACCTGGGTGATCACCTCCTGGCAGTGCGGGCAGGTCGGTGAATAGAGCAGGATGCCGTAGACGACGCCGTCGGCGGCAATCTCCTGCACAGGCGAAGCGATGGGGAGAGCAACTGGTGCTTCATCCTGTTTATCCTGCAGGAGCTTTGAAAACAGAAACACACCGGCGATAAACAGCACGGCAAGCAGTAAGACGACAATCGAAACTGTCGACACCGGTGACCTTCTGAGTTTAGTCATTACACACTCCGATGATACCCGTCAACTATCAGTAATTTGCCTTTCCGATGCGCTGCTTTGAGAGACTGCGGAACATCTCCTCGTGCTCGGCAGACGCGAAGGCGCGTTTGGGCACCGCGAAAAATCGCTGCCGGTCGTTGGCGAGGATCAGCAGGTAATGGCCGTCGATGTCGACCACCTTTTGATAGATCGCCCACCTGATCTGGTCTTCGCCAAACGGGGTCTTGATCGTGATCCCCTCTTCGCTGAACCGGCAGGTTTTCTCCGCGCGAAGGCGCTCAAACTTTTCGAATTCCTGCGCGGCCTTGCGGGGCTGTATCGAGTAAATGTAGATCAGTATCCCGGCGATGGTCGCCAGCATGCCGATCAGCACCAGCACGCCGGGGATCACGAAGCCGGAAGCGGCCTCGCTGTCGCCGGTAACCAGGGCGATGATCGCCAGTCCGAAAAAGCAGAGCAGTGCCAGCACCAGTATAGCAACGACGGCAAGGCAGCCCCAATACTGGCGCACCGAATAGCGCCGGAAGATTGTCACCTGATCGTCGACGGTTGGCGTGAAAGTGGCTTCAATCATCGCTTCCTCCTGTGCAGCACTGATTCAACCAATCAAGATAGGGTTTCGAGCCGCGCTCGACGGGAACGGCGATGATCTCCGGCACGTCGTAGCTGTGCCGATCCTGGATCGCCGCCTCGACCTGATCGAACAGATCGGCGCGGGTCTTGACGAGGCACAGGACTTCCGCCGCCTCCTCGACCGCCCCTTCCCAGCGATAGATGCTGGTGATCGGCCCAACGATCTGCACGCAGGCGGCCAGCCGCCCCTCGACCAGCCCACGGGCGATCTGCTTCGCTTCGTCGATGGTTTCTGTAGTGGTAATAATAATGATGGCGCTCACCGATCACCTCAGCTTTCCGGCGCTGTCGTGTCGATGAGTCTGGTTGAGATCGCGGGGATTGTCAAACGGGGGAAGGGGGAGTAGAGGGGCAGTCCCCTCTGGCCAATCAGTCGGTCCGCCGACATCGCCGGAATAAAAAATCCGCGAATGTCGCGGATAGTAAAATCTATGCTTCGATGCGCAGGCAGATGAACGTCACGCCTCCGGATCGCCGAGGTTGGCCAGCACCTTGCCGACCGTCTCTTTGAGTTCCTTCACAGAAAACGACGTCTTCGAGATCACCCCGGCCACACCGGGAATCTTCAGCATGGAATCATTGGAGACAGACGAAATGACAATCACCGGGATGTCGCGCGTTTTGGTGGTTTCTCTCAGGTGCCGCAGAACCTGAAACCCGTTCATGCGCGGCATCATGAGATCGAGCAGGATGAGATCAGGGACACGTTTTTCGATGCTTTCCAGCGCCTCTTTCCCATCAGCGACAAGCTCGGTATCGATTTCGAACTGGCTTATCGCTACCTGTAATATCCGGCGGGAGTCCGGGTTGTCGTCCACAATCAGCGCATAGTGTCTGCCCACAAACTGCTCCCCTCATTCAAGCCGACGATGGTGTAACCGACATTATATCACTATTTTGGAAGGGGCAGTTTAAAAAATATGGTTGATGCTATAACTGGGAGGGTGCGTATAGCAAATCGGGTCATTCGCTCATTTCGTGGATAACTCCTGCCGTTTTGCGTTCAGATAGCTAAAGACGAACATGCCGCTCATCGCGGTCTGCAACACCAGCGTCGGGATCGTCGAGATTAAAGTCGTATAGCCCGCCGTGATGCTGTAGACCTCGAATATAACGAGACCCGCAACCACCACCAGTGTGATCGGCAGGATGTCTTTGCGTTCCATCGGCTTCCGATCCGCCCAGGAGAGCAGAACCGTCCAGCCGATCATCAGGGGTGCACCGTAGCGCAGTCCATAGCCGAAATCGGCGGAAAGATCGCGGTCGATGTTGTTGAAAGCCTTGAATCGCTCCGGGAACAGCATCAGGAAGGCCACCACCGCATCGGCGATGATCCCCCACCAGCAGCTTATCCTGAGCCAGCGAACAGCGTTTTTCACTACACAGCCTCCTTGATCGTGTTTGGTGTTATCATGTTCCCAACATAAATCACAACTTGTAAACTGTCTTGTGAATTGGCGTATATAATTTGATTTTTCGCGCAATTCGCAGGCCGAATCCCTTGCATATCCGACCATTTGTGCTATAATAGAACGAGTGTTCTTTACTATTCGATACAAAGGGAGTCGTCATGGCGAGACGTAAGATTGTCCACGTCGATCTGCCCACCCAGGATATGGGCGAATCGAAAGATTTCTATGGTGAGCTTTTCGGCTGGAAGATGAAGGATGTCCCCGGCCAGGATTACACGTTTTTCCGCGCCGGGCCGGTTTTCGGCGGATTCATGCCGGTCGACGACAAGATCAAGCCCGGCCAGCTAACCGTCTACATCAACAGCCCCGACATCGACGCCGACCTTGCAGCAGTCGAGGCGAAGGGGGGCAGGGTGGTCGTGCCTAAATTCGAGACCCCCGACGGGGGAAGCTGGATCGCGCTGTTCGCCGACCCGACGGGCAACGTGCTGGCTCTATGGCAAAAGAAGCGGAAGAAGTGAACCTATCTTCGCCCGGTGCTTCAGCGCCGGAGAAAACTTCGTTTATTGGTGATGGGGCGCGGCGATGCGAATGAGGGTGAGATAGGGAAATATGCCGTGCCCCGTTTTTGATCTCTCCCCGGCTTGTCAGCCCGAAATCCCCGTTCCCCACCTCCCCCCCCCTTGACAAATTTATCGAAAAACAATAAGATATTATCGAAAAACAATAAGCATATATCGTTATTCGATATAAACGGTGCTAGAATCTCTGTCGAGGGGAAAGTCATGTCCTCATCACAGCAGTCTAAACTGATCCGCGTGGTGCAGATTATCATCGATGTGATCTTTGGTGGGTTGGTCTTCGCCAGCGGATTCCTCATCCTGTGGATCATATTCACGCCGCTGATTCTGAAGACGAGCGATATCTCTATCACGGCCTCCATACCGGTCGCGATCGGGGCGAACGATCACCCCCAACTGCCGGTTGAAGTCGTCGGGGCAACGGGGAAGGGCATCCGGGCGGCATTTGTATCTGACGCACAGGGCACACTACAGCTTGAAACGACTACCTGGAGCTACATCATCATCAGCAATATCGCTAAACTACTGACCGCACTCATGCTGGCCTATATATTCTATCTGCTGCGAACCGTCCTTCGATCTATCAGGGCGGGCAGTCCCTTCGCCCCTGAGAATGCCGTTCGGATTCGCAGGCTGGGCTACCTGGTTCTGCTTGTCAGTTTTTTACGTCCAACGGTCGAATATTTCGCTGCGAACGAAATCCTGAATCAGCTCACGATCACAAGCCCATCGATCTTGCTGCCGTCCCCCTTCAAGGTTGAGATGATCCTGATCAGCCTGTTGATCCTGATCGTGGCCCAGGTGTGGAGCTACGGCCTGGAGCTTGAACGCGATCAGGAATTAACGATTTGAGGATGCCATGCCAATACGAGTAAACCTGGACCTGATGCTGATCCGCCGCGAGATGACGCTCTCGGAGCTGGCAGAATCGATTGGTATCACGCTGGCGAACCTGTCGATCCTGAAGACCAACAAAGCCCGCGCAGTCCGCTTTACGACGCTGGACGCCATCTGCCGGGTGCTGGATTGCCAGCCCGGCGATCTGCTCGAATATGTTCCCGATGACGTTGATTATCTCTGACCGTTCAATCTTTCGACCAGTTCCGGCAGTAGCCCGATATGCTCGATCTCGTAATACTGTCCGCCGCCGTCGTCGTCCGTTTGCTCATGGTGCCAGGTGTATTCATAGGGGATGTAGACCACCTGCCCGCCGACCTCGATCACCGGGAGGACGTCCGATTTCATCGCGTTGCCGACCATCAGAAAGCGCTTCGGCCTGATGCCGTATTTCTGCAAGATACCCGCGTAGGTGTCGGCTGTCTTGCTGCTGACCACCTCGACATAGGTGAACATATCGGCCAGCCCTGATCGTTCGAGCTTGCTTTGCTGGTCGAGTAGATCGCCTTTGGTGATCAGCATCAGCGGGTAGTTGACCGATAATTCTGTCACCACTTCTTCGACGTGGTCAAAGAGCCGGATCGGTTCTTCGAGCATCGCCCGGCCCATGTCGATGATTGCCTGAATCTCCTGTGCTTTGATCTTTCCCCCGGAGAGTTCAATCGCCACCTCGATGAACGAGAGTATGTACCCCTTGACGCCATAGCCAAACAGCGGCAGGTTCCGGTGCTCTGTCTCGTTGATTGCCGCCTCGATCACGTCGAGGGGCTGGTACTTCGACAGGATTTTGGCCGCTTTCTTGTGCGCGTCGATATACAGCGTCTCGCTGAACCACAGCGTGTCGTCGGCATCGAAGGCGATTATGTCGATCATGGTTGGTTCTCTTTTCGTAGTTTTCAACTTTACCTGGTTGATTGTACCCGGTTCACCGCCTCGATCAACCACCTGTCGCTTTTCGACGTACAGCCTCCGGCGCGTATAATAAGCAGGCTGTCAAATCGTGGAATGCGGAGAAGAATCCCCAGTGGAGAAACTATCACCCCGGAAAGTCGTCAACCAGATCGTCAAATCGAAGTATGTCCGGTCATGGCTGCGGCGTGACCTGATCGTGCTGGCGCTGTACGTCGTGCTGCTGGGGATCATGACCTCCCCGCTGAGGAATCACCTTGCATCGAGCCTGCCCAGCACGGGCCGGGATGTCTTTTCGGCCTACTGGCAGAACTGGTGGCTGCGGGAAGTATTCGCCGGGCGGGACGGACTCGCGGTTACGTCGAACCTGTTCTACCCGGGTGGGCTGGTGGCGACCTTCATCCCCCGGCGCTGGCCGGGTATGCTGCTCTGGATTCCGCTGGCCGCGCTGTTCGGTGATATCGCCGCATACAATTTCATCGGCCTGATCGGGCTGCTGATCGGCGCGTACGGGACGTTTCTGCTGATCCACCGCCTGACCGGCCATGACATCGCGGCGTTTACCGGCGGCGCGTTCTTCACCTTTTATCCCCAGCACCTGATCGATGCCTTCGCCCAGCCCAACACGGGGAGCATCCAATGGCTGCCCTGGTTCCTGCTGCTGACCGTGATTTCACTCGAACAGGTCGCGGCGCTGCCGGAGGATCAACGCTGGCTGCCGGGGAAAACGATCGGGCTGCTGGTGGGCACGTCGCTGGTGGGCGTGCTGAGCGCCTTCGTCAACCTCAAGATATGGGTGCTGGTGGCTTTTGTGGTCGGCGGGTACGTGCTGCTTGTCGCGCTGCGTGATGGCCTGTGGCGGCGGGGCGTCTTCTGGCAGGCGGTGGCGATCATTGCTGTCCTGAACCTGCTGCTTGTCCTGCCGGTGCTGATGCCCTATTTCAGTTCCACGTGGCTGGATCATGCCATCGAGCAGACCGAACTCCGCGATGGTGTCGATCTGCTGGCTTACTTTACCCCGGCCAAAGGGCTGAACGTGTTCACGCCGCGCATCGTCGGCACTTACCGGCACCTGGAATTTGCCGACTGGCAGTACAGGCCATTTTACCTGGGGATGGTCACGGTAGGGCTGGTGGCCGTAGCGCTGATCGATACGATCAGGAACAAACGCGGCATCTGGGTGTGGCTGGTGCTGTGTATCGTCTTTTTAAGTTTGAGCCTGGGCACGACTCTCAGGATCAACGACAAGGCCCGCTGGGGCATTATCACACCATATGCGCTGCTTGAAAACAACGCAGTATTCGCCGCCCTGCGCGAGCCGCACCGCTTTGCGCTGGCGCTCCTGCTGCCCTGGTCGGTGCTGGTGGGATACGGCATCGAGGCCAGCCTGGGATGGTTCGAGAAAAGATTCAAACTGCCGCCCGCTGCTCTGGCCGGGATCGCCGGGATTGTCATCGGCGTGATGCTGTTCGAGATTGCCCAGACTCCCTTTGGCCTGTGGTCTTTCGATGGAGAGGAGATCACCGCTGCCTACCGCTTTATCGATGAGTACGGCGAGGGCGCGATCGTCGACGTGCCGATGGGGCGCGGGTATTCAAAGTATTATATGGCGCTGCAAACGATCCACGAGCAGCCGATCATTGAGGGGATGTCGGCGCGGATGCCGACTGACGCCTACGACTATATCGAGGGGAATGCGCTCACTGCTGCGTGGGGTACAACCTCGAAGTGCCGGACTGCTCGCAAGACCTGACCGGGGCCGTCGAAGAGCTTCGGGCAGACGGGTTCCGCTATGTTGTGGCGCATCGCTATGTGCCGGGTAAAGACGATATCAGGGACGAACTCGAACCGTTCCTCGATACCGTCGCTGCCATCAAGCCGGTTGCCGAAAACGAGGATATCATCGTGTTCCGGCTTGATGACCTGTCCGGGGCAGCGATCTGCCCGGTGGAGTAGGGGCGTATCTATGGCGCGGGTATGATCCCCGCTTCGTCAATATAGGCGGCGATCAACTCGGCCTTGACCCGGTTGCCTTCGGCAGTCAGGTGGCGACCATCCGCCCAGAGCACGGGGTCCATCGACATCGCCGAGGCGAAATCATAGAAATGGGTGTCGAGTTCCCTGGCGACCCGTTCGACGATTTCGTTGTGTTCGGCATAGGCCACCCGGTATTCTTCTCGTTCGGAGTAGCCGGGCTTATCAGGATTGCTCGCCCAGGTCAGCAGTAAAATGTCCGCCCCATTGTTCTCTGATATTCCGACAATACTGCGAATGTTCCGCTCATAATAGATCGGTGGGTTGGCCGCCAATGCCGCCTCGGGTGTCATGCCCAGGCAGCTTTCATCCGCCGAATTCCCTGAGCAGGGCAGGCTGGTGACTTTGCCCAGGCCAAACCCGCGTGGGCTTTCGAACCATTCGAAGTTCACACCCAGGAAGCGCCACAGGGCGCTCGGAATCCGGATATACCAGGCGTTGAACATCTGATCGACCATCTCCTGATCCCATACTGTGCGGCGGGCGGAGTTATCACCCCGATACAGGTCGGGGGGGACGATCCGGCTGTGGACGTCGTTGGTGTTCTGGTAGAAGATCACGAGATCAGGCTCGACATCCATTGCGCGGAAGGCGAGGTTGATCAGGGTTTCCCATGAGTTATATCCGGCGGCCCCGCCGTTGATGACCTCCACATTGGTATAACCGTAATCCTCACGAAGCACCTCTTCGAGTTGGGCCGGGTAG
Organism: Anaerolineae bacterium; assembly: GCA_016926255.1. Lineage (GTDB taxonomy): Bacteria > Chloroflexota > Anaerolineae > Aggregatilineales > UBA3940 > JAFGOY01. The sequence continues at coordinate 107,695 of JAFGOY010000018.1, read as the reverse complement.
GATTCATACCAGTTGTTGACTTCGGTCCCGTAAGTGGTCGAACCGCCGACAGCGACGATCCGGTAGACGCCGTCGGGCTTGGGTATCTTGACTTCCGGGCCGCGAAAGCCCAGCGAGTTATTCATATCGTCAAACTCGTTCGAAGTCCAGCCCCGTGCCGGGATATAGCCTTCATAATTATGGGGTTCGTAGCGAAGGGTGAATCTGTCTATCGGGGTAGGATCGTAAAGCGTGAGCCGGTCGTATTCCCTTGAGAAATTGTGGATCATGTAGCGCAGGCCCAGTTCAACCAGCAGCAGCGAAACGATTACGCTGACAACAACCATCCAGAATTCGGGCTTTTTGACGATCACCCGCAGGGCGTCGAGCGTAGCGAAGATCGCCGCGAGGGTGGCGGCAGCAAAGGCCGTGCCGTACAGTTGGTTCCACATCTGGCGGATGCTGCTCTGCCCCAGCATGAATATCACCACGTAGACGATGATCCCGGCAGGGAGCCATGAAGCGATGAGGATCGCCTTGGTTTTCTGATTGTCCCCGGCAACGAACCCGGCGGCGCGTTTTCCACAGGCGAAAACCACCCCACCGATCAGGGCAAGCGATGCGGCGGTGATCAGGACGAAATAGCGCAGCGAATAGCGGCCCAGCACCGTCTGGTTGATGCTCGACTGGTAAGCGTACAGGCAGTGGATGATCCAGATCGCCGAAAAGGAGAGAAAAACACGGAACCAGAACAGCCGGGCTTTATCGGACAAGGGAATCGCTCCTGATGGAAAACTCGTAGACAGTGAGTACGATTGGGGACAATACCACATCACATAGGGTTCAGACAATACGATTAGAATCAGGATGTCACAGTGGGCGAGTATAGACCTGCCACTGCTTGTAGAGTTCCGCGCCGATCTTTTCCGACATGCCCGGCGTGTTGTGGGCGTTGTCGGCGGAGGTGATCGAAAAGTCGATCCAGGTGTAGCCCTTTTCGCGGGCGCGGCGAACAAGCTCGTCCATCAGCACGACGCCGATCCCCGTTTCCTGGTGTTCGGGCATGATCAGGACGCTTTTCAGCGCAAGGCATTCGATTTTCGGGTTGCGCAGCCGGATCAGTAGTTCCGCATAGTTCCAGGGATAGCGCAGCCCGTTGGTGTGGATGAACACCTCGTTGAGATTGGGGACGGCGGCGAACAGCGCCACGACCTCGCCGTCGATCTCGGCAAAGAGAACGAGATCAGGATCGGCGATCTCTCGGAAGGGCGAAAAAATGGCCTCGACCGCTTCACGCGCCCAGGGGATTCCATCCGGCCCGGTGAGGACTGTATTCAACAGCCTGTGGACATTGTCGATCTCGGCGTCCCACTGTACGAGATCGGCACCGCGAACGGTCAGCGCCTCCCGGTCGCGGAATCGCCGGGCGGGGCGTTCGACGCGGGACAGGTCGGGATTGTCGACGATGTCGAGGGCATAGGCGACGTTGAATGCGCGGGCCGGTTCGAAGCCGTATCGCTCCATGAAGCCCTGATAATAGGTCGGGGTATGGCCGCAGAGCAGCACCGGGGGGCGGTCGCGACCTGAGATCAGGACTCCGTAGCTGTCTTCATAGTCGAGGTTGAAAGGTCCGAAGAAGCGCTTCAGCCCGCGCTCGCGGCCCCATTCGGCGGCTTTGTCGACGAGCGCGCAGAACACATCGTAATCTTCGATGTATTCGAAGAAGCCGAAGACGCATTCGCCCAAACCCCGGCTCTCGTTCGCATCGAAATCCTCCCCGGCGCAGATCGTTCCGACCGGCTTACCATCGCGCCAGGCGATGAAGAAATCGGCACGGCCATGCTGTAAAAAAGCCCCCTTTGCCGGATCGAGGACTTTTTTGCGTTCGGGGAGCAGAGGCGGCACCCACAGCGGATCATCGCGGTAGATGCACCAGGGGAAGGTCAGGAAGAGGCGCTTTTCGCGCTTTGTGCGGACGGGTCGAACGTCGATGGTGGACATGGGAGACCTCCGAGGATTTGATAGCAAGTATCTGACAATTGTAGGAGTGTTTTGCCCTGGCGTCCAGCAGGCCATCAATGACCGCCATTGCATTCCGTATCAATGTTCTGTAAGCTACCTGTCCGGCATCCATTCAGAGAATACATACCAGGCACCATGACCTGTGAGGAGACGATTGATGAATAACGCGGATTCGCCGGTGATTCTTGTTGTGTCAATTGCTGACATCCTGATAGCAACCCTTGGTTGCATCGTGATGCCGTTTGTCGTGGCGAAGTTCATCAATAACCTGCCACTGAGGGAGTTTGTCAGGCATTATCCAGGTGCACGAGATTCGAATTCTTATAAAAATGATTCTGTGTACGGTTATATGAAGCTCGTCGCTCAATATACCTCTCAAGACAGAAGAGACAGAGATCGAAACCGGGGCTGGTTCGATGCACATATCTGGTTCCTGATCGGGGCGGTGGCTCTCCTCTTCGTGCCGGGGCTGTTCTATGCGATCCTGACACCGAATGACCCGCTGGCAGTTCCAGCCTTGCTGAGCGGCGTCATCGGCGGTGTTTTCATGCTGCTTGCGATTGTGATTGACATGTATTGTACGCCAACGCTGGCCAGAATTATGGTCGATGAGAATGCTGATGAAACCCGCAAAGAGTCTGCGTGGCTGGTCTGGCGCACATACGAATACCCGCGCGAGGTATCCTTCAAATCGCTCTCGTTAGTTCTTCTCGGCATGTGGATGGCCTGGTTGTATTTCGGGGTAATAGTTGGAGCCGAACCGGGGCAGTGGATCGGCAGAATGCTGCGCTTTGTCAGCCTGATCGGGGGACTCAGCCTGATATTTCTGGGGATGACGCAGGCACTCAAAATGGATCAGTTCGGACAGCGGGGGAAGTACGGAAAGCCCCTCCTTGCGGGCGTGATTCTAATCTGGGGAGTCTGTTCAGCGACATGGCTTACCATGTCACTCATCCAGTAGATGGCGAATCGCTACCGGTAACTATCCATCAAGAGGGCGATCATGAATAACGCAGCTTATTCCCCAGGACAAATCCGAGGAGGCCAGTGAGGGTGATCCCCAGCAGGGCTTCGAGGCTGGTAAGAACGCCCACATTGGCGACATAGGGCCGTACAGAACTGATCTCGACGGTCGACATTGACGCAAGCGAAAACAGGAGTGCATCGAAGAAATTGTAGGTGGGGCGGCAGATCGTCCGGAAAGTGCCCGACACCTCGGAGTAGGAGCAGCCCGGCGTGACGGTCAGCATGCCGCCTGCCCAGTAGACGATGGCGAAAAGGGCGATCAGGACGATCAGCCAGAAAGCCGGGCGCAGCAGGCTGTTGCCATAGTTGGCAATCTTTTCAGCGAATTCCAGCGTGAGCCATTCGAAGAGATCGGGACGATAACGATAAGCCTTGTGGCCGCGCCAGCGCGGGTACAGCCATCGAAAGGCTTTAGGCGTGCGCCACAATTTGCGCATCGTCTTTTCGCGGATGTAGGCCCAGTTCGCGGCCTCATAGTCGCCCGCATCTTCGAAATATCCTTTCAGACTGGCGAACACATCCATCGCCTCGGAAAAGTGACCGATCTGCTCCTCGCGGATCGACGATTCGTAGAGCCGGTTGGTGAGCCGCAGCCAGAATCGACGCAGCCCTTTCGCCCGGCGGTTCGGGCCGAGAAGCTGCTTGTAGCGCAGACTGAGAATGCCGGAGAAAGACGCCTCGTACAGCTCGACCCCTTCCATCGACCCCACCCCCGACAGCTGCACGTCGCGCAGATTGGCCCAGCGCAGGTTGGCCCCTTCGAGGTTCGCCCAGCGCAGATCGACACTGCAAAGCTGGGCGCGGACGAGCCGCGCGCCGCCCAGATCGGCCTCGCTGAGATCGGCTTCACACAGCACCGCGTCGTAGAGATCGGCATCGTGGAGGGTGGCACCGTCGAGGCAGGCACCGCTCAGGTTGGCTTTACGAAACGATGCCTTGTCGAGCGTGCAGCCGTCGAGCATGGCGCGGGTGAGATCGGCTTCGTAGAACTGCGCCCCGCGCAAATCCGATTCGAACAGGTCAGCGCCGGAGAGGATCATCCAGCGGAGGTCGATTTCGGGCAGATCGACGCCGCGCATCGCCACGCCGGAGAAGTCGAGCGGCGAGCGGCTGGTCAGCTCGCGCCACGCGTTCCACATCTCGACGGTATCGTCACGCCCGCTGGTGAGAAATGTGATCAGGCCGTCGGTATCGAGCTTGCTGAGGTCTTCGGCTGTACGGATAGCATCGATCATGGCTGGCTCCTCGATAGAGTATGCCGACCATTATACACGGAATGAGGGGAGAGTCGATGGACACCGTGTGGGGTGTAATGGCACCGTTACAAATACGATTTACGATGACTCGTTCTTGCTGATGGTATCGAATACCAGGAGGATGTCGCCGATCTTCACCTGATCGCCCGGCTGCAAGACCTGATGATCTTCCAGCACCGGCTGCCCGTTGACCGAGGCATCCAGATCATGGGTTACATTCTTGAGAACCCATGCCCCGGCATCAAAGATAATATACCAGTAGCTGTCGGGGATTTTGCCGCGCTCCGAGAACATCGACTTCCCTTTGCGGGTCGCCCCGATCCGCACGCCGTCCTCCCCGATGGCGATAGGCCCGGTGCGTTGATGACCTTCAAGCACCCGGATCGACATGGGCTGCCACTTTGTCCCAACGCGGTTCCTCAGCCACACGACTAGGCCAACTACAAAGAGGATCGATCCGGCAAAGAGCATGAGAAAACGTGTTTGAGGCCATTTCGCAAAGAGTCTCACGCCGAACAGCAGGTAAATGACCTCGCTCAGAATCGCCAGGGAAAGACCCACGGCGCCAAAGATCATAATATCATGTGCTTTTTTGGCTTTGACCCACGAACGTTTCGACATGTTATATGTCCCTCGGCAGTTTTTCGGTGAACAACGGTGCTTCTATTTACTACCGCCAGCCAGTATAAACGAAAAAGCCGCGCGGGGTGAAATCAGGTACAATCAGAGTGTAGTTACAGGGAGACAGTATGGACGCAGCACCACTATCACCGGTATACGATCACTTTCTCTCGTTTGTGGTCGAAAAAGCCACGCCGCGCGAGGTGCTGGCCTTCGACATCCGCAGACCTGCGTGAGCGGGCCGTCGATCTGCTCGACAAACAGGACGCGGAGACACTGACACCACAGGAGCCCGATGAACTGACCCAGATGCAGCAGATGGATCGATTGGTGTTGGCGCTGAAAGCCAGGGCATTGGCAGCATCGAAGCAGCAATAATAGACCTCTGATACTAACAATCCGCGCGGAGTGAAATCGATGAGCAAGCAGAATAACGGACAGAAGAGTTGGACAGCCGCCGACATGCCGGATCAAACAGGCAGAGTGGTGATCGTCACCGGGGCCAACAGCGGTATCGGGTTGGAGACGGTGCGAGAATTTGCCCGGAAGGGTGCGCAGACCATCCTGGCCTGCCGATGTATGGACAGGGCACAGACGGCGCTGGATGACATCAAAGCCGACATCCCGGATGCCCAGGTGGAATTCGTTATGCTCGATTTAGCCAGCCTGGCCTCGGTGCGGGAGTTCGCCAGCGCGTTCAGGGCAAAAGTCGACCGGCTCGACGTGCTGATCAACAATGCCGGGATCATGAACGTGCCCTATGGCAAAACTGAAGACGGTTTCGAGATGCACCTGGGGGTCAATCACCTGGGCCATTTCGCGCTGACCGGCCTGCTGATCGACCTGATCGTCAGGTCGCCCGGCGGTCGGGTGGTCAATGTGAGCAGCGGCGGCCATCGATTCGCCCGCATGAATTTCGACAACCTGATGTTCGAAGGCGGCAGGGGGTATGCAGGTATGCTGGCCTACGGGCAGAGCAAGCTGGCGAATCTGCTGTTTACCTACGAGCTTCAGCGTCGATTAACCGCCGCCGGATATGATACGCTGGCGACTGCCGCTCATCCGGGCTGGACGGAAACCAACCTGCAGGTGTATTCAGCCGGGCTCCGGTTTTTCAACAATTTCTTCGCGCAGCACCCGCCGATGGGCACACTGCCGACATTGTATGCTGCCGCCGCCGAGGGAGCTGCTGCCGGGGGATACTATGGGCCGAGCCGTATGCTGGAAATGCATGGTTATCCGAAACAGGTGGAATCGAGCGCTGCTTCGCACAATATCGATGATGCGCGTAAGCTGTGGGCGCTTTCCGAGGAGCTGACCGGGGTAAGGTTCACCATTTTCGAGCCGGAGCCGGTATCAGGGTAGTGGCGAATTGAAAACGGGCGGCCATCGTGCCGCCCGTTTTGCTTCCGATACACATCAGTTCGTGGGTTTGGTCGCTGTGATCCGCGCCGAGTAGACGCGCGGCAGACTGGCCTTCTCACCCAGGAAGGTGCTGTCGGATTCGACCTTGCTGACGACTTCGATATCGACGAACCCGGCCTCGCGGATCAAAGTGAGATACTCATCCACATCGACCGCCCCGGTGATGCAGGCGGCCCAGGCATCGACTTCGGCGCGCTGCTCCGGGGTGAAATCACCCTCGGTGACGATGTCGCTGACCGAAAGGCGTCCGCTCGGCTTCAGCACCCGGAACGTCTCGGCGAATACGGCGGCTTTGTCGGGCGAGAGGTTGATCACGCAGTTGGAGATCACCACGTCGACCGTGGCATCATCAACGGGAAGGGCTTCGATGTGCCCCTGCCGGAACTCGACGTTGTCCGCGCCGAGCTTATCCCGGTTGGCGTTGGCCTTTTCGAGCATCTCCGGCGTCATGTCGACCCCGATCACGTGCCCCGTCTCGCCGACCTGTTTAGCCGCGAGGAAGCAGTCGAGGCCCGCCCCGCTGCCCAGATCGAGGACGGTATCGCCGGGCTTGAGCGAAGCAATCGTCACCGGGTCGCCGCAGCCAAACGAGGTGACATCGACATCGACCGGCATCACATCGATCACCGATGGGTCATAGAACTGCGCCCCGTCATACTGCTCCCCGTCCCCGCAGCAGGATGACTGTCCGGCGAGTTTGATTGCCGAGGCGTAATAGTCGCGTACGGAGTCGCGGATTTCTGTTTTACTGTCTGACATGGAATACTCCTTCACAATACATTGATAAGTATCAATACTTCTTGACAAAAAAATATCCTGTTACACGCCGTATTCGTCACGGTAGTCAGGCGCGAAGGAGCGGATCAGCTTGCCGCAGCAGAAGGTCACCCGGCGCTGGTTGAGGGTGTAGAACCGCTGGCGTCCTTCCTGCCGGACGTGAACCAGCCCGACATCCTCCAGCTTTTTCAGGTGGTGGCTGACGGTAGGCTGGTTGACCCGTCCATCGAGCTTCTCGACCACTTCGCCGACGGTCAGCCAGACGCAGCAGAGATGCTTCATGATCTGCTGGCGGGTCTCGTCGGCGATGGCCTTGGCAAATTCTACGGTATCGACTTCTCTCTGCATATCTTTATTATATCGACCGCTGTCGATATGTCAAGAGAGTGATTAAAATTACCGTCACATTGAATTTCACCAGACCGGCGATATATCTTCATTATGTAGGGTGGTGTATCGTGACAGGATACACTACTGAAAGGAACATGGCGATGGCTACAATCATTCTCCCAACGATGTTACGCTCTTTTGCGGGGCGCAATGAGGAGATATCGGCTCCCGGTGCGACCGTCGAGGAAGTGCTGTCAAATATCATGCAGCAGTATCCTGAACTGGAAAAGCAGATGCTCGTTGGCGGCAGGCTTCGCAGCTATTTTCGTATCTTTATGGGCAAGCAGAATATCCACTATATGAACGGATTGGAGACTCCTGTCGACGATAAGACTGTTCTGCGGGTGATCCCGGCAATCGGCGGGGGTTGTGGGGCATAATTATCATCGGCCTGCCGGATATCGTACGAAGCAGGAGTGATCGGCGGGTTGGCGGGTGCAAGATGAACCGCAAAGAGCGCAGAGGACGCAAAGGAAAAACAAGAAAAAACGGGGCATCTCGAAAGAGGTGCTCCGCTCTTTGTTTTCGGATGAACAACCTAACTCCAGTCGACGCGGGACTTTTCACGCCCGCTCAGGCGGCGCTCGATGGCAATCGCGGCGACAACGCCATCGGCGGCGGCGATCACCGCCTGCTTGATGTGCTGGCACAGCAGATCGCCTACTGCATACACGCCGGGGATCGAGGTCTCCATCTCCCGGTCGACGACCAGGCAGCCGCCCTCTTTGACTTCCATCTGGCCGAGCAGGTAATCGGTGATCGGCTGTCCGCCCTGTAGATAGACGAATGCCCCGGTCACCGGGATCACCTCCGGGTCACCGCCGCGCGGGTGGATCAGCACCCCCTCGACTTTCTGCTCTCCCTGGATTTCCTTCAGGCGGGTGCCCATGCGGATGTCGACCTTATCGCTGGCCTCGATCTCCTCGACCAGATGCGGGCTGGCTTTCAGCTCCGTCGTCGGGACGATCAGCGTGATGTGGTTGACGAACTTCGTGAGGAACAATGCTTCTTCGAGCGCCTCGTCGTTGTTGCCGATCACGGCCACGTCGCGGCCCCGGAAGAAAGCGCCATCGCAGGTGGCGCAGTAGCTCACGCCGCGCCCCAGTAATTCTTCTTCGCCTTTCACCGAATTGGTGCGGCCCATCGATCCCGTAGCGAGGATCAGCGTTTTTGTATAGAAGACGCCTGTCCCGGCCTGCACCATTTTGGGATCGGACGAGAGATCGATGCCGACGACCTTGTCGACGAGGAACTCCGCGCCGAAGGATTCGGCCTGCTGGCGCATGATCTCGACGATCTCCGCGCCGGTCACCGGGCCGACGATGCCGGGGTAGTTGCTGATTTTGGCCGTGACGCCCAGCGCCCCGGCGGTCAGCCCCTTGTCGATCACGAGAGTCTTCAAATCGGCGCGGGCGGTGTAGATCGCAGCGGATGCCCCCGCCGGGCCGCCCCCGATGATGATTACGTCGTAAGGCTCGCTGCCGAGCCCGGTCATACCCAGGTTCAAGTCCATAGCATTACCTCCTGATTCCTATACATATAGGATGCACAGGTCGGGGGATCGTTGCAACCGGAAGGCGGAATCTGACACCGATCTAATGCGGGTGGAATATTCCGGTGATGGAATCATTGTATGCCCCTTGACTCCCGCCGCGAAATCATATACTATATCGGTGACGGATATAGTATATCGACCGCTGATATAGTCGGAGGGATAGCCCGTGACTGGCTCAATCCAGGTGAATCCACAGGAAATGCTCCCGCTCACGCCCGCCGTATTCCACATCCTGCTGGCGCTCGCCGACGGCGAGAAGCACGGCTACAGCATCATGAAATCGGTCGAGGCGATCTCCGGCGGGCAGGTGAAGATGGGGCCGGGCACCCTCTACGGGTCGATCAAGCGGATGCTCGAAGCCGGGCTGATCGAGGAGAGCGAGGAACGGCCCAACTCCGATCTCGACGACGAGCGGCGGCGCTACTACCGGCTGACCTCTTTCGGGCAGGCGGTGCTGGCCGCCGAAGTCGAGCGGCTGGCCCATCTGGTCAGCCTTGCCCGTTCTAAGCCCCTGCTCGGCGGGACGGCCTGATGGCGCGGCCAACGGTCGACCCGGTCAGGCGGTCGGAGGCGATCTACCGGCGGCTGTTGTTTGCCTACCCGCGATCTCACCGCCGCGAGTACGGCGAATCGATGGTGCAGTTGTTCCGCGATCAGTGCCGCGACGCCGTCAGGCAGGGCAGGCTGATCCGGCTGTGGCTGCAAACACTGATCGACCTGCTGCGCTCGGCCCCGGTCGAGCACGTGGACGCGATAAAGGGGGGTATCATGGCGATAGATCGGGGTGTCAAACCCTTACCCTGGTGGGAGATCGGGCTGGCGGTGGTGCCGGGAATCCTGCTGGCGGTCAGCCGCAGCTATTACCCGCTCGGAACGGCGGCAATGGTCGGCCTGGGGCTGGCGCTGATCGCCGTGCTGGTCGTGATGATTGCCAGGAAGGAACTGCCCGCCTGGGGACTGTTCGTGCTGGGCCTGCTGATAGTCGGTGGGTTGGTGACGATCGGGCTGCGGGTGGCCGATCTGATCGAGAGCCGCACCGCCGTCAACCGGCAGGCGGCGCTGCTCCTCCTGATGATCCCCGTCTGGGTGGTGATTGGCTTTATGGGCTGGCAGTACACACGGGATCGGCGCTTCCCGAAGCTGGCGGTGGCGCTGGCCGGGCTGATCGCGGCGATCATCCTCGTATCGATGGGGCGCTTCTATTATTACACCGTTCTCCACAAAGAAGGACTGCTCGTGCTGGCAGTCGGGGCGCTGACCGGGCTGGCAAACCTGGCGGGAATGATGCTGCTGCCGGTGATGCTGGGTCTGCCGCTGGCGCGCCGACATCACTCACACGCGCTGCTGCTGGTGATCGGGGCCTACAGCGTCTGGACCTTCGATTCGGATTTCTATGCCGGGTATCTCCTGCGCGACCTGCCGGTCTACCCCTTCTATGTGCTCGCCCTGTTCCTGACCTTCATGGTCGTCGGGCCGCTGCTGCTCCTGCGGGCGCGATCATGGCGCGGACAGGTGATCGGGCTGCTGCTTCCGGTCTCCATCGCGCTGATCTCCCGCGTGCTGGTGCCGCTGATGATCGACGCGGGCAGGCACGCCCTCCTCATCTGGCTTGGCGATTCGATGATGTCGGCGGCGGTGCTGGCCGGGATCGGGCTGGCGCTCGTCCTGTACAGGCCGCGCGATGACTCTGTCGTGGCCGTGCCGGGCGAGATCAAGCAGCCGGTCTTTGCGGGTAGGGCTACTCCCTGAACAGGTTCCGCACGAAGAACCAGAGATTGGCCGGGCGCTCGGCGAGCCGACGCATGAAGTAGGCATACCACGCCACCCCGAACGGCACGTAGACCCGCATCCGGTACCCTTCCTCGACAAGCTGGTGCTGTAAGTCGCGGCGCACGCCGTGAAGCATCTGGAACTCGAACCTGTCGAGGGCGATCTGATGCTCTGTCGCATGCTGCTTTGCTGCGTCGATCAGGTTTTCGTCGTGGGTGGCGATACCCGGATAGCCCCGGCCTGCTTTCGCGGCGTTGAGCAGGGCGAGCATCTGGTGATGGTAGGCGGCATCGACATCGGCCTTGCGCGGGTAGGCGATGTCGGGCGGTTCTTTATAGGCCCCTTTACACAGGCGTACGCCGATTCCCTCATCGCACAGCGCCCTGATATCCTCATCACTGCGATAGAGGTACGCCTGGATCACCGCCCGGATGTTGTCGAAGCCCTCGGTGCGAAAGGCGCGGATCGTATCGAGGATGCGCTGTGTATAATGACTGCCTTCCATGTCGATGGCAACCCGGATTCCGGCTTCGCGGGCGCGGGTGAGGATCGTCCGCAGGTTGGCGCGGCACAGCCCGGCGTCGATGTCGACTCCCAGCGCGGTGAGCTTAACCGAGAGCCATGCATCTAACTTTTCCTGCTCGATCAGGTCGATGAAACTGAGGTAGGACTGCATCATCGCGGCGGATTGGAGCGCATCGTCGATGCTTTCGCCGAGAATATCGACGGTGGCGGGGATGCCCTGCGCGTTCAGTTCGCGGATCGCTGCGATGGCTTCTTCGGCCCGCTCCCCGGCGACGAATCGGCGCGCCATCCGGCGGGCGACCGGCCAGGTGGTGACGATCTTCTCGGCCCATTTTGCATTTGAAAGTGTGAGGAACAGGGCGCGGAGCATATCGGCTCATCCATTCACTGCTGATCGAACGGTTTGATTCCATGATACACCAACCGCTGAGCCGGGGATCGAGTTTGTAAGCTGTTGGTTATAAAACAGTCAGGCGAGACGGCCCGCCCCTGAGCCATCTCGCCCGATCTGCCCTTTCGGGCTGTGCAAGAAGGAGATTCTAAAGAAGAAACGGTTGGTTTGTTACTTCTTTAGATGCTGGAATCGCGGAAAAGATGCGAGGTTGATACCAACTGATTGTATGAGATACCTTCAGTAGGATTATATCAGATGGCCTACCCGACGGAGAAACAAGTGCCTGAAAATCAAGACCGGATTCAATGCCTGTACTGCGAGCGCACCGACGAGGAAGTGCCTTTGATCCAGTTTGTGTTCAAGGGGGAACATCACTTCATTTGCAACCGGCACCTGCCGCTGCTTCTCCACAACCCGAAGGAACTGGCCTGCAAGCTCCCCGACATGGAGCAGGTCGGCGCGGCGAGGGGTCACTGAGCCTGACAGTCGACCGCAGGTCGACATACTTCACCGATAAGACCTTGCGCAGCGAAAGCCGATATCATCGTCTGCATAGGTCGGATCGAGGCCAACCCGGTTAGAAACGCGAACGTGCACATCGATATCGCGCCATGAGCCACCCATCATGACCCGATAGTCGCCATCTGGCGGACCCTGTGGATTCGCATCAAAGTCCCAGAGATAGTCGTAGTAATCATAGGCATACCAGTCGTTTACCCACTCCCATACGTTCCCGCTCATATTATAAGCACCCACCCAGGAGAAACCATACAGGTAAGAATCGACCGGGGCTGTATATTTATATTCATCATCAAATTCAGGGTCTGCCCATTCGTAGTCGCATTGCGCATCGCAATAATTGGTCAATGACCCGTCAAAATCGTTTCCCCATGGATACAGCCACCCATCAGGCCCGCGAGCGGCGTATATCCACTCCGCTTCAGTGGGCAGACGGGTCCCGCGCAGTTCGCAGAAAGCCGCCGCTTCTTCCCAGGTAATCCGTTCGCGGGGAAGATCATCATCTGTCCAGTAACTGCTCAATTCAGCCTCGCCACCAAAGTAGTCAAAATCCTCATTGGTGACTTCATACACGTCGATCCAGAATGGATCATCAAAACAGATTATGTTCTGCGGGATTTCATCTTCGAACCAATACAGGTCGCATGAGTCCTCGCCGAACGCCTCCACGCATGACTGCATTGCCTGGTCGATATCTTCCTCAGTGCTGCCCATTCGGAAGCAACCAGCCGGAACCAATGCCATCGGGACACCGTCGACAATATCGATATACATCTCCCACTCGTAGTTTTCATAGACGCCATCAAAAGCGAACATTTCGATTTCCTCAGGAACATCGACCGACGTCAGGGTCGGCGTTGGGAGTGGAGTCGGTACCGGAGTCGGGATTGGCATGTCAGTGGATGGTTTGTATGTACGGGCGCAGCGGAAGCCATTTCCATAGGCTGTTGTGTAATCCTCTGGCACATACCGCATCGCAGAATGGACTAAGTAAGGAGCAGAAGCCCAAGAGCCACCCCGCTGCAAATGCTGGGAGCCTAAGTCTGGCCCCTGTGGGTTGGCAACTCCATCAGCCAGCGTCCAGTAGTAGTTCATAGCATACCAGTCACTGACCCACTCCCATACATTACCACTCATATTGTAGGCCCCTACCCAGGAGATATTCTCAGGAAACGCGTCAACCGGGGCGGTGTGATTGTAACCATCGTCAAAAGCCGGATCCGGCCATTCTTTCTCGCAGGTCACGTCACAGTAATTTGTCAGATTACCGTCAAACAGATTTCCCCACGGATACATCAATCCATCAGGCCCGCGCGAAGCGTATTCCCACTCAGCTTCCGTAGGCAGACGAGCGCCACGATCCTGGCAGTAGACGGCAGCTTCAGTCCAGACCACACGATCAACCGGGTAATTAATATCAGCCCCAACCTCGCCAGGGAGATACTGCTCGTTGGTTACCTCGTACCGGTCAATCCAGAATGCCTGCGTAAGACAGACTTCATGCTGTGGCATCTCGTTGTCGTACCACCAGCGATGACACTCATCGATACCCATGAGAGCAATGCACAACTCCATCACATAATCGATCTCTTCCTCGGTGCTGCCCATCGGGAAGCAGCCCGCCGGGACGAGCACCATCTCGACTCCATCCATGTCATCGATCACCGGAGTCCATTCAGCGTTTGATTCGACGGCTCCACTCAACGCAAGTTGATCACGTTCTGCATCGCTCAAAGTTGGTATAGGTGTGATCGAAGGCACAGGTGTATCGGTTGGCCGCGGCGGGGTGTCCGTACTCAACGCCACCTGTGGAGCAGTTGACCACAAACCGGGGAATATCAGCCCCAGTCCGACCATCCCGCAGATCACCGCAGCAAGTCCGCCCAGGCCCAACCCGATGATCAGCGGCCAGCGGGTTTTCGACTTCTGCTTTGCGCGTGGTGCAGGCGAAGGTTCCTCATCATCGTGTGGTGTCGTCACATCAACAGCTGGCCGCTTCGCGCCGATAGCAAGCGGCATCGACGTATCGGGGGGCGGCGGATGCAGTGCTTCGTAGGCCCGGCGGCGCACTTCGCGGTGGGGATCGTCGGTGTGCATGGAGTCAAGCACCGCCCGGATATTCGATCCATACTGCGGATCATCGAGGAGTTTCTCTGCCCGCTCAATAGCAAAGTAACGCGTATCGGGGTCTCCATGAGTCAGGCCGCGACGCAGGCGCGCAGGAAGCAGATCGATGGGCTGGACTTCGGGTGGTTCGTAGAATACCAGATCGCCGCCCTGACTGCCTTCGATATGCCCAAACTGCGGTATCTGCGTGTTTTTAGTATCGAGCGCCATCTGCTCCTGCACATACAGGCCAACAGCATTAAAGCGCAGACAATCAGAGGTGCATTCCGGGTCCAGCGCGTGCAGCAGCAATCGAGTCATGGAACGCCGGTCAGAAACCGCCTGATCCCCGGCCCCGGCGCTGAGCACCTGGTATGCGCGGCGCTCGATGAATCGATCGGCGGCACTGCGCAGGCGGGTCATACCAAGAGCCTGCCCGCTAAAACAGGAATCGAAAATAAAAGCAATATGTTTCGCTGCCGAGAAGCGGCGTAAATCCATCACTTCTTCGAGTTCAAGGGCGGTGAAGTCACGCTGGGGAATCGTTTCAGTACAGGCAAGGTAGCCGGTCTCATGGCCGAAACGATCAGGGATGTTGTAGCCATGTCCGGCAAAGTAGAAGATCACCCGACTGTTTTCATCGACATTACGCAGATCATACAGAGCATCGAGCACAGCCTGCCTGGTTGCATCGCTGCCAAGCAGCAGATGAGTATAAAAGTAGTAGGGTTTGCCAGCGAGGAGATCGGCCAGATCTGTCGCATCGAGTTGGGCATTGCCCAGGGGCTGAAAAACGGGATGTTCGTAGTCGTCAATTCCAACCAGCAGCGCATGAGACTCGGTATAAGTGTCCAGATAACCACTCATTGTTACCAACTCTCAGCTAAAAAGGATATTTATCCCCAGTATATAACAAAACTTGCCGATAGAAGGCGATAGTTAATTGACATTTTACGGATTCCTGAATATAATGATACAAAATACTTTGCGATACAAAGCGATTTATCAATACAAAGTTATTTGCACCAATATGCGGAGTAAATGATGACTGAAAAGATGAGCCTCAAACAGCTCGAAGCGAAGGCGTGGAAATCGGTATACAGCGATGGCATTTGGGATATCTACCTGGGGCTGCTGCTGATGGCGATGGCAATCAACACCCGGATTGCCCGGACGGGGCTGTCGGAAGGGGCGGTGATGGGTATCTACATTGGCATGATGCTGGTATCGATGGGTGTGCTGTGGGCCGGTAAGCGATTTATCACTGTGCCGCGCCTGGGGCGGGTGAAGTTCGGCGAGAGGCGGAAAATCCAGATCAAGCGGACGCGACTGATCCTCGTCGCCTCGGTGCTGGTTGGCGTGATCGCTTTCCTGGTGACCCTCTATGTGCTCAAGTATCGCCCACCCTGGTTCAACTTCGAAGTGCTGATCGCGCTGATGTGGTTAGCCAACATTCTGGTGGTGTTCGGGTTAGCCGGATACTGGCTGCAATTCAAGCGGTTGTACCTGATCGGGGCGATGTATGCGATCACCGTCCCGTCGGATATGTTCGTAACCAAAACGTTCGATATTGATATCGCGCTGTACACGTTCGGCATCCCGGCGCTGGTGATACTCATCGTCGGGACGGTGATGCTGGTGCGCTTCATCCGCTCGACTCCGCCCCTGCCGCCCATCGACTTGACCGGTGATAACAACCAGGGCGCTGTCGCCGGGCAGGGGGATCAGCATGACCAGCGATGAACAATCGACCGGGATCGCCCATATCGCCGACCTCGACCGGCTGATTCACGAACCGGCCCGCCTGATGATCCTCGCGGTGTTATACGTGGTCGAGAGTGCCGACTTCGGATTCCTGATGAACCAGACCGGGCTTACGTATGGGAATCTCTCCTCACATATGAGCAAGCTCGAAGAGGGCGGTTATATCGAAGTGGTCAAGCAGTTCAAGGGCAAACGCCCGAATACGATGCTCAGCCTCACCGATGCGGGACGCGCGGCGTTTCAGGACTACCGGCAGACGCTCCTCGATCTGCTGAGCGATCTGCCCGACTGAGCGCAGATTTTCCATCCTGATCTACCCCAGAACTGGGGGAGATGGGCCGTAGGCCCAGAGGGGGACGTCAGCCTTCCGAATTGCTAATCCCGGTTCAATAAACCACGCCAACCCACCAGCCCCATATCTGCTTCCTGAAAGGGGGAAGTGGCGCGAAGCGCCGAAGGGGGTTGGGGGAGTTGGGCAACAAAGAACGTTGTCGGTCGTCCTCAGGTTGGTCGAAGGGGGGCAGCCCTCTACTCACACAGCGGGGCCGTGCGCGTATACCGGATTTCGACCTGCTGGCCGTCCAGACTCCCGCTGAACGATACCGGCAGGTCTTCGCTCACTTCCAGCGCAGAGAAGTTGCTGTCGCCTTCCACCAGCCGGTAGCTCCCATCCAGCATAATCTCGATGTCGAACGTGGCCGAGTCTCCCGGTCCGATCTCGTTCCCATCCAGCACGAACGTTCCCTCGCAGGTGTTGCGAACGTCCAGCACGCCGCCGTTGCAGTTGTTGGCGTCGATCTCCAGGCAGTCCATCTCTGGCTCGACCTGGATACCGGTGATGATCGTCTTCCCGAAGCATCCCCCCATCCCGAATCCCTTTGCGCAGCCCGGCGCCGGGCTGTCTTCGACGCACCCGGCCAGGAACAGGATTATCAGGATGGCGATTAGCTGTGTGTTACGTCTCATGTTGGTCATTCCTCCGGTGGATGTTGGGTAAAAACGGGTCGATTCGTCTCCGTCATTATACACCTGTCAATAAACCCACACTGTGTGCGGTAGGGCAGCGGTCGAATCGGGCATAATTGGAAGCATAGCAGATTATCGGGACAGATTTGGATGTCGTCAGGAGAAAAATCATGGGTTGGATTGGTGGGGTAACCGGGGGCACGTCGGCAGCGATTGCTGCCGCCAACGCCGCAAAAAAGCGGGAAGAAGAAGCCGCAATGCTTGATATGCTGAAGCATCAGAATGGCGCAGCCTGGGAGTACAAGATCGTCAGGAGCGCGCTCTATGGCTTCGACCGCAAAGGGAAAATCCAGGCGATGCTCGAACAGGAAGCCCGCGCAGGCTGGTCGATGGCCGCCAAGCTCGACGGCGACCGGGTCGTCTTGAAGCGCCCCGTGGCGATGTGCGCGCACGATCACGAACTGGGTGACGACGTCGACCCCTATCGCACCGACTACGGCAGTCAGGCGGCGATCCTGGTCGGCGTGCTGGTCGGGCTGACAATACTGCTGATGCTGGGCATCATCGCGTTGGTTCTCTTTCATTGAATCCGGGTGGGCCGGGTTTGGCAATCAGAAGATCGGTTGTCGGGGGAAAGAGACGGAGGCGGGCCGGGAGGTCCGCCTCTGCGACTTTTTTCGAATATAGGTTAGGACATTCTAACCATCCGTCGAGCACACGTTCGACGCCCCGCGATTGACTTAATATCGAAACATGGTAAAATAATCATAGAACGTAAGTTCTACGCAGCCTGTTGGCCCGCAGGCACGCCGGGAGATGAGCGCCCCGCAGTCGATCAGCGATTGATCGGGTGTGGGGCGTTCGGCTTTTTGGGGCCGGGAATACAGGCGTGGGCGGCACCGCGCGAAAAACGAATCTGCCAAAGGCTTCATCGCACGGTCATCAGCCGGATGGCGAGCCGCCCGCGTCCTCTCCCTCACCAGTTGCCGGGTGACCACCTCTATGTTCAACCTCAACCATACCGGTATCCGTTCCCTCTCCCTTGAGGGGGAGGGGGCAGCCGTTTTACGGCTGCTGGGAGGGGGTGAAAACGTCGCATCTATTTTGTGACTCTGGAATCGTTTGATTCGTCCCAAAGGAGACCTATGGCCGAAAAAACGAAACCGGCGCACCGCCTGATCCACTCCCTGCGCCGCGATCAGCTG
The DNA here is from genome assembly GCA_016926255.1 of Anaerolineae bacterium. Taxonomy (GTDB): domain Bacteria; phylum Chloroflexota; class Anaerolineae; order Aggregatilineales; family UBA3940; genus JAFGOY01. Next base: position 89,395 of record JAFGOY010000018.1, on the reverse strand, counting down.
TCGATTGCCCTGCACCCGGCGCGGTTCAAGGTCGTCGCCTGCGGGCGTCGATGGGGCAAAACGTCGATGGGGCTGCGGATGGCACAGTTAGCCGCCGCCAACCGGCATCGGGATGTATGGTGGGTGGCCCCGTCGTATTCGCTGGCCTTCCACCCCTGGCTGATTCTCAAGGCCGCGTTCAAAGATCAATGGGAGATGAAGCGCGAAGCGGAACGCTATATCGAACTGCCGGGGGGCGGGTCGATTACGGTCAAGACCGCCGACAATCCCGACCTGCTGCGCGGGGTCGGCCTCGACCTCGTGATCGTCGACGAGGCGGCCTACGTCGACCGGCGGACCTGGGAGGCGGTGCTGCTCCCCGCCCTCTCCGACCGGCAGGGCCGGGCGCTGCTGATCTCCACCCCCTGCGGTCGCAACTGGTTCTGGGAAGCCTTCCAGCGCGGGCAGGACCCGCTGATCCCGCACTGGCAGTCGTGGCGATATCCCACCTCGGCCAACACGATCATCCTGCCGGGCGAACTCGACCAGATGAAGGCGATTCTCCCGGCGCGGACGTTTCAGCAGGAATATCTGGCCGAATTCATCGAGGACGGCGGGACGGTCTTTCGCGGCGTCAAGCAGGCGGCGACCGTCCCCCTCGATCCGCCGCCGCAGCCGATCCGGGGGCATCGCACCTACATGGGCGTCGACTTCGGGCGCTACGTCGACTTTACCGCGCTGGCGGTGATCGACGCCGACCGGTCGTCCGCGCCCTGGCTGGTGGCGCTCGACCGCTTCAGCGAGTCGAACTGGGTGACGCAGCGCGAGCGGATCGCAAAGCTGGCGAAGCACTGGCAGGTCGAGACGATCCTGGCCGAAGCCAACGCGATGGGTGAGCCGAACATCGAGGCGCTGCGTGATATGGGCCTGCCGGTCGAGGCATTTATGACGACGCCCAAGAGCAAAGGCCCGCTGATCGAGAACCTGGTGAAGGCCATCGAGGAGCAGGACGTCCTCCTGATGCCCGACCCGGTGCTGATCGGGGAGCTGGGATCGTATACCTACGATATCGTGCGGCACACGGGCCACACGCGCTATTTCGCGCCGCCGGGATTACATGACGACACGGTGATCGCGCTGGCGCTGGCGTGGCAGGCGGCGTCGAGGCCGCGGCTGATGCTGGGGATTGCGGTGGTGTAGCTAAATCGATTGTGTGTGTAACAATCACAGCCTTTCATACTAAACAAACTATTAAAACGGATAGTCTACCTGCCACGATGGCTTGAATACATTCAAATCTGGCACCCATCTTCCAAGAACCTCTTCGAGTTCTTCATCGTTTTCGATATACACTATTTCCGTTTCTGTACAATGGCTATACACTAAATCAAAGCCATCTTCATATTTCTGCAAATACTCTTCGCTGACTTCAATTCTTCTGACAATATACTTCTTTGTTGGATGTAATCTTTTGGAAATAGAACGCTCAGTTAGTTTATATACAGCTACCCACGCACGGTGATTATCACGATTTGGAGTGATTATCGCCGCAACAGGTTTATTCTTTTCCAAGTGTCTTGCGGTGTGTTCAGAGAATTTCATCGCCTTGAGCCGGACGCTTGATTCCCTTTTGCTTGATAGCTCCAACCCCGGTTTCTATGATGTGGCGGAAGCGTTGTTCCTGTTCCACCGATTCGAAACATGATTTTGGCATGAACTGAACAGCCTGCTTTCCAGTCGACAGAAAGCAGTAATCGGTTTTTGTCTCGATAACTCTTTTGAATTTCGACCACTTGTGTTTTACCTCGGTCGAGGCTGAACTAATCTGCAAATGCTCTTCATCCAGAATCCAGGTTATTGGCGCTTCTTTATCGTGCATCTTTTTTGATCGTATACCGATAGTGATAGGCAGAATAATCCAATAGAGAACGGCGGGGAACATCAAAATGGTTGGACAACAATAGAAGGCACCAATCACCTCTGGGTGATTTTCTGCTACTGTGGTCAATGCTATATACCATACAACCATCGCAAACGCCATAAGCAATGAGCCTACCAGTAAGGGTCGCAGGCGAAGCAGGTTCCATCGTATGATTCTTGTGAAGTCTTTGCGTTCGAGTTCTAACGACAATTCCAATGGTTCCATGAATTGCTCCCTCCTGATCGTCCGGTGTGCTCCCAAAACCCGGATAGGCGCAAGGTAAATCGATTGTGTGCGTATGGATCGTATCGGAACGCTCCCGCTGTTATGATCCTACTGACTCGTATCAGTGATCTATTGATTAAGAGAGAATTTGCTATTGTTCGAATCTATCGACAAATGGTGTCAGTCATTGTCTTTCCATGCAGCACACGTATGAAATGCATGCACAAAGTAGTGTCCGCTCAGTAACGCATCGGCACTGGCAAACTTGTGTTTCTGTCGGACCTCATTAAGCGCTATTTGATCCTCCCGATAGCAGCGATAGCCATCCCGGTCATCATACCGTGGGCTATTAAACGCTTGAGAGCAATAGAAACAATCATAGCAAGTACATAGACTCCACTCTACGTCCTCACCAACGATTTCATGTAGTTCCCACATAGCATCAGTTAGTGTGTCACACTCTTCGGTTTTATATTCCCTATCGTCAACAACCAGTGTTAGTTTGGTTTGCACCTTATGTGGTGGGGTTTCCGAGGTCGTCATGAAATATTCCACCAATTCTGCCTTTTTAGAAACACTATTCAAAATAATGTTCACACTGTGCCGGATCGACAATGTCGTATTAATCCGTTGCGACAACAAGAACTCTTGGAGAGAGCCCACTCGGACCTCTTGTTTATCAAGAACCGTGAATAACGTAGTTTTTCCTTGTGCATCTGTTCTTGATTCCCACAGCAGAACTTGCTTAGCGTGATCCGTCTCGTAGATTGCTTCGAAAAAGCTGACTGAAACGAAGTTCTGTGTATATGGTGATTGGTCGTACATATTTCACTTCCCGGTGTAGAAAATCGATTGTGTGCGCCTGGATCGTATCGAAACGCTCCCGCGCTCAGTTACGTCAAAATGGGCGCGGGGGTGAAATCAGGGGGCCGAGGTGTCTGACGAGATTCGATCAATAAAGTCGAGCATGATGTCGACCACAATGTCGTGTTGTTCATCCATGCTGATCGTCGCGGCCACGTCGCCTTTCTGCGGGCCGTAATCACCGAACCGGGCATGGTTCGCGCCTTCGATGCCGATGAACATGGTATCCCCTGGCACAAGGTGGCGGCGAGCGTCGAAATTGTCTGTGTTTGGAGTGCCATCCATCGTGCCATATATAGACAGCACCGGGATGTCATTGTCAGATAAATCGGCACTTTCAGGAGGGTACGAATCCCAGAAGACAAGCGCACTGATCGATTCAGGGTTGTTTTCGGCATAGATGGCGGCAGCGGCCCCGCCCAATGAGTGACCGGCAAGTATCCAGCTTGAAATATCAGAGTATGCGTCGATGACGCTGCTGGCGGCATTGGTGTTGAGTATAGCCAGGTTAAGCGGCATCGGTGTGATGACGACCAGCACCCCTTCTTCGGCAATCTGATGCAGGACCGGTGCATACGCCCCCGGCTCGACCAGCCCGCCCGGATAGAATATCAACCCGATTTCTGGGTCATCCGCCGGATCGAACACGATCCACTGATCCTGAGTGACCGTCACCGTCTCGCTGGATTCAAGAGCGGCCAGCGCCGTATCGCCAGCCTCATATGTCCCGGTCTTGGCCCAGACAATCATGCCCAGTGGGATAATGGCAATGACCGCAATACCGATCACCACCACTTTTTGCACCTTCGATAATTTCATTTTGATTCTTTCTCTCAGGCTACCACTAACCAGCAATTCGATAGTGTGCGTCTGGATCGTACCGAAACGCTCCCACGGTCAGTATACGACAAAAACCGCACCGGGTGAAACCCGTGCGGCTGATGACTCTCTTTGACGAATCTCTGGATCATCCCGATTATTCTGTCATTCGAATCTTACAATTCGTGCCCCACCTGCCCCCTGAAAGGGGGAAGTGCCGCGAAGCGGCGAAGGGGGTTGGGGAAAGTGGACGACAGAAAACGTCGCTTGGCCGACCGCAGGTCGGTCGAAGGAGGTAAAACTACTCTACTCCCCCGCCGCCTCATGCACCTTGCCTCGCATGAAGGCATACAGCCCCAGCCCGGCGAAAACCGGTGCCCACAGCACCGCCGCAAACGGTTTAGTGGCGACATTGATCACCACGTCGAACACGAACCAGAAGAAGACGAAGATCGCTGCGGCGATCCGCACCGCCGAAATCCCCCGGTTGATCCGCTTCGCGTCGTTCTGCCAGCGCCCGATCTGGATCGAGGCGATGCCCAGCGCGCCGGGGACGATCAGTGCCCAGGCGTAGGCCCAGCTTGCATAGTGCCTGAAGATCGCCTGGTAGAGCAGCAGCAGCCCGCTGACAGTGGTGATCATCCCGACCACGGCCATCATCCGCTGCCGCTTCGGGTTGTGCTCGCGTGAGGCCAGGTAAACGACAATCGCGCCCGGCAGGATGATATAGCCGGGCCAGACCACCGGCTTGAGCAGGTGACCGACGAACCGGGCGGCGATCATCAATATGATGCCGATCCCGATCAGCAGCGCGATCTGGATCGGTTTCAGCTTCCGCTTGTCGATCTTGCCGACCGCCGTGTTGATCGCCGTGCGGGCGCGTTCGAGCATTTCGGTGTGATCGGCCCCGGCGGTGGTCGCCGTGCCGGGGGATTTCGGCGGGGCCTCGACTTTGTCCAGCCGCACCGTCTCCGGGTCTTCGCTCATACCGGGCGGCAGCACGCCGATGGTGTCGGCGAGCGATTCGCCGCTGGCGACCGCTTTCAAAGCTCTAGCCATCGCCTCGACATCGGCGAACCGGTCGGCGGGGTCTTTCGCCATCGCCTTGCGGATCAGCACGTCGCAGCCGGTCGGCAGTTCGGGGTTGGCCTCCAATATCTGCGGGACGGGGTCGGTGATGTGCCGGACGGCCATCCCCATCGGCGTATCGGCGTCGTAGGGGAGCTTGCCGGTGAGCATCTGGAACAGGATCGCCCCCAGCGAGTAGATGTCGCTGCGCCCGTCGATCACCGAATCGCCCCGCGCCTGCTCAGGACTCATGTAGGCGGGCGTGCCGATGGTCGTCGAGCCGGTCAGCGCGACACTTTCCTGGGCGATCTTGGCGATCCCGAAGTCGGCGATGGCGGCGCAGCCGTGCTGGTCAAATAAAATGTTGCCCGGTTTCAGGTCGCGATGGACGATGCCCTTGCGGTGCGCCTCGTCGAGCGCCGGGGCAAGCTGTTCGATAATCTTCAGCGACTCGTCAAGCGTCAGCGACCGGTCGATAAGCCGGTCGGAGAGCGAGCCGCCGGGCATGTAGCGCATCACGAGGTAGGGCTGGCCGTCCTCCTCGCCGAAGTCGTACACGGGGACAATCGCCGCGTGCTCTAACTTTGCGATCACCTTCGCCTCGCGGTCGAAGCGGGCGCGGAAGGTGTCGTCGTGCAGCAGGGCGTGGGGCATCACCTTGACCGCGACGTCGCGGTCGAAGTTCGGATCGTGCGCCAGGAAGACGGTCGCCATGCCGCCCTTGCCAAGCTCTGTCTTGATTTCGTAGCGACCGATCCTGTCGGGTATCCGGGTTTTTGTCTCGTCGGGTGTCATTGTAGTTGTTCCTGGTTCCAGTATCATGTCCGTACCCCGGTATCATCCCATAAGCAATACAAACCGTCAAGCATATAATGTCTCAACTACAATACGAAAGTGTAAGGGGAAAAGTCGCAGGAGCGGCCCGGTTATTCTGATCCGGTTCATACGATTCGTGCCCCACCTGCCCCCTTGGGGGAAGTGGCGGGGCGCAGCCCCGTCGAAGGGGGTAGACTTGCTCCCCCTTCGCATCGCTGCTACGATTCTCCCTATGCCGGAGTAGACCCACAACCAGGGAGCAGATCGATGAAGCCGAGCCGCCTGTTCAATCCGGGGATTTTGATCGCAGCGCTGATGCTGTGCGCCTGCGCGCAGACCGCCGAAGTGCCGACATCGACGCCCACCGGTGTCCCCCCGACATCCACCGCGACCGTATCGCCCGCGCCGACCGTCACATCGACCCCACATCCGACCGCTACGCCGGTTCCAACACCGACCGATACACCATTCCCGGTCATCACCCTGCCGTATACCCCGCAGATACCCGAAGGCGCAGTCGCCCGATATGGAATGGGCTATGTCGGTCACGCAGTGCCTTCCCCGGATGGCCGGTTTCTGGCTATCAGCACGAGCATCGGGACTTTCATGTATGATGCTACCACCTATGAAGAAGTGTGGAGTACTGACCTCCGGGCAGCTTTTCTGGCTTTCTCTCCTGACAGCCGATTTCTGGCCGGTCGGCGGTCAGAGACTTTTGCGCTGTGGGAAGCCGAGACCGGGGAACTGTTCCATACCTTCGAAGCCAATAACTATCACAATCTCAACCCGTCCGTCTTTTCGCCTGACTCAAGCCGGGTAGCCTACGGCTCCGGGAACAGCGTCGTCGTCTGGAATATTCAGAGCGGAACTGTCGAAACCTCCCTTGTCGGCCATTCCGATGAAGTCAAGTCGGCGGCATTCGTGACTGACGATCTTCTTGCTACGGGGGGCGAAGACGGGAGAGTAGTCCTGTGGAATCTGGCATCGAGCGAAGCAGTGCGGGCACTGGAGGGGCATGAAGGCCCTGTCTATTCCCTGGCCGTATCACCGGATGGACAGACACTTGTGACCGGTTCAGAAGGGACAATGTATTCGGATGCGCAGACTATCCTCTGGGGTGCGCTGACCGGTGAAAAGCTGTATACGATGCCTGTAGAAAGTCGAGATATAACCTTCTCGCCGGACGGTACATTGCTGGCGGCTCGTTCCTATGAAGAAGGCTATCTCGTTGATATATGGGATGTCAGCAGCGGGCAACTGCTGCGCCGTCTGGATTCTATTGACGATGTGATAGGCACTGCTTTCTCCCCGGATGGATATCTATTCGTTGCCAGTTACCAGACCGGAGCCATTCACAGGGTCGATCCTACTTCTGGCGAGACAGCCCTGATCCTCGACGGATTCACCAGCATCGTTCAACAAACTGTCTTCTCATCGGATGGCACGCAACTGCTCATAGCAGGTTCGGGGCTTGGAGAGACGTTCGTCAGGTTGATAGACGTAGAAAGCGGGCAGATTGTTTTCGACCAAACTGGTTTCACCGATAGAGATATTGAGGATGCCGATATCTCACCTGACGGAAGTCTTATAGTTGTTGGTCTTAAAAACTCCAGCGAAACTACCGATGAAGATGTCTTCCTGTGGGATACTGCAACCGGGGATTTGATCGAGACCTTTCCGGGAAATAATACCTGGCTGTCATACTATTCCGATGTTGAATTCTCCCCGGATGGAAGGTGGCTGGCCTACCGGTCGGAACGTTCAAGTGTTACCCTCTGGGACATCTCCGCCCGGCAGCCGGTGCTTGAGATCGAAGGGCCATCTGGCGATCTGGTGTTTTTACCAGATGGAGAAACGCTGGCAATTGTAGATGACCTCTCGGTCGTTCTATATGAACTGCCCGGTGGAGAGGTCATCCGGGAATTTCGATGTGCCGATCCTATTTACACGATTGCCTGCTCACCAGATGGAATCTACCTTGCAGCCGCTCCAGATCCGGGACGAGATAGTGACGATGTGGTGGTCATACTCTGGGACATTGCCAGTGGACAGCAGCCTGTTCATGTGTTGCATGGTCATGATGGGCTTGTCGGCAACCTGGATTTCTCTCCCGATGGCAGTCTTCTTGTCTCTGCTGCTTCGTACCAGGCTCTTCTCTGGGACGTCGAGACCGGGCAGCAGCTAGAGACTCTGTTGGACGGCAACCGCCTAATTTTATGTGTGGATTTCAACTCAGATGGCACACGACTGGCAACCGGGTTATTTGACGGGACCGTCATCATCTGGCCGGTGGAGTAGCATTCCATCTATGGTCACCGCCGGGTCATAATCGTGTTATCCATACAAGCCGGTTGCCGGTCGCCGCAGGCGACACATCATTTTTAGCCCGGTGGCTTCAGCCCCGGTAAATAATCCAACATCTCACTTTGCTTTGGGGGGTTGGCTACTTGAAATAGATGTACATCATCAACTGGCCGAGGCGGATCGTATCCCCATCGTGGATCGGGGCCGGTTGATTGGCCGGGACCGGGTCTTCGTTGAGGAAGGTCCCGTTCTTGCTGTTCAGATCGACAAGGTACAGGTCTTTCTCCTCGACCTGGAAAGCGGCATGCACGCGCGAAACACCGTACTTGTCGGCGGCAAACGGCGTCAGGTCGAGATTGATCTCGACGTCGGTGGTGCGGCTGTGGCGACCGATGACAAACCTGTCTTCGGGCGTAAAGATGATCGGGGTATCGTTGCCTTTGACGTAGAGGATCACCTCTTTCTTCCCGGCAAAGCCAGAGGTTCCCCAGCCGGTCAGCACCGCGCTGCCCAGCTCCGGTGACAGTTCGATGATCAACGTATCTTTTGTATCACGTTCCAGGCGATAGCCGCACTCAGAGCAAAAAAGCGCGCTGGTCTGGTTCTCGTGATGGCAGTTCGGACAGAATATCGTCATGCCCTATCGACTCTCAGGCAACCACATCTCTCTATATCCCACCCCTATGATAGCAAACAGTTGCCCAAGATGAAAGCCGGGGGAACAAGTTGAAAGGAAAAAGTAAGTAATAAGAAAGATGAAAGGATAAAAGATGAAAGTGAACTGCCCGGCGGGTGAGCACCGGGTAGGGAATCGAGGGTCAGTCGGCGGCGGATGTCGCAGGCACCGGGCGATCCTTCTCCAGGTTGCGGATGGCCGGGATCAGTAGGCCGGAGACTCCGAGCAGCGCGCAGAAAATCCCGGCGGCACGATACCAGAGCTGCACGCCGATCAGATCGGCGATGGGACCGGCGATGGGCAGGCTGATCACGGTCATGATCTTGGCGGCGCTGAAAGTGAGCGTCATCACCCGCCCCTGGACATTCGGATCGACGTTGGCCTGGAGGATGGCGACGAGCGGGCCGTCGATGGCGGTGATCATCAGCCCGACGAAAAAGATCGTGCCAACAGCCATTGGCAGCATCGTTTTGGGGGTAAACCCGATTACAGCCATGCCGGCTCCAATCCCAGCTGCCCCCATGATAAAGGTATAGACACGCTGCTTGAACCCGCCCCAGGCGCTGAGGAGCAGACCACCGGCGAGCATCCCCAGCCCGGCACCGGCCTCGATCCAGCCCAACTCCTGGGCCGCGCCGCCAAAATGCTCGGTGACCAGGATCGGCAGGAGGGCGAAGGCGGGCTGGAGGAGCAGGTTCGCCAGCGAGATCATCACCAGCATACCGAACAGCCCCGGCCATTTCCAGACATAACGCATCCCCTCGACGACGTCGCGGCCAATATTCGCCGGGGCTTCTTCGCCGGTCGGCTCACCCTTTTTCGGCTGCGGAATGGGGATGAAGAGCAGCGGGGCAATCGCCAGCGCAGCGGTAGCGACATCAATCGCCAGGATGCCCTGCATGGGCAGTATCTCAAGCAGATAAGCACCCAGCACCGGGCCGATGATGGTAACACCGCCGTAGAGCGTCTGGTTGAGGCCGGAGATGCGCGTCAGGTGTTTTTCGGGAACCATCAGCGCGGTGGAGGCTGACATAGCGGTGTAGTGGAGCGTACCGCCAAGAGATCGAATGAACAGCAGGATATAGACGTGCCAGAAGGCGACGACATCGAAGGCGAACAGGACGGCCAGTATAATCGTCGCAAAGGCGATCCCGGCGTCGGCGAAGATCATCACCCGCTTGCGGTTCCAGCGGTCGACGAGCGCCCCGGCGAACGGCCCCAGCACAATCTGGGGGGCCAATCCAACCAGCGAGGCAATCGCCAGCACGGTGGCGGAGCCGGTGGTTGCGGTGAGATACCAGATCAGCGCGAACTGGACGAGATTGCTGCCCAGCAGCGAGATCGCCTGTCCGCTCCACACGATAAAAAAGGGAGCCATCGGGCGGGAGTCATTCGAGATGGTGGGTTCAGCAGGTTGTTCGGTCAAAAATCTGTTCTCCGGTTATAAGGGGTAATGATCATATGCTAACCCCCTCAGGGATAAATACGCAAAGTGTCGAATGCTGGTTGCACCGGTGCCCTCTCTGGTCGATCACCGAATCGAAAGGTGGCGCGCTGCAACCAGTGTGCCACCTTAAAAATTGATATGCAAGTTATTTTTTCCCCGAACCGGGCGGGAGACAGTTGATTCGGTGACCGGCAGCATATCAGCGATTGAAACCGGGGCCGGGCTTCCCGGTGAGTCTGACGATAGGATTAGGCGGGCTGTGACTTACGCCGGTGCCGCGCCCGTTTGACCTGATCGAGGCCGAGGCTGATAGCGATGACTATCGCCGTGATGATGCCGATCTTCCCCAGGTTCTCAAGCGTGGTCGAGAAGTTTGCACCGGTCGAGTGTGAATGCTCGCCTTCGAAGGCACCGGGGTTGAAGCCTTCGCCCGCTCCCCGGTTTCCCCCTTCCGCGCGTTCGCGCCCGCCCTCCCCGGAATGCTGGAAGCCTTCGGCGGCTGTGGAGCCGCTGCCGCTGCTCAACTGCGTGATGCCATAGGTGATCCCGGCGATCAGCGCCGCCGCCAGCAGGATTATCAGGATACGAATAGCGATCTTCATGCCTTTACCTCCACGGTCACGACGTTGCTCTTTTTCCTCCTGAACAGGCGTCCAACCGGCTGCACGATGAAACGCCTGATGGCATTCAGTATCCACTTCCAGTGGATCGCCGCGTGCAGGCCGAGGATCACTACCAGCAGGTCGGCTGAAGTTCTGTGCAGTGTCTTCATGCCTGTGCTGTGACCAATCGTGAGGCCGAGTGAAGGCAGGGCGGCTTCGGAGATCATCAATCCGGTGAAGACGACCACCACGAAGTCGATGAAGAACAGGCCGTTCAAAACGTAGTTAAGTCGCGCCTGCGTCGACGATTTGCGGAAAAATCCGGCGGTGACCTTTTCGATCCAGCGCCAGTGAATCAGCAGGTGGATCGCAATCGCCGCCAGCAGGGTGATACCCAGCCACTCGTGGATGGCGTGGCCGGTCGCATACGGATCGAGCGAGAGCAGAAAGGCTACAAAGATGACGATATCGAACAGCAGATTGACATTCGTCAGGCTGATTTTCTTTTTTTCCGGTTCCATCAATGGTCTCCATCTTTACTGATTTACCTGATAGTAGCCGGTAAATGTTGGGAAATTGTTCAGAAGTCCTGTGTCTCTGATGAAGATTGTCAGAAAACGAAAACCGGGCGATGTGGCTCGATCCAACCACGTCGCCCGGCGGAATGCTGCGGGTATCGATTGTTCCCGGTTGGCGGCTACTTCTTGCCCGATGCCGGGATGTAGTGAACCTTCTTGTAATCCGGCTCCCTGACCGGGAGGACATCGACCAGTTCGTACTCGCGCGAGCCGAGGCCCATCTTTTCGGCGATCTCCATCTGCTCGTAGGGGTCTTTGTCCGGCCCCTGAAACCACTGGAGGGGATGGCCTTCCCGCGAGAGTATCTCCATCGAGAGGGGCAGGTTCTCCTCGATGACCGGCGTTCTGGCGGTCATGTCGAGCGTGGCCTGCTCGACGGCGACGATGTCATCCGAGCCGAAGATGCCCGCGTCGGGGAGGATCGCCATACCGGTGAAGCCGAAGCAGTCACAGACCGGCGTCATGTGGTTGGCAATGTTGATATAGGTCGCATTGCCCGGCGCGAAGGTGTCGAGCACCAGTTTGGCCGATATGACGTTAACTTCAAGAAAAGCCATAAAATTACTGCGCCGGATGACGAACGCGCCATTGGCTACTTCGTGACAGCGTAGGCACTGGTTGCACATGAAGTGATGCAGGTGCAGGCCGTCGGGGTCTTCTTTGTCGTCGACGATGGCCCCGAACGGGCACGACTCGCGGATCGCCACACGGGTGGCCTCGTCGGGGCACTTGTCTTTGAAGAAGTAGGGGTCGAAGTGGGAGACATCGTGCATCGCCGAGCGGGTGGTGCCGGTGACACAGCCGAGCGCCAGGTTCTTGATCGCCGCGCCGTAGGAAGTGGCCGGGTGACCCTTCACGTGGGCGAGATCGACCAGGAAGTCGGCTTCGACGATTGCCCCACCGAGGTGGAATTCGGTCATCTGGCAGTACTCGTAAGGGACGGTTTTGTACCACTTCTCTTCGAGTCCGGTGCTGGGATAGATCGGGCAGCCGAGGGTTTCGGCGGTGTAGCCGCGCGTGTAGGCGTCGGCAGTCGCATGGGGGAGATCGGTGACGAAGGGCTTACCGCCGCCGTCGAGGACAGCCTGCACGACCCGCCGGACGAAGACCGGGTGGATCACCGAATAGCCGATGTTGCCGCCGAGGTGCATCTTGATGGCAACGGTCTTGTCTTTGACGCGGTCGCGGATGTGGAGCCTGTCGAGAATCAGGTCGAGTTTGGCCGGGAGCGTTTCGTTATGGTCGAGCTGGGTCTGTTGGGACGATCCCCAGTAGACAGTGGATGGCATGATCTTACTCCTATGGATTGGTTACGGACGCGGGTATTATAACATGGGGGTAGGGGCGTGGGATCAACCAAAAGTGGTAGTTTTTTATCCACGAATTGCGCTCATTAAGGGCTGCTCGCTGCCGCTCGCAGAAAACGGGTGAGGGTGCAGCACGCTGCACCCTCACCGGCGGAGTGTAGTTTTACCCGATCACCCCGCGCAGGCGGCCAGCCGCCACCGCGCCCCCGATCAGCCCGATAAAGAGCAGCAGCGTGCCGCGAATCACCGGCCCCCAGATGCTGCCTTTTGCACCCGGCTCCAGCACGGCGATCTGCGGGTCGTTGGGATCGTAGTAAACGGTCACCTTGCTGCCGACCGGGTAGCGCTCGACGATCTCGCGCTGCGGCGCGGGGTTCGAGGAGCCGCCCACCTCATAGCCGACCGTCATACCGGTGTAGCGTGTGTTATCGACCACGTAGCTGTAGGACACGAGGGCCTGATACATGGCAGTATCGGTATAATACTCGAATACCTCCGACTCCTTGATCGTCCCCTCGACGGTGGGCCAGGATGTACTGCCCCTGGCCGACTGCAAGTTGAAGATGCCGATGCCCAGCGATGTCACACCGCCGCAGAGAAAGCCGAGAATCACCAGTATGATGACCGGCGTCACCCAGCGGGCGTTCGGGTCGAATCGAACTGCGGGGAGCGATAGTTTTCGCGGTGTCGCCTTTTCGACCAGCCCCGGTGCTGCGATGGCCGTGGGGGCCTGGCTGATTTCGGGTGTATCGTCGACGGCAGGCGATACGTCCACGTGGGGCGCTTCGGGTTCACCACCCGACCGCCTGGTCAGCAGGACGACCAGCACGATAATCAGCACGGCGGCGAGGCCGAACATCCCGTAAATCAACAAATCAATCGACATTCTGTTTTCTCCAATGTGCCGGTTATATACCAATCAGGCTGGCATCATTCATAGCCGATAATGCGATGCGGCTGGTAGGGTTCCTCCAGCACGGCGATTTCCTCATCGGACAGGGTGATATCCACCGCGGCGACCGCTTCTTCGAGGTGCTGCATCTTCGTCGCGCCGACAATCGGGCTGTCGATGCCGGGCTTGTTGAGCGTCCAGGCCAGCGCGACCTGCGCCGGGCTGACTCCACGCTTCGCGGCGACCTCGACCACCCGCTCGGCGACGTCGTAGTCTTCGGGGAGGCCATATGATGCGTGGAGATAGTCGTCGGTTTCGGCGCGTTTTGTGTCGCTCATTTTGTCGCGGGTGTACTTGCCGGTCAGGAAGCCGCGTGCCAGCGGACTCCAGGGTGTGATTCCGACTCCCTCGGCGATGCACAGCGGGATCATCTCGCGTTCCTCTTCCCGGTAGGCGAGGTTGTAGAGATTCTGCATCGATACCATGCGCGTCCAGCCGTGAAGATCGGCGGTATAGAGCGCCTTTGTAAACTGCCACGCATACATACTCGACGCGCCGATATAGAGCGCCTTGCCTGCCCGCACGACATCGTTGAGGGCTTCGAGCGTTTCCTCGATGGGTGTTTCGTAGTCCCAGCGATGGATGATATACAGGTCGACGTAGTCCATGCCGAGCCGTTTCAATGAGGCGTCGATGGCCTCCATGATGTGCTTGCGGGAAAGCCCGCGCTGGTTGGGCCTGTCGCCCATCGGGTGGAAGACCTTCGTCGCAACGACGACCTCATCGCGCGGGGCGACTTCGCGCAGGAGCCGCCCGGTGACTTCTTCGCTGATACCCACCGAGTACATATCGGCGGTATCGAAGAAGTTGATGCCGAGTTCATAGGCCCGCCGGACGAAGGGACGGCCCTGGTCTTCGTCGAGTGTCCAGGGACGCCATTTCGGGCTGCCGTAGCTCATCATTCCCAGGCAGATGCGGGAGACTTTCGTGCCGGTAGAGCCAAGCCGGGTGTACTGCATGGTGATACTCCTTAACCTGAATCCATGACGAGATGAGCGTCACCATGAGTTTACTCGAAACACTCCCGAATCGCAGGTCTGGGTCAGGAGCGGATTCGCCGAATCGTCGGCCAACTGGCGCACTGATCCCAGCGCATCGTAGAGGAAGTAGATAGTAGATCGTGTCTTCGCCGGTGGTCGTCTCGGCGAGCACCATCGTCAGCGGGGTGCCGATGTCGAGCACATAGGTCGTCTCAACTTCATCGACCGATTGCGCCACCCGGTCGCCGTAGCCGTTGCAGGTGTACTGCAAGTTATTCCCCTGGAATTTAACTGCGAACGTGGCGCTTGAAATAGAAATCGCCGGAAGCGAGCATCTCGACCATCTCCCAGCCCTGCCGACCGAGGGCGTTGAGCATGAAGTAGACCGGCTTGTTGTCGAACTCGTCGAGCTTATTGCCGTTGGCCCAGTATTCGTACCAGCGCTCCTTTTTCGCCTCGACGATCACGAGCAGGTATTCCCAGCGAACGGGCTTTGCGATCTGTTCGAGCAGCGCGGTCTGGTGGGTGATCTCGGCAGCGATAACGTTCAACGCTTCCTGGGGGGTCAGCGATTCTTTCTCAGACATAGTCGGCTTCTCCGGCGGTTATCCACTCGAACTGCGGTATCCAGTCTAGTCTGTTTTTCCGGTGGAGACAATTGGTTGCCGGAAGTGTCTTAAACAGTCCCCACAGTTATAATAGGCGTGGCCTGTTATCAATATCCGAATCTCTGATATGAATTGAGATCGCCGTATGCAAATGGCTGCTCCTCTCATCCGCACAAAGCTGCGCCTGCCCTTCACCCGGTCGAAACTGGTCCCGCGCCCACGTCTCCAGGAGCAGATTATGCAGGGATTACGCGGCCCGCTCACCCTGATCACCGCCCCTGCCGGGTTCGGCAAGACCACCCTGATCGCATCGTGCATCGCAGACCACGAATCACAGGCCGCATGGCTTTCGCTCGATAAGGACGACAATCAGGAGGGGCGTTTCCTGCGCTATCTGATCGCCGCTCTGAGTGAGGCCGATCAGGAGATCGGGGGCGAGGCGTCGCAGTTGATGATGGCATCCCAGCAGGTGCCGCCGGAAATGCTCCTGACCAGCCTGGTCAACGACCTGGATGCCACCGGCAGCGAGATCGTCCTGGTGCTCGACGATTATCACACCATCAGCAGCCGGGGCGTGCATTCGGCGGTTACTTTCCTGCTCGATCACTGCCCCACGACCTTCCACCTGGCAATCGCCAGCCGCTCCGATCCCCCGCTCCCGCTGGCCCGGCTGCGCGCGCGCGGCCAGACGGTCGAGCTGCGGGCCGCCGATCTCAGCTTCACCGAAGCGGAAGCGGCGAAGTTCCTGAACGAGATCATGGGACTTCACCTGGATGCCGGATCGATTGCGGTGCTCGAAGAACGCACCGAGGGCTGGATCGTCGGCTTGCAGATGGCGGCGCTCTCGATCCGCGACCGGGACGACGTGATCGGCTTCATCGAGGGCTTCTCAGGGACGAATCGCCACATACTCGACTACCTGCTGGAAGAAGTGCTGGCCCGCGAAACGGAGGAGGTGCAGGCGTTCCTGTTCCAGACGTCCATCCTCACCCGGCTCAGCGGGCCGCTGTGCGACGCGGTGACCGGCATTTCGGGCGGGCAGGCGATGCTCGAAAGGCTGGAAAGCCGCAACCTTTTCGTGATCCCCCTCGACGACGACCGGCGCTGGTATCGCTACCACCACCTTTTCGCCGACCTGCTGCAAGCGCGGCTGCACCGGTCGGAACCCGATCTGATCACGAAGCTGCTGTCACGCGCTGCCGGGTGGTGCGAGCAGAACGATCTGGTCGCCGAGTCGGTGGGCTACGCCCTCGCCGCCAAAGACTACGACATGGCCGCCGGGTTGATCCTGAAATACTGGGCGAGCACGACGACCAACGGCGAGATCGAGGCGGTGTGGTCATGGCTGAACGCCCTGCCGGAGGAAACGATCAGGAACAGCGCGCCGCTCGGTGTCACCTATTGCTGGATGCTGTGGCTCAGGGGGCAGGTCGACCTGATCGAGGGGCACCTGGAGGATGCAGAGCGCGCCGTAAGCGAATCGGATTACGAGGGATTGGGCGCGGAGCTGTCTGCCCTGCGTGCGTTCGTCGCCCGCTATCACGGTGAGTACGAGACGGCCATCGATCTGGCCGGGCAGGCCCTCGCCCTGACGCCCGACGCCTCATCGCCGGACGCCGATCCGGCGCTGCTCTCGATGATTTACCTGGCGCTGGCGTCGGCCTACGACGGCGCGGGCGACCTGGAGAAATCGGTCGATGCCTACACCGAGGTCATCAACCTGAGCCGCGCCGGGGCCAGCCCTGCCGGGGTCACCGGCATCACCTACCGGCTGGCCGGGGTTCTGCGGGTGCTGGGGCGGCTTCGGGAAGCGGACAGGGCGTGCCGGGACGCCCTGGAATACATCGAGGAGCAGGGAATGGGCCGCCTGCCCGCCGCCGGTATCCTGCACCTGGCGATGAGCGAGGTGCTGGTCGAGCAGAACGACCTGGAATCCGCGCAGGAACACCTTGAGCAGGGCATCGAGCTGGGCAAGTGGAGCGGGCGTCTCGACGCGGCCCGCAACGCCGTCCACGCGCTGGTGCGCCTGAAGCTGGCCTATCAGGACGTGGCCGGGGCGCTGGCGGCCACCAACGAGGCAGAACGGGCGCTGGGCGAGCCGCCGTCCCCGCTGGCGCGGGCCGAAGTGCTCTCGATCAGGGTCAGGGCGCTGATCGCTCAGGGCGATCTGACCGGGGCGGCAAAGTGCGCCGACGAATCGATGCGGCTGGCCGGTGAGGAACGCGGGCAGACCGGGCAGATGGCGGCGCTCGCCGCGCTGAGGGTGCTGATCGCCCAGGGCAGGTTCGGCGAGGCCGTCGAACGGCTGACCCGGTCGATTGTCGACGCAGAAGATCGCGGACAGGCGGGCGCGGTAATCGAGATGCTCGTCCTGCGCAGCCTGTCGCTGGCGCAGCAGGGCGATACACCGGCGGCAATGGCCGACCTGGATCAGGCACTCGCACTGGCCGAACCCGGCGGTTATGTGCGGGTCTTCCTCGATGAAGGATCGCCGGTGCAAATGCTGATCGCCCGGTGGCTGGCCCATGCCGGAGACAGCCCCCTGCGCGACTATGCCGTCGATCTGCTTTCGCAGTTCGAGGCCGAGCAGCGGACGATCTCGGCGGCGCAGGCAGAAAGCATCCCGGACGGCGGGCTGATCGAACCGTTGAGCGAGCGCGAGATGGAAGTCCTCCACATCATGGCGCTGGGCAGGACCAACCAGGAGATCGCCGAGCAGCTTGTCGTGGCGCGGGGGACGATCAAGGCGCACACGGCCAGCATCTACCGCAAGCTGGACGTCGCCAACCGGACGGAGGCGGTAGCACGGGCCAGAGAGCTTGGCATCCTGCCCTGAAACCCCAATCAGCCTGACAAATACAACTCCCGATGCAACGTCGATAGAGGTGGGCGACTTCCTGTCGCCCACGCCTGGGGATCAATCCCCAGGCTAAAAGCGATACGTCGACCTGCGGTCGACCTTTTCAGACACAGCACGCTTTTTAAAGTTCTCCACGTTTTCCCCGGCAGATAAACCCTGTAAATAAACCCTCGAATATACCCTCTGGCAGATGAGCGGACTCCCTGCTGCGTGGTAAGTTATTGGCAGACACGCGAAACGTGACGCGGGTCACGTGACAAGGAGGACGGTTATGGCGCAGTACTACGAGATCAAAATCAGGGGGCACCTCGATCAATACTGGTCGGACAGCTTTGCCGACCTGGAGCTGACACACCTCGACGACAACATCACCCTGCTTTCCGGCCTGCTGCCCGATCAGGCGGCGCTCCACGGCCTGCTTGAGCGCATCCGTGATTTCAACCTGCCGTTGATCTCGGTCACCTGTGGCAATTCAGATAAGGAAAACTAAGGAGAGAAAAATGGAGACTTCAATCGTTGGTTCGAACGAGAATACGGGTACGGTCAGGGCTTTCATCAAAAAGCACTCGCTGATAATTTACTTCGCGCTGGCGTTTGCCATCTCGTGGGGTGGCATCCTGATCGTGGCCGGGCCGGGCGGAATACCGGGCACCCCGGAGCAGGTCGAGGCGCTGCTCCCGCCCATCTACGTGGCGATGCTCGCCGGGCCAGGCATCGCGGGCATCCTGATGATTGGCCTCGTCTGCGGGAAAGCGGGCTTCCGCGACCTGCTGTCCCGGCTGCTCAGGTGGCGGGTGGGCGCTCGCTGGTACGCGGCGGCGATCCTGATCGCCCCGGTCGCGGCGATGGCGACACTCTTCGCCTTTTCGCTGGCCTCCCCGGTGTTCCTCCCCGGCATAGTCGTGGCGGAAGACAAAGCCGCCGTGCTGCTGACCGGTGCCATTGTGGGCGTGCTGGTCGGCTTGTTCGAGGAGACGGGCTGGACGGGCTTCGCTATTCCGGTGCTGAGAGAACGTCAGGGGACACTGGTCACCGGGCTGATCGTGGGTGTCCTGTGGGGAGTGTGGCACCTGCTGCTGTTCGTCTGGACGAGCGGCACTCCTTCCGGCGCGCTCTCTCTGTCCCTCTTTCTGCCCGCGCTGATCTTCTGCCTGGGCGTGCTGCCAGCCTACAGGGTGCTGATGGTGTGGGTCACCGATCACACCGCGAGCCTGCTCGTGGCGATCCTCATGCACGCCGGGCTGACCGGCGGCGTGGCGCTCGTCATCATGCCTGCGGCGACGGGGACTCCCCTCATGGTCTGGTACCTGGTATTCACCGCCGCGCTGTGGGGCATCGCTGCAATAGCCATCAGCAAAACCAATGGAACGAAATCTACCAATCTAAAAGGAGAAAACTGAGATGTCTTCGACTGCATCGGGCGGCGGAATGCCCCCACTTATGAACAAAACGATGAAATTCGTACTGCGCTCGCCTTTGCACGGGATCATCAGCAGCTACATCCTGCTGATCACCTTCACCGGGCGCAAGAGCGGAAAAACCTACACCACCCCGGTCAGCTATTACCGGGCCGACGACCAGGTGGCGATCTTCACCCATGCAAACTGGTGGAAAAACATTCACGGCGACACCCCGATCACCCTGCGCATCCGGGGGCGGGACTACCGGGTGATCGCCGAAGCGGTCGCCGAGGACAAGTCCGCCATCGCCGAAGTGCTGGCGGAACACCTGACGAAATCGCACTTCGACGCCAAGTTTTACAACGTGACCTACGACGAGCAGGGCAACCCAAAGCCGGAGGAAGTCGAGAAGGCCGTCGAGACGGTGGTGATGATCCGGGCGCAGTTGAACTGATCGCCGATCCCGGCGCGGAGGACAGAACGACCGGGAGACACAAAAACATCATCAGACTGAGTATTTAAAAATCAGATTTTACTTTAACGATAGATATGGAGTTATGAATCATGAAGAACATCAAGAAGCTTATTTTTCCATCGCTGGCGGTTTGCGCCGTGCTGACCCTTGCCCTTCGGCTCGTTCCCCGCACCGCTTCGGCGCAGGGCGAACCCGAAAGCGGCTCTTACGACGAGTTCGATGCATACCTCGAGCAGGAGCTGCGCCGCCTCAATGTCCCAGGCGCGTCGCTGGTGATTGTCGAGGGCGACGAGATCGTCCACATGCGCGGCTTCGGGCAGGCCCGCCCCGGCGGTGAGACGCCCACCCCGCAGACCCCCTTCCTTATTGGATCAACCACCAAGTCCTTTACCGCGCTGGCGGTGATGCAGCTTGTCGAAGCCGGGCAGGTCGATCTCGATGCACCGGTGCAGGATTACCTGCCCTGGTTCCACGTGGCCGATCCGCAGGCATCGGCGCAGATCACCGTGCGCCACCTGCTGAACCAGAACAGCGGCCTGCCCCAGCTACCGGGGATGCTCAACCTCGCCAACTTCGACAACAGCCCCGATGCTTTGGAGCGTCAGGTTCGCGCCCTGTCCACGCTCGAACTGCCGCGCCCGGTCGGATCGGAGTTCGAGTACAGCAACCTGAACTACAATATTGCCGGGCTGATCGTTGAGGCCGCCAGCGGGGAATCCTACGCCGACTACGTTCAGAATCACATCTTCGATCCGCTGGAGATGAACCACAGCTATACGTCGCAGGCCGCAGCGCGGCAGGATAACCTGGCGGTGGGTCACCGGTTCTGGTTTGGTTACCCCTTCGCTGCACCCGATCTGCCCATGCCCGCCGGATCGCTGCCGTCCGGGCAGCTCATTTCCAGCGCGGAAGACATGGGCCACTACCTGATCGCCCACCTGAACGGGGGCCGCTACGGTGATGTGCAGGTTCTTTCAGACGCAGGGATCGACGAGCTGCACCGCCCGGCGGTCGAAGCCGGTGCGATGGGAATCGACATGGGGGACTACGGCATGGGCTGGTTTGTCGAGGAACACGGCCAGACGACCATCGTCAACCACCCCGGCACCCTCCCTGACTTTTTCACTTATATGGCCCTGCTGCCGGATCAGAACAAAGGCTTCGTCCTGCTCGTCAACGCCAACCACACGATGATCGACAAAATGGTGTTCATGGAAGTGGGGATCGATGCCGCCCGGCGGCTGGCCGGGGAGACGTCTGCGCCTCCGACTCTCGGCGTAGTCCCCTGGACGCTGCGCGGCCTGCTGCTCATCCCGATCCTCCAGATCGGCGGGGCAGCTCTCACCATGCGGCAGGTTCGCCGCTGGCGTCAGGAACCGGATCGCCGACCGACCGGTGCGCGAAAGTGGGCGCTCAATATCGCACTGCCGCTGATCCCCAACCTGGGATTGGCCGGGATGTTCCTGTACCTGATAAGCAGCGGTATGCTCGAATTTCTGCGGCTCTTCACGCCCGATATCGCCTGGATCGGCCTGATCAGTGGCGGCTTCGCCCTGATCTGGGGTTCTCTGCGCACCGGGCTGGTGACCAGGGCGCTCCGGCGGCCCCGCGAGTCGTAGGTGGCTGTGCGGCAGTCGATCTATGAGAAACTCCCCATGCCCGAAAGCGTGGGGAGTTTAGATTCTGGATCGTTCTCCAGGCGCTATTGAAGATTCAGGATTTGTTCCATCCACACTTCCTGTTTTTTTGTTGGGTTGAATT
Source organism: Anaerolineae bacterium (assembly GCA_016926255.1). Classification (GTDB taxonomy): domain Bacteria; phylum Chloroflexota; class Anaerolineae; order Aggregatilineales; family UBA3940; genus JAFGOY01. Next base: position 67,753 of record JAFGOY010000018.1, on the reverse strand, counting down.
GTCGATCACCCCCCGATTCTCGCTTCACGAGAATCAGCCCCCCTTAGCAAGGGGGGCGGCATATCTTTTTATGCGATAGAACTGTTGTGGAAGGCTATTTGTCCGCGTAGTAATCCTTGACGAGAAGATGCGCATCACGCGGAGGACGGGTGTAGCTCTCGTCGTCGGGGGGGCGTTCGGGCAACTTGATCAGCGCCGGGGTGACATCCTCGTAGGGGATCGTCTCCAGCATGTGGCGGAAGCAGTTGAGCCGGGCGCGGTGCTTGTCGTCGCCTTCGATCTGGTACCAGCGTGCTTCGGGGATGTCGGTGTGCTCGAACATCATGTCTTTGGCCTTCGAGTACTCGACCCACATATCGCGCGATTTGAGGTCCATCGGGCTGAGCTTCCAGCGGCGGGTCGGGTCTATGACCCGCGACTGGAAGCGTCGCTCCTGCTCGTCATCGCTGACCGATATCCAGTATTTCAGCAGCTTGATGCCGGAGCGGGTGATCATCCGCTCGAACTCCGGGCAGGATCGCAGAAACTCCCAGTACTGGTCGTCGGTGCAGAATCCCATCACCCGTTCGACCCCCGCCCGATTGTACCAGGAGCGGTCGAAGATGACGATCTCGCCCGCAGCCGGGAGATGGGCGACGTAGCGCTGGAAATACCACTGCGTCGCTTCCTTGTCGGAGGGGACGCCCAGCGCGACCAGCCGGACACCGCGAGGGTTCAGCGGTTCGGTCAGCCGTTTGATGATCCCGCCCTTCCCGGCGGCGTCGCGCCCTTCGAAGAGGATCACCACCCGCATCGCCTGGTCTTTGACCCAGTACTGGAGCTTGACCAGTTCGAACTGGAGTCGTTCAAGTTCGTCTTCGTAGAAATCTTTGTCGAGCCAGGTCTTTTTGATCTGCTTGTAAGTGAGCTTTTTGTCTTTGTTCTTTTTCTTTTTGGCCTTCTTGCCATCGTCCGAGATCACTTCGTCGACGGTTTCGTTCGGGGCTTTGTCCATGTCAGCCATATGACCCTTCCTGTGTTGTGCTATCGCTTCAATGACCACCGGTGCCGGGATCGGGATTGGGAGAATGGGGTAAGCATGTATTCAGTATACAACAACTGCTCGGAGACGATAAAATCAGTGCAAAAGGAGGAAATGGGGCAAGTTATTGTCCGGTATGCAGAACCAGGGATGTTACGGGGAATACCGGGCGAACGTGGAACAAATGCGAGTTCCCGAACGTCTATTGTGCAAAACATCACAAAATTGCCCCAGAAGGGGCAATCAGGAGGATACGATGTATCGCAAAGTGGGTGTTTTGTTTGCAGTGATGGCGCTGCTGGCTCTGATCGCTTCGGGCTGCCAGCCAAAAGAAGCGGAAGCCGGCCTGCCGAACCCGGCCTCTGTCTACTGTGAAGAGCAGGGCGGCAAACTTGAGATACGCGACGAGGAGGGTGGTCAGCGCGGCGTCTGCATCTTCGATGATGGCAGCGAATGTGACGAGTGGGCCTATTTCCGCAGCGAATGCCAGCCGGGAGATTCACTGGTAATCCCAACGGCTGTCCCTGAAGTTCCCGTCACGCCTGAGGGGGAAGGCTGGCTGCTCTACCAGAACGAGGAGCCGGGCTACTCTTTTCTCTATCCGGCAGATGCAACGATTTATCCGGGTGATGATCCGCTGCAAAGCCTGACTATTCAGGGACCGCTGGTGGCAGACGAGTATTGGCCCATGATCTTCATCAGCTGCCCGCGTGACCGTGAAGAGTTCCGCCCTCCGGAAGGCATCGATCTTGTACAGTGGTTATCCGATCACAACCTGCTGCCGGTCGACGATCAGAACCCTGCGGCTGAAACCCGGCAGGCAGATGTTGAGATTGCCGGAACGACCGCCATCCATACCCGCTTCGAGCGCAGCCCGCAGTCCTACGCCTACGACAAATACTTCCTGGCTCATGGCGATCAGTTGTACGTTATCGTCATCCTCCATACCGGCGATAAAGAGGACTGGGAGCTTTACAATCACTTCCTGGGGAGCATCCGGTTCGAGGAGTGAGTGAAGCTCCTGCCTTACTCTGGTAGATTACAAATCAGCAGGCAGGGATACTCCCTGCCTGCTGCATGTGACTTCTATATTGTTCATTGAATCATGACGGACAGAATGCGCCATCAGGACAGAGCCTTCTTTGCCTCCCTGATCCGGTAATCCAGCTCGACGACCATCCGCACGAGGACGGTTTCCTGCACATGGATGCGTTCGCGCTCGGCGGCCATTTCGTTGTATTCGTCGACACTTTCGCAGAACGCCTCGTGCCATTCGCGGTAGAATTTCTTGCGGTCTTCCTCGCTGAGATCGTCGGCTTGCAGGCATTCGGTATACCTGTCGTTGATCTCTTTCTGGCGATCTGCCGCGCCGTCCATCGACTTCCTGACTGATTCCCCGGCAGCCTGTACCGCTTCGAGATCGGCCAGTGTGCGGTTGCGCTTTACTTCCAGGTCTGCCAACTGTTGGGCTTTGTCTTCGTCCATTGTCATATCCTTTGGGTGATGATGACCATCATTCTACCCGATTCGCCAGCGGCTGGCACGCGCTCAACCATTGTGAAAAAAGTTACGATATTGTAACGCTCCTTGCCTCAAACTCATTTTCCTGTAGACTAGTAATGGTGAGGAAGCTGCGTTTGTGAAGATGGAAAAAACGGGGTGAATAGACCTGTTCTAGTCGGTACACCATTCTCCGGCACACCAGGATTACATCTATGCCGATTGCAATCATTCTCGGGTTTGCAGCGCTGCTTCATTATGCTGCCACCTCCTTATTCTGGCAGCGGGCGTTCAAGACCAGACGGTTTTCCCCGTTTGGCTTATTGGGCTGCGCCGCGCTTCTGTTGGGCGCGGGATATTCAGCCTGGTTTGCGGTTACACTCTCCTCGTCCGATGTCTCCTTTCTCGATATAGCAATCAGTATCATCAGTATGTTGTCTTCCGGGCTGGCGGTGGCTGGCTTTGTGATGATCCAGACGCCGCTGGTAAAGGAATCCAATCGCGCCATCGACCATCAGTATTTCAGTCAACTGCTCGAAAACCCGCAGGCCGGAATCGCGATTGTCGAGGGTGGCGAGATCGTGTATGCCAGCAGTCGGCTCTGCTCGCTGCTTGATATCGCCCCTGACGAAATCTCCCTGTCCGATATATCGGCGCTGATTCCCCCGGACAGCGATACAGCATCTGTTGTCGGGCAGTGGATCGTCACCGGGAGTGGCAAACGGCGTTTTGTTCGCAGCAGTCGTTCGTCGATAGTCGATCCAGCCGGGAAAGCCGCCGAACTGATTGCCGCCGCCGATGCTACCGAAGTCAAACAGATTGAGGAAAACCTCAAGAAAAGCGAAGCCAAATACCGGTCGCTGTTCGAGGGATCGACGGATGGGATATTCATCAAGGACCTTGATGGACACATCCTCGAATGCAACCGGGCTGCCTGTGAGATGTACGGTTGTACAGGTGACGAAATGCTCTCGCTGAGCATATCCAATTTCATTACCGAAGGTCGCCTGGAGGTAAAGGACAAAATCTCTGAGCAGCTTAAAGCCGGGGAAAACATCTTCTTCGAATCGCTTGGGGTTCGAAAAGACGGTAGCGAATTCCCGGTAGAAGTCAGCATCATGATGCGCACGATTGACGAAGAATCACGGGTCGTTGCTTATATCCGCGATATCAGCCTGCGCAAAGAAACCGAGCGGCTCCTCGAACGGCACGCGGAGCACCTGCGAATCCTGCGAGAGATCGACCGGGGGATCATCGTTGCCCGGTCGTCGGAAGAGATCGCCCAGGCCGCGCTGCGCCGGATTTTCAGCCTGATACCGAGCAGCCGGGCGGTTGTCCAGATTTTTAACGAGAACACCTCGATGCTGACCCCCCTTGCCGTACAGTCGACGGCGAAGGGCAGGCGCCGGATTGAGATTCCACCCGTCGAACTCGACCGGGAGACCATCGACCGGCTGAACTCCGGGAAAATCATCATCGTCGATGATGTGAACACACAGCAGGAGTCGGGACAGTCCGGAATCATCTTCTGTGGAGAAGGCGTCAGGGCGTGTGCCAGCGCACCGCTGTTGTACCAGGAACATCTGATCGGCGTGTTAAGTTTGGGCGCAGATCGGCCGGGGAGCTTTTTGCCTGAACATAACGATCTGATTCAGGACCTGGCGAACCAGCTTGCGGTGACCATCCAGCAGGCGCGGATGCGCACCAAGGCAGAGCGTTCGGTAGTTGAATTAGAGGAACTGCGCCAGGTGACGTTGAATATCACCGGAGAACTCAATCTCGATATGCTGCTCAAGTCGATCACCGAAAGCGCGCTCCGGTTGCTCGATGCCAATGTGGGGGGCGTCTATTTCTACGATCTGGGCGAGGACAACCTGGAGCGGGTGGTCAGCCTGGGTGAGCCTGAACTGCTCGGCGTGAGGCGCGCGCGCGGCGAGGGACTGTCGGGCAAGGCGTGGAACACCGGCGAACCGATGATGGTCGACGATTACCTGGCCTGGGAGGGCGCGGCGAAGCAGGGCGTTGGGGTTTCCCCGCGCTCGGTGATGGCCGCGCCGATCTACTGGGCAGGCGAATTCCTGGGGGTAGTCAACGCGGCCCGGCAGGAGGAAGGGGCGGCACCATTTACAAAGCACGAACTTCGCCTGCTGACCCTGTTCGCCGACCAGGCTGCGGTGGCGATCCATAATGCCCGGCTCCACAAGCTGACCCAGGAGCGCGCTTCGCGCCTGGAACTGGTCAGTCAGATCGGGCGGCGGGCGACTTCGATTCTTGACCTCGATGACCTGCTCCGGGAGGCAGTCCGGTTGATGTGCAAGACCTTCGGCTATACGAGTGCCGGGATACTGATGGTTGAGGGCGACGAAGTCGTCGTGCGTGCTTCTGTCCATCAGGGACAGGATTCGGTATTTAATGGGCTGAGGGCCAAAATCGGCAAAGAGGGAATCACCGGCTGGGTTGCAGGAGCGGGTGAACCGCTTCTGGTGCCCGATATATCCAGAGACGAACGATATATCCCTGGCTACGAGGGAGAAATCAACACCCAATCCGAGCTGGCAGTGCCGATCATGCTGCGCGATATTGTGATCGGTGTGTTCGATGTACAGAGTGAAGCGGTCAATGCCTTTACCGAAATGGATGTCCATACCGTCCAGACCATCGCCGACCAACTGGCGGTCGCCATTCAGAACGCGACACTGTATCACCAGTTGGCGCAGTACAGCGAGCTGCTCGAACAGGCAGTCGCCGAGCGGACGGCGGAACTGGAAAAGGCGAACCGCGAACTGACCGCGCTGTCGCAGGTCAAGGACGACTTCGTCTCGAATGTTTCCCACGAACTGCGGACGCCGATCACCAATTTGAAGCTCCACCACCAGTTGATGAGCCTGAACCCCGGCAAGTCGAAGCAGTACCTGGAGACGCTCAATCGGGAGACGCTGCGCCTGGAACATATCGTCGAGGGGCTGCTGTTCCTCTCCCGGCTGGATCAGAACCGGCTGATCTTCTCCCCCGCACATGCCGATCTCAACGAACTGGCCCGCCAGTATGTCGAAGACCGGCGCTCGCTGGCCGAAGAACGCGGCCTGACGATGGAGTTCAATCCCAGCGACGAGTTAAAGCAGGTTCGCGCCGACCCGTCCATGATCGGCGAGGCGTTGAGTGTGCTGCTGACCAATGCGCTGAACTACACGCCCAAAGGGGGCCTGGTCGAAGTGACGACCAGGGTGCGGCACGAGGAAGACCGGGTCTGGTCGGGGATCAGCGTGATTGACACCGGGCCGGGCATCCCGCCGCTGGAAATGCCGCATCTTTTCGAACGCTTCTTCCGGGGATCGGCGGCCTATGCATCAGGGGCACCGGGCACCGGGCTGGGACTGGCGATTGCCTGCGAGATCATCGAGCAGCACCGGGGGAAGATCGAGATCAGGAGCGACGGAATCCCCGGCAAAGGCGCGGAGTTCACGATCTGGTTGCCCGCGAATGGAAATCATCACTCGGAGTGACCGGGGACTACCTACGGTGCATACACTTCGATGCTGTCAAACTCGACGACAGTATCCTGTCCGCCCTCGTAGATTGTCAGGTAGAGGCCGAGCGCCCCTTCTGAGATCGTGCCGTCGCTGGCGTATCCCACCGGGAAATCGTTGATCAGGAATTCCATATCGGCACCTTCGGCGCTGACCGTCAGGCGGTTGGCTTCGCCGGGGTGGATGGCGTCGGTGGCTCGCCAGGGGAGGAGTTCGCGCCATTCGCCATCGTCGTTGAGATGGGCCGAGCAGTAGCCTTCGCCGGTGATGATGAAAACATAAAAGCTGTCGTCGTCGACCCAGCGGTAGAGAAGGCCGTAGGCGGCATCCCCGCCGCTACCCTCGATCTGGGTGACGACCGCCGAGTAGTAAAAATCGGCCTGGCCCTCGACTGCTTCCGACCATGCCCACCAGGACGCCTCGCTGACCGGGTGCGCCGTCCACCGGTAGCGGCCCGCGTCGATCAGCCAGCCTATCGAGCCGAAATCCTGCGACAGGGTATCTTCGGGCCAGCCGTTTTGATTGGCGGAAAAATCGTCGGTGAAGGTCAGCGACCAGCCAGCGGGCGGGCCGGGGGTATAGGCGGCGGCGGTCTGCGCGGCACCCGGATCAGGCGGCGGGGTTTCTTCGCCGCGATTGGGCAGAACGAACACGAACACGACAACCGCCCCAACGACGATCAGCGCGGTGGTAATGCCGCTGGCGATCCAGCCGAAGTATCCCAGCCGGGCGGTTTTATCCGGCGATTTACCGTACACAGGATTTCTCCTTGTAAGCGTATCGACGGTGTTGAATTGGCGGGGGGTAGGGAGAGTCTACGCTTCGAACCGGCTCAGTCGATCATAGTATAGATCAAGCCACTGGTTCGACCAGCCCATCGCCTGGGTTTCCATGACGATTCGCTTGACCTCGTCACGGGTGATCTTGGCTTCCGATTCGAGCACCATGCGGTTGCTGCGGCTGATCGCCAGCGTGCGCACGGCGAAGAACAGCGGCCACAGGCAGGCGACGCGCAGCCAGTGATAGCGGCGGGGAATCCGTTTGATGTAGATCAACCCGTTGCGGAGGTGGCCTTCGGCTTTGGTCGCCAGCCGGTTGACGACCTCCATCGCGGGTTCGAGGTTTTCCGGCCTGAACAGGTCGGGCGGGTTGATGCCGACTTCGCGGCAGAAGCTCTCCGGCACGAATATCCACCCGCGTTCAAAGTCCTTGCGCATCCCCCGGATCACGTTGACGGTCTGAAGCGCCAGCCCAAATTCACAGGCGAGGGGCATCAACTCCTCGCTCATCTTGCGGAGGGGTTCGTGATACCAGGCGAACAGGTGGGTGAGCATGTGGCCGACCCGCCCGGCGACTTCGAACATGTAGTCGTCGAGGTCTTCCTCGTCGTGGACAACCGGGCCGCGTGCCTGCCAGCGGGCCATGCCCATCGCTGACCCGCGGGCTTCTTCAAGAATGATTTCGCGGATGCCTTCGGGCAGCCCGCCTATGGCGCTCAGGACAGCATCGGCCTGCCGTGCGACTTCAGCTTCGGGATCATTGGGATCGGTATCCTGAAGTTTCGCCGTCAGTTCGTGAACGTCGACCTCGCCGTCGAGAATCTGCACCCACAGGTTGAGCAGTTCGACTTTTCGCTCCGGGGGCATTGATTCGTTGTCTTCGAGAAAATCGGAGACACGGAAGACAAGATAGGCAAACATGGTCGCGTCGCCCAGCAAACCGGGCAGACGTTCGATAGAGAGGGCAAAGGTACGGCTTACCAGCCGCAGCGCCTCACGCGGATCAAACACGGTGCTGGAGGGGCGGGTCGTTAACAATGGATTCTCCTATTGGCTTGTCTTTTGACAGGCGTCTTTCTGGCCGAAATTGGACGCCTTCGCAATAGTATAGCCATTCTGAAAGTTTCGGCAACCGCAAAGGGAAATTGGGCGGCAGGCCGTAATTCAACTGTTACAACAAAAACAGGCGGGAAAAGTGACGGGGAGAATATCCTCCTCTGGCCGACTTCTTCACCCCATCGTTAATCAACCGCAGGTTGATTACTGGGAATTTTACCTTCGTCAAAACATCTATCAGGGGGTGGGCCGTTTTCCATTTCGCCCTCTCTACGAGATCGGCTACAATCAGCGCCAGCTACACACCACAAAGGAGACACAATCCATGCTCGCCAACGCTGTAAAAGCGAAACTCAAACAGAATCAGGCGGTCGTCGGCACCCTGCTCGACCAGTTCTGGCAGCCGGTGACCGTTCGACTGCTGGCAAACGCCGGGTTCGATTTCCTGTTCCTCGATACCGAGCACGCCAGCCCGGATAACTCGGAGCTGATCAACGTGATCCAGGCCTGCCGGATGGTCGGGATTACGCCCATCGTTCGCCCCATCGACAAAGAGTACCCGCTGATCGCGCGGGTGCTCGACATGGGCGCGCAGGGGATCATCATGCCGCGTGTCGAAACCCCCGAACAGGCCGCGCAGATCGTGCAGTACGCCAAGTTCCCGCCCGACGGCGTGCGCGGGTTCGGGACGTTTATGCCGCTCGATTACGAGGCGGTGGGCCTCGACGATGCGATCCCCTTCCTGAACGAGCAAACGTTAATCGTCACCCAGATCGAGACGGCAAAGGCGGTCGAGCGGGTAGAGGATATTCTATCGGTGGATGGGATCGACGTGGCTTTCATCGGGCCGTTCGACCTGTCAACCAGTCTGGGCGTGCCCGGCCAGGTGATGCACCCGCAGGTGATCGCGGCCATCGAGAGGGTGATCGCTGCCGCGCAGGTGCGCGATATCGCCATCGGGGTGTTCTACCAGACGCCTGAAGACATCGCCTTCTGGCACGCGCGGGGTGTTCGCTTCCTGACCTGCAAAACGGTATCGGGGATGTTCCGCAGGCGGGCGGCGGAGCTTAACGAGCAGATACGGGCGGCGATCAGCGGTTAACAATTTATGTTGTAGGGGTGCAGCGAGTTTCGCTGCAAGCGAAAACTCAAAGCGATTGGCATTTTGCTAATTGCCGGCGTGCTGCGTCCGAATTTGATGGTCAGACAAAACGAGAGCCATCCCGATCCGGGGTGGCTCTTTTGTCGATTATCGCTGTTTATTGAGGATCACACCTTTGTGCAGAGATAGGTGCTGGTGAAGGTATCAGAGGCAGTGATGGAGTCGATCCGGAAACCGGCGCGCTCAAGGAAGCCTTCCATCACCCAATCGAAAGTGCTGAACTCGTCCCGGACGTGGGTGACGACCTCCTCGCGGAACTCCTCTCCGACCGTTTTTACGAACCCATCGATCCAGCCTTCGACCTGCTCGTGGAGTTCTTCCGGCTTGAAGGAAAAAATTACGTCCATGAGATACAGCCGCCCGCCCGGTTTGAGCATCTGCGCCACGCGGCGCAGCCCGACCAGCTTCCAGAAATCGGGGAGGTGATGCAGCGCCGCCGACGAAATGACCGCGTCGACCGGGGCGGTGGTGTGATCGTAGGTCAGAAATCCGCCGTGACAGTAGACGACATTGTCGATGCCGCGCAAGTCGGCCTTCTGCCGCAGGAAGGCGAGCATCGTTTTAGAGACATCGACGGCGTAGATCATCCGGCAGCGGGAGGCGGCCTGGAGGACAAAGGCCCCCGTCCCCGCGCCGAGATCGATCAGCGTGTGATCGGGCTGAATGCCCGCTGCCTCGATCACGTGGTTGGCGAACGCCCCGTAATCGCGGAAACGCTGGTGCCGCCGGTCATAGACCTCCACCTGGGTGATGTCGGTGTAATCAACACCGGTCGGGAGATTTTCGTCACGATACCATTCGGGAATGTTCATTTCAATCCGTTTTGCAGCCGCCGCCGGTCGGGACGACGGCCTCGGCAAAGCGGCGGTTGAATTCCTGCACATAGATCGCTGCGACCGCCGGGTCGTGGACGATCAGCAGGTTCTCGTCGTTGGAACTGGCGGCGTTTTCGCTGAAGTTGAACGAGCCGATCACCACAATCGAGTCGTCGATGATAATCACCTTGTGATGGAAGGTGTACGGGTTGCCGTCGAGCCGGACATCCTGCCCGGCGTCGATAAAGTACCCGCATTCCGAGTACTCGGTATCCGCGCCGCGCGTTTCGAAAATACCGGTTACCTCTACCCCTACATAGGCGCGCTCACGCATCGCCTCGCCGAGATCGTCGTGGGTGAACGAGAACGTCATGAACTTGATCGACGACTGCGCCCCGCTGACCAGTTCGACCAGCCGGGGGATGATCTCGTCTTCCGGGCCGAAGTAGTTCTCGATCTGGACGTTGCCCAGGTTAATCACCGGGTTGGGCGTATTCGATGGCGAACGCGGGCCGAACTCGCCGTTGAACATCTCTTCGAACTCGGCGGTGTAGTTCTCTGCCAGCGCCGGGGACTGGATGACGATCACATTGTTGTTGTTGCGATAGACGCCGTTGATGGTGATATTCATCGACCCCGTCCAGACGGTCTTGCCGTCGATGACGAAGAACTTGTTGTGCATGAACGCGCTGCGCTCGTCGGGAGTGGCCGGGATGCCCGCGTCGATGATCTCTTCCATCTGCGGATCGTCCTCGGTGTGCTCGTCGTCGTAGACTATCCGGACATCCACGCCGCGATCGTGGGCGGCGATCAGCGCATCGGCGACGTTTTGCAGGTCGAGTTCGAACATTGCGGCGACGATGCTCGTCTGCGCACTGTTGATCAGCTCAACCAGGTAATCGTCGACTCCGCCGGTGGTCACGTCGTCGAAGGGGTTCACGGGGTTGGTGAAGTAGACCTGATAGTAATCCCCTTCGCCTGCAATTTCCTCGACGGCGACGGCGGGTGGTTCGTCAACCTGATCCGATGGCGCCTCAGCCTGAGCGGGCTGCCCCTCGTTGATAGTGGCAGTCTGCGGTTCTTCGGTCAGGCCGAGCAGTTGTCCGGCCATATTTAACGCCTGATCCCAGCCAAACAGTACCCCGGCGATGATGAACAGGATCAGCAACCCGGCGACCATCAGCAGTGTTCTGGATTGGCTGCTGGATGACTTGCTTTTCTTCTTTGTCATGGCTTTGTTCCTTACAGTGAAATCGGACACCTGCTTACGTTCGCGGAAAGAAGATCGAGCAGGGATAGTATAAACTCGAATGGAGTTTAACGAAAAAACGAGGCGAAATCCCGGCCAGACAACCCCCACCCCCTTTGTCCCTGCGGGACATTTCCCCCACAGGGGGCAAGTGGGGCACGTGGCTATTTGAACCGAATCTTACGATTCTGGCCGCACCTGCCCCATATCTGCCCCCTGAAAGGGGGAAGTGCCGCGAAGCGGCGAAGGGGGTGCTCCGCCACGACCAAACAAAAAAAGGCCGCAGGCGATGCTGCGGCCCTGTCATTTCGACTGGTCGATTGATGCGCCGAAAGGCTACGCCCTGTAGTTGTGATCCTTCACCACCGGTACATGCGTCTTGATCAGCTTTTCGATGTCGCGCAGGTAGGCGCGCTCGTCGTCGCCGCAGAAGGAGATCGCGATCCCGTCTTCACCCGCGCGGCCTGTCCGCCCGATGCGGTGGACATACGTCTCCGGCTCGTTGGGCAGGTCGAACTGGATCACGTGCGAGATCAGGTCGACGTCGATGCCACGCGCGGCCACGTCGGTGGCGACCAGCACGCGGGTTTTGCCCTTGCGGAAATTCTTCAGCGCCTGCTGCCGCGCACCCTGCGACTTGTTCCCGTGAATGGGTTCGGCGTGGATGCCCCGCTGGACAAGGTTCTTGACGATCCGGTTCGCACCGTGCTTGGTGCGGGAAAAGACCAGCACGCGGCTCAGCGCCGGGTCTTTGAGCAGGTGTTCGAGGAGCGCCTGCTTTTTCTTCTTGGTGGTGAAATACACCGACTGCTCGATTGCCTCGACGGTCGGCTGTTCGGGTGATACGGTCACCTCGACGGGATCGTGGAGGAACTCGTTCGCCAGCTTCTTGATCTCCCCGACCATCGTCGCGGAGAACATCAGCGTTTGCCGCTTGTCGGGCACCGCCTTGACGATCCGCCGCATATCGTGGATGAAGCCCATGTCGAGCATCCGGTCAGCTTCGTCGAGCACCAGCACTTCGACCCGGTCGAGCTTGATGAAGCCCTGTCCCATCAGGTCGAGCAGGCGGCCCGGCGTGGCGACGAGAATATCGACGCCCTTCTGGAGCGCCTTGACCTGTGCGTGCTGCTTCACCCCACCGTAGACGATGGTGTTGGTCAGGCTGGTGTACTTGCCGTAGTCGCGGAAATTGTCGGCGATCTGGATCGCCAGTTCGCGGGTCGGCGAGACGACCAGCGCGCGGATCGGGCGGGCGACCTTTTTGTGCCCGTTGCCGTTGTGCGAGGTCGCCAGGTGATTGATGATCGGGAGCGCGAAGGCGGCGGTCTTGCCGGTGCCGGTCTGGGCGCAGCCCATCATGTCGCGCCCGTCGAGCACATAGGGGATCGCCTGGGTCTGGATCGGTGTCGGCTCGTCGTAACCCGCATCCCTGATCGCCCGTTGAATGCTGTCGATCAGGTCGAGTTCGGAGAAGCCGCCATCGGCGGAGACGTGTTCGCGTTCCGCCACGGGCGTTTGGACGCTGTGCCCATTGCCGTTGCCGTTTCCATTTTGTTTGCCGTTGGAGCGACCGTTCCCGTTTTCGCGGGCCGGTGCGCTGGACTGCCCATCGACGCGGGAAACATCCACCGCCGAGGGGCCTTTCTTACGCTGTTCGATAAAAAACGTGATACGATCTCCAGGCTCAACATGAGCCTGGCTGCTGCGCTGCAGCGCCGAATGATGCAGGAAAATTTCTTCCGCCCCTGCATCGGGCGTGATGAAACCAAAACCCTTTTTGCGGTTATACCACTTGATGGTTCCGGTTTCCCGTTCTGTCTTTACGGTCATTTAGTTTCGTTTACCTTTTCCTGGCATCTGGCGCAAAAAAACCCCGGCGGTAATGCCGGGGGATGTTTTGAAACCATTATGCCATACATTAACGAGGGGGAGTATAGCACGATTGGCCGGATAGTGCGAATCGGGAAAATCTATCCACAGATGCCACAGATTTCACGAATAGGGGAGGGGGCCCGTTCGCGGATAAAAAACTGTTTTTATCCGTGTCATCCGTGAAATCTGTGGATCGAATCCCCTACCGGTAGGTGCTGTCGATATACTGGTAGAGTAGCCGGGCTGTCTCTCCCTTGATGTCGTACTCAGCCCAGTCGTCGGTGATGCGCCCGTGCGCAAACACCGAGGCGAACAGCACCTCGTCGTCCATCATCAACGCCTGGTCGAGCTGCTTGAGCTGGTCGATGTACTGCTGCGAGGAGTAGCCCAGCGTGCGATAGGGATCGCTGCCCGGAATCTTGTCGATGTGCTCCGCACCCGTCTCCCCGATGATGATCCGCAGGCCGGGGATGTCGAGATCGATGATCGTGCGGTAGCGTCCGAAGAAGTAGCCCCAGCCGTAGGGGAAGTTCCCCTCCCAGCCATCCTGGGGTGTCCGGCCATAATAATCATGGGTGACGATGGCGTGGCCGCCCGCCGCCAGCCGGGTGAACGCGGCGCGGTATTCCGACTCAAGCAGATCGATCTCCGGCTGCCCGACCCCAAACGCATAGCCGCCGATCTTGATGCCATGCTGCTCGGCGAGTTCGGCGCAGCGGATCGTGTAGCGATTCAGCCAGCGGGCGCGTTCCCGCGCATAGTTCCAATCGCCGGAGTTCCCCGCGTCCAGTTCGTTGCTCGTCTGCCAGAAGATTCGACTCCGCAGGTCGGGATCGATGTGATCGACTTCGGCCTGGATGCGGCCCCAGACCTCCTCGGCCAGTCGTTCGGGATCGGTGCGGAACTGCTGGCCGTTGATCTCGTTCTCGAAGTAGGTCGAGCGGAGCAGGACGATCCGGTCGGAGCGGGCGCGGAGGAAGGCGTTGGCAAATGCGTAATGTCCGTCTTCGTTGACGACAATCGTCGCGCTGCGCACCTGGGAGTTGATCACCATCTCCTGGTCTATGTGGCCGGACTCGATGATGTGGCTGCCCAGCCTGCTTCCGCCGGGAACGTGATAGTAGCCCGCCACCGCTTCGGTATAGTGGCAGATGTCTTCTTCGTCGGGAAGATTGTTTTGCTCGCGCAGATAGATGTATTCGGTCGCGTAAATGTCGGGGTAAAAATCGACCTGTGGGCGGCCCCGGTCGCCGCACATCGCCACCTGGTGGATGCACAATTCGTCGATGCAGGCGATGAGCCGGTCTTCCTTATCTTCGTTGAACCACCACACCTGAATGAACTGGCCCGGCTGGAAATAGACTTCTTCCGGCCCGTCGGGTCCGATGTGCTCGACAATCGGGCAGTCTTCCAGCGAGTAGCCGCCGGCGGCAATTGCCTCGATGCGCAGATCGAAAGCGTGGCCGGTGACGATGGCAGGCATGCAGCTGTGATAGGGCATCTCGTTCTTGAATACGGCAACGCCCTCGTAGTCGGGCGGCTCGCCGGGCAGTTCCTCGGTCGATACAGGCGCGCTGATGGGAGTCGGCGAGGGGATCGGGATGGGTATGACCCCCGGTGATGTGTCTGCGCCGTCCGGGGTAGGGGTGCCCGAATCCGTACCGGCGGATTCGCCGCTGCCGCCGATGATCGGGGTAGCAGTCACGACGACATAGGTCGGGACGGCATATTGGGTTTGAAGCTGGGAGAGCGCCGCATCCGACGAACAACCTGACAGGATCAGCGCCAGCAGGATGATGCCGACTACCGCTTTGGACTTCACAGAGCCTCCGAAAAAGGGGATTTGTCCGCGAATTATGCTAATTTCTATGGTTGAGCAGAGATCGAGGTAACTTGAATCTCTTTCTCAATAGTTCCAGGTTCTATCATACCGGACTGGTAGCACCGCAAAATAACGTGTACGGTCTGTTTCAATCCCTCAAACCTGTCTTTTCACGCTCAGAGTTTAAGTCCCCTCGCCATGAGGGAGAGGGGATTTAGGGGTGAGGGCAGGCAACCACGCTATTCTGTGGAGCTACCCCGGACTGATCGGGATTGAAAATTCGCGCAGTTCGCGGGCCGAATCCCTCCTCCGCGACATTCGATCCTGTCTCAAGGTAAAATCCATCCCACTCAACAACAGGAAAAATCTGTGGTATCTGTGAAATCTGTGGATCGAATCCCCTACCGGTAGGTGCTGTCTATATACTGGTAGAGCAGCCGGGCGGTCTCGCCTGATATGTCGTAATTATACCAGTCGTCAGTGATGCGGCCATGTGCAAACACCGAGGCGAACAGCACCTCGTCGTCCATCATCAGCGCCCGGTCGATCTGCTTTAACTGGTCGACGTACTGCTGGGACGACAGGCCCATCACGCGGTAGGGATCGCTGCCGGGTATCTTGTCGATGTGTTCTGCCCCCGTCTCGCCGATGATGATCCGCAGGCCGGGGATGTTGAGATCGGTGATCGTGCGGTAGCGTCCGAAGAAGTAGCCCCAGCCGTAGGGGAAGTTCCCCTGCCAGCCATCCTGAGGAACACGGCCATAATAATCGTGGGTGACGATGGCATGGCCGCCCGCTGCCAGCCGTTCGAAGCCGCGCCGGTATTCCGAATTGAGCAGCGAGATTTCCGGTTGCCCGACCCCAAACGCGTACCCGCCGATCTTCACGCCATGCTGTTCGGCGAGTTCCGCGCAGCGGATGGTGAAGTTGGTCAGCCAGCGGGCGCGCTCTCTCGCATAGGCTAAGTTACTGGCATTCCCCGCGTCCAACTCGTTGTTCATCTGCCAGTAGACCCGGTGCAGCAGGTTGGGGTCGATATGCTCGACCTGGGTCATGAAGCTGCCCCAGGCGTCCTCGCACACATCTCTGGGGTCGTCAAACTGCCTGTCTGCGACCCCTTCCTCGAAGGAGATCGAGCGAAGCAGGACGATCCGGTCGGAGCGGGCCTGGAGGAATTCGTTGACGAACTCGTAGTCGGAGTCATCGCTGACGATGATCGTCGCGCTGCGCACCTGGCTGTCGATCACCAGGTCCTGGTCGAGATTGGAATACTTGATGATATGGCTGCCCAGCTTGCTGCCGCCGGGAACGTGGACGTAGCCTCCCACCGGTGCCGGTTCGACATAATGGCAGAGGTCTTCCTTTTTAGGGAGATCGCCCTGCTCGCGCAGATAGATAAATTCGGTCGCATAAATATCAGGGTAAAACCTGACCTGGGAACGGCCCTGCGTGCCGCACATCGCCACCTGGTGGATGCATAATTCGTCGATGCAGGCGACCACCCGCCCCTCTTTGTCTTCGTTGAACCACCACACCTGGATGAACTGGCCCGGCTGGAAATAGACCTCTTCCGGCCCATCGGGGCCGTCGTGTTCGACAATCGGGCAGTCTTCCAGCGAGTAGCCGCCGTCGGCAATCGCCTCGACACGCAGGTCGAAGGCGTGGCCGGTGACGATGGCGGGCATGCAGCTGTGATAGGGCATCTTGTTCCTGAACTCGACGACGCCTGCGTATTCGGGCGGATCGCCGGGCGGTTCGTCGGTGGGTACGGGAGCATTGACCGGGGTCGGCGTGGGAATCGGGAACAGGACGCTTCCCGGTGCCGTATCTGTGTTGGACGAACTGTCGTCCTCTCCGGAATCGTCGGGATCTGTCTCGTCGATGGTAGGGGTTGCTGTGATAGTCAGGATCGGATCAGTATACTGAGGTTGAAGCCGGGCAAACGCCGCATCTTGGGCGAAGCCTGAGAGAAGCAGTACCAGCAGGAAGATACCGATCACTGGTTTGAACTTCACAACCTGCCTCCAATCCCGAACACTTCTACCAGAAGCCAGAACCCGATCCGGTGAAACCAATACGTTTACCTCCCGGCCCGCCCTTATCATAATGCAAACCCGCCGATCAGCGCCAACCGGCTGGGTGGACGGTGCTCCGGCATTTTACCTCCGGCAAGGTTTGCGGTATTATGGCATCAGCATTGCAGCATTATTGCAATGTGGCTGGTAAACGATAACCAGAGTCCTGGAGTAACCCGGATGAGCAGAATGTACCGCATATTTGTCGCCTCGCTGGGGGCGATGCTCGGCGCGGCGTTGGTTACATGGTGGATCAGCGATCGTCGGAATGCATCGGCTGCGCTCCGGGGTTTATCGTGCAGCGACCTTGAACAGGATTGGGTTGAGATCAGGTAGTGGCTCACATGGTGGGATCGAACCCTGCCGCGCCAGACCCGGAGTTCGATCTCCTGGTGGTTGAGGCGCTGGCCTCCGACCTGAAAGCCTATCTCACGAGCAAAACGCTTTACTGGCCCCTGCGCCCACTTCGCCGCGCCAGCCTGCCCTTACCACCGGGCACGCTGGGCGGTGTTTTTTTGCGACTGCACCGCCTGCGGGCGCTGGTCGATCTCCTGGACGGCGAGCAGCGCGTACGCTTTCAGGAATCCGCAGCACAGATCGAGGAAACGCTGGGGCGCTATCCTGATCTGGCGGCGGAGAAAATGCTGCGCGAGGTCAAGGGGCGGATGGACGGCTGGGGCCGCTACCTGGAAGAAGTCACCGCGATGCCGCAGCGCTACGAGTCCGAATACCCGACCCAGGTGGAAGGGCGGACGGTGATCGCGCTGCTGATGGATACCCTCGATGAGACGAGCGAGCGCCGCGCATTCGCCGTGCAGATCGACCGCGCCGATGCGCACCTGCGGTTGATACTCGACCGCCATCCCTTCATCTGGCACGAGTCGCTGGCCGGGGCTTTCCCCGAAGATCGATTCTGGTGGCTCTACGGCTGGCCGAGACACTGATTCGCTGTTGCTGCTGAACGCCCGATACGGTAGACTTTGCGAGTCATGAAAATAATAGTCGTCATACCAACTTACAACGAAGCAAACAACGTCCCCCCACTGGCTGCCGAACTGTGGGGGCTTGATATTCCCAACCTCTCGATCCTGGTGGTCGATGACAATTCGCCCGACGGCACCGCCGACGTGGTCGACGACCTTGTAGAGCATTCACGGGCTGAGATCAGCGTGATGCGCAGACCGGGCAAGATGGGACTCGGCACCGCCTACCGCGATGGGTTCAAGAAGGCCATCGAGATGGGCGCGGACGTGATCATCCAGATGGACGCCGACTTCTCACATTCGCCGTCGTATATCCCAAAAATGCTCGAAGAGCTGCAAAACTGTGACTGCGTGGTTGGGTCGCGCTATGTCGAGGGCGGCAGCCTCGACGAACGCTGGAGCCTGGGGCGCTATCTCCTGAGCTGGTGGGCCAACTCGATCTATACCCGTTTGATCCTCGGTACGCGCCAGCGCGACACGACCGCCGGGTTCAAGGCGTGGCGGCGCGAAACGCTGCAAGGCATGGGCCTCGACCGGGTGCATTCGAACGGCTACGACTTCCAGGTCGAGATGACCTATCTCGCGGAGAAACTCGGCTACCTGATCGTCGAGATACCGATCCACTTCGAAGATCGGCGCATTGGGCAGTCAAAAATGAATATGAAAGTCAAGCTTGAATCGGCGCTGAAGGTGTGGAACATCATGTGGCGGCACCGGCGGCTCAGGCCGCAGGATCGGATGCCAATCGCGCCGGAGATCATACCGGCAGCAGAGTGAAATCGGCGGGGCTGACGGGGTCAGCCTCGTTTTTTACCTGAGATACGTTTTATCCAATTTTGGAAATCTTCTTTATTATAAGGATACCCAAACGCCCAAAACAAATTACACATCATTGTTTCAAATATTTCTAGCCTTTTCTCTGTCAGACTATTGTAGTTTAGTCTCAACTCAGCAAGCTCGATCTCTATATCTGGACAGGTGTGCCTATCGGCTTTCCAACCATGCTGTGATTGTGCCTTCAGTGGCTTGCTTAAAGCACAACCTTCCGTAAACTGAACCAGTTTTGCTGACAGAATCAACTGACCGCGCCATTGAAGCCCATCAACTACTTTTCCCCCAAGGATAATGAAGGCATCCAATATGGTGGCTATGTATTCTGCGTCAATACATTGTCTTGAATTTGGATTGTCAGAATATGCACGCGCCGTTGGAATATTTTGTGATAAATACAACATTTGGTGAGTGCCAATTTCAACATATTGAATTTTTTCCTCATACTTATCTTTGCTGGCTATTCCATCGGGAACAGTTCTCCATCCCTGGTTTAGCTCTCTCCAAATACTTGCTGCTGGAATCGTTGCAAAGTAACCAACACTCTCAACTTTTATCGGAGTGATGTCTAACACACTTGACAGCATTTTTGCAGGACTCACTCTCATTTCTCCACTTGGATAAGCTGGAACAATAGACAAGTGCAGAACAACGCCAGAGTTGTTTAGAGCATGTGAACGGCTGTAAGCACGCTCAGTGAGATGATTTCTTAGTTCAATACTCTTGTTTCGTTTGTTCCAGAGCCACTCTAATTCGGATATGTCGGCGGGTCTGTAGTCATACTTTCTACTGTGATCCGCCACCCGAACGTATATCTTTTTCCTTCCATCGGTGGCATGCATCTGATCGCTTGGATCAATACGAATAACGACAACCATACGATCCGAATCTGGGATCAGAACGGGCTGCACCTCAAGATCGATAATGGGGGGATATATTCCATCATAGGCAATCTGAATTGCCCTTTGCCTGAGTTCGTCCTCGGTTCCTTCAACTCCAGCAGGCGGCCAATCGGGTTCGCGTGTGCCTTCTTTCGTATTGACCCCAATTATCACCATGCCGCCTTGAACATTCGCCATGCTACAGAGTATTTTCGCCAGATCGGAAGGCCAATCGACTTTGTAGTCAAGGTCTAAGTCTTCTTTGTTTGGCGGGGATGCGATACAGAATTCTTTGAGGGCATCGAAAGTAATTTCTTCGATTGGCAAATTGAACATCGCTGGCTGCTCCTGACCCGGTAATCTGATAAATCACTCAAAATTATAACCGTTTAGTGCCAGCGGTGCAGTTGTGTATGCGTATGAGGCGGGCGGGGACAAGCCCCGCCCCCCTACCATCGATTTTGCTGTTTGACTGAGAATTGAATAAGTCAAAGCCGGAATTGATTATCTCTGCCTGCGATCAAACCTCTGCGGCCTCTGCGTCCTTTGCGGTTTGATTTTCCCCCGACGAACTCAGCTCCGACACGACGATCCCGGCCAGGATCAGCGCCGAGCCTATTAATTCCTTCGGGCCGAGCATTTCCCCCGCCCACAGCCAGCCAAAAAACGCGGCGAAGATCGGCTCAAGGGCGAAGATCAACGCGGTGTGGGTCGACGTCGTGAAGCGCTGCACATGGGTTTGCAGCGTGAAGACGAGCGCGGTCGCCAGCACGCCCGTGAACAGGATCGCGCCCCAGGCGACGAAAGGCAGGCGCACGGTCGGCACTTCGATCACGAAGGCCAGCGCGGTGCCGACAATCGCCACACCGATCATCTGGACGAGCGCCAGCCGGACGGGGTCGACTTTTGGAGCGAAGTGCGACACCCCGACGATATGCAGCGCAAAGCCGACCGCCCCGGCCAGCACCCATAGATCGCCCGGCTGCGGGCGCAGGTCGTCGTTCAGTGAGAGCATCCCCAGGCCGACGGTCGCGGCGGCGACGCCGAGAACGGTCAGCCAGCCGGGTGGCTTGCGGAGCAGTATCGCTGCCAGCAGGGGGACGATCACCACGCTCAGCCCGGTGATGAACCCCGCTTTGCCCGTCGAGGTGAACTGCAAGCCGACTGTCTGGAACAGGTAGCCCGATCCGAGGGCGAGGCCAAGCAGCGCCCCGGCAGCGAGTTCGGCGCGGGTGATCTCACGCAGGCGCTTGAAGAAGATCGCGATCAGCACCAGCGATGCGACGATGAATCGCCAGGCGATGAAGGTCGCCGGGCCGACCGCGCTGAGCGCGTTCTTGACCATCACAAAGGTCATGCCCCAGATGAGTGCAATCCCGGCAAGGATGAGATCGGCGGTAGAACGTTTCATGGAACAGTCGAGTCCGTGTTCTTCATTAAAATCGGCTGCGTGAGCATACCAGGGGAAGGGGCAATGATCAAAAAACGTGGGCATCGACCGGGCAATTAAGTACAATAAGAAACATGGTCGGTAAATAAACACCCTTGTGAGGCACTCATGACTCTTAGCTTCTTATCTGGACTGCATCCCGTTCTCCAGGCACTGGTGGCGACGACCTTCACCTGGTTCGTTACTGCACTGGGGGCGGGAACCGTTTTCCTCACACGCTCTGTCAAACGCGTACTGCTCGACTCAATGCTCGGCTTTGCCGCCGGGGTGATGATCGCCGCGAGCTTCTGGTCACTGCTGGCCCCGTCGATAGAAATGGCCGAGTCGATGCCAATCCCGGCCTGGCTCCCGGCGGTGGTCGGCTTTTTGCTGGGAGGCGCCTTCCTGCGTGGGATCGACCTGGTGCTGCCGCACCTGCACCTCGAAGCGCCAATCGAACAGGCGGAGGGGATCGAGACGAACTGGGAGCGCACCATCCTGCTGGTCCTGGCGATCACGCTTCACAACTTCCCGGAAGGGCTGGCGGTCGGGGTGGCCTTCGGGGCGGCGGCGAGCGGGTTGCCTTCGGCTTCGCTTGCCGGGGCGATAGCGCTCGCGCTGGGCATCGGCTTGCAGAACTTCCCCGAAGGGATCGCGGTGGCGATGCCGCTCCGCCGTGATGGGATCAAGCCGTTCAAGAGCTTCTGGTACGGGCAGCTTTCGGCGATTGTCGAGCCGATTGCGGGGGTGATCGGGGCGGCGGCGGTGCTGCTGATGCAGCCGCTTCTCCCCTATGCGCTGGCCTTCGCAGCCGGGGCGATGATCTTCGTGGTGGTCGAGGAAGTGATCCCGGAGTCGCATTGTTCTGGCAACGGCGACGCGGCGACGATGGGCGCGATGCTCGGCTTTGCAGTGATGATGCTCCTCGACGTAGCGTTGGGATAGGCGATCTGTCCACAAATTCACGGCGTTCATTTCAGACCGGTAACACGGTACCCCGCCCTGTCACCGGTTGATTTCCGTTCTGGCCCTATTGGGCCTTTTTGTTACGATTTTGTATCGTCCGGGCCTGAGAAATCAGTACCAAAAGTATTGCATACTCTTTTCACTTCGTATATCTTAGAAAATAGTTGGGATTGTTTTCATCCATCATCATTAAGGAGTCCATCATGTTATTCTCGCCTCGTGAGGAAGGCCAGGGTCTTGTAGAGTATGCGCTCATTCTTGTCCTGGTCTCTGTTGTCGTTATTGTCATCCTGGTGCTGCTTGGCCCGATTGTCGGCAATGTTTACAGTAACGTTGTCATGACAATATGAGTCCATACCGGAAATCATTGAAACGACAATGGGACAGCCAGCGGCTGTCCCATTGTCGTTGATACCCCCTGCGTTCGTATCTCTCCAGAATCAAAAATCCGAAAGCCGCACTGAGTGAGAATCGACTGGGCAGCCGGTTATCGACTGTCCAGTTTCCCCACAGTTTGATCCTTCTCCTGCTTCCTGCGGTACAATCACTACGAACTGCAAACTGAGAATAGAGAACTGCAACCAATATGTCTGATAATGGGAACGAACTATCTACCGGTAAAACCCCACTCGCCTTCCTGCATCGCGCCGATTACAGCGACGACCTGCGCAAAGCGGTCGAAGAAGTGATGACCATTGACGACATCACGCTGAAAGACGGTGCCGAGCCGACCCGCTACCGGGGCCATCTGAATAGGCCCGCCCATGAAGCATTCGCGCTGCTGCGCCCACGCTTCGAGGCGATGGGCCACACCCCGCAGATGCGCCGCGAGGATGGCGTCGACGTGATCCGCGCGTTGAATATTGTCTACAGCAAGGAAACCAACAACCGCAATCGGCTGGCGATCCTGCTGCTGGTCACGACGATCCTGAGCGTCTTCTTCGTCGGGTTGCAGGGCGAATTGTATGTTTCAGCCTTCGAGGTGGTTGCTGCCCGGCTGGGCTATTCCGACTTCGTATCGAACCCCAACCTGCTGCCCACCACCGCCGAATGGCACGCGGCGCTGCTCAATGGGCTGTGGTACATGCTGGCCCTGCTGGGCATTCTGGGCGCGCACGAGATGGGCCACTACCTGATGGCCCGCAGGCACAAAGTCAACACGACGATGCCCTTCTTCATCCCGCTGCCGATCCACATCCTGGGGACGCTCGGCGCGGTGATCGCCATGCGCGAACCGGCCCCCAACCGCCGGGTGCAGTTCGATATCGGGATCGCCGGGCCGCTGGCCGGGCTGATCGTCGCCGTGCCGGTGATGCTGGTCGGGCTGGGCCTCTCTCAGATCGCCACCGCCGACGAAATCCTCGCCGACGTGCCCGAAGAGGTGCAGATCGGGATCATCCACGAGGGTAATTCGCTGGCTTACCTGGGATTGAAATACGCGGTCTTTGGTGAAATCCTGCCCAACGGGGATCGCGACGTGTGGGTTCACCCGGTCGCGTTCGCGGCCTGGGCCGGGTTCCTGGTCACGGCGCTGAACCTGTTCCCAATCGGGCAGCTCGACGGTGGCCACGTGATGTACGGGTTGTTCGGGGAGAAAGCTGCCGTCGCCCGCTGGCCGATCATCGGCGTGCTGACGATCAGCGCGGTGGCGGGCACGCTCGCCGATCTGGGGATCGTCGACCTGGGGATCGGCTGGAGCGGCTGGTGGCTGCTCATTTTGATGATGATCTTCCTGTTTAAGCGTCATGCCCCGGTGCTCGACGAGATCACCGAGTTAGACCCGCGCCGCAAGGCGCTGGGCGTGCTGATGCTGGTTGTCTTCGTGCTGATCTTCACCCCGCGCCCGCTTGTCGCCGATGCCGCACCAATCGCCGAAGCGGTGATTGGCTGGCTCGTGTAGGGGCAGGGATCGATCCACAGATGACACAGATAAAAACAGATTCAGTCCGCTAATTGCGCGGATTACACGAATTTTCAATCTACATATATAGATCGACATAAAAAACTTGAAGCTGTTGAAAAAGCGCTTCAAGTTTTTTTAATCTTGCTCGGTTATAGAAATAATTAGCGTAATCCGCGTAATTAGCGGATAAATATCTGTGTCATCTGTGGATAAAAAATCACCCCTGCTCGGCGACCAGCTTCTCGCGGCGTTTCTGATCCTTCATCCGCAGGTCGTTGGGCAGGATGCGCTTGCGGATTCGCAGGCTTTCCGGCGTCACTTCGAGCAGTTCGTCCTCGGCCAGGAACTCGATACACTGGTCGAGGCTCAAATCACGCGGCGGCGTCAGCCGGATCGCGTCTTCGGCGAAGCTGCGCCGGTGATTGGTGACGTGCTTGAGCTTGCACACGTTGACCGCGATGTCATCCGGGCGAACGTTCTCCCCGACCACCATCCCCTCGTAGATGTCGACCCCCGGCCCGATGAACAGCGATCCGCGTTCCTGCGCGTTGTTGAGCGCGTAGGAGGTCGAAACGCCGGGTTCCCAGGCGACCAGGCTGCCGAACCGGCGGCCCTGGATCGCCCCCATGAACGGCTCGTAGCCGTAAAAGATGCTGTACATCTGGCCCAGCCCGCTCGTCGCGATCAGGAAGCTGGCGCGGAAGCCCAGCAGTCCACGCGTCGGGACGAGATACTTCATGTGGGTGGTGCCGTTCTCGCTGTGCATATCGAACATCTGGCCGCGCCGCGCGCCGAGTAGCTCGACCGCCACGCCGACCATCTCGTCGGCGATCTCGATCTCGACTTCCTCGACCGGCTCCAGCAGTTCCCCGCTTTCCGGGTCTCGTGTGAAGATCACTTCCGGGCGGCTCACTTCGAACTCGTAACCCTCGCGCCGCATCGTCTCGATCAGGATCGCGAGGTGTAATTCACCACGCCCGCTGACGACGAACCTTTCCGCGCTCTCGCCGTCGGTGACCCGCAGGGCGACGTTGTGCCGGGTTTCTTCGAAGAGACGCTGTCGCAGCCGCCGCGACGTTCCCCAGCCGGTCTTGCCCTCGCGCCCGGCAAAGGGCGAGGTATTGACCCCGAAGGTCATCCGCACGGTCGGCTGTTCGACGACAATCGCGGGCAGCGGTTGATCGACTTCAGGATCGGCGATGGTGTCGCTGATGCCCAGTTCTTCCAGCCCGCCGATAGCGATGATATCGCCCGCGTGGGCTTCTTCGATCTCCTGGCGTTCCAGGTTGTGATAGGTGAACAGGTACTCGATCCGCCCGTCGATGCGCTCCCCGTCGGGCGTCATACGGACGACATCCATGCCGCGCCGGACGATCCCTGAACGCAGCCGCCCCACGCCGATCTGTCCCTTGTAGTTGTCGTAGTCAAGGGTGGTGATCAGCATCCGGGCCGGTTCTCCCTCGTCGACTTCGGGGCCGGGGATTTCGTCGATGATCAACTCGAACAGCGAGATCAGGTTGTCCTCCACGCTGTCGAGGGTCAGGCCGGAGTGACCGGCCAGCCCTTCGGCGTAGATCACCGGGAAATCGGCCTGCTCGTCGTTTGCGCCGAGTTCGATGAACAGGTCGAAGGTTTCGTTCAAGACCTGCTCGGAACGCGCGTAGCGCCGGTCGATCTTGTTGATCACCACGATGATCCGCAGGCCGAGTTCGAGCGCCTTGCGCAGCACGAAACGAGTCTGGGGCATCGGCCCCTCGACCGCGTCGATCAGCAGCAGCGCGCCGTCGACCATGTTCAGCACCCGCTCGACCTCGCCGCCGAAGTCGGTGTGGCCGGGTGTATCGACGATGTTGATCTTGACGCCGTTCCAGGTGACGGCGGTGTTCTTCGCCAGGATCGTGATCCCACGCTCGCGTTCCAGGTCGTTGGAATCGAGAATACGCTCGCCCGCGCGCGAGGCGTCACGGAAAACGTTCGATTGTTTCAGCATGCCGTCGACCAGCGTCGTCTTGCCGTGGTCGACGTGGGCGATGATCGCAATGTTGCGAATATCATCTCGGATGGTCAAAGGGTTCTCCTGTACCGGTAATTTACACACAAAACCGCGCCACGGTCAGGGCGCGTAGATAGATCATATCGCGGATTTCTATTTCGTCCAGTTCAGTCTGCGAATCTGGCTCGGCCAATGGAATGATTCGCGCAATTAGCGGATCGAATCCCTGCAATCGCATATCCACCCGATTCAAGTCTATACCCACCCCTCGCCTGAAATCATATAAATCTGTGCCATCTGTGTCATCTGTGGAAAATAGTGGTAGACTTCCCCCCGAAACCATCCAACATTCAACAGGCAGGCACATGGACGCACAAACACTGCTCACTTTCATCGACGAGATCGGCAACCTGAAGACGCTCCCCCGCACCGGCTGGCGGCTGCGCGGCATCGTCGACTGCGAATCGATAGCCGATCACTGCTACCGCGTCTCGCTGATGTCGATGCTGGTCGCCGACATCCTGGTCGAGGCCGGGGTCGATCTCGACGCCGACCGGGTGACCCGGATCGCCTTGCTCCACGAGATCGCCGAAGCGCGTATCACCGACATCCCCTATCCGGCCTTCAAGTACCTCGACGAGGGCAGTAAGGAGAAAGCCGAGCAGCAGGCAGTCGCCGATATGCTGGCCGGGTTCGGTCCGCTGGCGGATCGTTATATGGCACTCTGGGAGGAGTTCGAGGCGGCGGAAACCCTCGAAGGCCAGATCGTCCGCGCCGTCGATAAATTAGAGCTGCTCGTCCAGGTCTACGAGTATGAGCGTCTCGGCTATCGACCGATGAACCGCTTCTGGCAGAACGAGGCCAACCGCCGCGCCTTTGCGAAGAACCCCTTCACCCAGGAGCTTTTCGAGAAGCTCCTCGAATGGCGCGCCGAACTGCCAGTCAAGCCGGAGTTGTAGACCTCTATTCAGGCAACCACACGACCGTCGCGGGATTGACATCATACGCAATTTCAGTAATCGCCATAGTTCGCATATCCAGTACATGTAAATATATCCCGTTTCCAACAGCGAAAAACGCGATACGATTCCCATCGGGCGACATTTCCGCTTTATAGTAATCCACAATTTCCAATTCGTCTGGAAGGTCCAATTCTATTCGTTGAAGCGAACCATCTGACACATTAAACATTTCGATTATCGAATAGAAGGGAGACGGTGTATAGCCGGTAACAAGTGACTGGCTGTCAGGCGTCCATGTCAATGTGCGCCAGGAGTTAACCCACTCTAACCGTGTTTCATTCAGTAATTCACATGTATGTTCGGTCGAGTCACAGTTGATATTGGCAATGTAGCCATTAATGGATGGCGATGTATCCCCCTCGCCAGCCACAAAGAATACATACGAGAGCATCTTCCCATCCGGCGACCAGTCGATGCTTATGTCATTACCTATATATCGAGTACCAATATCAGTCACAACCGGCAGATTCGAAACAGTCTGGGTTTCAACATGTACCACATCGATTACACCGCACTCGTCTCCGATTCTTGCATAGACGATATACTCGCCATCGGGTGACCAGTCAACAGAATATCCCTGTCTACCCTCGAGTTCAAAACTTGTATAGGTCTCTTGGCTTACAAGGTCGATAAAGGTAAATGGTCTTCCAGGATCAACTAGCTTACTTCCATCAGGTGACAAAACTGCAAAATGTAGTATCAACGAGTCATGAGACCAGGGCATCAGTGACATAAGCTCCTGTACCGACGAACCATCAGCGCAGGCCCGATATAGTATGTTCTCATTGTCGGCGTATATCAGGAACCCGGCATCACACGGTGGAGGGGTTGGGCTATTAGCTGGTGTTTCAGTTGGTGCAATGGTCGGCCTGACGGTTGACGTGGGCTTTATGGTAGGTGTTGGCGTCTGGGTGACATCGGTCTCCGGCAATGACGTGTTTTCGATATGAGGCGTATCGACGGCTGGCTGTGTGACTTCACCTGTGCCAGTCGTTGTTCCTGTTGGTGTGCTACAAGATATCAGCAGGACTGAGACAAGAAGCGGCAATAGCCATAGTCTGTTACTAACATAAGGCATTGGTGGAACTCCCGGCGGCTACCATATTTCAAGCTTGTGATACATTGATCAGTCTACTACATACTATCACCCTGACACAATAACCAAGAAGCTCCTCGAATGGCGCGCCGACCTCCCCGTCAAACCGGAGTCCTGACTCCCTCAATAATCGCTGGAACCGTTGCAAACAAAGCCAACCGAAGGTGGCGTTTTTCAGCCGAAGGCTGATAATCCCAACCCTGATCGCCCCCAGGTTTGGGGGAGATGGCGAACCTCTGGTTCGTTATCGGGGGATGGACGTTTTGGCGCAGCCAAAACTCCCAGTAATCAGACAAAGTCTGATTAACGATGTCGCGTAGCGACAGAGGGGGCCGGAATACTGGAGGATTTATACTCCGTTCCATTTTGCCGAGCCAACCGGAGGGAGGTTCAGTCGTACAAAAAAATCGTGGAAAAGGTACGCTCTCTTCCACGATTGATATATAGTTTCCTGCTTTGCTGTCTAACCGCGAACCGGTATCCCCAACTGGCCGAGGATCGCCATCAGCCCCGCGCCCTCAGTCGGCGGGAAATTAGCCTCTGACACTTTGCCACCTTCGATTGTCAGTTCGCCGACCTGTCGGGCAGCAGTGAACCGGTTGCCCGTTGGCGGGATAACACCTAACCCCATGTTCCTTCCATCAAGTTCGCCGTCGTGGGTGCCGCTGAGCTGAAAGGCGGCGGTCGCCACATTCCCGTCGACGCTGAGGAGTTCGACCCCGTAGTCGAGATCGGAGAACGCGGCGTCCATCGTCCGCGTGAGGCCCAGGTATTGCTGGGCACTTTGCGGTTCTGGAACCGGCCCACGGAACACAAAATCATCGGCCATCATCGAATCCAGCAGATTCCAATCCTTTGTCTGAAATGCCCTGAGATAGTTTTCTGCAACTGTTCGGTTATCCATCCCTGAATCCTTTTTCCAATAAAATCCTGACGTTGTCCCGGCCTGGAACGAGGTTAATAAGACTAATCGTATCAATAATAGCGTATTAAGTCAATAGGGCCTCGATGATTGTCGGGCAATCGTCAGGTTTGACTGTTCGCAATACATAAAGAAAGGACGACCTGTCTGGTCGCCCCTGTCCTGTGCAGGATCACATAGGCACTCATCAGATTCCATTTTAGCCCGGCGGCTTCAGCCCCGGGCACAAAGAATCAACCTAGTCCTCCATCGGGTACGTCAACCCCCACTGCGCCCGGATCGTGTCCATCGTCTCCATGATCTCCAGCGACTCCGCCAGCGGCATGATGTCGCTTTCCGTCTTCCCCTCGCGGAGACACTTCCCCACTTCCTGAATCTGGAACTCGAAGCCATTGCCACCGTAGCCCATGTCGAACACCTCGGACGCTCCATCCGGGGTCGTGATCGTGTATCCCGGTGCTTCGTGCCACATCCCGTGAACGGTAGCGCGCCCGTTCGTCCCGATCACGTGTGCCTCGCAGGGCGTCGCGGCGGTGACGGTCGTGTCGAGCACGGCCAGTTTGCCCCCCTCGTAATCGAAGATCATCGCGTTCTGCTCGTCGACCCCCGTCTTGCCGATCCGCGCCGACGATTGGATTCGCCGCGGCTTCCCGAAGATCATCGAGGCCAGCGCAATCGGGTATACGCCGATGTCGAGCAGCGCCCCGCCTGCCAGTTCCGGATTGAACAGCCGCCCCTTCGGATCGTAGACCGCCTTGAACCCGAAATCGGCGTCGAGCATCTGGATGTCGCCCAGCCGCCCCGCTGCGATCATCTCGCGCAGGCGCACCACCGCCGGGAGGAAGCGCGTCCACATCGCTTCCATCAGGAACAGGCCCTTCTCTTTCGCCTTGGCGACCATCTCCCGCGCTTCGCCGACGTTCACCGCGAATGGTTTTTCGCACAGCACCGGCTTGCTTGCGTCGAGGGCCAGCAGCGTGTTGTCCTTGTGAAAGTTGTGCGGCGTCGCCACGTATATCACGTCGACATCCGGGTCGGCGACCAGCGCCTGGTAGCTCGAATAGCGGCGCGGGATGTCGAACTTGTCGCCGAACACGTCGGCACTTTGCTGTGTCCGCGATCCCACCGCGATCACTTCCGCATCGTCGACCAGATCGACCGCCGCCGCGAATTTCCGGGCGATCCCGCCCGTGCTGATGATGCCCCATCGGATTTTATCGGTCATTGTCATCTCCTGACTGACTATTGATTCTGATTTGCAGATCGGTCCCCTGTTTGAGTATACATCCTCCGCCGATCAGTTTTCACCGCCCGCCCGATTTTCAACCCAACCGCTTGATCGCCCCCTGTGGGGTGGAGTTTCGCCTTTGGCGAAATCTCCCAGTAATCAACCGCAGGTTGATTAACGATGGGACGACGCAGTCGGTCAGAGGGGGTGCTCCGGCACGCACAAAATCGAGCCGCCCTGATCGCCCCCCGTGGGGGAGATGGGCGACCGTAGGTTCGCCAGAGCGCTGCAACTATTCGTCCCCCTCCACCTACATTGTCGAACGCCCCGCCCTGTCCCACGCCTCGAACGGTGTCCGCCAGTCGGGTTCCGGCCTTTCTTCTTCGCGGTCTTCATACGATCTCCCCGGCAGCTTCGTTCCATCCGGCAGGGTTGCTCCTTCGAAATGCGCCCCATCGAGGTTGGCGTCTGTCAGCACCGCCCACCTGAGGTTTGCTTCCCATAAATCCGCCCCTGCAAGGTCGGCGCTCCGCAGAGTCGCCCTGACAAGGCTGGCCCTGAACAAATCTGCCCCTTTGAGGGTGGCCTTATCCAGATTTGCCTCCCTGATGTTAGCTTCGGTCAAACGCGCTCTTTCGAGGTCGGCACCCCACAGGTCTGCCCCTTCGAGGTTAGCAAGCCACAGGTATGCTCCCTGGAGGTTGGATTCTACCAGGGCTGCCCCCGCGAGGTTGGCTCGCATCAGACGTGCCCCTTTGAGGTCTGCCTTTCCCAGACTGGCCTCTTCAAGCAGCCCGGTTGCATTCATGCTGTCCAGTATCGGCTGCCGATCTTCTGGCGTTTGCGCCGCTCTCAGCCGGGCGATCTCCTGCGCCTGGATCAGGCTCACAACCTGTTTACGTGTCATCTCCGCCCGGCGCTCCTCCGCCTCCTCTAGTTGACGTCGCTCCTCGTCCCGGCGCGCTTCCTCGGCCTGCTTCTCCCGGCTCCCGCGCAGCAGTTCCAGCAGGAAGAAGGTCAGGAACGCGCCGAGCATCTCCGTCCCGAAGTTCTGCAAGAAGCCATCCCACCACGCAAACCAGTCGACACCTAAACTGGCCGCATGCGCCGCCCGTGACCCGAACACCGCCCCGACGAACAATCCAAGCAGCACCGCCGTGATAACCACGTCGAACGGCCCGATAAAGTCCACCCGCCTCCTGAACGATTTAATCATGATTCCGCTCCTCGTCTACTTATTCAGTTCAAATGGATTAATCCGCACCCGTGGGCGCTTCGCCTCTACCCATGCCTTGAACGGCGTCTGCCAATCGGGGGCGGGGTAGCGGGAGTCGCCCAGTTCGCCTTCCTCTCTCCCCGGCAGTTTCGTGCCATCGGGCAAAGTCGCCCCTTCGAACCACGCCTTATCGAGCGTGTCACTCCACAGATTGGCCCCTTCCAGGTTGGCATTATTCAGATGCACCCCTTCGATGTTCGCACCGCTCAGGTTGGCTCCTTTCAGATTCGCCCGCCACAGGTTAGCTCCCCGGAGATTGGCATTACTCAGGTTTGCCCCTCTGAGATCGGCTCCCCACAGGCTGGCCCCTTCGAGGTTCGCGTCATTGAGTTCTACCCGTACGAGCCTGGCACGTTCCAGAAGTGCCCCGGCCAGGTTCGCTCGCCAGAGATCGGCCCCATGTAATGACCCATCCGCCAGCCAGCCCTCAGCCCCTAATATCCTGACCGCCTCAAGCGCGAAACCGTTGTCCGGGCTGCCCATCTGGAGGATCAGCCGCCGCTTTTCCTGATCCCTCGTCCGCCGCTCGTTGAGGCTGTCGATCACCAGGATGGTAAAGACGATGCTCACCAGTTCTGCGCTGGCATTTGCATAGAACGCGATCACCAATGTCTGCACGCGCTCGCCAAACGCCCACACGCCCAGATCGGCCATATACCCGACAAACCCGATCACCGCCGCCAGTGTGATCAACACAACGGCTAGAATTCGGATCGGCGTAAACCACACATTGATTTTCCGGATCATGATCTCGCTCCCTTACGATGGTGTCGGGCAAGCCAACCGCTTCCCCCGACCAGTATAAATGAAAAAGCCGCTCCCGGTGAAGTGTGGAATGCATCTGCCCTCCCATTTTGATATGCTAATGGTAGTGATTCTTTATCATGAGGCCCGGTTGATGATGCAGCACCGGGAATCACAGCCGCTGCCCGGCAGATTTTGAGGAGGAGTGAAGCAATGGAGTTCCGCAGGCGCATTCGCATTGCGAAAGGTATCTATCTCAATCTCAGCAAGCACGGGATTGGTTTCAGTGTCGGGCCGAAGGGCCTCCACTACTCCACTGGCCCCTCCGGGGAACACGTGACTGCTGGCATCC
The DNA here is from genome assembly GCA_016926255.1 of Anaerolineae bacterium. Taxonomy (GTDB): domain Bacteria; phylum Chloroflexota; class Anaerolineae; order Aggregatilineales; family UBA3940; genus JAFGOY01. The sequence goes on along the minus strand of JAFGOY010000018.1, from coordinate 35,246 downwards.
CTGGAACCGGCCTCTATTACCGCCGGAAGCTGGGCGCGCACAAACAGAAAGAGTCCGATCAAAAAGCGGCCCCGCAGACCCGACCGGCCCGCCATGAAGCCGTCACGCAGGAACTTCCCGCCGAAGTCCCGGCGGCTGGCATGCTGGCCTCTCACTTCGAGAAGCAGTTCCAGCAGGGATGTGTGGCCTATCAGGGTGGTCAGTACCATGATGCCTATCAGGTGTTTGCCGATCTGGTCGATGAGGATGACGAAGTCGGCGACGCTCGCTTCATGGCCGCGCTCTGCGCCAGCTACACCGGGGATAATTCACCTGCCATTGATCTGCTCAGCCAGCTTCTTTCCACAGAAGGCCCCTTTCCAGGTGATGACGGGACGCTGCCCGCCCGCTATCTGCCTGGCATCACCGTCCGGGTGCCCATCACGCAGTTTGCCTCCGTCGAGCTTGATCTCAGTGCTGCCCTGGCGATGTTCCTGCTGGCCGAGCTGCTGAGGGCCGAGGGTCGACATGATGAAGCCATCGCCATGCTGGAGGAGGTTGTGTCGGAAGCACCCGACTTCCGCTATGGGCATCTGGCACTGGCCGACCTGTACTGCCTGACGGAGCGCTACGATCAACTGTTTCAGCTTTTCTCGGAGCACGAGAAAAACCTGGAAAATGAAGACGACGTTGCCCTGGAGTTGATGTATTACTGGGCGGTTGCGCTTACCGTGAGGGAACTCTACGAAGCCGCCGAGGATGTCTATCACCGGGCGTTGGCTAAGAGCAAAGACCGCAACCCGGAGCTGGTCAAGATTGTGCAGTACGGGCACGCCGACATGGTCGAGCGCTGGGGCAAAAAAGCCGAGGCGCGTAAGCAGTTCGAAAAGCTGTACGCATTAGACCCGCAGTTCTACGATGTGGCGGATCGGGTCAATGCGCTGCTTGACACTTAGCGCCGCCATACGTAGTCCTGATCAAGTTCTGCTCGATGAAGTATCCTGTCAGGAATTTCCTGCATTAACAGTAAGAAGCGAGGCGATCCATGATTCGGAGCATTTATAATAACGCGGACGGCCAGACACACACCGACCTCTCCCCGGACGATTTGAGGGCGGTTCTCAAAACACAAAAAGGCATCCTCTGGCTGGACATACAGGACGAGTCAGCGGAGCGCTGCACCCCGCTGCTGCGGGACGTATTCGCCTTTCACCCGCTGGCTATTGACGACGCGCTTGCCGAAACTCACGTCCCGAAGATCGACGACTGGGGCGACTATGTCTACCTGGTGCTTCACGAGGTTACCATCGGCCCGGAGGATGGGCAGGCGGTCGATACCCTTGAGCTGGATATTTTCATGGGCAGGAATTACCTGGTGACGTACCAGTCCAGGCCGATCACTGCCGTAGAGCGGGTATGGGCGGCCTGCCAGCGGGATGAGCGTCACCTCGAACGGAATGTGAGCTACCTGCTGTATCACGTGGTCGATGAGCTGGCAGCCGGTTATCTGCCGGTAGTAGAGACCATCGATGAGTTGGTTGACGAGATTGAGGATCGCGTGGTTGACAACCCGGAACGGAAGCTCCTGGAGCGCATCTTCACGCTCAAACGGTCGATCCTGTACCTGCGGCGGATCATCGCCCCCCAGCGTGAGGTCCTCAACAAGCTGGCTCGCGGTGATTACGGGGTCATCGACGAGTCCGATCGGATCTACTTCCGCGACGTGTACGACCACATGGTCCGGCTGCACGACATCATGGAAGGTATCCGCGACCTGGTCGGTGGTGCCCTCGATACCTATCTTTCCGTGGTGAGCAACCGCATGAACGAGGTGATGAAGACCCTGACCATCATCACGGTGCTGTTCATGCCGCTGACCTTTCTGACCGGTTTCTTTGGTATGAATTTCTTTGAAGCCATTAGCCCATTACCGGCCTGGACGAGCCGTGTTACATTTTACCTGCTCCTGCTGGGGATGGCAGCGACACCTGCCGGCATGTACTGGTGGATGCGCCGCCGTGCCTGGGCATAGCGCCCGCTCATAGCGACGCCACCAGTCTCCAGAACTTGGCGACGCCGTCCGGCCCCAGTTCGTCGGGATAAGGGTCGGATGGATTCCCGGTCATATTCCCGTTCACCATCTGCGAGAATATGCCGCTCGTCAGCATCCACCAGATGAAATTGGCGGCGCTTTCGGGGTCTTCTGGAATGCGCACGCCGCGCCAGGTGTGGGCTTCATCGAGAAGCTGTGATCGGGCCGCATCATCTATCGACTGTTGATTCTCTGCCATCGCCCAGAGTTCTGTGTTTCTTTGCAGGGATGGAACGAGAAAATGCCGCTGTAGAAACGCCAGGTTGTCGAATTCCTGTTTGCCCACCGGCGATGAAAAAAGCAGAATAGAACCGCCGCGCAGATTCGTGCTCAACAGCGCTTTGAACGCCTGCTCGCTGGGTTTGGTCACCTCAAGTGCGATGACCTCCTCGTTGTAGAGCTTATCGTAGGCATCCACCACCTCCCTGTCGACCCTGGCAGCATGGATGTCCACCCCGTTATTCCGTCCAAGTTCGGCCAGGAACTCCCTGGTATAAGGGGCATCTTTGGAGACGATGTGAAATCGGAACCGCTCCGATTTTCCCCCCAGGTCTCGGATGAGGCCCAGAAAGTAGTCTGTGCCGACCGCTGCGCCGGAAATGGGGATACTCATCTGTATGGGCTTGTCGCCTGTCGCATTGAGCTGGTCGACCCGGCTGGTTGCCCCGTTCGAATCCAGACGCTGGCCCATGTCCGGCCTCAGTGGATACGGCAGCACCTCGATCCTCACCGGCAGGCCTAAGTGTTTGCCATAGGCATCGTACTGCTCTTTGACCGGGTGGCTGGGCACGACGATCAGGTCTGCTCCGTCTACGTACCAGATGTGCTGGAAGGTGGCATCGGTCACAATGACCCCCAGGAATATCTTGATGCCCTTTTCCTTTTCCAGTTTCTTTTTGACTGCCGCCAGTTTGTGAGCCAGCCCGAAATGCGTCGAAATCACCAGAATCTCTTTTGGAGGTTCCATCTTCTCTTCGATCAGGTTGCCTAGTTGCTCGTATATAAGTCGTGTGTTCGATCTCAGCGAGGCCCGGTAGAGCCTGTTCGAAAGCGACGACAGCGGCCCGGACTGTAGCCACTCAAAAGCGCTCCTGAAAAAAGGATTGATGCTGGTAATCCGGTGGATCAACCGGATGGATTTGTCTTTGCTGCCCAGAAGCACCGGGTTCACGGTCTCTGGCAGTCCACGGTAGAGAGCATCGGTCACACGCAGGTGACCGAGACCGGCAGGTGCATAGGTGAAAATCACCTGGAACTGACGATGAGCAAGCTTGTTGATTATCGGGTCATCCATAGGGGGTCTCCATGGTATGAATATCGTCTCTGAGTCCCGTTACTTTATATCAATTCTGTTCATATGATAGTACATCAAAGTCAGGGATTCGCGATTGTTCGAAATAGTATCGTAAGAGCAGGGCTGCGTGATATTGACCCGTTAAACAAAAAAGCCGCCCCCGGTGACTCGGCGCGGCTTTGGCCGTTCGATAGGTCATGCAACTGGTCGACCGTAGGTCGACATATCGTTTTAGCCTGGGGATTTATCCCCAGGGCGGAGGATTTTATCCTCCTTCTTTCCCCCCAGCAGCCCGATCAGCCCGGCGAGATTTACCACCACGATCGCTGAGAACACGATCAGCATTGGCAGGGCCGGATCGAAGCCCGCCAGCCGCTCACCGATCCACATCGCAATGATCGCCGCACCGAGGATCACGCTGAACACCATCACCGGGGGAGCGATCAGCACCCCGGCGGGGCGTCCGCGCCGCAGCCACACCCCCGACATCACCAGTGCGGGGATGAGGAACGCGTAGTCGAGGACGTGGACGGGGTTGGTCATCATATTACTGGCCGTGACGCTCTCTGGCACCGTGCCACTCAACAGGGCCGGGACATCCTCTTTCAGCCAGAGCATCGAAAACAGCGCCGCCATGATCCAGAACAGCACCGCCACCGGGCGCACAAATCTGCCCGATCCGAACTTCTCGAACGCCGCCTCCCGGTCGGTCGTTAGCAGCCCGCCGACCAGCGTGTAGAATGAGCAGCCGAGGATCGCCATGTAGACGAGGAACAACGCATTGAACTCCACCGCGAAGGCATAGAACATGTACGTATAGACGATATAGACCAGCCCGCCCAGCCAGACCAGCCGCGCACGCAGCGATCCGCGTGCGGCCAGTATCGCGCTGATGACCAGCACCGGCAGCGCCACCGCCAGCGTGGCGATGTCCTGTGCGACCCCCTGCGCGACGACGTTCGGCGCATCCCGCAGAGTCCCCTTGACAAATAGTTCGATCAGCGCGGCGGCAGCGGTCAGGATGACAATCGGGAGGGTCATCCACAGCCAGTTGAGTTTTCGATTATCTGCGTTTTGCATATCTATCGTTCTCCTTGATTTCGCATACTATATTATCATACGTCGCAGCACCCTGTAGCGTTTCTCCGTTTTGCCCGTCAGCGGTGTTTAGTTCTACAGGAGGACTGCCATGCAGACAATCAAAGCCCTGCTCACTGATCGACGCCTGCAACTGCGCACCCTCGGCGCACTGATGCTCATTGTCGGCCTCGCCTTCACGGTGATCGGCCCGGTGGAGGTGTACTGCTTTACCCTCTTTGCCGAAGGAGGCCGCTTTCACTATCCGGGATACGGGTTCGGTTCGGTGATGTTCGCCAACATTGCGATCCAGATCGCCGGGTATTATACGATTGCCGCCCTCGGCCTGATCCTTGGCATGGGGCACCTCCGGCTGCGCCGCTGGATTCGCCCGGTGATGATCACCTTTCTCTGGGCCTGGCTGATCGTCGGCCTGCCGCTCGTTCTGATTGCCCTCCTGATCTTCATCCAGTCCAAAGACCCGACCCTCCTGCGCTTCCTGATTCTACTCCCCTTCGCCGCGCTGATCTATCCCGTGCTCCCCATTCTTCTGATCCGTTTCTACAACCGCGGCGACGTGGTTGAGGCACTGGGGGAGGGAGGTCCCTTCGCCGACCGCCTCGAATCGACGCCCCTGACGGTGCGGATTCTGGTCGTCACGTTGGCCTTCTCGATCCTCGCCCTGCATGGCCGCCTGCTTTTCCGGGGGATATTCCCCGCCTTCGGCGTGATCCTCGTCGATCTGCCCGGTTATACCGCCACCGCCGCCGCGATTCTCGTCCTGTTGATCCTCACCTGGGGTGTTTCGAATCGGTATCGCTGGGCATGGTGGGGATCGCTTACCGCCTTCCTTGCATTGACCCTCTCCTCGGCGATCACCCTTCCGCGTTATACCTATCCCCGGCTCCTCGACCTGATCGCCCTCCCGCCTCTTGAAGCCGAAGCGCTGGCCCATGTGCCGCTTCAAAACCCGCTCATGACCCTGATCACCATGATCCCCCTCTTGGCGGTCATCGCCGTGATCCTGGCCGCGAGGCGCTTCTTCGTCAAAGAATAGCGATTTCCATCCGGTATCCTGGCCCAGCCTCGAAAGGGTGCTTTGGAATCCAAAAGAATATATACTAGTCATATACGGATTATCGGATACCGTTCACGTTCGTCCTGAGTAAAACCAGAAGCTGATGGTGCAAAAGGATCTCCCACTTCCTCCGAATAAACGTCCGACGATCGGTGTGCTGTCCAACTGGCTGGGCGATGAGTTCCCTTCGACGATTTTGAAAGGGATCATCAATGAGGCAAAGGCTGGTAGCGTCAATATCCTGTGTTTTCTGGGTCGTCAGCCAAAGCATCCTGAGCAGTACGCCATCAACGCGAACGTCATCTACGATCTGCCCGGCCCGGAAAGCGTCGACGGGCTGATTGTCCTGTCGAACCATCTCAGTCATTACTGCGCCGACAGTGTTGTGGAGTTGTGTAACAGGCATCGTTCGCTGCCTGTTGTCAGCCTCGGCCAGCATATCGACGGCACTATCAGTGTTGTCGTTGACAATGAAATCGGTAGCTGCAAAGCCGTCAGTCACTTGATCAACGAGCATGGCCTGCGACGGATCGCCTATGCAAAAGGGCCGGAAAATCAACTCGAAGCCAGGGATCGCTACAGGGGCTATGTGCGGGCTTTGGCCGAAAATGGCCTTGAGCTTGATCCTTCACTGGTTGTTCCTGGGGGATTCAATTACGAACGAGCCGAGGAAACGGTTCGTGTGCTGCTCGACGAGCGTAAGGTCGAATTCGATGCAATTGTCGCCGCAAACGATCTGCTCGCGGCTGGCCTTATCGACGAGCTTCAGGCGCGTGACATCAAAATACCGGACGATGTCGCCATCATAGGTTTTGACGATATAGATATTGCGGTAACCCGCACACCTCCGCTGGCGACTGTCATGCAGCCGATAGCTATGCTGGGGGTCGAAGGGGTTCGTCTGCTCCTGGCGAAAATCAATGGTGAGCCGGTGCCTGACCGGGTTGTACTGCCCACCCGGCTTATCACGCGCCGATCCTGCGGCTGCTTGTCATCCTGGGCCGCCCACACGAAGCGCCCCACGTCGGTGCAGGATAGCACCCTGCCGATTGATTTGTCCGGTGCCTGGCCGGATGCCGTCCTGGAGGAATTCCAATCGGTTGTAAAGAGCAGATTCATCAGGCTGTTTAAAGATTGGCCTTCCCACCTGCTGACGTCGTTTGTTGAAGCAGTCCAGGAGGACAATCCCGATCATTTCCTGGCGGTTCTCACTTACCTGCTCAATGAAATTGTCTTGCAGCACGGGGATATCAGCGAATGGCAGAGCATCATTTCGGTTATACGATGGTCTGTACTTCCCAGGTTCCCCGATACATTCCTGCGTGAACGCGCCGAAGACCTCCTGCATCAGGCGCGGATTTTGATCAGTGATTCGGTTTATCGGATACGGGTTGGCCTGGAGATTCTCAACGTCCAGCGGATATCGCTTCTTCGCCAGCTCATCTTTAATCTGGCTTCAACCATCGATTTTCAGAAGCAGCTCCAGGTGCTCGTCAGCAAACTCCCCCAACTGGGTATCCGGTATGGCTACCTTGCCCTCTTTGAAGATAAAGACCCATATGCTGAGCGGGCAAATCTGGTGATGGCCCTCACTCCAGAACAAACTTTTATTGCCAGAGATGGGGGTAGAAGCTTTCCCACCCGGCAGATCATCCCCCCGCAGTTCCGTCAGTCGGAGGGCTGTACGATGTGTACCGTACAGCTTATCTACTACCAGAACGAGTACATCGGTCTGCTGGTGCTGGAACTTGACTATGAATTACGTGTTGCCTATGAAATGATCCGGGCAGTCACCAGTGCGGTGATCAAATCCGGGTGGCTCTACCAGGAGCTTCAATCTTACAGCCACGATCTTGAGTCGGCGGTCAGGGAAGCAACATTAGAATTGATCCAGTCGAAGGAACAGGCCGAGAGCATCCTCAACAACAGCCCTGATGCCATCCTGCTTCTCGATAAAGAGGCAAAAATCAATACAGTCAACCTGACCTGCACAGAAGTTTTTGGCTATTCGGTTGAAGAACTGCTGGGCGAGCATCCACGCGTGCTGATGTCTGAGGGTGTGGAGATCGATCTGGTTGACAACCTCGGACAGCTTGCTGACAGCCTGGCCCCGCGCCGCTTTGAAATCATCGCGAGGCACAAAGATGGAGGACTCTTTGATGCGGAAGTGGCTCTCTCGCCGGTTGTCGATGCCAGCGGCTTTCTTGGGGCAGTCTGCACGATCCGCGACATCAGCGCCTTGAAAGACCTGGAGCGGATGAAGGACGCGCTGCTTTCGACGGCGGCGCATGAATTCCGCACGCCATTGACGACCATTCTCGGTTTCAGCGAAATCCTTCGCACGCGGGATCTGACCGAAAACCGTCGCCAGCGCTACGTCGATTTTATCTACCGGCAGTCGACCCACCTCAGCAGCCTGGTCAATAACCTGCTCGACGTTGCCCGCATCCAGGCCGGGCGTGGGTTGGTAATCACCCCGCGACCTGTCGATATTGAGCCGATCATCAAGTCCGTGGTCACAACCTATCAGGAGATCAGCGCTGTCCATACGTTCCGGCTGAACAACCTTGTCCCCCTGCCGGAGGTGATGGGCGATCCGCTGCGGCTCGATCAGGTGATGCGCAACCTTGTCTCGAATGCGATCAAGTACTCTCCGGACGGCGGCTGTGTGACGATCTCTGCCACCACGCAAAACGGTACGCTTGAAGTGAGCGTCCATGACGAGGGGATCGGGATGACTGCCGAGCAGCAGTCTCACCTGTTCGAGCGCTTCTACCGCGCCGATCACTCCAACACGGCGGTTGCTGGGGCCGGTCTTGGCCTCACCATCTGTAAACAGATCGTCGAGAAGCACGGCGGCAGAATCTGGGCCGAGAGCGAACCTGGCAAAGGCAGCACCTTTACCTTTTCGATCCCAACCGTTCATCACGCGTAACCGCCTCCAGGTAAATTCACACGAGGCCAGTTTCATCTTATACTGATGCAGTATCTTCCACCGCCGCCGCGATGGGCCTTTTGACGAAGTGCCTGCGAGTGGCAAACCGGCCGCCCAAATCCTTATGAAATTGTAGTATTTCCCAGTGGCCGAACTCTATATACTTAATAGTATGGAGGATATGTTGTTAAACTGTGTTAATAATAAAGCCGCGTGCTGATGATAAAGCCACACCAAAGACAGTCTCAGTCTGATCGAATCACCATCGGGGTGCTGACCGACTGGCTGGGTGATGAGCATCCTTCCCTGCTTTTGAAGGGGATCATCAGCGAGGCCAGGGCCAACGATGTCAATATTCTCTGCTTTGTCGGCCAGCAGCCCAATCACCCGGAGCGGTACGCCAGCAATGCCAACTTCATCTACGATCTGCCCTCCGCGAAAAGCGTCGATGGTCTGATTGTTATGTCGAACCGCCTCAGCCGCTTTGATCCTGAAAGTGTCGAGCAGTTGTGTGAAAAGCATCAATCGCTGCCCATCGTCAGCCTGGGCCAGCGTGTCGAGGGTGTGTCCAGCATCAACGTCGCCAACGAAGCCGGTACCTGTGACGCCGTCAGCCACCTGATTCTCAGGCATGGCCTTCACCGGATCGCCTACGCGATGGGGCCTGAAAAGCAGCTCGAAGCCGGTGAACGCTTTCAGGGATACCGGCGGGCCCTGAAAGAGAACGGCATCGCGTTCGATCCATCTCTGGTTGCCCCCGGAGGCTTTGACCTGGAACTGGCCGAAGAAACGATCCGTGTGCTGCTCGACGAGCGAAGAGTCGAATTCGATGCGATTGTTGCTGCCAATGACCTGCTGGCGATTGGCATTATCGAGCAGCTAAACGAGCGCGGCCTCTATGTGCCGGAAGATGTCGCCGTCATCGGCTTCGACGATCTGGATGTCGCGGCAGCCTGTACCCCGCCGCTGGCAACCGTCGCCCAGCCGATTATCGATCAGGGTGTAGAAGGGGTTCGCGCTCTGATAGCGAAGATTCGCGGCGAACCGGTGCCAGATCTGGTTGTATTGCCCACCCACCTTGTCACGCGGCGCTCTTGCGGCTGCCTCTCGCCCTGGGTGTCCGGCGTGAAGCGGCGTGACCCGATAGAGGACGGTACGAATCTGATCGATCTGGCGAAAGCCTGGCCCGAAACCATCCTCGCTCAGGTCAGGTCGCTGGTGCAGAGTTCGCACGTCAGGCTGCCCGATGACTGGCCCGCCAACCTGCTGACCGCGTTCGTCTACTCAAGCCAGGAGGATGCTCCCCAGCGTTTCCTGCTGGTTCTCACTTACCTGCTGGATGAAGTCGCCCGGCAGCGCGGGAAGGTCGGCGAGTGGCAGGGGGTGATCTCGGCAGTACAGCAGATTATACTGCCCTCTCTGAACTCCCCCGCCAGCCGCGAGCGTGCCGATCAACTTCTGCATCAGGCGCGGGTCCTGATTGGCGAGTCGGTCTACCAGGCCCAGGTCGGCCTGGAAATTCTCGACCGGCGGCGGATGTCGCTTCTCCGCCAGGTGATCTTCAACCTGGCTTCGACCGCCGACTTTGGCGAGCAGCTTCAAATCCTGATCGACGGACTCCCCGGTCTGGGCATCCGCTGCGGATACCTGACTCTCTTCGAAGATCACGATCCCAATGCTGAATGGTCCAATCTGGTGATGGCCTACACCCCGGAGCGAACCTTTATCGCCGATGGTGACGGCATCCGCTTCCCGACCCGGCAGGTGATCCCCGAACAGTACGGACAGGTTGGAGATGGTATCATGTATACCGTTCAGCCAATCTACTACCGGAACGAGTATATCGGCCTGCTCGTTCTGGAACTCAACTATGATTCGCTCACTGCCTACGAACTGATCCGGGCCGTCACCAGCGCAGCGATCAAATCCGGGTCGTTCTACCAGGAGCTTCAATCTTACAGCCAGAATCTGGAATCGGTCATCAGGAAAGCCACGGCAGATCTGATCCAGTCGAAGGAACAGGCCGAGAACATCCTGAACAACAGCCCCGATGCGATCCTGCTCCTGGACAAATCCGGGCTGATCGACGTGGTCAACTCCACCTGCTCGGAGGTTTTTGGCTATTCGGCTGATGAACTGCGCGGCAAACACCCGTCCATGCTGGTGTCCGGCGAATTGGGGAGCGATGTCATAAAAAGCGTTGAACAGTTTGCCGGGAATAAGGGCCCGATCCGCTTTGAAGTGATCGCAAAGCCTGAAAAGGGTGTGCTGTTCGATGCGGAAGTCGCCCTCGCACCGGTTGCCGATGGCGGCATCTATCGTGGAGCAGTCTGCACCATTCGCGATATCAGCGCCCTGAAAGACCTGGAACGCATGAAAGATGCCCTCCTCTCGACCGCTGCTCACGAGCTGCGCACCCCGCTGACCACCATCCGGGGCTTCAGCGAAATCCTGCGCACCCGTGACCTCACCGAAGAACGCCGAGATCGTTATATGGGCTTCATCTACGAACAATCGACCCATCTCGGTGGGCTGGTCGACAACCTGCTTGACGTGGCCCGCATCCAGGCCGGGCGCGGGCTGGAAATTTCGTTCGAGATGGTCGATCTGGAGCCGATCCTCCGGTCGGTGGTCGCCGCCTACCGGGAGATCAACTCCGGCCACGCCTTCGAACTGGTCAATCTCGATCACCTGCCGCCGGTGATTGGCGACCCGCTGCGGCTCGATCAGGTCGTGCGCAACCTGGTCTCGAATGCGGTCAAGTATTCGCCCGGCGGTGGTGTGGTGACCATCACTGCCGCCGCACGGGACGGTCGGCTCGAAGTAAGCATCCGGGACGAGGGGATCGGGATGACCCCGGAGCAGCAGTCACACCTGTTCGAGCGCTTCTACCGCGCCGACCAATCCGACTCGGCGATCGGCGGGGCCGGGCTGGGCCTCACCATCTGCAAGCAGATCGTCGAAGGGCACGGCGGGGAAATCTGGGTCGAGAGCGAACCCGGCAAAGGCAGCACCTTCACCTTCTCGATCCCGACCGTTCAGCACGAGTAGCGATTCCTGCCGGCCCGTCCATGATCGTGTCATACACTGCTCAAACGAAATCCTTATGCAATTGTAGTGTGCTGTCATTCGCACAAACTATATACTTAGGATAGAGAACGCTTACAGGAAAATCTCCTGAACCGAGGTGGCAGACATGGTGCATGCGGGCGACAGGTACCAGAAGCGCCCCACCATTGGTGTATTGGTCGATTGGCTGGATAACGGCTATCAAAGCACAGTGTTGAAGGGTGTAATCAGCGAAGCACAGGCGAACGATATCAATGTGTTTTGCTTTGTTGGCCGTGGCCTCGAAATTCCCGACCGTTTCGCCGACAATGCCAACTTCGTCTATAACCTGCCCGTCCCGGAAAACGTCGACGGCCTCCTGATCTTCGCGGGTAATCTCGGATACTACAACAGCGCAAGCGTCGTCGATCTCTGCCACCGGTATGAGCCGCTGCCGGTTGTCTGCCTGGGTCAGGAGATCGAGGGCGTCGCCAATGTTGTCGTCGACAACGAGATCGGCAGTTACGAAGCCGTCAACCACCTGATCACCGAACATGGAATCCATCGCATCGTCTATGCGAAAGGCCCTGAAGGGCACCTCGAAGCCGAACAGCGCTACCTGGGTTATCTTCGCGCCCTGCATGAAAACGGCATCGATTTCGACCCCGACCTGATTGTGTCCTGCGGGTTCCTCTATGCCGAGGGTAAAAAATGCGCCCGGCGGCTGCTCGACGAACGCCGGGTTGAATTTGAAGCGGTCGTGGCTGCTAGCGACCTGCTGGCAATCGGCATTGCCGGGATACTGCAAGAGCGTGGATACCGTATCCCTGAAGATATCGCCGTGATCGGCTTTGACGACCTGGATGTGGCGGCGGCATTTACCCCTCCCCTCGCGACCGTTCACCAGCCCAAATCCAGGCAGGGAGCCGAAGGTGTGCGCCTGCTTCTGTCAAAGATAAGGGGCGACTCCACCCCCGACCGGGTCGATCTGCCCACCCGGCTGATGGTGCGCCGTTCCTGCGGCTGTCTTTCACCCTGGATCACCGGCGTCGAGGATCAGGTGCAAACCGACGGCATCGCCAACCTGGACGATCTCCGTCGGCCCTTGCCGGATACCATCCTCTCCCACATCACAACCCCAATCCGCACCTCCTTTGTTAAACTGCCTGCCTCATGGCCCTCCGATCTGCTTCATTCCTTTGTCGATTCGATCCGGGACAATACTTCCGTACATTTCCTGTCGACCTTCAACCGGCTGCTTGACGAAGTCATTGCCCAGGGCGGAAAAATCAGTGAGTGGCAGGGGGTGATCTCCGCTGTCCGGCAGGTCATGCTGCCCGCCCTCAAAGACGATCAAACTATCCGTCGGGCCGAAAATCTTTTCCACCAGGCACGCGTGATGATCAGCGAATCGACGTTTCAGGTGCAGGTCAACAAAGAGGCCAGCAGCGAAGAGCAGAATGTACTCATCCGGCAGTTGGTATTTGAACTCGTTTCGACACTGCACCTGAACGAGCAGATGATGATCCTGTCCGAACACCTCCCCTTCCTCGGCATCAGGGAAGGCTACCTGGCCCTGTTCGAGGACAAACGCTGGGATTCGGAATGGTCTCGGCTGGTGATGGCCTACACGCCGGACAACAAATTGATTGCCGCCGACGAGGGAATCCGCTTCCCGACCCACCAGTTGATTGCCGCCGACTACCGCGTGACAGCCGCCAGCACCAGCTATGTCGTGCTGCCTATATTTTTGCAGGACGAGCAAATCGGCCTGTTGATTCTCGACCTGTGTTTTGAATCCCTCTCTGCCTACGAGATCGTCCGAGCGGTAACCAGTTCGGCGATCAAGTCCGAGTGGCTCTACCGGGAACTGCAATCCTACAGCGACGATCTCAAAGCCAGGGTACAGAACGTTACCGCCGAACTGGTCAGGTCGAAAGAACGCGCCGAGACGATCCTGGACAACAGTCCCGACGCGATCCTGCTGCTCGATAGTTCGCGGTTCATCGAGACGGGTAACTCGACCTGTGAAACCATTCTCGGCTGCCAGTCGAACTTGCTCGCAGGCAAGCATCCTCTCTCGCTCGTTGCCAACGAATCGAAAGACGCGCTGGCGATGGCGCTCTCGCAGCTTTCCGAAAGCCACGAACCCATCCGCCTGGAGGTCATCGCCAACCACCGGTCGGGCCACTCATTCGATGCGGAAATCGCCCTCGCCCCGATCACTGAATCTGGAAAGTTCAACGGGGCCGTTTGCATGATCCGCGACATCACAGCCTTGAAAGACCTCGAACGGGTAAAGGATGCGCTGCTCTCGACCGCCGCCCACGAACTGCGCACCCCGCTGACCACCATCCGGGGATTCACCGAGATTCTGCTCACCCGTGAACTGGTGCAGGATCGCCGGACCCGGTATCTACAATACATCAACAACCAGTCGACCCATCTCGGTGGGCTGGTCGACAACCTGCTCGACGTGGCGAGAATCCAGGCTGGGCGCGGGCTGGATATGTCGTTCGAGCCGGTCGATATAGGGGAGGTCATCCGCATGGTTGCCCAATCCTATGATGTCGCCGGTTCCGGCCATACCTTTAAACTGGACAACATCGACGACGGCCTCCGGGTGAACGGTGACCCCCTGCGGCTCGATCAGGTTGTGCGTAACCTTGTGTCGAATGCGATCAAGTATTCACCACGCGGCGGCACGGTGACGATCCGCATCGACGAACGGGACAGCCGGGCTGAAGTAAGCGTCCGGGACGAGGGCATCGGGATGTCGCCCGAAGTCCAGGCCCACCTGTTCGAGCGCTTCTACCGCGCCGACCGGTCCAATTCGGCGGTTTCCGGTGTCGGACTGGGTCTTACCATTTGCAAGCAGATCGTCGAGAAACATGGCGGTGATATCTGGGCCGAGAGCGAACCCGGCAAAGGCAGTACCTTCACTTTCTCGATCCCGACCGTTCAACGCGAATAACCCTCTCCAACCCCGAAGTTTCCTCACTCGAACAGGAGAGTGTCGCATAACTTGTTTTTTTGATCTCTGTTGGCGTGTGCGGCACCAACCAGCCGCTGAAAAGCCTTCATCCCCGGCCCTTCTCCCTCATGGAGAAGGGTGAACAAGCCGGATGAAGTCCCTCTCCATGAGGGAGAGGGATTTAGGGTGAGGGCAAAAAACAGGCTGATGGGCGTCTCGAATCTCCAGTTAGAGGTTATGCGACACTCTCGAACAGGAATATAATCACATTGCTCCTCTGCCCCCGATAGCGTAAGATTCGAGTGCATGCTAATCTAAAGAAACGGTCATTAGTTGTCGACTCAGGGAACAAAAATCAATGAACCAGGCTGACAACCAACTCGAATTATGGGACGCCGCCGCCGGGCTGATCGACGTGCTGCGTAACACTTATCTCGATGAGCAGCAGGAAGACGAGCCGTCCCGCCATCTGGGTGAAGCTGCGATCCCCGCACTGCTCGACGCATTGAGCAGCACCACCGACGACCGCCGTGAGGCTGTCGCCGCCATCCTCGATCTGGTTCGCGTGCTGGTTTCCTGTGCGGGGAGCGAGCACGCCGATCAGCCGCTGATCGATGCGCTCCAGCACCCCGATCCGGGCGTTCGCTGTGCGGCGGCGCGCGCCGCCGGGTGGCTGGGCCACCCGGAACTGGTTTCGCCCCTGGTGGAAGCGATCACTACCGAGAGCCCGGCACTGCGCCGGAACGTCGCTGAAGCGCTGGGCCGCATCGGGGACGCCGAGGCGCTCCCGGCGCTGATGACCGCCCTTGAGGATGACGACGAGAGTGTGCGCTATTCCGCGGCCTGGGCAATGGGCCGCATCGGCGATATCCGGTCGGTGAGTGAACTGGTCGGGGCGCTGCGTGACGATCATCCCCAGGTGCGGCGGGCCGCGGCTCGCTCGCTCGGCTGGATCGGCGATTCGATTGCCGTTCCGGGGCTGGCCGGGGCGCTCTCCGACGAGCGCAGCGGTGTCCGTCGTGACGCGGCGATGGCACTCGGTGCGATTGGCAGCGAAGCGGCGGTCAAAGAACTCAAAATGGCGCTCTCCGACCGCCGGGCCGTCGTGCGCTATTCGGCGGCGGCGGCGCTGGGGCAGATCGGCAGCGATGAGCCGGTGCCGGAACTGCTCTCCTGCCTGAACGACGAAGATGCCGATGTCCGGCGCGTATCTGCCGAAGCCCTGCGCATGATCGGCGACCCGCGTGCGATTCCGGGACTGGTCAGGGCGCTGCGGCGCGCCCAGGCCGCCGACAATCAGCCCGATATGTACGCGCTTGGCCTTGCCCTGTACGATATGCTCACCGCCAGCCTGCCGGGCGAGGCGCGTGACCTGACTCAAATCCGGCTCGATCATGTCGACCCGGCAACCGATTTCGACATCCCGGCGGAGGAAGTGCTGGCCGGGCTTGCCGAACGCGACCGGGTGCAGTCGATCCCGGTCAAGGACTTGGTCGACCGGGTGGAGGAGTTGATCAGGAAAGAGCCGCTGGTCGCCGAGGATATCCAGCGCGCGGCGACCCGCATTTCGGCGGCGACGCCGCCCCCGGACGAGATCGACATGCCGGGCGGTCGATTGGTGGCCGAGAACGGTATCGTGATCCAGCTTCGCATCCCGCAGACGGTGATCGGGCGCGGCGTGAGCGACGAGGAGGGTGTCTACGCGGTCGACCTGCAAGACCTGGAGATCGACGAGGCGCGGACGGCGTCACGCCATCACTGCCGGTTGTTCTTCGAAGATAACAAATGGTGGATCGAAGACCTGGGCAGCCTGAACGGGACGTGGGTGAACAAGAAAGAGGCCAGGCAGGGCAGTCCCCGCGCGTTGAAGGACGGCGACCGCGTGGTGATCGGGAGCGTCAAGGTCACCTTCGAGGGTGGGGGATAACCGGCCTACAGCCCCAATTCAGAAGCCATCTTGTACAGGCACAGCGGCGCTGTGCCCGCTTTTGTCTGCCCTACCCCAGCCCCAACAATCGAAGTATCATCTCGAAAACGGCACTTGCTGCGAGATTTACCGAGAAGTCGGTAGCAAGGCTGCCTGCCCGGAGATGCTGCCGGGCTTCGGGCGTCTCGATGCTGTCAAGCAGCTGCATTACCGAGACGGTTGCCTTTTTACCCGGCACTTTGATTCTCTCTATGCCCATCTCTTCATAATCCAGTAGTTCCTGGTAAGGGATCAGTGATCCCTCATGCTTTGGCACAGGTACCATCTCGTCAAATTCGACCCCCGGCAGTCCATCATGGATCGACATGAGAGTTAGACGGATTGCTGATAGCAAATCACGGCGGGTACTTGGTGTGCCGGATACGGAGATTTTTATGATGTTCTCCCCTAGATCGGCGGTAACCAGCGCTCGGTTCCCGGCGTACTCGAAAACTGCCCCATTTCGCCAGTACAATTCCTCAACGATGCAGTGGTGCATACGTACCATAAGCCGTGAGAGAATGCTGGTCATCAGTGCCCGATAATGGATTTCAAATTGCAATCCCTCGTCCAGCAACCCGGCGGGCAGATCGGGTCGGTTTTCAGGAAGCTGTGTGGGAATCAGATAGCGATGTTGGCTATCGAAGGGAAAACACAACTCGAAAGCGCACATTACCCGGATAATAAAGCCATGTATGTATGGGGGATATTTAGTAGAGTCAAGCAGAATATCAAGCATATCGAGATCGAGAATACCGCTGCCCTTCAACTCTTGCGCCGTGATGATCGTGTAAATCCCCTGGGTGATCCATTCTGGATCAAGGACGAAAGTGTCCATCAGTTCGCGCCCCTTCTCGTGGAAGTTGAGCGCAATGCCCAGGTCGTGGAGTAGACCAATCAGCGTTGTCTGGCTCACATCCCTGCTGATCTCGGCCTCATTGCAATACTGCTGATAAGTGGCATAAGGGATGAAAGACTTATTCTCGTGTTCCAGCTTTTCTTTGACAGCAAACCAGCGATTTGAGAGCAGCGTGCTGACGTTTTCCATCTCCCCGATTTGCACATCGATCAAATTCGCTAACTCTTCGAGACCCTGCCCATCGGCGCAGGAAGTCTCGACATAACCCACCACATTTGGATATCTCTGGCACAGTGATACCATGTCGAGCTCGAAGCGTGGGTTTTTGTCGATTTTGTTGGCCACAACGATAACTGGCGAATCAGCACCGACATTGCTGACCATCCCCAGCCAGTAAATGAGGTCGCGATACTGTTCCTCTCGAGCATCTAACACAACCAGATAGAGACTGCGCTTGCTCAGGAAGAACTGGTGAGTGGCGTGCATGATCTGCTGCCCGCCAAAGTCCCAGACATTTATTCGAACTTCGTTACTGTTGATCTCACGTGTCCAAGTTTTAATGTTGATTTTGTGGGTCATCGGCTCATCTAAGTCGAACTCATCATCCACCAACCGCCGGACCAATGAGGTTTTCCCGACACCGCCCTGGCCGACTAGCAACATCTTTACCTCGTTCAACGGGCGTCTGTCTTGGGCGAGTACATTCTCAGTATAATAGGTAAGAATTGTAGACGGATCTTCATATTTCCTTAGAATCTCTGGTGGGATGGGTAGTTTGGAGTTGTCCTGGAGAGAAAGCATCTCCAAGTTGGATAACTCCCCCATCGATTCTGGCAGCACACTCAATTGGTTGTTGTGGAGATAAAGCCTAGTTAGTAGAGACAGCTGTCCCAACGAATCCGGCAGCATGCTCAACCTATTTCCTTCAAGATAAAGTCCGAACAGGCTGGACAGCTGTCCCAGTGACTCCGGCAGCGTGCTCAACTCGTTTGAGCCAAGATTAAGCAATGTTAGGTTGGACAACTGTCCCAACGATTCCGGTAGCGCACTCAACCGATTGTCTCCAAGATTTAGTACCTTCAGGTTGGATAACTGCCCCAACGATTCCGGTAGTGTACTCAAATGGTTATAGGAAAGATCAAGATTGGTCAGGTTGGATAACTCCCCCATCGATTCTGGCAGCACACTCAATTGGTTATAGTGGAGATAAAGCTTGGTTAGTAGGGACAGCTGTCCCAACGAATCCGGTAGCGTGCGCAACTGGTTGTTGTGAAGGGAAAGTGTGGACAGGCTGGACAACTGTCCCAGCCCCTCCGGCAGCATGTGCAACTCGTTGTTGTTAAGATCAAGCCGTGTCAGGTTGGTCAACTGTACGAACTCATCCGGCAGCGTGCTCAACTGATTGTCGGAAAGATTAAGATCGCGCAGGTTGGTCAACTGCCCGATCTCTGGCGGCAGTTCAGAGATGATCTCGAATGCCAAATTCAGTCTGGTTGCCTTATCGCGTTTGGCCCGTTCAATGATTGCCAGCAGTTCCCCACGTTCCATGGTATTGCTCCCTATGTTGCAAGTGGTTTTACAATTGGCATTATAGTCGGGTGCGGGGAATCGACAAACGCGGGCATTGGCTCACCCCCTTCGCCGGGGCTGCGCCCCGCCACTTCCCCCAAGGGGGCAGGTGGGTTGGCATGGTTTATTGAACTGGCTCTTGTAATTTCGAACGACTGGACGCGAACCTGCTCCCTCTCCCTGGTAGGGGGAGGGCCGGGGAGGGGGTTGCCCATTCCTCCCCCTTGACTTTTAGCACAAATGTTCGTATAATATCTCTGGGAGCATTGACCGATGACCGGAGATGTTTTCATTCCAGAGGAATACCACGATTATTTCGCGCATCACTGCGCGGTGTGCCACTCGCCCATCACCCAGCCCAAAACGGGCCGACCCCGCCGCACCTGCTCGAACGCCTGCCGCCAGAAGCTCTACCGCGACACCAACCTCGATCAGCTAACCCAGCGCTATGATCGCTATGATGACCGTGAAGCCGAGAAGCAGATTCACGCCTGGGAACGCGAGTTCGGTCCCATCGACGATACCCCCACCGCAGATGCACCGGGCCTGCGCTGGCGCATCAAGTATCGGCTCACGCGCGGTATCCCTGTCCCCCGCTGCGATTGGTGCGGCAGGCCCTTTGTCGTTGATCGCAATATCTCGTCGGTGCCGGGCTGCTGCTCGGATCGCTGCCAGAGAGAGCGTACCCGGTACCGGAGGTCGCTCGAAGAAGCCTTCCGTCGATTTTCCCCGGATGAAATCGACGGGGTCGTTTATGTTCGTCTGCGGGTGGGTGGGCGCATCGGAGTCTGTGCTCACTGTGGTAAGCCCTTCCCCGATTATCTAAACGGGCGCAAATACTGTTCGAAGAAATGCAGTCAGGCAGCCTGGAGAAAGAAGGGGAAGAAATGCCCTTGCTGTGGTAAACGCTTTGTTCCCGTTAGTGGCAAAGAGAATACTCAGGTTTACTGTTCAGGCCGGTGCCGTGATCGCGTCTATCATGAACGCCTTATGGCCGAAAGGTTGAAGCCGATAACCTGTCAGCACTGCGGCAGAACCTTCATCCCCGCTCGGACAAGCTACCGCTACCAGAAATATTGCTCCCGCCAATGCCGTGATCGCGCCTATTATCTCCGCCGCCGTAACAAAACCGGAGAATCTGGCCGCGAAACCTAGCCCCAAAAACCACGTTACAAAACCAGATTGTGGATATTTTTGATAGCCAAAATGTCCCGTTAATCATCCCCCGACGGAGTGTCCATCGGCATGGTAAACCCGTCATCCTCGCGCTCGCTGCCTGATCGAGTCTCCTCTCCATGACTCGGATCGATGGATCGGGTGCCGGTCTCGTCGGGGTTGTCGATCGGCATGGTGAATCCATCATCCTCCCGTTCATCACCCGACCGCGTGTCTTCCCGGTGACTTGAATCAATCGGCTGGGTGCCGCCTTCGTCATCTTCCGCGTCGTGATCCATCGGCATCGTGTAGCCCATATCCGTTTCCCGATCGTATTCCTCCAGGGGCGCCGTCTCTTCGTCGGGGTAGGGCGGGAGCGTGCCCGTCGCGTCCTCGTCCGGGCGGGCAGCGACCGTCTCCGCGCCGATGTCGAGCGTCAGGTCACCGGCCCCGGCAGGAGCCGCTGCGAACGCCGCCGCGTAGGTCGTGATCGTCCGCGTGCCGAAGCGAATCGTATCGCCATCCTGAATCGGCAGGCCGTCCTCCCCGACCTTCTGATCGCTGACGAAAGTTCCATACGTGCTGCCGAGATCGAAAACGCGATACGCGCCGCGCTCTAATCGAATCTGCGCGTGGTGCCGCGAGATCGGCTGATCCTGAATGATGACATCGTTGTCCAGGTCGCGGCCTACCTGCACCGTCTCGCCGATCAATTCGAAGGTGCAGCCGGGCTGCAATGTCAGGCTCTCGACAACCGTCAGCTTACCGAAGGCCCCCGGCGAAAACCCGATACCGGGCGGGATCAGCGTGACGGTTTTCTGCCTGCGGGCCAGCGCCGCAATCCCCGCGATCACCACGCCCAGCAGCAGCACCGATCCGCCCAGAACGATGGCCCAGACCGGCACCCCGCCGATCATATCGGGCCGGGCGGGTTCTTCAGCGGGTTCCGCCGCCGGTTCCTCAATTTCGACCGGCGCGGCAGTCGGGGCGGCTTCCGGTTCCATGATCGAGAAGATCAGATCATCTGACAGCACTGTTCCGTCGGCGAGGGTCATCGTGACCAGCAGTTCGTGCCGACCGGGGTCGATACCGGAGTCCATCAGCGTGACCTCGTAAGGCACCTCGATATCCTCGGCCAGCAGATCGCCGTCGAGTTCGAAGCGCACCCCGGCGATTTCCGCGCGGGTGTTGAGCGTCGCCCGAATGGACGCATTGCCGTCGAGGATCGCGCCGTCGTCAAGGCCGCTGAGGGTCATCACCGGGAGCGGATCGGGCGCGGCGAATTCGCGCGAGCCGACTGCTGCATCCTCGACGGTGACCGTCAGGTTGTGCGCGCCGCCGGTGGTAGCGATTTTGTAGGTCAGCTCGTATTGATTTTTCAACTGCCCGGCGATCACGTCGAACAGCCCACTGACGTCCGAGGCGGTCGGCGCGAGCAGCGCATCACCGCCGGTTTCTTCGGCCAGCTTTGCCAGGTCGGTGCGGTCGACTGTTTCGCCGATTCCGAGCGTGTAGATCGGCACACGGGTTGTCGGGTCGTTTGCCTGAGCGATCACGTCCGCCGAGGTATGCTCGCTGCACGGCCCGCTCTGGTCGGCTAATTCGTCGACGCCATCCGTGAGCAGGATGATCGCCCGCTGGCCGGATGGGGCTGTCGCCGCTGCCGATATTGCCGTGTGGGCGGCATCGTAGAGACAGGTGCCCATCCCCGGAACCGCGTCGATCAGGCCGATGATCGTGGCCGATGCCTGGTGATCCTCGGAGAGATTCTGGGCGATGGTCACCGTCTCGTTGAAGGTAATCAGGGCGAGTTGGTCGGCGGGATCGAGGCCGTCGATGAAGCTGGCGGCGGCCACTTTGACCGCGTCCATCTTGCCGTAATACCACATGCTGTTCGAGGTGTCGATCACGAGCACAATCGACGCCGGGCGCTCGACCGGCTGCACGGAGCGGAGATCGACCGGCTTGCCATCCTGCGAGGCGGAAAACGCCCCTGCGTCGAGACCGGCAACCGGCTGGCCCGACAAATCGCTGACCGTGACATAGGCGGTGACCATGTAGGCCGATTCGCCGGGCACAGGTTCAGCGATCACGTCGTTGACGATCACGGTCAGGGCGTCCTGTGCGGCGGCGGTTAGCAGGGGTATGGCGAGTAAAATCGACGCCAGCAAAAAGGCGAACAATCGACGCGTATAGCGGGTCATTTTTTCAGCTCCCCAGGTGTGGACAATGATCACGGACTCTATTGTATGGCGAAGCGAAAAAAAGGGGCAAACGGGGGCAACCCCACCCCTACCAGCGGATCGAATTGTGGCGCACGGTTGGAGTCTGCGCGGGGGTGATCAGCCATCGGCGGGCAGGGTGAAGGTGAAAGTGCTGCCCGATCCCGGTTGGCTCTCCACGCCGACACTGCCGCCCAGCTTCTCGACGATCCGCTGGACGATGGAAAGGCCCAATCCATGTCCCTCGGCTTTCAGCTTGTGCAGCCGGGTGAAGGGCGTGAATACCAATTCCTGCTGCTCCACCGACAGCCCGTCACCATTGTCTCTAATCCAGAAGCGCACCAAGCCCCTCACCGGCTGATCGGCCCCCAGTTCGATGCGCGGCGGCTGCCCGCCATACTTGATGGCGTTGCTGATGTAGTTGGCCCAGACTTCTTCAATCCACAGGTGATGCCCGATCGCAGGGGGCCATTTCTCAGGGAGTACAAGCTCGGCCCCGGACTGTTCGATCATGGTTTCCAATCGCAGCAGGACTTCATCCACGACCCCGGTCATATCCACAGGGGTCGTTTCGATGGCGTCCTCTTTCCGCAGGGTCGCCAGCATCAGCAGTGATTCGATGATGTCGGTCATCTTGACGGAATACCGTGCGATATTCTCCAGGCACATGTGAACTTCGTCGATGTCGCCATCCCGGTAATATGCCAACGCCAGTTCGCTGAACCCGAAGACGTTCGCCAGGGGATTTTTAAGGTCATGGGCGACGGTATGGGCGAATGCGTCCAGTTCGGAGATCAGTTGGTTGCGCTCTTCGATCTGCCGGGCCAGGTCGATGGTTTGCAGTTCCAACTGCTGTGTGCGCTCGACGACCCGCTGCTCCAGGTCGGTGACCAGCGTGCGCAGTTCGACCATCATGTCATTGAAGGAGGTGGTCAGAAAGCCGATCTCGTCGCGGTGCTTCACCGGCATCGTCAATTCCAGATCGCCGTTGTTCACCCGACGGACGCCGTCGAGCAGGGTATTCAGGGGGTTGATCAGCGTGTCGCGGAAAAAGGCCGGGAACCCGACAATGACCAGCAGGCTGCTCAGGACGATCAGCCCGGCAAGCGGCAGATAGACCCGGTGAATCTCGCTCCGCACCCGCAGGAAGAGATTGTCGACGACTGCCGTGTCTTTACTTCCGCTGTAGGGGAGAGAGGCAGCCAAGGAGATATGGTCGATATCCGAACGCGATCCACCCGGCATCACGCCTACAACCCCGCTCATGTCGGAACTGCTGTAGATATCAGCCGCCCGGAGGTCGGTATCGACGTAGGTGATATCGAAAACGCCATCCGGGTACAGCTTCACCTGAACGGTGAGATGACCGTCTGATCGGCTGCGCATCTGGTTCCAGGTGAAAACCAGCGTGTCCGGTTCATTCGAAACAAAAACGCCGTCGTCAGAGGCCCCCAGCGGGAAATTGGAAAAGAAGGCAAAGATCGCTGGCGACGGCCCGTAGATGGTCAGCACGTCTTTCCAGGCCAGCGGCTCCCCCAGACTGATGGTACCATCTTTGAGGACATAAACATGATCGTAACGATTCCCGTAGAATGGAAACGAGAAATCCAGATCGACTCTGACCGGCTGCTCGGCCTCCGGAAAATCAAGACGCGATCCCAGGTCTTCCTGATAGGTAAAATCGTCTGTGGCGATATCATATCCGCCTGCGGCGTTCGGGGAAAAGCGCAGCGTCTCCTGATCGGGCAGCAGGTTGTCGGCGGCAACTGAGTCCAGAACGGCGGGGAAGATCAACCAGCCGAGCGCGCCGATGATGACCAGGATCGTTACCAGCGAAATGCCGACCAGCTTGGTCATGAAGGAGGTCGTTTCGGGGACTGCGTTGATATAGACCAGCGCAAAAGCGAACAGGGCCAGCAGCAGCCCTATCGAGAAGATCAGTTCCCGTATCTCGCCCGGCACGATTTTGTAGGCGCGGGCAAACTCCATCGCGCTCAGCAGCAGAAAACTGCTGAAGATGATGGTAAACGCCCGCGTTGTCCGGGCGGGGACGCCCACCGGCTTGAGCAAAGCTCTCCACCAGACCTGCGGGGTGATCTCATTCGAGGATTGTATGCCCTGCCGGGTCAGCACGACCATCAGCCAGATGGTGAAGATCACCATCGGTACGTCAGCAAACTCAGGACGCCAGTCGATGTGCTGATGGGCGAGCAGCCAGAAGCGGTAGATAGCAAAGCCCGCCTCGAACAGGAAATAGGCCGCCGTCAACCCGAACATGATCCAGGCTTCCCAGACCTGCCGGGGTTTGAGCGACGGGAAACGATAGGCAAATTGCAGCAGGAGCAGAAAGCTGAGCGCAATGACGGGTGTTTCCAGGTAAAGCGCATACAGCCGCAGCCGTGGGGACAAAGTCACGTTGAGGAAGAGCATTGCCGAAAAGGCAACCAGCGAGAAGAAGAAAGCGCTCAGGAGCCGGGAGGAAAGGTTTCCAGCCCCCTGTTTCTTCTGCTGCTTGATCGGATAGGCCAGGTAGGTGGCGATGGTCAGCGCAAGGATGAACTGGGCGATGTAGCTGATCGATGCTGGTGTGAAATACCACACGGATAATACCCTCTGGCGAATGTTGGGAATCTGGATACGAGGTATTGTACCCGTACACATCGGTTCGGAACAGAATATATACCGGTGGTGGCATTCTGCCCGATTTTTCACGCGTGGATTTCAACCCGGCGAAACCATTCTTCGATACGCCGGCAGGGGCAGGGCTTGTCCCTGCCCGCTGGATACGCCCTGAACGTTCAGTCGCAGGCGGATAATCTATGGCCCGAATCCGAATATCTTCACGTAGTCGTCGGGGTGGCTGAAGGTCAGGAAGCCCCGGTCGGGCAGACGCTTCGCCAGCTCGTACCAGTTGTCATCTTCCTTGAACACCGCATGGAAGATCGGGTAGGCCTCATCGATCCGCCCGATATTGACCAGCGACACCGCGTGCCAGAATCTCATCTCTAAATTGTCGGGGATCATCGCTTCGGCGGCGCTGTAGTGCTTCAACGCATTGACCACGTCGTCGCGTTCGAGGGCCTCGTCGCCTTTGTTCATCTCTTCGTAGGCGCGATGAACGGTCAATAAGCGCCGGATTTCCTTTACCGGCTCCGGGTGATCCTCCACCCGCAGATCGATCAGCCGATCCTCCCAGACCTTGCCCGTCGATTCGCCCCGCACGACCAGCACTGCTGCCGACTGTTTGCCCCGGATGTCACCGCCTTCCGCCTGGGCTGCTTCGAGGGCGATGATCAGCCGCTCGGCCAATGGCTGATCGGCGCTCGATTGGAACGCTTCGAACATCGCTCCCCAGACGGTATCGTTGAGCATCATGTTGGCCTGCACCGAGAATCCCTCGCCGACCTTATGACCGGCCTCCGGGATACAGCGATCACCGGTGTGGGCAGCGGCGCGGCCCTTCGCGTCGACGATGGCAAGCTGCCGCACGTCCTGCCCCTCGTCGGAGTCGACCAGCTTTTCGACCGCCTCTCGCGCCGACAGTCCCTGCCTGAGCAGCGCCAGCCCGCGCGGGCCGAAGGAGACTTCGACCAGCGATTGAGTTGCAACCGCCCCGACCCCTGCTTCGGCCCAACTGACGGCAGTCCCCACCGAAAACCAGTGCGACTGCACGGCGACGCCCATCTCGCCGGTGTTCGGATCACGGGCTGCGATTGAGTAGGTCATTTTTTGATTACCTTTCTGTACTGAACCCCCTCCGCCGAACCTTCTGGTTCGACTCCTCCCCCTTGCAAGGGGGAGGAAAGACCGGGTACCGACCTGTGGTCGGGGCGAGGTCAGGTGGGAGTTCTACACCGTCTCATAATCCGGCACCTGCTCCTTCTTCCCAAACACGATAGGCAGCAGCGGCAGGGCCAGCAGATTGAACAGGGTGACGATGATAAACGTCCAGCGGAAGCCGACCGAATCGGCGAGGAAGCCACATAAGGCCATCCCCGCGCCCTGGGCGATATTGGTGATCGCCATCAGGATCGAGAACATCGAGGCGGCGATCCGCGTATCGGTGTAGTTCATCGCCAGCGCAAAATACACCGTCTGGTAGGTCCCGTAGGCCAGCCCGAACAACCAGACCAGCGGCCAGGCCATCACCGGGGAAAGGATGAAGGCCAGCACCAGCACCGATACAAACGATATCCCCAGCGCGATCAGGGTGCTGTTTCGCTTTCCGGCCTTGTTGATCAGGCTGCCACCGAGCACGCCGCCCAGCACCACGCCGATTCCCCAGAGGGTGGTGTAATAACCTGCCTGCGAGAGCGATATGTTGAACTCCGTTTGCAGGAACGGGTTGACCAGTTGATTCGCCCCCGCGATCACCAGGAAGAACAGGAACCCGACCCCCGCCAGCGCGATGATCGTTCGCTGCTTGAAGGCGGCAAAGGCGCGCCAATCGAAGGCCCGCTCGACGGGCCGCTCCGATTCTTTGATCGCGATCACGAACGGGATCGGGACGAGGGTAAACAGGCCCAGCAGCCAGAACACGGCTATCCAGCCGACGTATTCGGCCAGAAGCCCGACTACAGAGGCAGTAATCACCACACCGAGAGCACGTCCCCCGACCATGAAGCCCTGGATGGTGCCCTGCTCGTCTTCAGGGGTGGTATCGAGGGCGAGGCCGTCGGTGCAGGTATCGTAGAGCGCCATGCCCATCTGGAGGATGAAGGCGACCGCGACGAAGCCCCAATAATAGCGGGCGGGGTCGATGAAGGGGACGACGATCAGGCAGGCGACCTGAACGATCAGACCGAGCAGGATATAGGGCTTGCGGTGCCCCATCCCGAACAGGTTGACCCGGTCGCTGAGCATCCCCAGGAATATCTTAACGACGAAGGGGATCAACGCAATCGAGGCGAAGATGCCCACGTCGGTCATCGAAAGGCCTTTTGAGAGAAAGTAGATCGCATTCAGGGCGGTGAAATAGCTGAGGATGGTTCCCTGCGAGAAATACAGCGAGCCGAACATCGCATAGCGGGTGGTTTTCGATTGGGTCATGGGCGCGTCTCCTGGGATCAGTTGATTGGGAAAGTGTAGGGGGGATCGGGGAGATCGTCAAATGGAGACAGTCACGCCTTGTTCATCTTCTCATTCGGAGTAGATACCATGTGGTCAGGCCGATCCACAGCGCCGAC
This sequence comes from Anaerolineae bacterium, assembly GCA_016926255.1. GTDB lineage: Bacteria > Chloroflexota > Anaerolineae > Aggregatilineales > UBA3940 > JAFGOY01. Next base: position 7,812 of record JAFGOY010000018.1, on the reverse strand, counting down.
AGTGAAACGGTCAGGACGATATCACCCGGCACGACATCAAAACCAAAACGTGGCTCGATCAGATAGGTGACGACGAGCATGCTCATCATGATCGCATAGGTGGCGAATATCGCGCCGCCGAGCGTGTAACCAAGCGGGCGGCGCTGCCAGAGCATCACGGCGGCCAGCCCGGTCAGGGGCATGTAGATCGCCATGTCGAGCACCGAGGTGAAATCGGTGGGGATACCCATCTCGACTGCTTCCACCGGAACACCGCCGGAGATGATCGCCGGGATCACCTTGCCGAGTTGAAGCGTGTAAAACAGGGGAACCATCAGCGCAAGCACGACGGCGAATCCGCGCACCGGTTTGTCTTCGCCGTAGCACGCCTTCGCCTGCGCGTGATCGGCTTGAGCGATCCCGAAGATCAGCGCGTAGGTGATGCAGCCAAACAGGCCGACATAGACCGGGAACAGCGCGTTGAACTGTACGTGGAAGCAATACACGATGTAGTTGTAGAGCAGATAGAACAGCGCACCGATCCAGAGAATCAGCGCGCGGGATGATCCGCGCCGGGCGAGGATCGCGCAGATGGTCAACAGGAGAGCGACGACGGTCAGCGAGAAATAGTCCTGGGCGAGAATCTGCACCGTCAGGAATGGCGTATCGCGCTGATAGATATCCGGGTTGGCAACGCCGCCGATGGTGGCGATCAGCAGCAGGGCGACGATGGGGACGGTCAGCCAGAGCCAGGGGCGCGAATCAGAACCGGCATTGTCGAGCGTTTTTACAGTCATCTCGATCTCCTTTCGAGGGTCAATCATTATTCAATACGCACAGATCAGGACTCTGGTTGCCGGATTTGCCGCCGCAAAAATCGACCTGTATACTGACCGGCGGTAAATGTTGATAGTCACGTTAGCTTAGGGAGGTTCATCGATGAGCGAACAAACCCACGACAACAGGGGATCGGTGCGTAATATCATCATCTTTGTCGTAATTGTGATCGCCTTCGGCTGGATCGGGTATTTCCTGGCGCAGGACGGTACCGAAGAGTCGCGGCAGTTGGGGCTGCTGCTGTTCATTATCGCGCCGGTCGTGGCGATGGTGCTGCTGCGTCTGCTCTTTGGCGACGGCTGGAAAGACCTGGGACTTGGCCCGCATTTCAAGGGTAACTGGTTCTGGTATCTCGCCAGTATATTGATCTACCCACTGGTAGTCGGGGTGGTGCTGCTGATCGGGGTAGCGGTGGGGGCGATCAGCCTGACGGGGAAATCGTTTGGCGCGTACCTTGCAGTTTTCGGGGCGCAGCTGGGCGCGGTGCTGCTCAAGAACATCTTCGAGGAATTTGGGTGGCGCGGCTACCTGACCCCGCGCCTGGATTCGATGGGCGTCAAGCCGCTGACCAATCACCTGATCACGGGTACGATCTGGGGAGTGTGGCACGTGCCCTACTGGCTGGCGCTGCTGACGCCGGAGGAAATCAGTTCGATGACGCCGCGCAGCATGAGCCTGTTCATCCCGATGGCGATTGTGGGGATCATCGCCTCGGCGATCATCTTCGGCGAGATCAGGCTGGCGACGGGATCGGTGTGGCCGACGTGGATCATGCATAATATCGATAATGCCGTCGTCGTGGCGCTGCTGACCGGCGGATTCATCACGATCAACCGGGGCGAGTTCTGGCTCACGCCGGGGATGGACGGCGTGCTGCATATCGTGCTGATCGTGGCGGTCGGGATGTGGGCGTTCAGGCGGCGGAAGAAGGGGTAGCTTAAACCCCCTCTGGGTCTACGACCCATCTCCCCCAGATTTGGGGGAGATCATCGAGTTGGCGCAGTTTGTCGATCCGTATTACTTGATCGAAGGGAAATGGTGTCAGAGCCGCGTGGATTTCGTCCGCGCGGCTTTTTTGTTTTATACTGATAGCGTCGAGGAGTACGGCAACCTGATCTACGTGTAAGTACCTTCTCCTTTTTCTGACTTTTTGCAACAACATCTTCGCAAGGAAAGCGATATGAAGAATGCTGTTATACCTGTAGCCGGTTTAGGCACACGACTGCTGCCAGCCACGAAATCCCAGCCCAAAGAAATGCTCCCGGTGGGACGCAAGCCGATTGTCCAGCATGTCGTCGAGGAGTTGATCCAGGTGGGCATCGCCGAGGTGCTGTTCATCACCGGCCCCGGCAAGACATCCATCGAAAACCATTTCGACATCAACCACGAACTGGTGCAGACTCTGCGTGAAAATGGCAAAGAGGAACTGCTCAACGAACTCGAATTCGACCGCCTTCACGTGCAGTACTACTACACGCGCCAGCGGCAACTGCTTGGCCTGGGGCATGCGATTCTGTGTGCCCGTTCGTTTGTCGGCAATGAGCCGTTTGTGGTCGCACTGGGGGACTCGCTGATCGGGCTGAACGCGGAAAGCGATATCGTCGAGCGCATGGAGGCGTGCTTTGACGAATACGGCTGCGCAGCGGTGATCGCCTTCGACGTGGTGCCGGAAAACGAGATTCCTCAATACGGCATCGCTCAGCCCGAGAGTGACGATGAGTTCTTCAGGCTGCTGGATATCATCGAAAAGCCAGACCTGGACGAAGCCCCCAGCAATCTCGCCGTTGCGGCAAGATACATTTTTACGCCGAAGATCTTCGACGCGCTGGATCGCACCAGGCCGGGCAAGGGGAACGAGATTCAACTAACCGATGCGATCAAGCTGATGATCGAAGATGGGGAAAAAGTCTACGGGGTGCGCCTGAAGGATGGCGAGCGCCGCTACGATATCGGTAATTTCGAGTCATACTTCCAGGCGTTTATCGAATTCGCTCTGGCAGATGAGAAGTACGGTGCATCGCTGCGCGAATACATTAGCTCGTTGAATGGGGAATAAGCAATGGAGATCATCCGCAAGCGGATTTTTGCCCGTGCCGGACTGCTTGGCAACCCTTCTGATGGTTACAATGGCAAGACTATTTCGGTCAGCGTGCGCAATTTCTGGACAGACGTGGTTTTATATGAGTGGGACAATGTCGAAATCGTCCTGGCACAAAACGACCGCGCCGCTTTTCGCTCGATTCAGGACCTTGCCAGCGACGTACAACTGCACGGCTATTATGGCGGCATCCGGCTGATCAAGGCAACCATCAAACGCTTTGTGGAATACTGCCGGGCACAAGCCCTTACGCTGCACAAGCGCAATTTCTCCATTCGCTATGAGACAAACATCCCCCGCCAGGTCGGGTTGGCTGGCTCCAGCTCGATCATCATTGCCACGCTGCGCTGCCTGCTGGAATATTACGGGATCGACATGCCGCTTGAAATCCAGCCGACCTTCGCTTTATCTGTCGAACTGGAAGAGCTGGGAATCGGCGGCGGGCTGCAAGACCGCGTCATACAGTGCTACGAGAACTTCGTCTACATGGATTTTGATCGGAGCCAGGAGCGCCATATAAATGGCCTGGTACATTATACTTACGAGCCGCTGCAACTCAGTGATCAGCCGCCGCTCTACCTGGCCATCCACACCGCACTCAGCGAGCCAACCGAAGTCTTCCACAACGATCTGCGCGGGCGATTCCTGCGTGGTGATGAAGTGATAGTGAATGCCATAGGGCACTTCGCGGCACTGGCTGCCGAAGGGTGCGATGCGCTCATCAAGGGCGATGTGGCTCGATTGGGCGAACTCATCGACGAGAATTTTGACACCCGCTGCGCAGTCTGTCGGCTGCCGGATTGGCAGATACAGATGGTGGAGACTGCCCGGAAGTGCGGGGCCAGTGCCAAGTTCGCCGGTTCGGGCGGGTCGATTATTGGCACCTATGAGGGAAAGGCAATGCTTGAGCAGCTGCGTACTGAGATGTCACGCATTGGATCGCGGGTGATCAAGCCCCGGATATATGACGATTAACGGGGAAAAGAGTATTCAGGAGCCGGGGGGAATTTGCAGAATAATGTTGTTTAACAAAAGAGAACGCGCTGATTTCACCCCCTCCCTGTCCCTCCCCCTATCAGGGAGAGGGAACAGAATCGCGTGGGGGTTTCGCTGGATTTGATTACCTCCAATCATTCTTGTCAAGTCTCAGAATGTTAAAGCCACTTCTTCAAGAATGCGATAATTTCCGACCGCATGACTGCGTTCTCAAAGTGGCCGGTTTCGTATCGCCTCATCTGCCAGGCATCTTTTGCTCCCAGAGCCTCATAGACCTGTCTCAATTCCCGGTCAATCCGATCCAGCCCGGCAGGAGGAGTAAGCCGGTCATAGTTGCCAGCCAGACCTAAGTGCGGTCGCGGAGCAATCAGCGCGTTGATCTGTGCGGTTGTGAAATGCCTGAGAAGTGACGGCACATAGTAGTATATGCCGTGTCCGTCGAGTCCCCTGGAAGCAATCAGGGCGTCATAGTCCGTCAGACAGCAGATGTCCACGCATACTTTGATCCGCGTGTCCAGCGCGGCAGTCCACCAGGCCATGGTGCTTCCCATCGACAGGCCAATGGTTCCGATTCTTTCTGCATCAACATCGGGGCGCGAGACGAGATAATCCAGGGCGCGCAGGCTATCGTATACCATCGCACCCCAGAGCACCTGGCCTTTCCAGAGCATTTCCTTGAAGACCTCAGACTCCGACCGTCCGCGCCGTTCGCCGAAAACCCAGGCATCAATACACAACACTCCCCATCCTTCGGAGGTGAGCGCCTGTGCGTAGGGAGGCGCACACAGTTCCTGCCGACCCAGAAGCAATTCATCTTTTCCCAGGAGGTAATTTCCTCCGTGGGCATGATTGTAAAGTATGCATGGTCTGGGCTGGTCAGTGTTTCCGGGCTTAATAAAATAGGCCGGTACGGGTTCGATGCCATTGAGGTCTAAAACAAGTTTCTCCAGGATATACCCGTCACGTTCGCCCTGCTCCACAACTGTCGAGCGAATCAAGCGATCCTTTGGGGGAAGATCCCCAAGAAGGCTGTACAGTACCTGTCGCTGCCTGTCCTGTTCTGGCATGATGGTTGCCCTCGGCACAACGGTTTTGCGTTACTTGCTGGTGGGTGAGCTTGAATTATGTTTATTATAGCGGGAATTGGTACTCCCTAGAAACAGGGGACGTGACTCATTACGCTTCATTCTCTAATTTTCGTACCATACGGCAATATTCGGCTCAGCAGACCGGCATTTTGCCTCAAATCATCTTCTATGCAACGCCATTTTGATTATCCTCCATATTCGCAGGCACCACCGGATCGACGCGTGTGATACCTGGCAGGCAGGCTGCCAGCGATTGGCTGCCGAACCGCGTCCCTGGGCGCGGATACCCTGTTCGTGAGCGCAGTGCATGATATCCCCTACGATCGGGAAGGTGTTGCTCAATCCGGCGTGGTCGATGCCGCTCAACTCTCAAAAAGGACTATACTGAGTGTGCCAAATGTTCAGTATCTCAGTCAGCTGCCTTGCTTTATCGTTGAAAGGCTATGTATATTGTCACCCTCCTCACGCAAAGTGCTCATACTCCTTGGCATAGGTACAGCGATTTCATTACTTGGTGATGCCACCCTTTACACGGTGTTGCCCAATCCAGATATTGCCAGTCAGGCCGGGATCACGCTGGCGATGGTCGGGTTTTTACTGGGTGTTAATCGTGCCATTCGGCTTGTTCTCAACAGTCCGGTGGGGCTGCTTTATGACCGGCTGCCCCGGCGCGGACTGCTGGTCACTTCATTGTTTTTGGGGGCACTGTCCAGTGTGATCTATGCGGTGGGGACAGGCTTCTGGTCTTTGCTGATTGGGCGTATCTCGTGGGGTGTAGCATGGTCACTGTTATGGATTGGCGGCAATGCTGTTATCCTTGATATTTCCACAGACGAAAATCGCGGTCGCTACAGCGGGCAATATCAGACGTGGTTCTTTTCAGGTGTGGCTGCTTCATCGTTTCTCGGAGGGTTGTTCACTGATCTGTTCGGCTTTCGAGGCGGTTTATGGGTCTGCGCCGGTTTGATCGGGGCAGCGGCGCTGCTCTGGTTGTTTTTCTTACCTGAAACACGGACGGCCAGTATTGCGCCTGAGAGCCAAAAAGCTGAGGAGGACAACCCCGGGGGAATGTTTCCCTGGCGCATCTCTTTAACAGCATCAGTCCCGCTGTTTATGATGCGTTTTGTGTTTGCTGGCGTACTTGCTGCGACCTCCATCCTATGGCTGTCACAATACTTTGATGCAGGTCTGAGCCTTTTCAACCGGCTTGTGCCGCTTGCCACTTTAACCGGCGGGATCGTCGCTTTACGCACAGTTGTGAGCATTATCAGTGCCTCATTAGCCGGTCGAATATCTGATAGAGTGGGTCGCCGCTGGGTTGTGATTGCCGTCAGCACATTGATCGGGGGCATCGGTGTGTGGTTAATGAGTGCAGATTTGTTCATCCTATCGATCATCGGTGCGTTTACTGCAGCCGTGACTGGCGGTAGTGTGCAATCGCTTGTCCCGGCTATTGCCGGGGATCGGGTTGACAACACCCAGCGTGGCCGTGCTCTGGGGATCATCTTTACAATAGGTGATCTGGGCAGCACTCTGGGCCCCCCGGTGGCATTGAGCTTGCTCAATGCAAAACTGATGACTCTGACTACTATCTATCGAGGTTGTGCAATTCTGTTTGGGGCTGTCGCATTGCAAGCGTTCACACAGATACGCAACGAACCGCTCATTACAAATTGTACAGATTGAAGGTGCGCGATTGAGGGTCACCGGCAGCAGTTTGCCTACCACGGGGAAAAATGAAGTACCAGCTTGGCTTATGAATAAAAGCCACTATACTGATAAGCTAACGTCCAGGAATTTATCAAAAGTAGAAGGGGCTGATGATGAATTTCCCTTTAACAGTTACATCAAAAGGGCAAAGTGCGAAACGCAATATCCATATCGTTGACGCTGCAGGCGAAACCGTTCTATACGGTATCGTCAATGTCACCAATGCGCAGCGTAAACCCACTCAAATTTATGCCGATGAAAAACGTAAGCAGTTGAGCTATGTTTTGAACCCCACGCGAGATAAACAATCGATAACCTTCAACGCCGTCTCACCGGAAGGGGGTGAAGTTGGGAAGATTTATCTTGGAGGGGGATTTACCAGCCTCGATGTTCATGTGATGGATGCTGCCGGTGAGACCATAGCTCAAATCACCAGCGAGGGGAAAGGACGGGAGCTGGCAGGTGCAGCTATAGGCGGCCTGGTCGGTGCGGCTGTTGCCGGTGGTGGTGCCCAATATTTCATGGAGCTTCCCGGTGGTGGCAGTATCACATTGAATCGTCATAAGGCGCGCAGCGCCTCGGTAGAGAAGTCTGGAGAAGTATCGGAGGTGCATGAAAAGCTGGTTGCTATCTGCCTGATCGTCTGGGGGGCCTTCGCACTAACGTAATCGGCGGAGAAGTTCTTAGATGAAGTATTTTGGTGTTACGGGGTAACGGCAGATTCCATAGTAAATCATCCGGTGAATCTGGTTAGAAATGTGCTTCTATACTATAAAGATAGTTGAGAAGGACACAATGCTTTTACAAGTTCGCCAGCCCTGCTATGTTGCTCCTGCGCCTGATTGAGCGGCAGGTTCAGCGATTGGATGAAAGCTTGTAAGTCAGGTGCTGGCTGTGTAATGGACTTCAGCATCAGGGTACTTCTCAGAACAGGATTGGCCTGCTCAGTACAGCCTCACTTCTTTCTCCCCTTCCAATCCAGCTATACTGACAGTAACGAAAGTCCAGTACTTTATTAGGAACTGTAAAACTATAAGTCCGCATTTTTCGATCTGGCCCTCACCCCTAAATCCCCTCTCCCTCATGGCGAGGGGACTTAAACAT
>JAFGOY010000017.1 GCA_016926255.1 Anaerolineae bacterium | reverse complement strand
GCCTGCGGAGGCGCAGCCGCCACCGAAGCACCGGCAGCCGCTGAAGAAGAAGCCCCGGCAGAAGAAGCCGCAGCCGAAGAAGAAGCTCCGGCAGAAGAAGCCGCCGCCGAAAAGACGGTGCTGAACGTCTGGTCATTCACCAATGAGATCATGACCATGGCGATTGCCTATGAAGGCACGCACCCCGATGTCGATATCGTCTACACGATGATCCCGATGACCAACGGCGAATACCAGACCAAGCTCAAGGCTTCCCTCGGCACCGCCGATGCGCCTGACGTGGTTGCGCTGGAAGCCGCCTTCGTCAAGGAATACGTCGAGGCCGATTTCCTGGCCGACCTGGGCGACCTGCTGCAGTATGCGGAAGCCGCCAACACCTACCAGTTCGTGCTGGACGTGGGCACGGACCAGGGCGTGACCAAGGCCTATGCCTACCAGGCGACCCCCGGCGCGATCTTCTACCGCCGCAGCCTGGCGCTGGAATACTTCGGGACCGATGACCCGGCAGACATTCAGGAAATGATGAGCGACCTGGATGGCTTCACCGAGATGGCCGCGACGATCAAAGAGGCCTCCGGCGGCGACACCTACATGGTCTCTTCCTCCGGTGACTTCCAGAACCCGTTCTTCGCCAACCGCGCGGACCCGTGGGTAGTGGATGATACGCTGGTCGTCGACCCGATGGTCGAGCAGTATGTTGCCACCGCCAAGCTGTTCCGCGATGAGGGCTACGAAGCGCAGGCACAGCAGTGGCAGGAAGGCTGGTTCGCCGGCATGAATGACACGCTGGCCGACGCCGAAGGCAACCCGAAGCAGGTGTTCTGCTACTTCCTGCCGACCTGGGGTCTGCCCTACGTGCTGGCCCCGAACGCCGTTTCAGCCGATGGCTCCTCAGACACCTCCGGTGACTGGGGTGTGGTGACCGGCCCGATGCCCTACCAGTGGGGCGGCACCTGGCTTGGGATGATCGATGGCACCCCGAACGAGGAACTGGCGAAGGACTTCATCCGCTTCGCAACCCTGGACGAAGAGAACCTGAAGAACTGGGCACTCGGCGTCTACACCAACGAATACCTGGCCGCGATTGACCCCGAAGTTCCCGAAGACCAGAAACAGGCCCCCGGCGACTTCGTCTCCAGCCAGAACGTAGTCGAAGAGATCATCCCGATGTTCGATGACTCCGACCTGAGCGCGTTCCTGGCCGGGCAGAACTCCTACGCCGGTTTCGCCGAAGCCGCACCGTCGGTCAATGCCCGCCTGATGACCGGTTCAGATGACGCGATCCAGCGTGCGCTGAACGACCCGCTCAACCAGTACCTCAACGACGAGGTCACTGAAGACGAGATGTGGGCCAACTGGAAAGACTCGCTCCGCATCGAGTTCCCGGACCTGATCATCGACTAATCAGGTTTTGACAGACCGGTAGGTCAGTGTATCATTTACACTGACCTACCTTCTTTACCAAAGGATTGTGGCCTATGTTTGGAATGAAAAAAGAACACTATGGCTATCTCTTCATTGCCCCGTTCATCATTGGCTTCCTGGTTTTCGGGCTGTACCCGGTCTACAACACGGTCTATCTGAGCTTCACCGATACGACCCTGATGTCGAAAGAGGCGAACTGGATCGGTCTCCAGAACTTCCAGCGTCTCTTTGCCGACGACGTGTTCATGAAGGCGGTCAAGAACACCTGGATCATCTGGATATTGAACTTCATCCCCCAGATTGGCATCGCCACCCTGCTCGCCGTCTGGTTCACCAGCGCACGGTTAAAAATCAGAGCAGTGGGCATCTGGCGCGCCCTCTTCTATCTGCCCAACCTGCTGATGCCAGCCGCGGTGGCTGCTTTGTTCTTTAGCCTGTTCTCATATTACGGCCCGGTCAACCAGTTCCTGGTCCGTCTTGGCCTGCTCACAGAAGCCCAGCACTTCCTGCAGAGCGTTCCCATCGCCCGCGGGCTGGTCGTCTTCATCCAGTGGTGGATGTGGTTCGGGCAGACCCTGATTCTGGTCATGGCCGGGATGACGTCGATCTCGGTGTCGCTGTACGAAGCGGCGATGGTCGACGGGGCCTCGTCGTTCGACATGTTCCGCAAGATCACCCTGCCGCTGCTCAAGCCGATCCTGATCTACATCTTCGTCATTTCACTGGTGGGCGGGATGCAGATGTTCGACATTCCCTACCTGCTGACCGACCAGCGCGGCTCGCCCAGCGGGTCGATCATGACCAACAACATTCTGATGTACCTGAAGTTCTCCAGCAGCAAGGGGCATATCGGGGCGGCCTCGTCGGTGGGGGTGCTGATCTTCATCATGACCAGCATCTGCGCGCTCGGCATCTTCTACTTCCTGCGCGAACGCGACCGGCAGCCAGGCCGATAAGATAGAGAAGGCAAAACTCATGAACCTGACAAAGTCAAAACAGGCAACCCAGGCATCGATCTATACTGCCCGGCAGTACAACCTGGCGACCCATGTCTACCGGGTCCTGATCTACCTTTTCCTGATCGTCCTGCTGGTGGTCACCATCACCCCGATCTGGCTGTTGATCGTCAATGCCACCCGCTCGACCTATGAAATCCAGCAGGGGATCAGCATCCTGCCCAGCGTCCACACCCTCGACAACTACGGGGTGCTGCTGGGGCGCGGCCTGAACCTGGTGCGGGGCTTCCTGAACAGCCTCTTCGTGTCAGCCGCCACCACCGTCCTGGCCGTCTATTTCGCTTTCCTGACCGCCTACGGGGTGACCGTCTACCGCTTCAAGGGGCGCAACCTGTTCAACAACTTCATCGTCCTGCTGGTCATGATCCCGATGCAGCTGTCGATTATCGGCTTCTTCCAGTACATGTCGAAGCTGGGCCTGACCGATACCTTCGCCGCGCTGATCCTGCCCGCCATCGCCAACGCGGGTGCGGTCTTCTTCGCCAAGCAGTACCTCGACTCGATGATTATCGAGGAGCTGATCGACGCGGCAAGGATCGACGGGGCGGGCGAGTTGAAGATCTTCCACACCATCATGATGCCCCTGGCCATTCCCGGCGCAATTACCCTGGGCATCTTCTCCTTCGTCGCCGCCTGGAACAACTTCTTCAACGCCTACATCATCATCAACTCGATTGAGAAGTACACCCTGCCGATGCTCATCCAGACCCTGCGCGGTGATGTCTACCGCACCGAGTATGGCGCGATCTACCTGGGGCTGGCGGTCACCGTCGTCCCGATCATTCTCATCTATGCCCTCTTCTCCCGCTACATCGTCAGCGGCATTGCCATGGGATCGATGAAGGGGTAGGGCTTATATTTGGACACCTCTCACAGGGAGAGGCAAGCTCACAATTATGAGGTGTCCCAACATTGACACTTTGAGATCAAGGAAAACTGTGTGACGGTTTCTCCGGCGGCAGTCGCTTTTCTTGTATGATTTACCGGTATCTATCGCCGAATAATTTTTACTCCGTCATGAGAGCGCTCTCATAACGGGCATGAATGTCACCGAAAAGAAGGATTAGACCCGATGCGTTTTGGAACTTTTGATGACCGGCAGCGAGAATATGTGATTACCCGACCAGATACCCCCCTGCCCTGGATCAACTATCTGGGCTGTGAAAGTTATTTTGGTATTATCAGCAACACCGGTGGGGGCTATTCTTTTTACCAGGATGCGCGGCTCAGACGGCTGACACGCTACCGCTACAACAACGTTCCGACCGATTACGGCGGGCGCTATCTCTATCTCCGCGACAACGTCAGCGGCGACTACTGGACACCCACCTGGCAGCCCATCCGGAACGGCGTCGAGGATTACACCTGCCGACATGGTATGGGATACACCGTCATCCAATCGACATCCAACGCTGTCACCACGAAGATTCGCTATTTTGTTCCCCTCGGCGAAACGCTCGAAATCTGGCAGGCGACAATCACCAACAACCGCGACGAGGCTGCAAACCTGTCGATCTTCTCCGCAGTCGAGTTCGCCCTGTGGGATGCTCAGGACGACGCGGCCAACTTCCAGCGCAACCTCAATATCGGCGAGGTAGAGATCGTCAACGGCGTGATCTACCACAAGACCGAATACCGCGAGCGCCGCGATCACTTTGCCTATTTTGCCTGCTCGGAGCCGATTGAAGCGTTCGATACCCAGCGCGAGGATTTCTTAGGCCCCTATCGCGGCTGGCACGAACCCATCGCCGTCGAAGAGGGACGGTCGCGCAATTCCGTCGCTCACGGCTGGTCGCCGATTGGCTCACATCATGTCAAACTGGCATTACAGCCGGGCGAGTCGAAGCAGGTTATTTTCGTGCTTGGTTACCAGGAGAATCCCAGAGACGCCAAGTTCGATCCGCCGGGTTCGTCAACGGTCAACAAAAAGGCGGCCCTCCCGATCATCGCAAAGTACACGCAGCAGGCGGAGGTCGATAAGGCATTCGACGCCCTGTATGATTACTGGGAGCAGCTGCTGAGCGCCTTCCAGATCGATACCCCCGACGAGCACACCAACCGGATGGTCAACATCTGGAACGCCTACCAGAACATGATCACCTTCAACATGTCGCGCTCGGCCTCACAGTTCGAGTCCGGGATCGGGCGCGGGATGGGCTTCCGCGATTCGGCGCAGGATCTGGTGGGTTTTGTCCACATCGTCCCCGAACGCGCCCGCGAGCGCATCATCGACCTGGCTTCGACCCAGTTCGAGAACGGCGGGGCCTATCACCAGTACCAGCCCCTGACCAAGCGCGGTAACGCAGGGGTTGGCGGCGGGTTCAACGACGACCCGCTCTGGCTGATCGTCGGCGTCGCCGCCTACCTGAAGGAAACAGGCGACCGCAGCATCCTCGACGAGATGGTACAGTTCGACAACACACCCGGCACCGAAGCGCCGCTTCTGGTTCATCTCGAACGCAGCCTCCAGTACACGCTCGACAACCTAGGGCCGCATCAACTGCCCCTGATTGGGCGTGCTGACTGGAATGACTGCCTGAACCTGAACACGTTCTCGGAGGAACCGGGCGAATCGTTCCAGACGGCCAGCCACCGCGAAGGCGGGGTCGCCGAGTCGATCTTCATCGGCGGGCTGTTCGTCATCGCCGCGTGTGAGATGGCGGCGATCACCGGCGACGAGTCCTACAACGAGAAAGCCGATCGGATGGTGGAAACTGTCCTCGAACACGGCTGGGATGGCGACTGGTTCAAGCGGGCCTATGACCATTTCGGTCAGGCAGTCGGATCGAAGGAATGCGAGGAAGGTCAGATATTCATCGAGCCGCAGGGAATCTGCATCATGGCCGGAATCGGGTTCGACAACGGCTACGCACAGAAGGCGCTAAAGAGCGTTGACGAGCGGCTTGCCACACAGCACGGGATCGTCGTCAACCAACCGGCCTATACACGGTACTACCTGCAGCTGGGCGAAATCTCGTCCTACCCGCCCGGCTACAAAGAGAACGCTTCGATCTTCTGTCACACCAACCCCTGGATCATGATCTCCGCCACGATGCTCGACGACGGCGACCTGGCTTTCGATTATTACACCCGGATCAACCCGTCGGCGCGTGAGGCGATCAGCGAAGTGCATCGCTGCGAGCCGTTCGTCTACGCGCAGACCATCGCCGGGCGCGACGCGCCGACGCACGGTGAAGCCAAGAACTCCTGGCTGACCGGCACCGCTGCCTGGAACTACGCCGCGATTACCCAGTGGATACTCGGCATCAGACCCACTTACGACGGGCTGGAAATCCAGCCGGTGCTCCCCTCCGACTGGGACGGGTTCACGGCGGTGCGGCAGTTCCGGGGTGTGACCTTCAATATCACGGTCAGGCGCGAAGGGCCGGGTAACACTGCTGCGATTACGGTCGACGGTGAAGCCATTGATGGGACGGTTGTCCCGGTGCCTGATGACCGGAGCGAAGTCGAGGTGATTGCCACCCTCGGCTGATCAAATTGCAAAGAAACTGTTGAACCGTTGCTGGCACGTCGCCCTTGCTGCCACTGGCTCAACAGCACCCCCCAATTGACCGGGGTCGGGTGTCTGGCGGAACAGCATCTGACCCCGGTCTTTTTTCAGTCAGCCTGTATACTGCATACCATGCCATTTATCAGGGAGGACAATGTGACAGAAAGAACCGGTTCTGACTACTATCTCGACAGCAGCAACAAAATTCTGAAACGTTTCAACCGCTACTTCCTGCCGATGCGCCAGCCGGTGCGAAAGAAGTATGGACGGTCGACGGCCAGAGTCGTCGAGCAGGATACGCGGGACATCTTCAAAAAGCTGCTGGCGGAACTGCCCTATGTCGGCGGTGACGAGGGCGGCTATACCCTTCAACTGATGCAGTCAGCCTACAGCCTGGCCTTCTACCGGGCGATTCAGAAGCAGGGCGGAAATGTCGACGAGGCAGGAATGCTGCTCCACAAATCATACGGGCGGCTTTTCGCGCTGTTTCCGCGATTCCTGCGGCAGCGAATGGGCAAACGCGCCTACACCGGTCAGGGGGTCGAGGAAGCCAGACAAAAGGCGGCACGTTCGCAGGAGCGGCGCTATCCAGAGGATTGGGTTTGCACGTTTGTCGAAGGAGACGGCAGCTTCGACTGGGGCATAGATTTCAGCGAGTGCGGGATCAAGAAATTCCTCGAAGTACAGGACGCGCTCGAACTGGGGCCGTACATGTGCGCAGTAGATTACATCACCATCGGCGCGATGGGAGTCGAACTGCGCCGCACAAAAACGCTGATACATGGCTGCGACTGCTGCGACTTCCGGTTTGTAGTCGATGGCACGCCGCCCCCGGCCTGGCCGCCGCGCTTCCCGGAAAAGGACTGTGGACGCACCTGAACGTCAGCCTGTCTTCACCTGACTGAGGTAGGCCACCACCGCTTCGACGCTGTCGAGTTCGAGGACATGGCAGGCGATGGCTTCCGTCCGGGAATGTGACAGCGCGCGGATCGCTTCCTTCACCGCCGGGATTTGCGGAGCGCTCATGCTCAACTCGTCAAGCCCCAGTCCGACCAATGCCGGGATCGCCAGCGGGTTTCCCGCCAGTTCACCGCACATCCCCACCCAGATACCAGCGTCGTGGGCCTGCTCAACCGTCTGGCTGATCATCCGCAGGACGGCGGGCTGTAAGGCATTGGCCAGGTCGGCGACGCGGGCATTGCCCCGGTCGGCGGCCATTACGTACTGGGTCAGGTCGTTGGTGCCGATGCTGAAGAAATCGACCTCTGCCGCCAGTTGATCGGCAGCCACCACCGCCGATGGAACCTCGACCATAACGCCGATCTCCATCGACTTATCAAACGGCACACCCGCCTCGCTCAATTCCTGCCGCACCTCGTCGAGCACCGCGCGGGCCGCGCGGAACTCCTGGACCGACCCAACCATCGGGAACATCAGCTTGAAGTTGCCCGCCGCGCTAGCGCGAAGAATCGCTCTGAGTTGCGTACGGAACAGGTCAGGGTAAGCCAGGCAGAGCCGGATTCCCCGCAGGCCGAGGAAGGGATTGTCCTCCGGGTCGAGATCGACGAACGGCACCGGCTTGTCCCCGCCGATGTCGAGCGTACGGACGATCACGGGGCGATCACCCATCAACTCGGCAATCGTGTGATAAACCTCGTATTGATCGTCCTCGGTGGGTGGTGTCTCACGCTGTAGAAACAAAAACTCGGTGCGCAGCAGCCCGACGCCTTCCGCGCCGTATTCGAGCGCGACCGGCACGTCATTCGGGCCGCCGATATTCGCGCCAATCTCCACCCGCAGCCGGTCGATGGTGACGGCAGGCTCCCGCCCGGACTCCTTCTGGCGCTGCTGCTCGGAAAGCCAGGCTTCACGCCGACCGGACAGTTCGCGGATTTCCGCCTCGTCTGGCTGGGGCCAGATCAACCCCTGACCTCCATCCAGGCCGATCAGCGCGCCTTCGGGAAGGGCCGCCGTTGCCCCGTCGACTCCGACCACCGCCGGGATGCCGAGAGCGCGGGCGAGGATCGCACTGTGCGAGGTCGCCCCGCCTAACTCGGTGCAGATACCCAGTACCTGGGCCGGATCGAGCAGGGCCGTATCGGACGGGTTAAGATCGACCGCGACGACAATCGACGGTTCAGACAGCTCGAACGCAGTGGACGGACCACCGGCCAGCCGGTCGAGCACCCGGCGGCCCACATCAAGCACGTCGGCGGCGCGGGTGCGCATATAGGCATCGTCGATAGCCCTGAAGCGGTCGGCGGTTTCCTCGATCACCTGGAGCCAGGCGGCTTCAGCATTGACCTGCTGCGCATCGAGACGCTGCTTTACCGATTCGAGCAGGTCGGGGTCTTGCAGGAATAAGGCGTGCGCCTCGAAGATCGCCGCCTCATCTGCACCAGCCTGCCGCGTCATGCGGGCAATCACCGTCTGAAGTTCATCCCCGGCAGCACCAATCGCCGCCTGGAGTCGCTTCCATTCGGCGGCGGGATTGCAGCCGGTCAGCGTATCGACCTGTGGCAGGTGCGCCCGGAACTGCATAACCGGACCGACGGCTATGCCGGGCGAAGCCGGGATACCGGATAATTGTTTACCGGTGGGAGTGGGGGCAGCCTGTCCGGAGGCAACCGGCGCGGGAGCCTGCTCCGCATCGCCGAAATTGTCGTCGGCCAGCGCCTCGATCGCGGCGAGCGCTTCTTCGGCAGCCTGGCCGGAGGCACGCACCGTAATCGTATCGCCCTGGCGGACTCCCAATGTCGCCACCTGGTTGATACTCTTGGCGTTGGCCGAGCGGTCGCCCTTCACAACACGGATATCGGTGGAGGAATAGCGGTTGGCCGTGCTCACGAACCGCGCCGCCGGGCGTGCGTGGAGGCCCAGTGGGTTCTCGACGGTCAGGATCAACTCGATGGCCTCGCCTGCCAGTTCCGGCGAAACAGCAGCGGTCGGTTCAGGCGGCGCACCGCTGATCTGCTCGATCTTGGCGGCCAGTGCGCCCTGCGCCTCGGCCATCACCTGTTCGGCACTGCCGCCCACCGATGCCTGAACTGCTGCCGCCAGCCCTCCCTCGACGAGGGGAGCCGGGCAGAGATAGACCTTTTCCTGCTGTTCGGGTGAGAGAAATTCGAGGGCCATCTCGGCACTGAGCAGCGCACTGCCCAGGTCCATCAGGACAACGACGCCGTCGTCGGAATAGACCGATTCAATCGCCGCCTGCACCTTGAAGGCATCGGTTCCGATCGGGTTCTCCGGGTCGTCGATGCCGCCCGCCGATGCCAGAGGCACCTTTCCCTGAACCATCTGGTTGATGAGTTCTTCCAGCCCGCTGGCGAGGGTGGCACTGTGCGAAACGAGTACGATACCAACCATCTGATAACCCTGTCCTGTGTGTATACCGGGGTTCTAAGCCATGTTCATCGTTAAACAAGTCAGCGCCGGACGGTCACGTTGACCAGGTAAGAAAGCCCATACACCAGCCAGATGGCCGCCGCCGATCCGACTCCCCATAGCAAAGCCTTCCAGAAGCCAATTGCTGGGTAAAACTGCCAGCCGGTATAGATACCCAATGCAAGGCCGACGATCCCGACAACCCATAGGCCGGTTCTCTTGTTGATCCAGGGTTCGTTACGGGTCGGGACTTCCTCCGACGAGCGCTGTGAACGCGTGCGATTTCGTTTTGACATAATCTCCAATCCGCCAGCAGGACGAACGAGTCAGCGGGCCAGCGCGTGGAGCGCCAGCGCCAGGAAAATCCCATAACCAGCCGCCCCTACCCCGATCACGGTCAACACGATATTGACCGTTTTTTCGGCCTTTGCCGACAGGCCAAGATCGAACAGGATGGCACGCAGGCCGAGTATCGCGTGAAGGGTGACGACGATCAGAAAGACCAGTTCGACGGCCACGATCAGCGGGCTGGCGACATAGGCCAGCACGTCCTGATAATTCCGCAGGCCGCCTTCCACCACAAAGTGATGGGCGAACATATGAAGGCCCAGCACGGCGATCAGCAGCGCCCCGCTGATCACCTGGAGCAGCCACAGGCCGCCCGCCGCGCCGTTTTCACGTTGGTTTGCGGTTGCGTTCTGCATACTGCCCTCCTTAGATGGTAAAGACCAGCCAGATACTGGCGACCAGCAGCGCAGCGCCAATCACCATCAATGTCCAGAATAAACCACGCTGAGCGCGAACGCCATAACCCAAACCGACCATTCCCACCCGGATGCCGTTCAGCCCGTGATAGATGATCCCGAAGATCAGCACCGCATCCATCAGCAAGAAGAGCGGGCTGCGGGCCAGCTTGATGAAGGCGTCCCAGCCAGCTTCGCCGCGCAGCAGCAGGCTCAGGATCACCAGGTGAAGGAACAGGTACAGCACCAGGCCCAGGCCGGTCAGCCGGTTAAGGGCAAACGCCCAGCTTCCGAGCTTTCGGCTGCGGACGTCGAACCAGGCCAGCAGCGGGCGTTTGGGCCGGACGGTATCCTGTGTTGATTGTACGTCTTGCACGATATTCTCTCCGGTGGGCACAGCACTGCTGTGGACGACACAGAACGTCGCTGGGCCCGTACAATTTGGTTACTTGGTTTGCGATAGATTTTCGGCCTGCGATCTATCGAGATATCATTCCCAATTGCATCTCGTAGGGGCGACCCTCGCGGTCGCCCTTATGGGAGAGGGCAAGCCTCGCCCCTACCAGCGATTTGTAAAACGACTGGCCCCGCTTATCGTTTGATCCCAAACAGGCGGAGCAAACTGCTGCCGGTGAGCTTGCGGCGCAGGTTCATGATCCCCGCTGCCGGGTCGACGTTCGACGGGCAGACTTCGCTGCATTCGAACGCGATATGGCAGCGCCAGCAGCCATGTTCATTATCGACCCAATTGAGCGCGTGCTTGCCGTCCCCGTTGCGCGGCTCTTCTACCGCACGCCAGGCCGCCGCCATCGCCGCCGGGCCGAGATATTCCGCGTCGCTGCCCGCGACCGGGCAGGCCGACAGGCACAGACCGCATTCGATGCAGTTTTCATAGCGCGTATACCGGTCGATCCCCTCCGGGGGTTCGGCACCGGGATTGAACTCGCTCTGGCGGATATACGGCATCCGGGCAGCAGTATAGCGCTGGTAGAACCCGGTCATATCGACGACCAGGTCGGATATCAGCGGGAGGTTTTCGAGCGGCTCGACGGTCACCGTTGGGGTGCCGAGGTCGAGTACTTTGACCACGCAGCTCAATTCCTCTTTGCCATTGATCCGCATCCCGCAGGTGCCGCACGAGGCATGGTGGCAGGAGTGGCGCAGCATCAATGTCGGGTCCTGGTCGCGCCGGATATCCTGCATGGCGATCAGCACGGTGGTATTTTCGTCACAGGGTACGGTGAACCGGTCATAATGCGGCGCGGGATCGCCCTGTTTGTAACGAAAGACTTTGAACGTGATTTCCTTTGTCATCGGAACACCTTCTATCCGGTGAAATAGGCCGTATGCGGCAGCATGACCACTTCGCGGGTGCGGCAGGGCGCATCGACGCCGAGCTTCTGGCAAACGACGTTGGCTGTCGCTTCGGCCATGCCGCGCGCAGTCGTCGCCTTGCCGCCGGTAATCGTCACAAAGCCCTCGACCCCCTCATCCACGTGGTCGAAGCATTTGAACGTCCGGCTCAACTCGCGCCCGGTATCGGCCCCACGCGGGCCAATCAGCGGTCGGGCCGCCGACCAGGCCGCCCGGAACGGGGCCTTGCGCACCGCCGGGATCATCTTTTCGCCTTCGGCGTACATCTTCTCGATATGGTCAGACGGCAGGCCCAGGTTGTCAGGATCGTCGACGACCCATGAACTGGTGCCGATCACCGACAGCCCGCGCTGCGGGACGACGATATCGCCGTCGCCGGAAGGGGTCATCCGGTTGATGACCATATTGCACAACCGGCCTTCAAGGGCGAGCATCACTCCCGGTGAGGGGCGGATCGGCACTTCGACGCCGACCATGTCGGCGACTTTGCCGCTCCACGGCCCGGCGGCGTTGATCACGATGTCGGCGTTGATCACGCTTTCTTTCCCGCTGCGATGATCGACCACCCGGACGCCGGTCACTGTGCCCCCTGTCTTTTCGACGTCGAGCACCTCGGTATAGGTCTTGAACTCAGCGCCGTTATGCTTGGCCGTCGCGAAAAAGCGGAGCGCCATCCGCATGGCGTCCATCGTCGCATCGGGAATTTGAACGGCCAGGATCAGGTTGGGGCTGAGGTTCGGCTCGATGGCCAGCGCCTGCTCCCTGGTCAACTGGTGGGTCGGGATACCGCAGTCGGTGCAGCCTTCGATGAACAGCCTGCTGTACTCGACATCCTCTTCGGTGATGGCGACGAACAAGCCGTCGTTTTCCTCGAATGTGCCGGGCATCACCTTGCGCAGGATCAGATTTTCCTCGATGCACTCAACCGCCGATTCCTTGTCTTTTACCGCGTAGCGTCCGCCGCTGTGCAGCAGGCCATGATGCCGCCCGGTTGTACCGGAGGTCACTTCGCCGCGCTCGACCAGTGTCACTTTCAGGCCGCGCAGCGCGAGGTCGTGGGCCAGTGCCCCACCGGTTCCCCCGCCCCCGATGATCAATGCGTGATAGCTTTTCATGGCATTTCCTAGTAATGATCGAATAAGGTAGGGCGATATTATCACCCCCACCCCAAACAACCGTAAAAACTGTTGTCCCATCCCCCTCAAGAGGGAGGGAGCGAAATACAGGCTTTGTTCAAACTGAACATATCTACCCGATTAAATTGCGAATTTTACGAAAAACACTTGATGATTGGTATCAGGGATCAGAGCATAGGCCCTGATCCCTGATCTTTCAACGTTGGATAGGCTGCCACTGCCGGTCAGGAAACCGGCCCTGACACCTGTTTACCGGATGCTATTCGATCCAGTCAAAGGTGCGGGTGACGGCTTTCTTCCAACCGGCGAACAGCTTCTTGCGATCTTCCATGCCCATCTTGGGTTCCCAGGTCTTGTCAATGCCCCAGTTGGCACGCATCTCGTCGGTGTTCTTCCAGAAGCCAACTGCCAGACCAGCGGCATAGGCTGCACCGAGCGCGGTCGTCTCGGCAACCTTCGGGCGGATGACGGGCACACCAAGCACGTCGGACTGGAACTGCATCAGCAGTTCGTTGTAGACCATCCCACCGTCGACCTTGAGGGCGATCAGCGCGACGCCGGAGTCGGCGTTCATTGCGTCGAGCACCTCGCGGGTCTGGTAAGCGGTCGCTTCGAGCGCTGCGCGGGCGATGTGGCCCTTGTTGACGTAGCGGGTCAGGCCGACGATCACACCGCGTGCATCGCTCTTCCAGTAGGGGGCAAAGAGGCCGGAGAAAGCGGGGACGAAGTAGATGCCGCCCGCATCGTCGACCGTCTTGGCCAGCGCTTCGATATCCTTGGATTCCTTGATCATCTCCAGGTTGTCGCGCAGCCACTGGACCAGCGCACCGGTGATCGCGATCGAGCCTTCCAGCGCGTAGACCGCCGGATCGGACCCGAACTTGTAGCACAGAGTGGTCAGCAGGCCGTTCTTCGACTGGACTGCCTCGGTGCCGGTGTTCAACAGCATGAAGCAGCCAGTGCCGTAGGTGTTCTTGGCCTCGCCGGGCGAGAAGCACGCCTGCCCGACCATCGCCGCCTGCTGGTCACCCAGGTCACCGCAGACCGGCACGACGCCGCCAACAGGCCCATCGGCCTTGGTGTTGCCGTACAGGTTGGGGTCGCTCGACGGGCGAATCTGGGGCAGCATTGCCTTGGGGATATCCATGATCTTGAGAATCTCATCGTCCCAGTCGAGGGTCTTGAGATTCATCAGCATCGTGCGGCTGGCGTTGGACACGTCGGTGACGTGCGCGCCGCCGTCGACGCCGCCGGTCAGGTTCCAGATCACCCAGGTGTCGATATTGCCAAAAATGGCATCGCCGCGCTCGGCGGCTGCGCGCAGCCCGCTGACATTATCGAGCATCCAGCGGACTTTTGGGCCGGAGAAGTAGGTTGCCAGCGGCAGACCGACCTTTTTACGGAAGCGATCCTGCCCGCCGTCTTCAGCCAGCTTGTTGCAAATCTTATCGGTGCGGGTGTCCTGCCAGACAATCGCATTGTAGTACGGTTTGCCGGTTTTCTTATCCCACACGACAGCCGTTTCACGCTGGTTGGTGATGCCGATGGCGGCCAGGTCCTCGGCCTTGACACCGGCTTTCTTCATGCCTTCCTTGATGACGTCTTTCGTTCGATCCCAGATTTCAATCGGGTCATGCTCGACCCAACCGGCCTGGGGATAAATCTGCTCATGCTCCATCTGATGAACCGCCACAACCTCACCGCTGTGGTTGAAGATCATAAAGCGGGTGCTGGTGGTTCCCTGGTCGACTGCTGCTGCATACTTGGCCATGATTTACTCCTTTATATAACAGGGGGTGGCCTGAACCACCCCAAGTGATTATTCGGCTTGCAACGTTTCGAGTAGGGTCTTTAGCATGAGGTATGACGACGTTGCACCCGGGTCTTGATGACCGATGCTGCGCTCACCAAGGTAACTGGCCCGGCCCTTTCTGGCCTGCATGGGAATGGTATCTTTCATGCCCTGCTCGGCAGCCATCACCGATTTTTCAAGGGCGGTGATGGTGTTGTCGCCATTGGCGGTCGCCGCTTTCAGCGCTTCAAGTGCCGGACTCCAGGCATCAAACATGGTCTTGTCACCCAGTACAGGTCGCCCGCGCTGGACGATCCCCTCGACACCGGATTCAAGCATCTGGTACAGGTCGCCGTCATCCAGCTCCTGCTTGGCCTGGAGGGCCATGCCGCTGCGCATGAAGAACGTCCCATACAGAGGGCCGCTCGCGCCGCCTACGCTGGAAATCAACGTCATGCCGGTCGTCTTGAGGATATTGCCGATGTCGGTATCGGCCACACTGGGCAGCTTCTCGATGACTTTCTTGAAGCCGCGATTCATATTGATGCCATGATCCGCATCGCCAATGGCCGAGTCGAGATCGGTCAGGTATTCCTTGTTTTCCGCCAGGACTTCAGCCAGATTGTTGAGCCATTGTACGATTTGATCTCTGGTTACCATGGTGATAGACTTGCTCCTTATACACTTTTCGGAGGGTTAGAGAGCGTGGGCATCTAACCCCACTCTCTCTAACCCAAAGGCCATGCCTTGATTATACACCCCAACGCAAGCCGGGCGTCTTGACCGGAGCATCCCAGAACTTCAAGATTTCCGCATCCGTCTTCATCAGCGTGATCGAGCACCCCGCCATATCCAGCGAAGTGATGTAGGGGCCGATCAGGTTGCGCACGATCTTCAAGCCCTTGCCCTTGCAAATCTCGGCCAGCTTGCGATAGATCGCGTACAGCTCGGAGACCGGTGTTCCCCCCATGCTGTTGACGAAGGCGATTACCTCGTCGCCCGACTTCAACGGGTCGTCGGTCAGTTTCTTCTCGACCCACTCGCCGGAGTCATTATCCCACTCACGAACAGTGCGTGTATAAGGGCCATCGTCGATGATGGCAGCCGCCATCATTTCGGTGATCTCGTCGGCGGTCTTCATATCAAACCGCTCGCGGCCCGGCTCGCCGTGAATGCCGATACCGAACTCGAACTCGTTCGGGCCAAGGTCGAAGGTCGGCTTCCCGGCAGCAGGGACGGTGCACGAGGTCAACGCGATGCCGATGGAACGGCCATACATATTGGCCTTGCGGGCCAGGTCGGACAGTTTATCAAGCGGGTACTTGGCTTCCGCCGCCCCGCCGACGATCTTTTCTACCAGAACGGTGGTGCCAACACCACGCCGCCCGGCGGTATAGAGGCTGTCTTTTACCGCCGTATCGTCGTCGATCAGAATGCTCTGGACCTTGACTCCCTCGGCAAAGGCTAACTCGGCAGCCGTCTCGAAGTTCAGGACGTCGCCGGTATAGTTCTTGACCAGGTACAGGACGCCAGCGCCGCCGTCGACCATCTTGGCGGCTTCATACATCTGATCGGGTGTGGGCGAGGTGAAGACCTCACCGGGGCAGGCCGCGTCGAGCATTCCCATGCCGACGAACCCGCCATGCATTGGCTCGTGGCCGCTGCCGCCACCGGAGATCACAGCCACTTTACCGCTTACCGGCGCATCGGCCCGGTAGACGAAGTTCGGCTCAAAGTGGACTTTGATCAGGTCCGGGTGAGCTACAGCCATGCCTTCCAGCTGTTCTTTTACGACATCGTCTATTGCGTTGATCAGCTTCTTCATACCGGTATGTTCCTCTCTGTAGTCGTTCCTTACTTTTTGTTTATATCAGGTTTTTCAAAGCACCTGCCGGGAAAAGACTACTCCCCGGACGGCAGGAACGGTGAGATGAACCAGTCGTAGAAGAACGGGCCGAGAACCCCGCCCAGCAGAACAACCAGAACCGGTGGAACCAGCCAGTAGATATCACTGAACAGTCCCTGTGTGCCGACGACCAGGCCGAAGAGGCGCGGGCCGAGGTCACGGGCAGGGTTGATGGCGTAGCCGCTGGGGCCACCCAGTGAGAGGCCGACAGCCAGAACCGTACCACCAACCAGCCAGGGGCCCATGTTGTTCTTCAGGCCCAGGTTCTTGGCATCGCCGCTGGCTAACACGCCCCACATCAGCACCATCGTGCCGAACAACTCGGCGATGGATGCGTTGAGTAGCGAGTATCCGCCAGCCGCACTCCCACCGGCCCCACCCCAGAAGGCACTGCCAAACACCGATCCAGGCCCGGTGCACCAGACATTCGGCATACCGGCTTCGATCAGCCCCTCCATGTAGACCAGGTAGACGCCCAGCGCACCAAGGAAGGCACCTACCATCTGGGCAATGATATACGGAACCACCTTCGCCCAGGGGAAGCCACGCTTGACGGCCAGGCCAAGCGTCACTGCCGGGTTGATGTGCGCGCCAGAAACGCCGCCGGCAACATAGACGGCGACGATCACGGCGAACGCCCATCCGATGGTGATGGTGTTCCAGTTATAGGCTGGGGCAGCCAGGCGCGGCGCGAGGCCAACATTGGCGACAACACCATCCCCCAGCAGAATCAGGACGAACGTGCCGAAGCATTCGGCTACCAGTTCTCCCCACAGTCCGTTTTTCTTCATTTTGCGCTCCTATTGAAAATTCAGAGTAGACTTGTACAAGAACTGCCCTATTTTGATAGCTGTGTCTTTTGATTCTTCCCTATGCACCTTCCCTTTCTAAACTTGCATCGATGGACTAAAAATGCTGTCCCTTCTCTCCCCATCTCTAAACCAGAAGCGCCGCCGGACGATACCGGAACGGCAGCACGCGTTCTACTGCCGATAGACAGCACATATCAAGGCGCGAACGACCTTCTTTCAGACAACAATAGAGATGACAAATACAACCAATGTAACGACCCTCAACTGCTCTGGAGATTTATCTTTGCAATGACCAGTAAAAAAAGAGGCAGTAGTCGGTGTGCAGGAAGTGGATCAGGGACCACATTCCTCATGCTAATCCACATTTACAAGGGGATCAATATCGGGTCGATTTCCGTTCCATTATGGAACGAGTACGAGGTAATAACGTTTCATAATGAACCATTATTCCGCTTCGAGAAAAAGGAGAGATGTCTAACGCTTGAAATCAGCGGTGGTCAGGTTGAGCGCCTTCATCTTTCGCCAGAGTGTCGTCCGCCCGATCCCCAACTGGCGGGCCATCTCCGTGACACGTCCATCACAGGCTATCCCCGCCCGGATGATCGCCTCGCGCTCGGCGGCGGCGGCGGTGAGAACCGGCAGCGCGCGCGGCGACGAGGCGGTCAGCACCCGCCCCCAGCGGATCGACTTCGGAAGGTCGGCGGCCCGGATCAGCGGCCCTTCCGCGAGATAATACGCCTGCTCCAGAACGCTCTCCAACTCGCGCACATTGCCCGGCCAGGGATAGTTACAGAGAACCTCCATCGCGCCCTCCGCGACTTCGATGTAACCGACGGTGCGGTCGCGGCGGGCGATCCGGTCGAGAAAACGGCGAACCAGGAAGGGAATATCGTCCTTGCGCTCGCGCAGGGGCGGAATCTCGATATTAAATACCCCAAAACAGTAGTAGAGATCGGGCACGAAACTCCCCGATGCGACCAGTTCTTCGAGATTGGTCGACGTGGTGGCGACGATCCGCACGTCGACCGGGATCGACTGCAGACCGTCGAGGCGCATCACGTGCCGTGTCTCGATGACATGGAGCAACGCTTCCTGCATCGCCAGCGAGAGGTTCTCGATCTGGTCGAAAACCAGCGTGCCGCCGTTGGCCAACTCGAACTTACTGGGGCGCATTTCCTGCGCATTTCGATCGCTGCCGAGGAATTCGTTTAACATCAGCTCATGCGGGATCGCCCGGCAGTTGAAAGCGAAGAAGGGCCGGTTGGCCCGATCACTGTCGTTGTGGATGGCCCGCGCCAGCGGGTTCTTGCCCACCCCACCCTCGCCGATCAGCAGCACCGGGGCCATCCCCCGCCCGGCGATCCGCGCCTGGCGCAGCACCGATCGCATCACGCTCGACTCGGCGGTCATGTTCTCCAGGGTCAACGCCGCTTGCACGCCGACTACCCGCCGGACAAGCTGATGTACCTGCTCAATGGGGTTGATCATCATCACACAGCCCGACGAGCCGTGCTCGCCAGTGGCAATCGGAAGCAGGCTGACCAGCGACCGGGTAGGCACGCCGCCGTTTTCAAAGGTCATCTCGCGGTCGACAAACTCGGTTCGGTCAAGGATCGCATCGCGCAGCACCGGGGGAAGCGCCAGCGCCTCCAATACCAGGTTGCCTTCCACCGCCGAAGGATTGATCCCCAGCAACTCGGCAGCCCGTGCGTTGACGTTGATCACCCGGTTCTCGCTGTCCCACGAGACGACCCCGGTCGATATTGCCTCCAGGATCGTCTTGATCTCGGCCAGCCGGTAGCTCGCTTCGGCCAGGTAGTGATTGGTCTGGAGCTGGCTGCCGATGGTGCGGGCGACGGCCATCACCAGCGAAAGCGTGTGCGAGGTAGATGTCTCCGCCGGGCCGACGATCCCGATCACGCCGATGATGCGCCCTGAAACGTGGTGGATCGGGGCGGCGGTCGAGGTGAAGCGGTGGTGATCCTGGAAGAAATGTTCGGCACCGACGACCTGCACCGGCGAGGCATCGACCAGCGTCATGCCGACCGCGTTGGTGCCCAGGTAGGTTTCAGACCAGTAAGCGCCCGGCCCCAGCCGCAGCTCGTGGACCATCTCGACGGCGCGGCGATCCCCGATCACGCGCAGCAGACAGCCGGAGCCATCGGCCAGCACGATGGCGCAGTCGGAGCCTTCCATATACTGGTGGATATCCTCCATGTGTGGCAGGGCATTCGTCAGCAGCAGGGTCTGCGCCTTGACCAGCGAGGCAAACGAATGATCGTCGGAAATGGTCGGGCGGGGCGCGGTGAAGGAATCGTAGCGCAGTACGCAGCGCTGCCACGAGCGGACAACCCCCGGGTCGGGGGTATATCCATCAACAGATGAAACCTGCCCGGTTGTTACAAACGTCTGCCAGACCTGCCTGAGTGTATCATGGCAGATCGGGTACGATGTCGGCAGCATGTGCGTGGTCTCCTGTTCAACAGCATACGTCTTCCTCATTATATACCGCTGTGCAAATCTGGATGATCGGCAGCCGGTGATAGCCCCCATAGAAAGCGACCGGGAGAATATCTTTACTGTGCACATTCTCCCGGTTTATAGTGATGAATTGAATGATCCTGCGCTTTTAGATGCTCCCCAGGTTGACCGCTAACGGTAATACTTGGAAGCCCCCCAGATCTCATCGGCGGAGACTCTCGGCCCTCTACACACATAAATATTGGGGCTGTCATATACGTACTGGGTATCAATCGCCAGTTCGCACTCGTCGAAGAAGACCGCCATCTCGTTCGACTTCATGGTGACGATGATCATCACGTCCCAGGAATATCCCGGCCCCCAGAGGTAATAGGTCAGAGAGCCGCTGACCGCGTGAGGAAGCCCATATTCAGGCCCTAACTGATCTATCGCACCGGCACTCGAGTAGTGATCGGCATAGATTCCGGCAATGGCACGCTCCTCCGGTGGAAGATCGTCGTACACTTCGGCCACATTCTGAACCAACTCATCCCAGTGAAGCCGCCCGTAGAGAAGTATCGGGTAAGCTGAGATACCGCCGTTGAACTCTTTGACGACCATCGACGAGAGTCCCACAGCATCGGTGAAGGCAAGCGCCTCCTCCATCGGGAGAATCGGCAGGCTGGATGGAGCTACAAGGACAAACGCGGCCAGCAGGTAAACCACAGGGACAGCCTTCAGCACCTTTCCCCAGCTTACCCGGCTGAATATCTCTTCCACGAACACCGATCCAGCAGCAAGGAGCGGAATGAAAAGCTCGGCGAGCATCCGGGCCGATGCGTGCAGCAGGAACATCAGTGCCAGTGTGAACACGAACAGCAGGCCCAGGAAGGAGTAATCCGTATCGTCCAGGCGGCGGAAGATGCGGTACAGACCGATCAGCCACAGAGGCAGGAAAAACGGATTCATGTACAGGAAGATATTTGTGAGATACTGCAGCACAGAAGCCTGATAGACCCGCGCGGTGCCATAGGCAGTCCAGTATTCGAGTGTCGGCCAGTCATTGGCAACCTGCCAGATCAGGTACGGCGATACAATGACCAGGCAGATCGCCGCCCCCAGGTAAGGCCAGGGCGTCAGCAGGTCTTTCCGGTACTTCGATATGAGGAGCGCAATCAGAAAGCCTGGCCCCAGGAACAGGATGGTCATTTTGGTATTACAGGCGATGCCCGCGATCAGCCCCAGCAGCAGCCAGAGCTTTCGGTTGCCCGTCCTTAGCAACCGGACAAGCACATACAAAAACGCCGACAGCACCATCTGGTCGATGCTGTCGTAGCAGAATATCGAATCGACGCCCAGCCAGATCGGAACGCCGATGAACCCCAGGGCGCTCAGCGCAACGGCGAAGGGCTTACCGCCGAACTCCTTTGTAATCAGGCAGATGAAGACAAGAGTCGCCGACCCGGCAAGCGCCGGGAAGATATGATAGGCAAACAGAGAGTCGCCGAGCAGGAAGCGGCTGAGCGCCACCAGCAGGGGAACGAGGGGCGGCAAATCCACATACCCGAAGGCCAGGTGTCGGCTCAGGGCGATGGTATAAAGCTCGTCGAGAAAAAAGCCGTAGCCGGGGGCATAGATCAGGTGGATCGTAAACTTCACGATTGCGGCAATGAGAATAACCAGGCCAGTCGATGACAGGCCAAAGATACGTTTTTGCTCCGACATAGACAACATCCTTTGAAGAGGAGGAATCTTCTTGTTGAGTGACAAATTGTTAAACCTGGGGCGTACGGACTCCCGACCCTGCGATTTATTCTACATCAACTTGCTGGCATCTAAAAAGCGACGAGGAGAACGCCACTGCTGCGCGTCCTCCCCGCCTCTCGAATCATCCTCGATGGATGTCAGGTTAGCTTTGCATTACTGTAGAAGACTTTCCTATCGGCCATGTCTACCGCCTCGCCGGCCAGCTTCAACTCGGCCTGCAGGGAAAGATCAGCCGACGACTGCCCGACCATCACCTCGACGCCGCCCGGCTCCACCATGTAGCGCATATCGGAGTCATAGCGGCCAAGCTGACCGGTATGCAGCGTGAAGGCGACCGTCCGGGTTTCGCCCGGTTCGAGTGACGCCCGGCAGAACCCGCGCAGCACCTTGAGCGGGCGCGTGTCGTCCGCTTCCACCTCGCGGGTGTAAAGCTGGACGACTTCGTCACCGGCGCGCTCGCCGGTATTGGTGATATCGACCATGACGGTCGCCGCCCCGCCGATCTCGACCGATGGATCGTCGATCCGCAGGTTGTCCAGCTTGAAGGTCGTGTAGCTCAGGCCGTAGCCGAAGGGATAGAGCGGCTCGCCCTTGAAGTACTGGTAGGTATGGCCGCCCAGACGGTAATCGTCGAAATCGGGGAGATCGTCCACCGACCGGTAGAAGGTAACCGGCAGCTTGCCCGACGGGTTGACATCGCCGAACAGAATGTCGGCCAGCGCCTCCCCGCCCGATTGTCCGGGATACCACGCCTCGACAATCGCCGGGATGTTCTCGGCAGCCCAGTTGATCGCCAGCGCGCTGCCGTTCAGCAGCACCAGCACCACCGGCTTGCCCAGCGCGTGAAGCTTCTTAAGTAGATTCTCCTGAATGGCTGGCAGGCGGATGTCGGTCCGGTCGCCACCGGCGAATCCATCAACCTGGACCGACATCTCCTCGCCCTCCACCCGTGGAGAGAGGCCCATCACAGCGACGATCACGTCAGAGCGTTTAGCCGCTTCCAACGCAACGGTTTCCGGATCGGCCACGGGTGGTGACCAAAGTAGCTGGATTTGTGGATCCAGCCCCTGGTTGGCATAGTCAATTACAATGGGGTAGAGCTGACCAGCTTCGAATTCGACCTCAACATCTTCCAGCATCGGGTGATGAATGAAGTCGCTCTCGGCGAGCACCTCACCATTCAGCGTCAGCCGGTACCATGAATACCCGGAAACGCCGATGTGGTAGGTTCCGCTGGTGGGTGGAACGATAAACCCTTCCCAGCGAATAGAGAAGGTTCCCCCCCACCCCTGGTCTGTAAGTGGGGAGGAATCCTTCCACACGAAATCGACGTTTCCGTCGACCTGGGAGAATACCGGTTCACCTTCGAATTGGGAATTGTCATAGTACGTCCCCGACAACCCGTGTTCGCGGGTGATCGGATCAGCCGGGCGCAGGTAATTTGATGGGATCGCCTCGAAATGGCGGATACCCTGGGCGATATCACAGCCGCGCGCCACGCTGACCTTCGCCGAGGGCGGCAGTTTGCGGCGAATGCCTTCTGCCGGGGTGACCGGCACAGAAGGCGTGCCGTTGTAATTACCAAGCAGCGAGTGAATGTTTTCGGCGTTGGGGCCGATGATGGCAATCGAACCGAGGTTCTTGTCCAGCGGCAGCAAATTACCCTCGTTCTTGAGCAGCACAATCGATTCGCGGGCCGTCTGCAAAGCCAGATCGCGATGCGCCTGGCAGTCGACAACCGAGTAAGGCAGTGACGCATAGGGAACATCTTCTGGCGGATCGAACATCCCCAACTGGAAACGGGCGACCAGCAGCCGCCGGACCGAACGGTCGATTTCCTCCTCGCTGATCAGGCCCTCCTCGACAGCCTTGACCAGCGACGGGAAGGTGATCCCGCAGTTCAGGTCGCAGCCGTGTCTCACGGCCAGCGCTGCAGCTTCGGCGGCAGTCTTGACGACCTTGTGATGCTCGTAAATATCGAGGATCGCCCAGCAGTCAGAGACGACATAGCCATCGAAGCCCCACTCCTCACGGAGCACCTGTTCCAGCAGGAAGGTGCTGGCGCAGGCCGGTTCGCCGTTGATGCGGTTATACGCACCCATGATCGAGACGGCTTTCCCTTCCTTTATACTGGCTTCGAAGGCGTGGAAGTAAAACTCGCGCATCTCGCGCTCGCCGATCCGGACGTCGAATTCGTGGCGGGTCGATTCAGGGCCGCTGTGTACCGCGTAATGCTTGGGGGTGGCGACCAGTTTCAAACAGGACGGATCGTCGCCTTGAAGCCCGGTGATGAATGCCACACCTATCGCCGCCGACAGAGTCGGGTCTTCACCGTATGTCTCCTGCCCCCTCCCCCAGCGAGGATCACGGAAAATATTGATATTGGGCGACCAGAAAGTCAGGCCCGCATAAATCTTGCGCATCCCTTTCCGCAGAGCTTCATGATGCTTGGCCCGCGCTTCGTCGGAGGTTGCGACTGCCATCCGATGAACAAGATCGGTGTTCCAGGCAGCCGCCAGCGCGATAGCCTGCGGAAACACGGTTGCGACCCCCGCCCGGCCAAGACCATGCAGGGCTTCGTTCCACCAGTTGTATTCAGCAATGCCCAGGCGCTCGATGGCCGGGGCATTGTAGACCATCTGGGACACTTTTTCTTCGAGAGTCATCTGCGCAATCAGGTCGTCTGCGCGCTTTTCCAACATCAGTCTTGCATCAATATCCACACGCTGCTCCAATTAATCAATAAACCGGTATCCGGTAGAACGGCGTCATTCAAACGGCACCAACATTACCCTTTGACCGCACCACCTGTCAACCCGGCAATGATATACCGTTCGGCCAGCAGATAAAAGACGACAGCCGGGAGCGCTGCGATAACGATGAACGCCATCAGGCGCGACCAGACGGACGTGTACTGCCCGAAGAACTGCATCGTGCCCAGTGGCAGCGGGTAAAGCACCTCGTCGTTGATCACCAGCAGGGGCAGGAAAAGCTGGTTCCAGCTAAAGACCATCGCCAGGGCAGCGTTGGCCGCCAGCGCCGGGGCCGAAAGCGGCAGCAGCACCCGTGTAAAGAACGTAAAGGCATTGCCGCCGTCGATATAGGTAGCGTCTTCCAGTTCTTTTGGTAATGAGCGAAAGAATCCACGCATGATCAGGATCATCTGCGAGAGCTGGAAAGCCGCCTCGACCAGGATCACACCGATCAGGGAGTTCAGCAGTCCCATCTGGCGCATCAGGATGTAAAGCGGCAGGATCGCAACCATAAGGGGGAAGAGCAGCCCGATCATGAAGAAGTTGAAGAGCGTGTCGCGGCCCTTGAAGCGCATCCTGGCGAACACGAAAGCGGCCATGCTGGCGCTGATTGTCGAGAGAGTGACCGTACCAACCATCACGATTGTGCTGTTGAGCAACTGTCTCCAGAACGAGTCCAGGGTCAGGACGTACTGGTAATTATCAAGGATCCATACCTTGGGCAGGGTAAAGGGGCTGTTCAACAGTTCGGCAGATTCCTTGAAACCGCCCAGAACGGCAATGAGAATCGGGCTGACTATCATAATCGACACAATAACAGCAATCACATACCTGGGCAGATATGAGCCGCGTTTCTTCACTGGTCTTGAAGCGTCGGTTGTCGTCACGCAT
The DNA here is from genome assembly GCA_016926255.1 of Anaerolineae bacterium. Lineage (GTDB taxonomy): Bacteria > Chloroflexota > Anaerolineae > Aggregatilineales > UBA3940 > JAFGOY01. The sequence continues at coordinate 100,941 of JAFGOY010000017.1, read as the reverse complement.
GTTTCCTTTCTAACAGAAGACGGTTCTAACGGGCCGGTTCATTCAACTGCCCCGGCGTAATCTTCCCTCATGAACAGGTACTGGTAGATCAGCGAGAATACCAGGCAGATCGAGAACAAAACGACCGCCACGCCAGCGCCGTACCCAAGTTTGAAGCTCACGAAGCCATGCCGGTACATATACGTCGTCAGCACCTCGCTCGCGCCAACCGGCCCGCCTTCCGTCATCAGCCAGACAAGGTCGAACTGCTGAAGCGACCCCAGCACCGACAGGTAGATCGTCGTATAGATCGTTCGAGACAGCATCGGGATGGTGACGAAGCGCAGGGTCTGCCACTGGTTCGCTCCATCGATGCTGGCCGCCTCTTCGATTTCGGTGGGAATCCCCTGGAGACCGGCAATATAAAGGATCATATGCAGGCCGAAATACTTCCAGGTCAGCACGATAAATATCGCACTGAGCACCTTCTGCGGATCGCCCAGCCAGGGACCTGGATCAAAGAATGGCAGTATTGTATCCAGCACCGCATTGATGATCTCGCTGGCGGCAAATCTTGGGTTGAAGATGAACGACCAGAGGATGGCCGAGATCGCCTCGGAGATCACGTAAGGCAGGAAGAACAGCGTCCGGAAAAATGTTCGTCCGGGCAGCTTTCGCCCGACGAGGAGCGCCAACCCCAACGCTATCGGCAACTGCAAACCAATCGACAGAACAATGATGACAAGATTGTGAATCAGGGCCTGATGGAATGGCTCGTGCTCAAACATCGTGGCGAAGTTATCGAATCCGACGAAATTTTCTAACGGGCCTAAACCATTCCATTTATATAGGCTGATATAGGCCCCCTGGATGATGGGGAAAATCACGAACGTCAGGAAGAGTATCGCTGCGGGCAGCAGGAAAAGAATGATGGTTGACGGCTGTCCGCGAAGGCGTTTGGTTCCATTGGCTTTTTTTTCAAGTTGAAATGTACTCTGCAAGGCTAACTTCCTTTCGATCAGCCGCTCTCACTCATTACCGGCAGGCAGTCTGTTGTGATTGAGTGGAGCAAACAGGAGATTGGCCCATTTGCTCCACCCATAACTCGATCTACTCAGCCGGGCCAAGACCTCTTTCCCGGCATCATTCATTACGAAAAGCTACTCTCCGATTTCTTCAGCGTAGGCATCCTCGATGGCCTGGGCAACTTCCTCAGGAGTCATCGTGCCTGCATACAGTGCCTGCGTCGCATCGTTGACCACTTCGGAAGTGGCGGGCGGCAGGAACTGGTCGTAGTAAAGCTGATAGTAATCAGCCTGAGCAACTGCCTCAGATACCATGATCATGTTGGGGTCGGTCAGAGCTTCTTCCGCACCGATGACGACCGGAATGGCAACACCCAGTTCGGCGAGAACTTTCTGATTCTCGAGGCTGGTCAGGTAACGCAGGAAGTCGATGGCTTCCGGTTCGGCGTTGATACCAACCGCGATACCGTTGCCGCCGCCCAGTACGTCATACGCGCCACCCGCGCCGCCTTCGACAGCCGGGAAGGTGAAGAAGCCCAGGTCATCGCCAAGACCACCGCTCGTGCTGGTGGTCGCCATCACGGCAGGTGCCCACTGGCCCATCAGCATCATCGCGCCGCCGCCATCACCCATGATGGCTTCGGAGTCGTCATGGCCCATGCCCAGGTAGCCTTCCTGGAAGGGGTCGAGGGCGATCAGGTCTTGCAGATCTTCGCCGGCCTTCACGAAGGGGGCATCGGCGAAGGAACCACCGGTGCGGAGATAGGCTGCGTCGAAGGCTTCCTTGCCACCCTCGCGGACAGCCAGGTAGGACCACATGTGCATGCCGGGCCACTTCTCGCCCTCACCCAGGATGATCGGGGTGATGCCTGCATCCTTGAAAATCTGAACGTCTTCGAGGAGTTCGCCCCAGGTTGCCGGAGGAGCATCGATTCCTGCCTGGGCGAACAGTGCCTTGTTGTACCAGAAACCAACCGCACCCATGTCCCACGGAACGCCGTACTGCTTGCCATCATAGGCATAGACGCCCAGTGCGCCAGCGCCGAATGAGTCGCCCCATCCGTCGACGGCCATGTCAGCCGTGATGTCCTTGAGGAGTCCGGCTTTGGCATATTCGACCAGCGTGCCGCCGCCCCAGCTCTGGAACAGGTCAGGGGGATCACCGGCCTGCATGACGGTCGGCAGCTTGGACTTGAAGGCTTCGTTCTCCAGAATGGTGATCTCGATCACAACATTCGGGTTCGCGGCCATATAGTCATCAGCCATCTTCTTCCAGGCTTCCTGGTGCGGGCCTGGCTCGGAGGTAATGTGCCACCAGCTAACGACGACTGGCTCGACCTCTTCCTCCGGTTCAGCGGCTGCCGCTTCTTCTGCGGCTGCCAGTTGATCCTGAAGCTCAGATATCTGTGCCTCCAGGTCCGAGGTATCGGCATCTTCCTGAGCGGCTTCCAACTGGGCCTGAAGCTCGGCGACCTGGGCTTGCAAGGCCGCTGACGGATCCTCGGTAGGAGCAGCGCCGCCGCAGGCGGTCAGCAGCAGGCCGACAATTACGAGCATACTTACAACGAAAAGTGCTTGCTTCCGCATTTTTTCTTCTCCGTTGACTAATTTTTTCGAATCGAATACTATCGTAAGGATGTAAAACGGTCCGTATGGACCGGACGCAGGGCATCTTCTGATTCACGCCATTGAATTGAGAACGATGTCCTGCGTTTATTCGTTTTTTAAACGCTTCAAATACCCCTCCTTCTCCCGGTAATGTTGCCGGTAACGTTGCCGAAATCGCCCGAAAATTCGAAGTAACCTCAGCAGCAAATTCTCATAGGAGAATTATGATATAGCGCTACAGGTTCCTCTCACAACAAGGCTGGTTTCTATTTTATAGATGTATTCTTGCCGGGGTATGCCATCAATCATGTCGAAGAGCATTTTGGTGCCAATGTACCCCATCTTGTCCATGAACTGATCGACAGTGGTCAGGTTACAATAAGCAGCTTCGGCGATATTGTCGAAACCGACCAGTGATAATTCCTCCGGCACCCGGATGCCAAGTGTTTCACACACATCGAGCACACCGAAGGCCGTTTGATCGTTCGCGGCGAAGATCGCCGTCGGACGTGGATCGAGAGAAAACAGTTGGTGAGCAGCAGGCACCCCGCTTTCCCGCGTGAAATCCCCGTTGACCATCAGCGCCGGGTCGAGCGGGATACCGGCCTTTTGAAGCGCCGATTCATACCCCTGCTGCCGCCTGATGGCACTTTGCAGGTCAGCCCGGCCACGGATGAAGCCGATCCGCCGGTGGCCCAGATCGATCAGGTGCTGGGTCGCAGCGACTGCGCCCTTGAAGTTGGTCGAGATGACCGCCGGGGCTTCCGGATGGTGAATATGGGGGTCGATGGCGACTACGGGGCCAACTGAGGAAAAGCTGCCGATGGAGGGCGTAACGATGATCACCCCATCGGTCAATCCATTATTAAGGAGCGACACGTACTGCTGCTCGCGGGCGGCGGATATATCGTCGAGGATGTTGCCGTTGGTGTAAATCAGCAGATCATAATGATGCTCGACGATTGCCTGATTGACACCCCTCATCACCTTGTTTGCAAACGGGTCAGACACATCGGGCACAATCAGGCCAACTACGTTGGTCGAACGGCTGCGCATTCCCTTCGCCGCCAGGCTTGAGGAATACCCCAGCTCGTCAATAACATCGCGCACATGCTCGAAAGTTGCCTCGGCCACATCGTCCTTGTTATTCAAGACACGGGAAACAGTCGATACCGATACTCCGGCGGCTTTTGCGACATCGATAATAGTGACTGCGCGCTTGGTGGTTGCCATTTTCACCCGTTCCGAAAATGTTACCGGCAACGTTACCGGCTGATAATCATCATTACACAATTTTTTTTGGTTGTCAAGATATTTTCTCGAAAAATGCTGGAATTTGACGAAATTGCTTCCGACATCAAATGGTCATTGGACAATACTGTTTCGATAAAAAACCGGCAGCGAAACCGGTTTCACGAACACTGGCCCAGCCGCCGAAAATCGATGCTGTTTGGCGGACAACCTGAACAGCAAATTCATCTTGAAATTGAACTCCCATACCACTCCCCACTACCCTAAAAGGTCACCATCTTGTGATTGACTGTTGATTGTATATACTAATGTGAATTCCTGAATCACCCTTAATGAGGAGAACAACCACATGAATTCGAGTTCCCGACTTCTACGCCTTTCACTATACGGCGCTGTCTACTTCGCCGAAGGTGCACTGTTGACTTTCTTCTCGGCCTTCAACGTCCTCTACCTGCGCAGCTTCGATCTCCCCTACACCCGGATCGGGATCGTCGGCGGCATTGCGCTGATCCCCTTCATATTGAAGATATTTATCGGCCTTCTCAGCGACCGGGTCAGCCTGTTCGGGATGGGCAACCGCAAGCCCTACATCGTGCTGGGCCTGATTTTGCAGACAGCCGCCTTCGCGCTGATCCCGGTCTTCAACCCATCGACGCAGTTCGGCGGCTACCTCGTGCTGATGATCCTCGCCGCGCTGGGCATGTCAACCTACGACACCTGCACCGACGGCTTTTCCATCGACACCACCCCCGAAGAGGATCGCGGCCTCGTTCAGGGGATCATGGTCGGCGGGCGGGCGCTCAGCGCGATCCTGATCGCCGCCCTCGCCGGGTTCCTCTCGAACCGGGGCCAGTGGCCGCTCGTCTTCTTGATCGTCGCCGGGCTGGGATTGATCGCGCTGGTGCTGGCGCTGCTTGTAAAAGAGCCGGAAGAACGCCCGGAGGCACAGGTCTTCGACAAGGCGGCATTCAAGGCGATGGGCAGCGGGGCGTTCCTGCTCTTTGCCCTGCTCGGCACGATCTACCCCTTCGCGCTCTACAGCGCCAACGGCATGATCAGCCCCTTCCTCAACGAAGAACTGGGCATCAGCCTCGACGCGGTTGGCGTGTATATGTCGGTCTTCGGCGTCGGCACGGTCGTCGGAGCGGTAATCGGCGGGCCGCTGGTCAAGCAGATTGGCCGCCGGAACAGCCTCCTTGCCGCGCTGATCCTCACCTCGGCGGTGACGGCAGTCATGGCGATCACTCCCTCGGCGGGGATCGCCTGGGCGGCGGTCGCGTTGTTCGGGATCGCCTTCGGCTACTACGAGACGATCTACTTTGCGATGGGGATGGACTTCTCCCACCCACGCATCGCCGCATTCATGTTCTCGGTGCTGATGGCGGTCGGCAATTTTGGCATTGCTGCCGGTCAGCCGCTGGCCGGGGTACTGGTCGATGGCATTGGCTTCCGCTGGATGTTCGCCGTGTTTGCGGTCGTTAACCTGATCGCGCTGCCGGTGGTCTTCGCTATCTTCAATTTGCGGAAAGACCTGGTGAAGTAGGTTACCGCTGCCCCGGCGCTGAAGCACCGGGCTAATGGTAATTTCAAGTTGGCGGCGAGAGAGCCCCTTCGACGAACTTTCGGTTCGCTCACGAACCTCAGTTCGCCACTTGCCCCCTCTCAGGGGGAAATGGCCGACCGGAGGTCGGTCAAAGGGGGTGGATCGTTGCTCGCCAATTAAGTAAGGCCAGGCACAAAGGCACAACACCATGAAAATCGAACGCATCGAAATCGCACCGCTGAACCTGATCCCGCAGGTGGCGCTGACCGTCGCCTATGGCAGCTATCCCGAACTGGAATACGTACTGATCAAGCTCCACACCGACAGCGGGATCATCGGATTGGGCGAAGCTTCGCCCGACCCCGCCGTGACGGGTGAAACCCAGGCCAGCACCATCGACGCGCTGGAGCGGCTGACCCCTGCTCTGATCGGGCGTGACCCCTTCGACATCGAGGCGATCATCCGCGAGGTGGAGCGCATCGCCCCGGATCATCCGGGCGCGGAAGCGGCCATCGACATGGCGCTCTACGACCTGATGGGCAAGCAGTTGAACATGCCCGTCCACAAATTGATCGGCGGGAAGGCCCGCAGCACCGTAGATCTCTACCCCGTCGTCCCGATGGACGCTCCCCCGGTGATGGCCGCCATGGCCAGGCAGTTCACCGAACAGGGCTTCCGGGCGTTGAAGATCAAGCTGGGTTCCGATCCCGAAATCGACATCGAGCGGGTGAAGGCGATCACCGAAGCGGTGGGCGGCGACATCGTGCTGCGCCCCGACATCAACCAGGGCTGGAGCGATGCCGAAACGACCATCGCCGCGATTGAGCGCCTCGCCCCGTACAACATCGAATATATCGAACAGCCAACCGCCGCCAGCGATCTCGATGCGCTGGCCAAAGTCACCGCTGCCGTCGACCTGCCGATCATGGCCGACGAAAGCTGCCACCGTCCCGCCGACGCGCTGGAGATCGTGATGCGTGGGGCCGCCGACATCCTCAATATCAAGCTGATGAAGTGCGGCGGGATTTACCGCGCGCTGCAAATCGCCGCCATCGGCGAGGCGGCGGGCGTGCCCTGCATCCTCGGCTCGATGGGCGAAAGCTCCATCGGCAGCGCCGCCGCGCTGCACCTGATGGCCGCCCGGCCTTCGATCATCGCCTGCGAGCTGATCGGCCCGCTGTTCCTTTCGGGCGACCCGGCCACCGGCTTCGAGGTCGATATGTCGACCGGGCAGGCGATCATCCCCGAAGCGCCCGGACTGGGGGTATCGCTGAGATGATCGCCTGGAACGCCGTCGGCGCGGAAGCCGCCGACATCCTGAGCCGCTACCTGCAAATCGACACGACCAACCCGCCCGGCAATGAGCGCCTGACCGCCGATTTTCTGGCCGACCTGCTCGCCGGGCGCGGCATCGAGCCGCAGATTTTCGAGCCTGCACCCAACCGGGCCAATCTCGTCGCCCGCGTCAAGGGTGACGGATCGGCGGGCGGGCCGCTGCTGCTGCTCCATCACATGGACGTGGTGACGGCGGACGCCGACTCGTGGTCGGTAGATCCCTTCGGCGGGGAAATCCGCGACGGCTATCTCTACGGGCGCGGGGCCATCGATATGAAGAACCTGGGTGTGATGCAGCTTCTCGCCCTCGACCTGCTGCGCAAACAGGGCAAACCCTTGAAGCGCGACGTGATCCTGATGGCCGTCTCCGACGAGGAGATGGGCGGCGTGGTCGGCACCGGCTGGATGGTCGACCACCACTGGGATGCCATCGCGCCGGAAGTCGTGTGGGACGAAGGCGGCTTCGGATTGGTCGGCCTGATGGGTGATGCGCCGGTTTTTTATGTCGCCGTCGCCGAGAAGCGCGACATCTGGGCGCGGCTTATCGCCAAAGGCGAATCAGGGCTGGCTTCGGTGCCGCGAGGGAACAACCCGGTCGATATTCTGACCCAGGCCCTCGAACGACTCCGGCAGCACCCTACCCCACTCCGCTTGACCCCTATCACCCGCACGATGTTCGAGCAGCTGGCACCGGGGATGGGCTTCCCGCAGTCCTTCCTTTTGAAGCACCTAGACAATCCGCCGATCTGGCGGATCGCCGCGCCGGTCCTGGCCGAAAGCGCGGAGATCAACGCGATGCTGCGCAACCTCGTTACGCCGACGATGCTCCGGGCCAGCGACAAGGAGAACGTCATTTCGCAGACGGCAGAAGCCGGACTCGACATGCGCCTGCTGCCCGACGAGGATGTCGGAGCCTTCGTGTCCGGGCTGGAACGGATCATCGCTGATGATCGCGTCCGGATCGAAATCCCCGAATACGGCGAGAAATCGTCGGTGTCGCCCTTTGATGGCGGGTTCTACGATGTGCTGGCGGGCGTATTGAAACGCCACGTCCCGGAAAGCGTCACCGTACCGATGCTCACCCCCGGCGCGACCGATTCGTGTTTCTTCCGGCGCAAGGGAGTCGCCGCCTACGGCCTGATGCCCATCGTGATCGACTCCGGCGAGTTGAGCCGGATGCACGGCATCGACGAGCGCATCTCGCTCGACAACCTGCAACTGGGCACGCAGATCGTCTATGATGTGCTGTGTGCGATGTGTTTGTAAGGCACTGAACAATTGACCCGGAGGGCGCAGTTCCTGGGGATAAATCCCCAGGCTAAAAACGATATGTCGCCTACGGCGACCTCATTCTCGATACCGGTCGACCGCAGATCGACGTATAGCTTGTAGCCTGAGGATTGATCCTCAGGCGGATGGCGATAGAAAGGATACCAACACCATGAACGATTCACGATTTATCATCCGCGCCGGAGCGATTGGGGCGATTGTCGCCTCGCTGCTGCTGATCGGCATGACGTTTGTCCCCTGGCCCTTCGACTTCGCCATGCCCGGCGACGCGGTCATCGCCGGGGAGATCGCGCTCTCCGCGCCGGAAGCGGCGGCTTTCAAAACCAGCGTCGGGATACTGTTCAGCATCGACGATATTTTCCTGCTCGGCTGGGTGATCGCCTGGATCGGGCTGGCGGCGCTGCTAAAAAAGGAACATGAGAAGATCGCACAACTGACGCTCGTGGTCGGGCTGGTCGGGGCGCTGCTCGATTTCAGCGAGAACGCGATCATGTGGTCGCTCACCCAGGGGATCGCGGCTGGGGTGGTTCCGGCCACCGGCTGGGGGATCGCCTGGCGGGTGGTTCGCCACCTGAGCTACCTGCTGCCCTACGTCGCGGCGGTGATCGCCATGATCGGCCTGTGGGCGGAGGGCGGATTGGGCCGCATCGCCGCGATCATCGCGCTGGTGGCGCTGATCCCCGCCATCGTGGGGCTGTACGTCCCTGCGCTGGAGATCGTATCGAGCGTGTGGTACCTGGTGTGGTTCGTCCTGCTGGCGATCCACCTGTGGCGGGAATCGGCAGCGTCGGCGTAGTGTAGGTAGCGAATTTTACACGAATCGAAACTGCGGTTAAGCGTTTTTCTCAGCAAGCATGGAATCAAGTTGAGTTACCAGCGAGGGAACACTTTCGGTGGCGGTCTTCCACAGAATGGCATCATCGAGAGTATGGTATGCATGGAAGAGATAATTACGCATGCTGATGATGTCGCGCCAGGGCACATTCGGGTGGACTTCGCGCCATTCGTCCGAGATGCGAGAAGCGGCTTCGCCAATGATGCCTATCGACATCATCAAAGCGCGGCGCAGCATGATATTGGTGCCCAGATCAGCCTGTTTTTTATCCTGGGTAAAGAGCTGCACCTCGTCGCAGGCTTCACGCATATGCTGCAAGCGCAGCCAGTCGTCGTCACGCGACACGGTCATAGATCACCTGCGCCTGGGCGAGGACATCGGCACGAATATACTTACTGAGGCCATCGGGAGTGGTCATATCGACTGGATAGCCGAGGATGATGGCTAATTCATCCGCCATAGCAAAGAACTCCCAGCCCGGTACGTGTCCCGGCTCGAACTCGACCAGCACATCGATGTCACTGTCCGGGCCGAAGTCGTCACGCAGCACCGAGCCAAACAGAGCCAGCCGCCGGATGTGATGGCGGTCGCAGAAAGCGGCTATCTCGGTTTTTGAAATATCGATTGCCTGTTCCATGATTTGATTATACTACAGGGCACAAAAGGTCACAGGAAACCTCGCCGCCGGTACGGGAGCTTTGTTTAAGACTCGGAGTGAACCGTCCGCCGAACCCTCCTTGCTGCCGGATTTCGCGCGGCATCACGCTATGATGTATAATTATGATGTAACAATGTGATGTCTACAGAGGGAAAGTATATGCACCGCACGCAGATTATGCTTGAGCAGGAGCAGCACAAGGCTCTTACCGAGATGGCACACAGCCAGAACCGGAGTCTCTCGGATTTGATCCGGGAAATGCTGAATGATCAACTAGAGCTTGACCGGCAGCGTCAGCTTGCCGACGCAGCGCAGGCTCTTCTAGCCGATTATGAATCCGATCCCGATCTCACCGCCTTCACAGCAATCGACGGAGACAGCTTCCATGCAGAAGGGTGAAATCTGGCTGATCAACCTCGACCCGACCATTGGCGCAGAAATACAAAAGACGCGCCCGGCGATCATTGTAAACGAGGATGCCATTGGCGTTTTGCCGCTGCGGGTGATCGTACCCATCACCGAATGGAAGGATCGCTACGCAGTCGCCCCCTGGATGATCCGAATCTCCCCTACCCCCGAAAACAGCCTCACGAAGCTCTCTTCAGCAGATGCCTTTCAGATTCGTTCTGTGTCGACAGCCCGGTTTGTCGAGTATATCGGGCAGGTATCGCCAGCCACACTTGCCGAAGTCCTGGGGGGAATCAAGACTGTGATCGGCGTTTGAGGTCACCCGAATCGAAAACCCCACCGTCTGGTGGGGTTTTACCTGTTGTGGTTTCAGGCTCCTGTAGCCTTATTCACACCTTCCGACAACGTCCCGAATTGCCCCGATTACCATCTCAGGGTTTTGAAGCTGTGGATAATGCCCGGTATCCTCGGCCATCAGGGTACTGTCATCACTCAGCAGCAGTAGTTCTTCCTGTAGTTCCATCCACAAATCTTGCAGCGCCTGCCCATTTTCCACGTTTGGGGTTTTCGCCGATACGAGCACAATCAAAGGGAAGTCGCCGAGGTGTTCATACTGCCCTGCCTGGGCCAGAGTCTCAGGGCTTTCGACCTTTTCGTCGAACCACGCCATACTTGATTCAGGCAGAAACGCCTGCACCGGGTCGTAAATTTCGGGCGGCAGGTCATAGATATTCCCCTTATAGCGGCCCGGACTTCCCAGATGGGACATGAACAGGATCAACGGCCTGATCTTCTTGTCCGGGATTTCCAGCTCAAGACCAAGCTCCTCATATCGTGTGAGCATCTCCGGGTGGCTCGATTCGACCAGCACCATGCCGCATACATCATCGGGATTTTGCCCCGCGAAGATTCGAATATATGCGCCGCCAAAACCATGCCCGACCAGCAGATAAGGGCCTTCCTCACCGGCGGCATCCAGAACGGCTTTGAGTTCGGCGGCAATCGTTTCTCCGTCTCTGGGTCGTGGGCCGGGTTCGCTCCACATGATCCCGGCTCTGTCATAGCTGCATGCGCGGGTTGATTTCCCGATCTCCTCCTGCACAGGCCCCCAGCTTAACGATCCATACTGATCGAGATCAGCTTCGAAAACGACCGTTGGCGATCCTTCACCCACACAATATAAATGGATGTCATGATCGTCAATGGTTACCATTTTCCCCGGTGCGGGATACTCGGTGCGATATTTACTTCTCGTTATCGATTCGCGGATCAGGCCAAAGACGATCAGCCCCACCAGGAGAACGACTCCCCCTAAAAGGATTTTTCCAATCCAACCTAGAATTTTCTTAAAGTGTTTCTTCTCTGTCATGGAGTTACCTGCCCGTTAGAAATTTCGGCAATCAAGATTCTATCCGTAGATTGTTATGGATAGAGACTGTCAAAGTCTATCTGTTCCCGCACCGCTTTCTATTTGCATGATGCCGACAGAGAAGAATTGCTCCACAAAACTATTGGCCTTCTGAAATATCCTGTACAATTGAATAATTGGGTAAGCGTAGGCGTCTCATATAATTAAGGAGAAATACATGTCGAAAATTTCTCGCCAGCCAGACAGTATCTCTCGACGCGATTTCCTTAAAGCGGTTGCGGCTGGTTCCTGCGCAACACTGCTGGCGGCTTGCACGGATCGGTTTTCGGCCAATCCGGTGGTCAGCATCGTCAAAATCAAAAACAGCGATATCCAGGCAGCGGTCGAAGAGGCGATCCAACTCCTCGGCGGTATTGAGAGGGTTGCAGCAAACAAAGATATTATCATGCTCAAACCCAATCTTGTACAGGACACTTCCGACTGCACGACGAACCCGGAAGTGGTCTTTGCGCTGGCCTCGCTGATGCAGAAGGCCGGTAAAGAAGTGTGGATTGGCGAAGGCTCGGCTGGAGCAAGTGGCTACATTACTGGACCCACTTGCTACTTGCAGGACACCGGCAGACTGATTGATATGCAGCAAGCGGTGTTTGACCGTCTGGGGTATACCGAACTGGCCGACAACCTGGGTGTGCCGCTGGTCAATCTACACACGGGTCCGATGGTGGATGTAGCCGTACCCGGTGGATTGGCTTATCAGGAATTGACTATTCATCGCTCACTTACCGAGATTGACATGCTCTGTTCGGTGCCAATGATGAAAACACATGACCGGGCAATGGTAACACTGGGGATGAAAAACCTGATCGGTCTCTACCCAGGGGAAACTTACGGTAGTATCCGATCCAGCATACATGATCACGCTGCCGCTGCTGGATCGGAAGGGATTGCCTTTGAAATTATCGATATGGTGAGAGCCATCGGCGACAGGTTCGGGTTGGTCGTCATTGATGGTTCAATGGCCATGGAGGGTAACGGTCCTACAGCCGGGTTACTGGTGGATATGGATGTCATCATCGCCGGAACAAACCCCCTGGCAACGGATATGGTGGCGGCCTCTGTAATGGGGTTCGAGCCAGATGAGGTTCCGCATTTCGTTATGGCGGGCAGCGTTGGCATGCAGCCAACCAACCTGGGCGAGATCGAGATCAGGGGCGAAAGTATCTCCAGTGTCGAGCGGAAATTTAAAAGACCGGAAATGAACCCCTGGTTCGAAGAGATAAACACTTATGAGGAATGCCTTTAACTGTAGTTTGAAGAAGTGGCGCTCCAACTTCCCGGTAATTGAAAGGGGAGTTTGAGGCCGGAACATATTGAGCAGTAGAAAACCGGGGATTATTCTCCGGGTTTTTTTGTTCATCTACGACCAAAAAGCCAGGTAATAACCTGGCTTCTTTGAAAAGTTCGACTGGGTGGGAGCGACAGGCGTCTCATTTTCCTCGTCAATCTACCCTGTAAAACTGACCATTTCTTGGGTTTTTTACACCATACGCGGTGCTATGTATTCAGTTTCTCTTCAATCAGATCCCAACGATCCTCATATTCACTGATATCCCATCCGGTAAACTGAGCTGTTCGTGGCGGCAACATCACAATTCGAACGGCATTATCTTTGTGCTTTTGTCCATCTCGTCCAGGTTCCTCAAGCCACCTGCGATGGCCTTCCGCAACATACTCGGCCATGACGGGTGATGGGATGATGTAGTACACAAATCTGGAGTCACTATCTGGCTCTGGTATCCCGGCAAGTACCCAGAAGAAGTTTTCGCCAAAGTTTATCTCGGCTCTCTTGCCGACACTGCAAGTTCTATTTCCAGGAACAAACGTTTTGACTTGGATATGAACCGATCTTGTTCCCTCGATATTGCTGCATAGCACGTCAGTATTCGGGCTGTTGCCAAGTGTGACAACAGCCATGTATCCTCTGCGGCACAACTCACCTGCTACGAAAAATTGACTTGCATTTCCTCTAGTGCTTTTTTCTTTGCTCACAAAAGTCCTTATAGGCTATCGCCCGCTAACAGCGTGCCCCATCACCTAGTTGTTCCAAAGGCGCAGAAACTCACAACCCTGCACCTTCATGTTATGCCAGTTCTAGAGAGAGGAGAAATGATATTCTCCAGCTTAAACTTTGCTAACATTTCAAGCTGCCTGAGTTATTGCGTCATGCGGGCTGCGGGCATTACTCGTAATCCAGCACTTCACGTACAGTAAGCAGCACGGCATTACGCGCCGGGGCAAGGCTGGCCAGCACGCCGATCAGGATGATGATCACCAGCCAGATACCCAGCCCGATGAAAGAATACTTGTAGGCCAGATCAGTCTGGAAGAGGGCATTGACCACCGCCGATCCCAGCACAAAACCGGTGGGGGCCGATAAAATTGCGCCAAGCAGCCAGCTTATCAACCCGACGACAACCCCTTCGGTGACAACCACCTGGCGGACGGCATTCGTCGAGGCCCCGACTGCCCGCAGCACGCCGATCTCGCGGGTGCGTTCAAGGACGTTGATCCCCATTGTGCCGGTCAGGCCGAGACTGCCAACAATGGCAAGAATAGCGGCCATGATGATCAAGATAAGCAAGATGATGTCAAAGGCGCTGGTGAAATACGAAAAAATGGCATGTTGTGTATCAGCACTACTGGTACTCAACTGGGCATTTTCAAAGCGTTCTTCCAACAGGTCGGCCAGTTCATCCTGAGTTGACGCATTGCTGATTTTGCCTGCATCGGCACGCACGCGAATGGTATCAGCCTCGTTCTGTCGCCCGGTGATTTTGCCAAAAGTGCTGTAGCTGATATAGGCACGTTCGCCGGATAGATGCTTCGACGTAACCCCCACGACCTGATACGTGCGTTCCATGCCGTCGATCTTCAGGATCAGATCACCACCCACATGGATTTCAGACTCTTCATCCAGCAAATCTTCATTGACGACAACCTGCCAGTCGTCATCCTGCGTCAGCCAGCGGCCTTCGATCATATCGGGGTCGATAGTAGCTGCATCATACGGCAGGCCCACCAGCTCTATATCCGTACCCTCGACGCCGTCCGAATGGATCACCGTTGCGCTGCCTAAAGCCCAGCCTTCAGCGATCTCGATGCCCGGAATACGCAGGGCTTCGCGTTCTGCGGTGTACTTGTTTACGCCACCCGGAGTGGATATGGCCGCATCGTAATTGACATAGCGTGCTACTTCACTAATCTGGTGGGTTAGTGATGTCCGCGTGCTGAACACGGAGATAAACATTGCTCCGGCCAGCGTGAGCGTGACCATGGTAAAGGCCAGCCGTGTTTTATTGCGGAAGGTGTTGCGCAGCGAAAGTAAGATCGGTGCGCTGAGACGCCGCAGTTTATGCAGCAGCTCATTTATCAGACCATGCTTTTCGGCATTCTTGCTCATCAGGCCATGCTGGTAAACCGCATCGTAGATCGATATTTCCGTACCGGCCATGATGGGATACAGTGCAGCGGCCACCGGCATCACGATGGCAAGGACAACCTGCAGAATCAGCAAACCGGGCGAAATATCAATTGGCCCCAGGTTGAAATTCATAAAGGTCGCCGCCAGCAAACCGATCCCCCATGCTCCCAGCAGGCCCAGAGGAATGGCGAGGATCAGTCCCAGTATGGCAAATACGAGAATGTTGACGACATACATCTGGGTGATCTGAGAGCGAACAGCCCCTATCGAACGCATGATGCCGATCTGGCGTATCTGCTGCGTAAGGATTGCGGTGACAGTGTTGATCACCAATCCGCCGCTGAGGAAAATCGCCATAACACTCATGATTTGCAGAATGAGAAGAAAACCATTGATCGGTTTCTGTGCCCAGTGTTCCCCCGGCTCGGAGCCATAACCGGGAATATCCGTGCGGCTGACTCTATATCCGGCTGGTTCGATAATGCGGTCGCGGATCATTTCACCGGTCGCCAGAACATACTCTTTGTCCGTTTGATTTTCACTGACTGAAACCTGCATATACGTGTAGTACGGTGTTTCGCCAAGCCATTCCAGGGTTTCCATTTTGATGAAGCCGCTGGCTTCGCCGGAAATTGCATAGGGGCTGTTGTATAAATCGTGTACGATCCCGGAGACGGTCAGCGCGTAGCGCCGCTCATCAGACATCTCGACGACGATTTCATCGCCAACTTCTACACCCAGCCCGGCAGCCGACTGCCGCTCCAGAAGGACTTCCCGGATGGACGGCGTGGGCGACCCGGCTTCAAGCGTAAGCTGGTTCACCGGAATGTCATCGAAATCGGGGATCACCGTCAAGCGGATGTCCTCCCAGTTTTTCTGATCATACACCAGCGCGCCGACAGTCCGGCGGGGTTCTGCGTGTTCGACTTCACGGGCACCCTCGACGGCTGTAACCAGTTCCTCCTGAAAAGGGGATACATAGATGTTCAATTGAGAAGGATTCCCGGCCAGATGAGCACCATACAAATCGCGTTTCAGGATGCGGCTGCCGTTGGTAATCATGCCAACCGCAGCGACGCCAACGGCAATCGAGAGAATGACAAGCATGGAACGCGAGCGATTGTTCCACATGTCTTTGAGTATTTTTGTCCAGCGTGCGTGTATTTCCATACCTGGTTGTACTCCAAGGGGGGGGATTAATTGCCGTCGACGTGCCCGTTGACGATTCGACCGTTGGCAATTGTGATAGTGCGTGTTGCGCGTGAGGCGATATCTTCATCGTGGGTGACCAGCAGGAGCGTTTTGCCCTGATCGACAAGCTGCTCGAACAGGTCGAGAATACCCGCTGCCGTCCTTGAATCCAGGTTGCCGGTCGGCTCGTCGGCCAGAATGAGCTGTGGATCATTGGCCAGCGCGCGGGCGATAGCCACACGCTGCTGC
This sequence comes from Anaerolineae bacterium, assembly GCA_016926255.1. GTDB lineage: Bacteria > Chloroflexota > Anaerolineae > Aggregatilineales > UBA3940 > JAFGOY01. The sequence goes on along the minus strand of JAFGOY010000017.1, from coordinate 84,719 downwards.
TGCCCACCGGATATTTTGGAAGGTGTTTTATAAGCGTGTTCTGCAATACCCACCTGTTCCAGCAGATGCAATGCACGTTCTTTGCGTTCTTTTAGTGGATAGGAGTTCCTGAAGTCCATCGCAAGCGTGATGTTTTCGATCAGGTTGAGCGAGGGGAGCAGCTGGAAGAATTGAAAGACCACGCCCATATTATCGCCGCGCCAGCGCGCTACCTGATCTTCAGTCATCGCATGGATCGGTGCCCCATCGATTACGATTTCACCTGATGTCGGGCTGTCAATACCGGTGATCACGTTGATCATGGTGGATTTCCCGGCTCCCGATTTGCCGATCACGGTCAGGAACTCGCCGCGATCCACGCTCAGATCGATCCCTTTCAACGCCGGGAAGGGGCCTGCTGCTGTGTGATAGTCCTTATGTAAATCGCGTAGTGAAATGAGTTGTTCAGTCTGTTTGGAACCGTTGTTTTTCGTCATAGGCGCTGGTGATTATTCAAATTTTTCGTAGGGTATTCGTCGACATTCCGTTGACTTATCGACACAATGTCGATAAAGTTGCTATGTAATCGTACCAGATACCATAAAACTTTCAATAGATTCGTGGTATCAGATTTGTTACAGCGTTGACTAAACGACAGATGTGGTGGATATGTCTACAAAAAACTCGGAAGCAAAAATGGATCCGCGCGTTATTCGCACCCGCGCGCTGCTGCACAACGCACTCATCGAACTGGTCACCGAACGCGGCTATGAGCCAATCACGATTCAGGACATTACAGACCGCGCAACACTGAATCGTGCAACGTTCTACCTGCATTACCGGGATAAGGACGACCTGCTGCTCAACGTGTTCGATGAGCTTGTCGACAAAATTGTGCCTGCCCCATCCATGGAATTCGATCCTGAACATCCCGAAACGTCAACGCCGAATATCGAGCGCATTTTTGATCATATCGCAGAGCATGCAAGTTTCTATCACGCAATGCTGGGTGAAGCTGGCGCGCCCTTTATAGCAGCCCGTGTCCGGGAGTACATTGAAGGGCTGGGAATGAATTGGTTACAGTTTCTGCAACCTGATGAAGAAAATGCGCCGGTTCCCCTCGATATTGCGGTTAACTACATTGGCTCGGCTTATCTGGGCGTCATTTTCTGGTGGCTGGATAACGGCATGCCGTACTCTTCCAGATACATGGCCGACCGTCTGATATGCCTGACTGTACAGGGCTTGCAGCGTTCACTTGGCTTACCACCACCTGAATTTTCCATCGGCGGCCCCGAATTGAGCGAGTCATAGCTCCGAATCAAAGAACCCCATCGCACAGGCGGTGGGGTTCTTTGATTACATCTGATTGCCCATATTGACACCCTCTTGCAAGGAGAGGGAACTTAATCAGACCGATTCACCCTTCCATGAGGGAGAAGGGTTGGGGATGAGGGCCATCCGACGACTGTCCGGCTCGAACAGAGTTCACAAAATGAGTTATGCGACACTCTCCACGGGTCTGGTTACTGTGGCCGCTGATGTGAAAGCAGCCAGTCGTAGAAGGCGGGATCGGAGTAGGTATCCGTCCACACGTCGTGGTCGTGACCTTCCAGAACGGTGAACTCGACGTTTCCGCCCACCGCCCTCAGCATATCGACCGGGACCTGGCCCGTCGACGGGGAGATGATGGTGTCGTCGGCCCCGTGAATCGCCCATACCGGCAAATCCCTGATCGGCTCCATCGGCGACGGGTGGAACAGGTAAGCGGCCAGCGGTGCGATGGCGGCGAACCGGTCGGGTTGGAGCAGCGCAAAGCGATAGGTTGCCTCGCCACCCATGCTCAGGCCGGTTACGTAGATTCGACTCTCGTCGACGCGGTAGTCGACCAATGCCTGATCCAGCACCCCATTCAAATAGTTATCGGGGAACGACGAGTAGAACTCGGTATCGCTCATCAGCGGCGCAATGATGATGAACGGCAGCGGATTGCCCGCCCGGATCATCATGAACGGGCTGGCCTTCGCCAGCAGGTACAGGTTGTCGCCCCGGTCGCCAGCGCCGTGTAGGAAGATGATCAACGGCCAGGTCTGATCGGGGTTCTCCTCGTATCCTTCCGGCAGATAAACCAGGAAACCCTTCCCATAGGACTCGGTGAGTGTCTCGTCGTGATATTCCCCCGGATAAATCCGCAGGTCGGCGAGGTATTGGGGATAGTCTTCATAGACGACGAAGCTCTGATCCCGGTTCAGTTCGATAGGCCCCCAGGGTTCACCGCCCTCTACCGGCGTAAGCCAGCCGATGGCCTGCCCCGTATCCGGGGCGATTGCTATCGATGCGATCTGCTGGCCGGATTCATCCGTGTATTCCCATTCAATCGATGGCACCTCGCCTGGCACCACCCGGAAGTGAATCGCATTGAGCAGGGTCGGGTACTGGAGATTGGTGCCTCCCCACAGCACCGCCCGGCCTTCTTGCTCGTCGATCTCCTGAACAACTAAAACGTACTTCCAGTCTTTCCTGACCGGTGGGCCGTAGCTGTATCCCTCCCACCGACCCAGGAAAGCGGCCAGATCAGACGGCAGGTCTGCCGGATGATCAGGAACCTGGATATTGCCGAAGATCAGGTGCTCGTTTTCGCCACCATCGACCGGGCTGTGCACGGCATCGAAATCGTCGATCACGAGGTCATCCATCGACGTTTCAACAAGTGCCGGGGCCGGGGTCGGCGTGATCGCCGGAGCGATGGTGATCGTCGGCCCGGTCGTGGGAGTGGATGTCGGCAGTAGTGATGTCGACTCGACATCCGGGGCTGTTCCACAACCTGCCATCACAAGCAGGGCCAGCAGCGCCGCAATCGCAGGAGCAGTTGATTCGATCCATCGTTGGGTTATCATTTTTCCCTCGTTCCAGATCATATCAGAAGACCGGTTTGCCGGACGGAGAAGAGGGAAAGAAGATCGAAGGGCCAGGTGATCGGTAACCGGTTCGATACATCAATGCCGGGGAATATTATAGCGCGATTCACGATCATTGTTCTGACGGGTTCCCGGAGGGCGCTGAATCAAAAACCCCACCGATTTCTCGATGGGGTTCTTTTTTAGTAGCGGGGGGAGGACTCGAACCTCCGACCTCCGGGTTATGAGCCCGACGAGCTGCCTCTGCTCTACCCCGCAATGGATTTCAGAGTATATCGGGCGAGATACACCTTGTCAAATAATTTTACATTCTGCATCTCGTCCGCCTACTGCGGAATCATATCCATATGAGGCCGCGCCAGCAGGTTCACGCCGATATGCAGATGGCCCAGTGTCAGCACGTCGCCGTCACTCAGGGGCAGCGCCCGGCTGGGGCCGAGCAGCACCCCGTTGAGATACGTCCCGTTGGTGCTGGATAGATCGAAGATATAGAGGCGCTTCCAGGTCGGGCGCAGACAGATATGGCGTCGACTGACCCCCAGGTAGTAGCCGTTCCACTTCTTCAGGTCGATGTCGACTGCCGGCGTTTCCGGTGTGCGGAGCCCCATCACCACATCCCCGCGAATCTCCAGCGGGAGCAGCGGCAGATTGTCCAGATGCGGGCTGAGAACAACGCGCCAGAGCATCCCGTCCGGACAGTCGAGGCAGACACGCGGCACGACCCGAAAATCGGACTGAGCGGGAAGCTTGCCCAGTGAAACGGCCATGGCCGCGCAAGCATGGAGATCGGGCGCTGTATTAAAGTGATTGGTGCTTTTTACTGTCATTTAAACGACCCCTCCGCGATCCGGGCTTCCAGGTACAACCGGTTTCAATATACTGAATCTTAAACCGTCCAGCGGACTCGGACATCAGGCTAAGGGTCGAATTATCATCGCCGGGTGGATGATCCGGATATCAGCCTGATGACCGATGCCGGGGAACAGCAGCGAGGGCGGCTCTTCACCGCCCCTCGATCTTCTAGAACTTGCCATCAAAAATAACCAGCGACGATACCTACGACACCAAACCCGGTCGAGTGTTTTCCACCAGGCTGACGGTGATATGCAGTTGACCGATTGTCAACACATCGCCATTTCTAAGGCCATATGCCTGGCTGCCACCGAGCGGTAGACCATTGACATAGGTGCCATTGGTACTGCCCAGGTCGAAGACATACAATTTGTGAGCCGTCGGTCGCAAACAGAGGTGCTTCCGGCTGACACCAAGCTGATGGACATCCCATGCAGCCAGGTCGATATCGACTTCGGGTGAAGTAGGCGTCTTGATCCCCAGTATCGAATCGCCCCGAATTTCAAGGGGGAGGGCTGTGGCATTATGCAGGTGAGGGTACAATACAATTTGCCAGCTGACCCCCTCGCAAAAGGATTCCATTGTATTCGGAACAACCTGAAACTGCTGGGCATAATTCCGGTGCTTTCCCAGGTTGACCACTGCCAGGAAGTCATCGATATCAATGCCAAGTTCTAACTGCCCGGTTGGTAAGTGTCCGTGAAGCGTAACATCTTCTTCGATCATAATAATTAACTCTCGCTATGATTCCATCCCCATGACGTATAAATTCAAACTTAACTATAACCTCAAACAAACACAGAATCATCAGGCGCGGGTGCTAACTTGATCTGGGCCGGGTGGCTGATACCAATATCGGCCACCTGGGGGAGGCAGAAATCACCCAGGTGGCCGATAGGCGCAAAAAGCGAGCGTGGGCAGCCCTGCACCCGCGCCCGCTTCACTGCGACGTAGATCGTCTTTCGCCGGTTATTATACTGGGCAGCGCACCCGAATCAAACCGGTTTCATACCCGAATCGCTGCATGTTGACCGCTAATATACCAGCCCGACGCCGGGATCAATAGGTAGGCGTCATATCGGGCAGGGCCATGATATCGATATTGCCCGTGTTGAGCCAGGCAGTATGTACCCATCCCTGGGTGCCTGATGCGGTCATGACCTTGACCCACAGACCCCATTGATCGCGCCCCAGCAGAGTCACGTAATCCCGTGCATAGACGATGGCAACAGGCGGATAGGCGACATCGGGGCCGGAGCGTACATTCAGCGCATAGGCGGTTACCCGTGCCAGATTCTCCGTTCCCGCCGGTACTGCACCAACATCTGTGGCCTGCGCCAGCCCGCTGACCGATGACAGCGGCGAGAGCCACGCGGTATGCACCCAGCCGACCACATTCGATGAGGTGCGGATTTTCACCCAGATGCCGTACTCGTCACGTTCCAGCATTTCGACATAATTCAACTGGGTGACGGTCCCCACCACCGGGTAGGCGACATCGGGGCCGGAGCGGATATTGAGCGTATAGGCCAGCACAATCGCCGAATCTTCGGCCTCCGCCATCAGCGGCAGTGTCGAGACATCTACCGCCGGGCGGACATACTTCGAGTTCAGCCAGCCCTCGGTAACGTTGTCCCACAGGCGAACGTAGACCCACTGGCTGGCGCTGTCGCGCCCCAGCAGGTAGACGTATTCACCATAGTAGACCGTCGCCACCACCGGATAGGCCGGGCCTGCCCCGGATCGGACATTCAGGGCATCGGTACGCACCACGGCGGTTGGATACTCCTGCGCCGAGGCCATCACCGGAACAAGCATGGCAATAACCAGTACAACGACTATCAGTATCGAAATCCGAGCACTTCGACTTAATTTGAGTGAGCGATTCACAGCAGCCCCCCATCACTTTCTTGATTTATTATGCATGTTTCCGCATTCCATTATACAGGAATTTTACTGTTTACAAGAAATCGTACAAGTGCCAGCCGGTCGAACCAGGAGAACAATCGCGTAATAACAGGTATTCCGTACAGTTTTCGCATCGACCGCCCTGCCCCATTCGCGGTACAATCCCCCCGACAGCCCAAAGGAGCCTCGATGAAACTCGCCGTCAACTATTCGCAGAAAGCCGCCGATCTCGTCCGCCGGGGTGAGGCCCCGATCGATCTGTTCAAGTGCCCGGCCTGGCCCGATCTCGTCGACGAGATTATGGCCGAGTTCCCCGTCTACGTCCACTTCCCGCTGAAAGTCGGGCTGGGCATCGACGATGCCCTGAACACCGAGACGAAGAAGCCCGCCGACTGGACGGCATTCGAGAAGCTGTTGAAGCAAACCGGCACACCGCTGATCAACGCCCATCTATGGATCGATTCCCGCGATCTCCCCGATATTCCTCCTGAAACCACCGACCCGGCCCATGAGGAGATGATCACCGCCAACCTGATCCGCGATGTCGAGGCGATGGTGCGGCGCTTTGGCGCGGAGCGGGTGATCGTCGAAAACGTCCCCGACATCTACGAGATGATGATCCGCCCGGTGATGCTGCCCGGCGTGATCTCGCAGGTCGTCCGTGAAACCGGCTGCGGCTTTCTGCTCGATATCGCCCACGCGCGGCTTGCCGCCTACAGCCTCGGCATCGAGGAGAAAGCCTATATCAGCGCCCTGCCCGTCGACCGCCTGCGCGAGCTGCACGTCACCGGGATACGCACCGTCGAAGGCGATTGGAGCGACACGCTGCGCGAGGCCGGGTTCGATGCGAACCTGCTCCGCAGCCGCGCCGGGCAGACGATGGATCACATGCCGATGACCGCCGCCGACCTGGAGAACTTCGCCTGGGCGATGGATAACATCCACTCCGGCGTGTGGGCCGCCCCCTGGGTGGTGACCTACGAATACGGCGGAGTCGGGAGGCCCTGGGAGCCGCTCACCGACGCGAACGTCCTCGGCGATCACCTGCCGAAGATGTACGATCTGGTGCATCCGAATGGTAGGGACACCAGGAGCTAACTGACGGGGTTGGCTGGCCTATATGTCAACCTATATGATCCGGAACCTTCATCAGGAGATACCCATGTCAGATTACTTTGAGACATACGACAAAAAAGCAGACAAACTTTTCATTGCTGGTCGATACACCGAAGCGATTGCGCTGCTGGAACAATCCATTGGAGTATTTCCAGAGTACACCTACGAAAGCATTTCCTATATTCTGACGTGCTACCGCGAGTTGAAGCAGTTCGACAAATGCCTTGAAACAATCGAGCGGAGTGTGAAGCAGGGCTATTTCTTCGGCCTCGACTGGGAAGGCTGGGACCCGATCCGCACGCTTGATGGGGCCGAGCCCATTCTGGCTGAGAACGATCGCCTGCGCGACGAAGCGCAGAAACGTACGAAGATGGAGTATGAAGTTCTCCTGCCCAACGATTACACACCGGAGAAACGCTACCCTCTGATCCTTACGATGCATGGTCACGGCGGCAGCATCGGCAACAAGAAGATACATCGCCACTTCTGGCCGCCCGATGCGATGCTCAAGCGTGGATTCATTGTGGTCTATCTTCAGTCCTCACGCATTTTGTCCTCCACCGGCTACGGCTGGATTGGTGACGATAGACAACTCCGAACAGACATCCGCCAGTGCTATGATGAAGTCATCGCACAGCATCCGGTCGACACGGAGAAGACTATCGTCAGCGGCTTTTCCGGCGGCGGCATGGCGGCGATCGATGTCGCCCTGAACGCCATTGTCCCCGCCATCGGCTTTATCGCCCTGTGCCCCGTCAAGCCCGAAGACTTTTCAAAAGAATGTTGCGATGACGCCGCCCGGAGAGGAATCAGGGGCGTGCTGATGGAAGGCGAATTGTCCGGCGATGTACCTGCCCTCCAGGAGATGGAAGCCGCATTCAAAGAGGCCGGACTCCCCTGCGAATCGATCATCAACGAAGGTATTGCACACTGGTATCCCGCCGATCTGTCAGAGAAACTCGACCGGGCGATAGCCTTTATATTGAATGAGTGACAGTAATCTCGAACCCTACCTCCTGATCACCCCCTGTAGGGGAGATGGCGGACATAGTCCGATAGAGGGGGTGCTCCGTCACGCTCAATATCGATCATTTCTTGATCGCCCCGACGAACGCCTCCGCTGCCAGCCGCGCCCCGACGCTGTTCAGGTGAACCCCATCAAGCGTGACGTGCAGCCCGCGCCGCGCCGACATCGCGTCGATCTGCTCGTCCGACAGCCTGATGTCGAGCAGTATTCGCAGCCCGTTGCTCGGCAGGTAGCCGGAGATCGGCCTGCCATCCAGCGCCTGGCGATAGACCGCAGCGAGATCGACGTAATCGCCATCGGCCCGCGCCTCGATCAGTTCCTTCTCGATGGCGGCGAGATCGGCCAGCCTGTGGCAGTAGGAGTTGTCGAGATTCTCGCCGATCAACACCGGCGGCGCGGCGATCAGCCGGGTAGCCCGCCCACCCAGAAAGTCGAGCACATCCGTATAGACCGAGCGAAATTCCTCCGGCGATCTGGATCGCGGGACACCCAGCAGCCCGTTATAGAACGGGTACAGCGCCGACACTTCGCGCAGTACCTCGTTGACGCCGATCCAGATCACGGCGACATCCAGCGGTGCATCGATCTCGATCTTTCGGATGCGCCGGTCGAGCGTGATCACCGTGTCGCCCGCTTTCCCGTAATTGTGGATCGTGTCGTCGGGCAGCATTGCCCGAACCATATCGACATAATTGACGCCGGGCAGCGCCTCGGTCAGGCTGTCGCCAAAAAACCCGATCTTCATTTGTATGGTTCTCCTGTGATAAAGAGTGGATGAGTAACCCTTATCGATCCCGATTCTGATTCCGCACGAGGATGATTGCCAGCAGGGCACCGACCACACCCAGCACGACCACTGCCGCGACGACCACAACGACGATCACGACCATCCCTGAAACAGCCATTGTATCCTCCCCTGGCGAATAGTTGACCGGCCCCCAGCGTATCACAGGCACCGGGACACGTCAACCGGTTACGGATTGATTACACCTGTATACCAGATCGGGCAGGATGGTTGTAGTTGCATGACAGCTATGCTATTGTAAAATCGGGTTGCTCTATGAGCGACCGGAAACGTATTTATTGAGCTAACGATAATTGAGAGGAAGCCGTGAAGATGGGCGAACAGGTCGAAAACGGCGAAGAACGGGTCTGGCGGATCGTCATCATCGACGACAGCCCCGAAACCTGTGACGTGCTGGTACGCCAGATGGTGCTGGAGGGGTATGCAGCCGATTACTACACGGATCCGCTTGACGGTCTGGAAGCACTGAAAGCCGATCCTCCCGACTGCGTGCTGCTGGATGTCAATATGCCGAAGATCACCGGGATGCAGCTTCTTGACCGGCTGCGGGCCAACCCCGGCACCGAAGAACTGCCGGTGATCATGGTCACTGCTTCCGGCGATGTCAGCGACGTGGTTCAGGGTTTAGACCTGGGAGCCAACGACTACATCACCAAGCCGCCCCAGTACGAGGTGCTCTCGGCGAGGGTGCGCACGCAGCTAAAGATGAAGGGGCTGCAAGACCAGCGCCAGATGGACATCGTCGAGTTGAGCAACCTGAGCAGCCTCAAAGACAAATTCCTCCAGATCGCCGCCCACGACCTGCGCAACCCCCTCAACAACATCGTGCTGGGCATCGACCTTTTAGACCGGTTCTACGAACAATCCGGGGCCGAGATCGATAACTTCGACAAACTGATCAATACGATGCGCGGCGCTTCCGGCGTGATGCGCTCGATTGTCAACGACTTCCTCGACCTGCAGGAAATCCGCACGGGCGAAATCGATATGACCCTCCAGCCGGTCTCGCTTAATATCCTGGCCGAATCGGTGGTGGATCAGTATCAGGCCTACGCGGACGAGAAAGAGGTCGAGGTGCGGATGATGCTTGAGCCGTCGCTGCCGGAGGCAAGCGGCGACCCCGACCGGCTGATGCAGGTGATCAGTAACCTGGTCAGCAATGCGATCAAGTTCAGCCCGCGCGGGGCAACGGTCGGCGTGCGCACCCGCAGGCAGGATCGTGAGCTTATTCTTGAAGTGGTCGATACCGGGCCGGGCATCCCGGAGGAAGAAATCCCACTGTTGTTCCAAGAGTTCTCACGCCTCTCGGTCAAGGCGACCGGCGGCGAGAAGAGTTCCGGCGTCGGCTTATGGATCGCCCGCAAGCTGATCGAGATGCACGGTGGGCAGATCGGGGTCAAGAGCAAAGTCGGGCATGGATCACTGTTCTGGTTCACGCTCCCGCTTTCCCGATAGCCTCATCGAAAAAGCAAAAGGCGGTCGCATTCAAGAAGCGACCGCCTTTTTGATTTACTACATGCTGTCGAATACGGTTTATTCGGGCTGCGGTGTGAGCAGGTCTTCCAGACCTTCCAGGTCCTCCAACCCTTCCAGGTCGAGCCCCTCCATGTCTTCGAGACCTTCCAGCCCTTCAAGCATTGTATCCGGATCAAAGACTTCACATTCAGCCGGTGGCGTGAAGTCGATTGCCTGGTTGACAGTGAGTATCTCCATGACAACCTCGAGAGTTCCATCGCCAAAGCCTTCGATGAGGCCCTCGTCGATCATCGCCGACTTGAGCATGACGTTGTATTCTTTCGAAATCCACACGTCGATGGTGCCATCGTTCATACCGCCGGTTGTGACATGCTCGGCGCGATAGTGTTCGGCTGGCAAACCGTTGACATCATCACTGGCGTCGATGAGCTTGAACTGAGGCGGTTCTTCGTCCTCCTCTTCTTCGCCAAACATCTCGCCAACATCGGGGACGAAATCATCGCTCGCAGAGCTTTCCGTGTCCTCTTCTTCGGCGGGCATGCCAAAACAGGTTGACTCACCACCGAAATTGGTTTCGGAGTACATCATCCCGTCAACCACAGTCATGCTGCTGGCGAAATACTCCCCTGCCTCCGTGCCCTCGAAGCCAAACTTTTCTGCATGAGGGTCTTTCTGGTAGGCCATATAACCGCTCATATCCATCGATACCGGCTGGTCGTTCTCGTCGACACCTTCAAATGTCATGAGATACTGCATTTCGTAGCTGTCAAAAACGGACTCCCAGTCGGTGTTGACATCGCCAAGGTCTGCAGGAGCACCGGTATCACCGGTAGATTCCTCCACCATCGCTTCGGCATCCGAAGCAACTTCTTCAGCCACCGCACCGGCATCTTCTACTGCCGCTTCGACTTCGCCCATGGCTTCGTCGACGGCTTCCTGGACACCTGCTGTCGGTCCGCAGGCTAAAACAGCCAGGAACAGGGCAGAGACAACAACAATGATAAGGGTCTGTGATTTACGCAACTTCCATCTCCTCTGAAAATCTGTCGAGCAATCGCTTATTAACATTACAACTATGATACTATAACTTCATGACTTTGCCCGCAACCGATTATGCCAGACCAGGAGTTGGTTTATTGAAAATAACAGCCCTGTCGATCCGAACCGGCAGGGCTGTCTTCTTTTGCGGCTTATACTGATTACCCCTCACGAATCAGGATGACCAGCGCCGCGAGTGTATCGTCCAGCGTCCCCACGTCAACGCCATCGAGGATCGCTGTTGCCCAGACGCGGTTCGATTCCTTCTCCGCCGTCGCCTGCTGCTGCGTCGACTGCACCGATGGATCATGGTTGGTAAACTCGGCTTCGACGGCAGCCTGGATGCTTGAATCCGGGTCATTGTGGATGAAGACGGTCACCGCCGACCGGTCGTTGGCAAACGTCAGGGTGACGTTCTCGACGGCAACCCCATGCAAGATCAGCCGGTCAAGCGCTGCCGCCGGGTTGAAGTCGCCGGGTTTTCCGGTATAGGTTAGAGTGGTCATGTCGGTTTTGCTCCAATCAGCACCATGAATGCAGCGATGCCGTAGCTGCCGCTTGCCACCATGCTCCGAGTTGATCCTTCCTCGTGGCGGCCCTTGACGATGACATAGTCATCCTGCGCCATATCGACGATTATGGCGATGAAGCCGCCCCAGTTCGTCGCACCACCGCCCGTCCCAACACCGACCTGGGTGCTGCCATTTTTGAGCACCTTCACCTGGAAGTTGTCCGGCTGGTTGAAGTGCAGCATCGCCCCAACCAGGTACAGGCCATCCTGCGGCGCTGTCAGCCGGTCGGTATTCGATGCCACGCTGTGAAACGAGTCGGTATCCCACGACTCGGAGTTGAACGTGACGAGTGTGTCATAGGCGGTCGGCCATGAAATATTACTGCTGTTATATACCCAGCAGCTTTTTTCACCGGGGAGGTTGTCTCTCAACCACTGTGTGTTGGCAACCACATCCTGATTCCAGATCGCGGCGGTGATCAACTCCCCGGTGTCCTGCGATTCGGGATCGACCCAGGTCATTGATCGGTCTCCTTGCTGCCGTTGGTGGTGCTGGCCGCATCCTCATAGGCGATGGCGGCGACCAGCGCCAGTCCGATCGCGGTGAACACAGCCAGCAGCGGCTCCTGCACTTCTGCCATCGCCGGGACATACGCGACGACTACGTCGACGATCAGCGTCATCAGCGCGACCATGAACTTGCGGCTGCGCAGCAGATTCAGAATCGGCCCGATGATCGGCATCAGTTGGTTATTTTCCTTAAGCATTGTTTTCTCTCCTTTTGGCTATTTGCAGAGGCTTATACTGCTTTACAAAATATCCGGTAACCGTCTGGCCATACCAATCAGCGCCAACGCCCCCAGGCTTGGGGGCGATCACCCACTTCCCCATATCTGCCCCCTGAAAGGGGGAAGTGGCCGACCACAGGTCGGCCGAAGGGGGTGGGGGAAATGTCCCGAAGGGACAAAGGGGGTTGATCTTCGCTCATCAAAGAGGCTTCTGTTACCGCATTAATTTGTTAAAGTTCATTTGCCCCTACAACCACACATTTTTGTAAAAGTTTGCTCAAAAACTTCACATCAATACGCCAGCCGGTTCGACTGGCCCAGCCGGGCCTGGGACGTACCCAGCGCCCAGTAGCGATCGAGATCGGCGGGACTGGTGCGCCACACCACGCGGTGGGATATTCCCCCACGCTCCACCTCGTGGCGAACGTGATCCACGAAGCAGGCGGCCTCGTCCAGTCCCAGGTCGAGGTCGGTCAACTGGAGACGACTGCCAGCATCACGGGCAAGGGCGTGTGTGAGCAGTGTGCCATCCGCCGTCGCCTCGACGGTCACCGCCAACCACGGATGAGCATCCTTGCGATTGGCGATCAGCATCGTGGCGAGGTCTTCGGCCTCGGTGCTGTCTTCCTGAAACGGCAGGTCGATCTGGAGCAGGTGTCGCCCCACTGTCACCTTACTGACCGCATCCTCGACGGCCACCGCCGCCGGGTAGAAGGTGCGGATCGGTTTCCCGCGCACCTGTAAATCGTGGATGCGGACGATCTTCTCATCGGCGGTCGACGCCAGCGTCAACCGCGCCGACATTCCGCCTGCTGCCATTTCAATCTGCACCTGGTTGGTCACATCCGCGCCCCCATCACCTGTACCCGCCGTCGCGGTGAAGTCGACGCCCGGCACGGGGACGATCAGGTCTTCTCCTGCGATGTGGGCGACCTGCTGGTCGGGATCGGAGAAGGGACAGGTGATGACACGCACCTGTCCGGGTTTGATCTGGATGTCGTGGTTGGCCTGCCACAATACCGCCGTTTCGTCCGATACCTCGCGCGGGTGGACGGTCAGCTCGATCCGGTTGGCGATCCGCGCCGCCTCCTGCTCGACGGTCAGCCCGGCCAGCCGCGCACTCAGTTCGGCGTCGGCGTCGACGTGTTTGGGCCGCGCATGCCGATCCTTGAAGGTTGGCGTCCCATCGGCGGCAATGTAAAACGTTCCCCATTCGCTCAGGCAGACATCGCGCAGCGCATTCAGGCACGGCAGATCGGCGATCCAGGTATCGCCCGCCCAGGGAAAGATGCTCTGCCCCGCGTCGAGATCGACGCCGGTATCCGCATCGGAGAGGGTCGATCCCTCCCCCAATGCACACGCCTGCGGGTGATCGAGCCGCCAGGTGGCGAACCGTCCCGGTGGTACAAATGCCCGGCTGATGAGTCTCTCCGCGAGATCGCCCGCCTGCGTGTCGATCATCAGCGGGAATGCCCCGACCGGCACCCGCTTCAGCGAGTCGATATCGTCCTGGGCAATAATCGTCACGTAAAGCGAATGTCGGTCGTTTTTCTGTGCGGATCGCTGCGGCGTGATCGCCGTGATCCGCCCGTAGAACAGCGGATAGGTATTCGCCCCGTCATTCGCTTTTACCCGCAGCCCGATGTCAGGTTCGTGTGGCCGGGCGTGTAACGTCCGTCGGGGTTGTGCAGCGCGAAACTCAGCCTGCCGATCCCCGCCAGCCGCTTCCCCGGTTCGATCCCCCGCTCGATGATCAGCGGTACCGGTGTATGCCAGTCCCCGCTGATGTCCGTCCACGTGTTATATTCAAGCTCCACCTCAATTGTGTATTCAGCCCTCGGCATGGGCCTCTCCTTTACGTAAAAACCTCACACGATGATTCTTTATCTGAATACTGAACAACTTTGTCGAGAGCTTCTTTTCCCTGATCTCATCTCGTAGGGGCAGGGCTTGTCCCTGCCCTCCTCCGGTGGGCACCCTCGTTGGGTGAGATACGTCAGCTCTCAAGCAAAAGCATCCCGGTTAGATTGTGCTATGCCGCCGCCTAGACGATCCGCTGCCAGCAGTGACGGAAGCGCACCCCGTAATACTGAACCCCCGCGAAGCTGAACACCCCCACCTGCACCCGGCTGATCGCCAGCGGCGCATGGAGCGCCCCGTCGAGCGTGGCCTTGGCGCTGACCGCCTCCAGGTAATCGTCGACGGCGGCGATCAGGTCGGGCAGCACGCCCGTCAGCCCGGTATCCGACCAGGCCGGAGTCCAGTACAGCATGTGGTCGACGCTCAGCGTCGAGAGCCACGCCGCGCCGTCATAGGTCAGCGTCGACAGCCCCTGCTGATCCTCGTTCAGCATGCCGGTACTCTCCGGAAAGGTCGGAACCAGCGCGGGCAGTTCGGCGGCGGGCAGCACGTTCGGCAGATCGTCGAGATCGTAGCTTGTTGCGATCCCCGTCACGCTGATCGCCGCCAGGTTTTCAAATGCCGTTCTCCATGACATACTGTTCTTCCTTTTTTACTTTCCAATCCACCCGTTATCTGCCCCCTGGAAGGGGGAAGTGGCCGACCGCAGGTCGGTCGAAGGGGGTGGGAAGATGGCGAACCGATAGGGGGTATTTACCCCGCCGCCTTCATCCGCAGGTAGATGTAAGGCGACAACAGATCGATCACGTCACGCGGGAGCCGGGCGGGCGGTACCGCCCCACCCCGATCGCTGACCTGCACCCCCGCCGATCCTTCCGCGCCGGTATCGCGCTGCCGGTAAAGCCACGCGGTCAGCCGGATCGCCGCCTGCGCCACCGGCTCCGGGGCGCTCGCTGAAAACCCCCACTGACCTTCCACGCTGATCGCTTCCTCCGGGCTGGAGTCGTACGTCCAGGCCAGCCCGCTGCCCTGCTTGAGCGAAATCCCGAAATAGGGCGTCGAGTTGGTCGGGCGCAGGACTATGTCCCCCGCGTCGATCTCGCTGCCGTCGCCGTTGGTCAGCGTCGTCAGCGACAGCAGGTCGCCGTCGAGCAGCAGCAGCCGCCCGATGATATGCGGCCCGACCGCGTCATAGGTGCGCGTCCCGCCCTCTGCGACGAACCGCCGTCCGCAGTGATCGTCGATCATCCGGCTGGCAGTGGTGATCAGGTCTTCGAGCAGATCGTCGTCGGTCGAGGCGCTGATCCGCAGGTAGGTTTTTACGATATTTAGCGTTGTATAATCGGCCATATAACCTTCCTTTAACTCTGTTCGAGTCCCTGTAAGAACCCTTTCATAAATGTCGAGTTCAATATTCATAAATCTTCACACTGAATTGACAGCCTGCTTGCTATGCTCAGGGTGCAGTCCTTCTCCGGGCGGCTTTCCCTCGCCCGGTAGTTGCCCCGGCAGAGGGACTGCACCTCCCCAAGCATGGGGGCAAGCTTCGACTTGCCCTCATTTGATTCAGCCTTGAATGAGTTTAAGAAAAGTGTCCGGTCATAAGACTCGCGTCAAGACAACTGGCTACCCCGGGTACATGAATAAGTTGTCATAGAAACAACATTGTTTGTATTTTGGCGAGCTTTAGCCCGTTGGCTTTAGCCCCGGGCCTGTCAGGTCGTTCATGCACCCGGCTGCCCCTGATCGCCCCCATCTCTGCCCCCTGAAAGGGGGAAGTGGCCGACCGTAGGTCGGTCGAAGGGGGTGGATCATTGCCAGCTGCACCAGCCACGTTTATTACCGAACCAGATTCTTAAAGGTCATATCAACCCGATTCAGCCCTCGATCACGCCCTCACGCCCTTCAGCACCTCGAAGCTGGCGGCATGCCGCACGTTGCAGTCGACGCGCATGATGGCGCGGATGAAGATCTGGTCGTATTCGAAGGCGTTGCCTGCCGCATCGGATGCCCGCAGCTCGAGCGCCTTGCGCTGCCCGATCACGAACTCAGGCCAGCAGCCCAGATAGATCGTCGAGCAGTCCGAGTTGGCCCCCTGCGTCTCGTTGATCGGGACAGCGGTGGTGGTGAAGACCGGGTAGCCCCACAGCGTCGGCGGGTCACCGGGCGCTGAAGGATCGGCCCACAGGTACTTGTCGTCGCCGTCCTTGATCTGCCGCAGCGTGTTGACCGTGCGCGGATGCACGATCCACGCGCGCCCCTCGGCAGGGACATTGTCCGCGTCGAGGTTGTAGAGCATGTCGGCCAGCGTATCGAAATCGGGTGTATCGCCGTCGGTGCCCAGCGTGGTCGAATCGACATGCACGCCGCTGATGTTCTCCAGACCTTCCGGCGTGTTGCTCGATCCGTCGCCGCGCAGATACTTGACGTCTTCTTCGAGCGCCAGCACGCGGGCGAGGTCGGCCATCACCAGCGCCTCGACCGCCGGGTCGCTGTCTTCGAACAGCTCGGCGGAGAGCTTGGTCAGCGCGGCCAGCTTCTTGGCCTGAAGATCGACCTGCCCCCAGGTCTGGTCGGAGGCGGTGATCGCCGCGTTCTCTGCCACCCAGTAGGCGGTCGCGCCGCCCGTCTGGGAGGGGATTTGCAGCGTATCGCTGCTCATCGGGATGATCGTTGCCCCGGCTGCTCGGACGGCTGTCCGGGCGCGGAGCATCTCGACCAGCTTGTTGCTGTGCTCGACCGGCACCAGGTAGCCCCCGGCGCTGTCGGTGCCTTCGGCCAGTGCCTTACCGGCCAGTTGAAAGCGCACCACGTCGAAGCGGCCCTGACGCATCGCCTTGATCGCATCGACGAAGGGCGTGCCGTTGGCGCTGAGTGCCGACTCTCCGCGCGAGCCGATCACGGCGGGAGCCTGCCGCGTCAGAAACATGGCGTCTGGCTCCGGCTCGTCAAGGCCGCGCAGGTCGAGCGCGCTACCGATCTCCTGCCGGATGATCGTGCGTACGGTTTGTTCATCCATTAATTCAGTCTCCTGTTGATTGGTTGGTTTCGTTTCCGGCGGTGCGATGTCGGGCGCAGTCAGCCCGGCAGCCTCGAATGCCGCCCTTGCCTTGACCGCCTCCACCCGGTAGGGCATCGCCACCGCGTATGGGTTGACGGGCCGGTGTTCGCGCGCGTCGAGCAGCGAGAGTTCGCCGACCGGCCAGACCAGAATCCGGCCATCTGCGGCGGTGCGGACCAGGTGCCCGATCGCGCCTGATGAGGCCCGGGCAAGCCCTGCCTGGGCCGCCTTCCACACGCGCTGCGCGAGCGCCTTTGCCTTGTCGAGCGCCACCCGGAACCAGATTCCGTCCTCGCGGCGCTCCCAGCCCAGTTCTTCGCCGATCACCTGTGGATCGCCTGCCCCTTCCGCCAGCCCGTGATAGTACACAACGGGGCGCTTTGGGATTCGCTCCAGCCACAGGTCGGTCTGGGGCGTGAAGTATTCGCCCTGGGCGTCCTTGCCGCCGAACGGCCCCCCGAACGGCACACCCAGAACGTCGAGTATCCATTGATCGTTTGTGTCGATTGCCTTGATAGTTTGCCTGCTCATCGGTTCACCGCCTCCAGCGCCTCGCCAAACAGCGCGAACACCTCGTCGAGCGTTTGCGCGTCGCCGAGTCTCGCCTCGATGCTTTCCCGCAGCTCGGCGGGGATCAGGCTGCTTTCGAAGCGGCGCAAATCGCGCCCGGCTTTGATCCGCCGGATGGCGAATCGCTCCCAGCGTTTGAGTTCGTCACACAGCGCCTTGACCTCCTCCGCCGATTCAGGGATATCCCCTGATATGGTCAGCGGGTCATACCGGGCCGATACCGTCTGGTTCAAGTCGAACATGAATCCATTCTCCTCTTCCGGCAGGGCGATCAGCCCCAGCTGCGTGCGGACTTCGTTGCGGGTCACCAGCCCCGCCTCGAACAGCGATACCATTCGCCGCGCCTTGTCGGTCGCCGATTCGCGCAGCGCGGTGATGCTGTCGGTATCCCACGCGAGGTGCGCCCCGCGTGCGGTGAGATCAGGGTAAGCGGGCACCAGCGACCAGTTCAGCACTTCGGCCAGGTATTCGAGCTGCGGCAGCATCGTGTCCTCGTAGAAGCTCGCCTTCTGTTCGCGGGCGGTCGCGTAATTCG
Source organism: Anaerolineae bacterium (assembly GCA_016926255.1). Taxonomy (GTDB): domain Bacteria; phylum Chloroflexota; class Anaerolineae; order Aggregatilineales; family UBA3940; genus JAFGOY01. Next base: position 66,275 of record JAFGOY010000017.1, on the reverse strand, counting down.
ATGATTCCCAGGCCCCGGCCATCCCCGGCGGCACGCCGAACACCGCACAGATCGCCCGGCGATCTTCGGCCCGCAGATCGTTCAATGCCAGGTCGGTCGGCGCAAAGGTGATCGTCTGCCAGCGCAGCCCGCTGCCCAAAATGCCGGTTTTCCACTTGTTGCGCGTCCCGCCGAAGAGTTTCGTCCACCAGGTCTGGGCACGTTCCATCTCGCTCTGCTGCAATGATTGATCGGTCGTCAGCAGCCCTGCCGGGCGGGCGTCGTTGGCGAAGAAGGCCGAGACGAACCGCGCCGCGTTGAGATCGGCATTGACCTCCTGTAAAGCGACCGAAAGCGGACTCAGCCCGCCCAGATCGTCCAGCGGATCGAAGTTGCGGAACACGATCACGTCTTCGGGGGCGTACTCGCGGGTCTGCCCGTCGACCGTCTGGCGATAGGCGATCACCCCCTGCTGGCTGTCGGTGACCGGCTCGACCGTCTGCGGGTTGAGCCACACCAGCCAGCGCGGACGCCGCCCCTGCCGTACGATCAGCCAGTAGGCCGATCCCCAGATGTTGTAGGCCGCTTCGGTTGCCCGGAGCAGGTCGCCCAGGTTCATCGTCGTCGGGTTCACATCGCGCAGCAGGTCGAGCAGCGGGTGCTCCTCGATCGGGTTGTCGTCCCGATCCAGCAGCACCAGCGGCACTCCGGCGACGGCATCGGAACGCAGCTTGATGCAGCGATACGCCCAGACCGCGCTGGCATAGGCGCGGGCCAGGTCGCTGCGCGAGGCGCTCAGGTCATAGTCGCGCTGGCGGTGGATACCGTGAAACGCATCGTAGAGCGGCCCACCCTTGATCCGCACCTGCCGCGAGCGGCCATCCGCCCCGATCCACACTCCCTGCGCCGGGTTCATGATCTCATTTTCCATCCATTTCCCCCCTCGGCTGTTAAAAATAAAGCGCCCCGCACCAGGAAATCGATCCCGGTGCGGGGCGCTCATCCCCCGCGTGCCTGCTGATCAGGCTGCGTCAGTTGTTGTTAGCAAAAAACCAGAACGGAACGTCTGTTCTACGCCTTATAATACTCGATTTTCGGATGCGGTGTCAACGCCCATTGTCGAACGTTTGTTCGATAGTGGGTTAGGGTTTTCCAACTTTTGAGGAAATGGCTCCAATCTCGGCCTGTTTTCCTCCGGTGCATACGATTATGATTCCACCTGCCCCTCCGGAGGAAGTGCCGCGAAACGGCGAAGGGGGCCAGCGGAAGTGCCGAACCGCAGCCCCGACAAAGGGGGTGATCCGTCTATTACAAATACCTCTCTCAATTGTTAACAAAATCCCACCCCGCCTCGAAATCTGGTATACTCCGTTTAACCTACAACCTGCCCGAAATAAACACAGCGAATTGTGGACAGGCTGTCAACACGAGGAGACAATATAACACATGCAAATACTGACCGACCGGGGCGCGGATTTTTCCAACGAGCAGCTCGAGCAACTCGATGTGATCTTCGCCCCTCTACTGATCATCCTGGATGATAAAACATACCGCAGCGGCGTCGATATTCAGCCCGACGAGTTCTACGCGCTGCTCTCGTCGTCTGAGAGCCTGCCGACTACCTCCCTGCCCTCGGCAGGCGAGTTCGCCGAAATTTACCGCGAGATGGCAAAGACCGATCCTGATATTCTGTCGATCCACATTTCGTCGGGATTGAGCGGCACGAGTTCGGCGGCCCAGATTGGCGCTGAAATGGTGCCTGAAGCCGAGGTCACCGTCGTCGATACCAAGACGCTTTCCGGCGCGGAGGGCTGGCAGGTCGAAGCCGCATTCAAGGCGATCAAGGCCGGGTGGAGCAAAGAAAAGATCACCGATTTCCTCAAGCAGGTCAGCGATGCGACTGAGCTGCTCTATACGCTCTCCGACCTGAAATACCTGATTCACGGCGGGCGGATCAGCCATATCAAGGGGCTGCTGGCCCAGGCGTTGAACATCAAGCCGATCATCGGCGTGGAAAAAGTCCTGGGGAAATACGAGCAGTTCGGGCAGGCGCGCACCTTCAGCCGCGCTGTTTCGCATATCGTTGACCTGATCGCCAAACAGCACGAGCCAGGCACTGCGCTTCGAGTCCAGATCATGCACGCCGCCAACCCGGTCGGTGCCGAGGCGCTCCGCGAGCAGATCGACAAGCTGTTCGATGTCGAGTGGCTGCCCACGTCACCCATCGCCCCGGTGCTGGGTGCCCACACCGGCCCGACACTGGTAGGCTGCGTGTTCGCACCACAGTCGTTGTTTGCCGCCCTGCCCTGAGCATTCTGTCAATCCAATCTTGACGATCCGCAAAAGCGATAAGTTCCCTGCTTTCCACCTTTCATGACGAAAGACACCGGTCAACCGGTGTTTTTTTGTCCAGTTCGCCCCGGAAATCGTAATTGGGTCTACAATATAGGCGAGGGGCAATAAACAACGAGGCTCAACTGTATAAAATGTGAATCTGCTCCCTCCACCTGGAAGGGGGAGGGCCGGGGTGGGGGTCATGCTCACGCTTTCTACACAAAGCCAACAACGAAAGATGGAGGATTTGAAAATAAAGAGATGAAAAAGGTCATCTATGGCCTGCTGATTGTTGCGCTGCTCCTGTCAGGATGTGCCGTCTTGCTCGGCAGCAAGGATACTTCGACCGAAGTCCCGGTACCGTCCCTACCCCCGATGGAAGAGGAGGCGGTCCAACCCGATACAGAGGAAACCCAGCCGGAGACAGCCGAAGGTGAAGAACCATCAGGTGGCGGAGGAGCCGCCGAAATCACCGAAACGCAGGTGATCGGCTGGATGGGCAGTGTCTCGACCACCCCCGACGGCGCGGAATACGACGACTTCGTCACGCTTGTCTATGAGGGTGTCGGGCCGTTCGGCATTGCCGGTGACGACGCCGAAGTCGAGGCGCAGATCGTCGCCCTGCGCGATCACGACGAGCCGGGCAAGTATGCCCACTTCTGGGGATCGCTCGCCTGCGGAGTCCCCGACGTCAACGGCTGCCAGATGCGTGTCGATAAGCTGCGCGTCGACGGCCCCGGCGACTTCTTCGACCCGGACATCGTCGACGGCTGGGAAGGGACGATTGTCGGCAAGGGCGACATGGCCCAGGTCGACGACGCGTTCGTGCTGGCCGGTGACTATCCCATCGAGTACGGCATCAGCTCTGCCCCCGCGATGCCCGACGGCGATCTCGTGCTCGACGAGATCATCGCAGGTCTGCGCGATACCGGTTCGAAGGTCAGCGTGTGGGGTGAGATGACCTGCGGCGTCCCCGATGCGGGCGGCTGCCAGATACAGGTCACCAAGCTCAAGGCCAACGGCGAAGTCCACGAGATCGAACCCTACGAGGGAATGGAAACCGGGCACACCTGCGGCCCGGAAAATCCGCAGCTTCCCGTCGCCGACATCGAGGGCATGACCCAGGAGGATGTCGCCGCCTGGTTGATGTCGGCCTACCTGGATCACTACCTCTGCCCGGAGATCGACGACCTGTCGCGCCTGGTTGACTACCAGATCGAGGGCACCGAACTGCAATCGCGGGGCGATTTACAGTTCACCGTCATGGTGACCTTCTCCGTGCAGCCGGTCATGGGCATCGACTCGAACTGGATCGCCGGGAACGGCGAGTTAGACGATCCCTGGATCAGGGACAAGATGCTGTTCGTCACCGTCGAGCTTCAGGACGACGTGTATGTGATCGGCAGCATGGGCACCGGGCCGTAACCCGCGCCGGTTGATCGACATGCCAAAGGGCGAGCCATTCGACTCGCCCTTTTTTTGTCTGATATTCATTAGTACTACTCCACCGGCCAGAGGATGACCGTGCCATCCCACAAACCGGAAATCAGCAGCGTTCCGTCCGGGCTATAGTCTACACTTTTTACTATGTATCTCCCCGGTAGTATCTTTACCAGTTGCTCAGTCTCAATATCCCAGACAAAAGCTTGATCATAAGAAGCGGATGCAAGAATATCTCCACCGGGTGAGTAGCCCAAGCTGTCAATGCATAGCTGGTGTCCAGACAACTCATGAAGAAGTTGACCACTGGCAATGTCCCAGATTCTGATGACTGCATCGTCATCTCTTGAAACCGGGCACAATCCGGCGGCCAGTTGAGTACCGTCAGGTGAGAAGGTCATCGTGGAGACATAGGGAGAATACTTGAATTCTTGGAAGATATCCCCGTCCGGCAGTTCGTACAAAACGATCGATTGGCCATCTTCTGCAGCCAGAATTTCTCCATAGGGTGAAAACACCAGTTCATCGCTTGGCCCTTTGATTTCGAATACCGGCTGATGAGTCCCGACGTCCCAGAGGGTAATGGTTGAACTTGCTGACCGGTACGCCAGCCACCGTCCATCGGGGGAGAATTCAACTTCGGGGTAGTGTCCTGGCAAAGCAGCGACCATTTCCCCGGTGAAGGTGTCCCAAAGAAATATGGCTTCCTCGGCGGATTCGGCGGAAGCATCAACACCGACTGCAACGAGACTCCCATCCGGCGAGATGTCTGCATCCTGCAGGTCTCTTTCGGTGAAGCCGCTCTTTTCGAAGATAACCTGTCCACTCCTCAGATCGATCAGCCTGACTGTTGTTTCTCCATAACTCGATCCAGCGGTGAGCAGTTGTGATCCATCAGACAATAAGACCGCATGGTCAATCTCATTGGTGAATCCATCCAGTATCAAGATCGTCTCGCCGGTGCGGGGATCGATCTTGTGAATGGCGTTAGTCTGGCGACTGGCCACATACAGGTACCCATCCGGTGAAAAAGCCGTGCTTGTCACATGGCCAAGTTCATCCAGATGGCGCAGCAGTTGCCCACTGCTAACGTCCCAGATTTGAGTGATCCAGTCTTCATTGTTGGCTGTCAACAGAGCTCCGTCTGGAGAGAATATTGGATCGACATAGCGATCATCTATTGTGAGTAACTTTTCTCCGGTCAGCGCATCCCACAGCACAGTCTTTTTGTCTGAACCGGTCACAAGTATCTGCCCGTCTGGTGATACAACCAGGGCATGGACGGGACTCTCATGCTCCTCTATCACTCGTGCTATCTCACCCGCTGCGAGGTTCCACAGGATTACCTTCGCGTCTCCCCCCCCAGTAGCAAGGATATCTTCAGTCACGAATGTCGCTGAAGTAACTTCGTCGGAATGCCCGGTCAGGGATATATCAACGGTACCACTCAGGATGTTCCAGACGATGACACTGTTATTAGAACCGTAAGCCAATCTGCTTGAATCGGGCGAAAAGGCTACATAATTAGTCTCAAAGGATTGCAGCAATTTCCCGGTCTCGACTTCCCACAGCACAAAATCCTCTGACCGCCGACCGGCCAGCAACCGGCTGTCGGGCGAGAAGGTCAGATAAGATGTTATCTGATCAATACCCCACACCTTTTCGTACGTGTCCATCCGATATAGGAATGTCCCGACACTCGTGCTTACGGCCAGATACTGTCCATCCGAAGAAAGCGCCGCCTCCCTGAGATAACCCATCCCAATACGGGCGACTGCGCCTTCTGGTACTATCGGGATATACGGCAGCGTGATGACCGGCACCGGCGTTTCCGCCAGTGTTGGACTCGCGGTGACCGTCGCCTCGACCGCCACCGTCTCGATCACCGTCGGTGCCACCGTCGGAGGATCGACCTGAGGGGCAGCCGTCACGGACAGCCCCTCATCGGATGTACAGCCAGCCAGCACGCCGATCAACATCAGCCCGCCGACTATCACAATCGCTTTTCGCATCGACATCATACCCTCCCGGCCACGGGCCGATTTTTTCGATCCGTCTCGTAGGGGCGGGGCTTGTCCCCGCCCTCTGGAGTCGACCGCAGGTCGACGTATCGCTTTTAGCCTGGGGATTTATCCCCAGGTATGCCGCCCCCTACTCAAAATCCTCCGCGTACAAATTCATCTCCGGGATGTCGGGCAGCTTCTCCTGATACAACCACTCGTCGAAGAACTCGTCCAGTTCCTCCCCGCTGATCTCCTCCGCCACACCGATGAAATCGTCGGTCGTGGCGTTTCCATTCTGGAAACGGGCGAAATACGTCTGCACAATCTGGAAGAACGGCTCATCCCCGACCCGCAAACGAAGCGCATGGAGCGTCAGCGCCCCGCGATCATAAACCGCGCGGGCGAACAGGGTATCCGGCCCCGGATCGCCGATTATCACGCCGCGTCCTGTTGTCGCCGCATCTTTATAGAACTCAAAGAGCATCCCTTTAGCACTGGTTTCCCCGTAAGCATACTCATCCCATAAAACCTGCGAATAAGTCGCAAAGCCCTCGTTCAGCCAGATATCCTGCCAGCGCGCCGGGCTGACACAGTCACCGAACCACATGTGCGATAGTTCGTGCGCGGCCACCGTCTCCTCGATCCAGTAATCGCCAAAGACGGTGAGCGTCTGCGTTTCCAGCGCAAACCAGAGTTGTTTGTCATGAACAACCACACCGTAAGCATCGAAGGGATAATCGCCATAGATCGCCGAGTAAAAGTCGATGATCTCCGGCGTGCGATCCAGTTCGCTTATGTCCGTCCTGTCCGCATCCACGTGGATGTAGTTACGCACCAGCACGCCGTTCTCGCTGACCGTCTCATACACGTCGAACTCACCGATGGCGACCGTCACCAGGTACGAGGCAATTGGATCGTCGGAATCCCAGGTCGTGGTCGTCGTATCGCCGTTATCGACCGTTTCGATTAGCAGGCCGTTGGCCGCAACCTCGTACGGTTTCTCGACGGTAATCGTGATGGTATACGTCGCCTTGTCGAGCGGATGCTCGTTGACCGGGTACCACGTCGATGCGCCCTCCGGCTCTCCGGTGACGAACACGCCGCCATCATAGAACTGCCACCCCGATTTGTATTCGGGCCAGTCGGCTGGGAGACCTGCACCGGGATGTCCGCTGTATGCAACCTCAACATAGAAAGTCTGCCCCTCGACGATAGTCACCGCCGGGGTGATGATCAACTCGGCGCCCTCGTAACGAGTGTCGGCAGCCTGATCGTCGATATCGACATGGTCAATCGAAAACTCCATGAAATCGAGGTTGAACTGGCTCAACGCCTGCGTCGCCACCGCCTCGATTGTCGCCGTCCCCGCGATGGTCTCCGCATCCATATCGACCGTCAGATCGAGGTCGTAGTGGAGCGTATCATAGCCACCGTTGCCCATCTCCGGGTAATACGGGTCGCCGATCCCCTCCGCCCCGGCAGACGGTTCGCCGCCCGTCTCGACTTCGGCCTCAGGGGTCAGGTCCGGTGGCAGGCGAGTCATTTCACCCGGAGCCATAACGACCGGAGTCGACGTCACGGCTTTCGGCGCTGCGCCGGATGTGAAGGTCGGTGTCGCCATTGGCGGCAGAGAAGTCAGGCGGCCACAGGCCAGGATCACCAGCACCAGAACGATCAGGCTGATAGTCAATCTCGGTTTGTGTCTCATCGATCACCCTTCCCTTTTTATTGTCTCCCAATGAACGAAGCGAATTGTCGGATAGACGTTAGTTTATCCTCACCTCGCGCCGATGTACAACCGCTTGCGCACCTGCCGAAGATATGCGATACTATGAGGTAATAAGCACAAATGTTCTGCCCTGTAACTGCACCGGGAGCCTTCGATGGGATACTATATCGATCTGTCCACCATCTCACTCGACATCTTGAAGCAGAAGCTGCAATCCGCCGATCTGATCCCCAGCCAGCAGATTCTCCTCGATCAGATCGACGAGCGATTTGCGGCGATCCACGCGCAGGGAATCCACGATCTCGACGCGCTCCAGCAGGCGTTGAAAACGAAGCAGAAGGTCGAGCGCTTCGCCGGAGTCACCTCGCTCCCGGTCGACTACCTGACCGTCCTCCGCCGCGAGGTCAACAGCTACCACCCGCAGGCCCGCCCCATCGCCGACTTTCCCAACCTGCCGGACGAGATCAAGCAGAAGCTCGAATCGACCGGGATCAAAACAACCATCCACCTCTTCGACCGGGTCGCGGCAAAAGATGCGCGAAACGAACTCACCCAGCAACTTGACCTCACCGACGACGAGGCGCTGCTCCTCGCCCGCCTTGCCGACCTTTCCCGCCTGCGCTATGTCAGCCCGGTCTTTGCCGTGTGGATCATCGACGCAGGCTACCCATCCATCGAGTCGATCCGCGCCGCCGCCCCCGAAGCCCTGTGCGCGGCATTAGCCAGCGCCAACGCCGATAATCGATACTACCGGGGTAGTCTCAGCCTCCGCGACGCGAGGTACCTGGTCGATGATGCGGGCTATGTGCCGCTGGATGTGGAGTATTAGGGAATCTCTCGGCGCTGAAGACGCCGGGCTAAAGATGATCCCGGTCGACTGCTAGTCGACTGGCGGGCGCAGCACGCTGCCCCCGCACAACAACGCGCTTTTCAGAGAAAGCAGGGTTTAAATTATGCGCAACCCCTGGCTGGATTTACCGACGGCAGCCTCTTATATCTTGAAAGATGATCTGCCCGCTATTGAAGCATTCAACAAGAAAGCATCCGACGAAACAAAGATTCGTCCCGATGAACTTCCGCAGCCCTTTCTAGGCAATCCAAATGCGCCGGTTGTGCTTTTATTGCTGAATCCTCGATCACCCGAAGAACCTCGTAAGGTTGAAGAACCAGATTCCGATCTCTTGGAGGACACATTTACAAATTTACGACACGGAACACTTGACTACCCGATATTTCGGCTGGATCGAAGAAAGTATGCATCTGATACATATTGGACCGAATACTTTAAGGACTTGATCGAGAAATGTGAACTTAAAGCAGTCGCCAGAGGTGTATTTATCGTTGAGTATTTCCCATATTCCTCACGCAGTTACGGGTTTTATGGGAGTGTTCCGTCACAGCGTTACGGTTGGTATCTGGTTCGACAGGCCATCGAAAGAGAAGCCCACATTGTTCAGGGGCGCAGTCGGCGTGAATGGTTGACGGTGGTGCCAGAGTTGTTCAGCTACCAAAAGTATCACCAATTGAACTCTACACGGTCACCGTATCTCACCAGAAACAACTGCAAAGCGTTCGATCAACTTGTTGAAGCCATCAAAACGATGGGATAAGAACGCCGGAAAAGATTGATTTGCGAGCGGTAGCGAGCACAGCTAATTAGCGTAATTCGCGCAATTCGCGGATCGAATCCCTGCTATCCGCAGCCCCAACCGATCCAAGTCTATCAGCCAACACACTCAACCAGACCAAAAATCTGTGATATCTGTGTAATCTGTGGATGAATCCTGCTCCACGCCCCACACAACAACCGTCCCCCCCGTCGAACCAACCGCGATCCGCGTCCCGTCCGGGCTGAAGTCGAGATCGAGCACCGGGCCGTTCTGATCCGCGTACAGCCCGATCTGCTCCCCGGTCGCCGCGTCGTAAAGCAGACCCGCCCCCGCGTGGAAGCCGATCCCCGCCGCCAGCCGATCCCCCGCCGGGCTGAACACCAGCGCGTTGAAATAATCGACCGGTGGGTCGGTCCAATCATTCACCATACCGCCCGACAGTTCCCAGCGGGCCAGCCGACCCCCGTACGCGACCGCCGCCAGCATTTCGCCATCCGGGCTGAAGTCGAGATCGCTCACCTCGCCCGATGGATGCACCAGTCGATACGCCACATCCCCCGATGCTGCGTCCCAGACGATTATCTCAGCGCCCGCCGCCCCGCCGATCCATCGTCCATCGCCCGACCACGCCAGCCGGTTGATCGAATCGTTCAGCACAGCCAGGTCGATCACTCTGTCACCGGCAAACGACCATATCGCCGCGCGATTTTCATCAGCCACCACCAGTTGATCGCCGCCCGCTGCCCATGCAAACACCCCGCCGTCGATCCGCACGACCTGCCGCCCATCTTCCAGATCGTAGATACCAATCGCCTGCCCCTCGATCTCCTCACCCTGCTGCGATCCCCACGCCGCCGCCAGCCACACGCCATCGTCGCTGATCGCCACGTCGAGCGCGCGGTTGTGATCCGCATCGACCAGCCGCAGCACTTCCTCGCCCGTTTTCGCATCCCACACGATCACCCGTCCATCCAGCCCCGCCGATGCGATCTGCGTGCCATCCGCCGACCAGTCGACCCCGCTCACCACGTCGATGTGCCCGGTGATCGTCGCCGAGTCGATCAGCCGCTCCCGCCGTGTGTTCCACACCCCGATCACCCCATGCTGCGATCGGGTCAGCAGCGTCCGCTCGTCGATCCAGGCCACCTCGACCAGTTCGTCGAACGGCGTTTCAGGCTGATCGCTAAAAGCGTCGAGGATCGTTCCATCCGCTTCAACGAGAACGGGCGTCGTCCCGCCCCAGCCCGACGCCAGCCGATCGCCGCCCGGCTGCCAGTCGACACTCCACGGGGCCAGTGCCCCCCGCTCGACCATCGTCACCGAGTCGGCGGGCACATTCCAGATCGCCAGTCCTCCCGGCGGACGCCCTTCCCCGGTATCGAGGTAGCCGTAAGCCACCGCGATCAGGTCTCCGTCGTCGATAAACGCTAGATCGTGGACGGTATCGGGGAACTGCCGCGTGGCGATCAGGTCACCGGTCAATGCGTTCCACACGCTGACGCCCGTTTCGCCCGCCGCCGCGATCAGCGTGCCGCCGAAACTCCACGCCAGCACCCCGACCCGGTACTCATCCGTGCTGAACGACTGCACCGCTGCGCCCGCCGCGTCCCACACGATCACCTGCCCGCCTTCCGAACCGGTTAACAGTCGATCGCCGGTGGGGCTGAAAGCCACCCGGTTGACCAGCCGCGTCCGCGTATCGATCTCCCCGATGGGTGTGCCCGTGTCCACGTTCCACAGGATCACCCGCCCATCTTCGCGCCCCAGCGCCAGAGTCAACCCATCCGCCGACCAGTCGATACTGAGCGGCACAAAGTCCAGTGGATCGATACGCACCAGAGCCAGCGGATCGATGCTATAGAAAAGCAGCGCGCAGCGCGTCGCAAAGACGACCGTTTCACCGTCGGGCGCGACCGCCATCCCGCTGATCGCCCCCCACCCCAGCCGCGCCTCGGCCCCTTCCGGTGGCACCCCCGCCAGCGGATTCTCATAAACCGGCGATTGGTCTGCCGCACAGCCCGCAAGGATCAGCAGCGCCAGCAGCAGCCCAGAACGATACAATATGCGTTTCAAATCAAATCCCCTGGTAAACAAACGGTGGAGTCAGCCAGCCCGCATTGATACTGATCGCCAGCACGATGATCATCACGACGACCAGAACCGTTCGCGGCAGTTGGGGCCATTTCATGATCACCGGTTCGCCGCCTTTGAACTGGATCACATCCAGCCCCACCGAGAGCATCACCACCGCCATCGTCCCACCGACGATCGCCCAGTTCGACGCGATCAGCAGATCGCCCCACGTCCTGAAGTTCAGCAGCCCAAGCCAGTAGGCAATCGTCTCCTGCCCCCAGGTACGGAACGGCACCCACACCAGGATCACCAGCACGAACACCAGCAGCGTTGACCCGGCCCTGCGCCATAAAGGTTGTTGGTTGACCGGCACCCGCCGCCCTCGCAGCGAAAGCAGCCGCTCGATCCCCATAAACATCCCATGCAGTCCGCCCCACAGCAGCATCGTCAGGCTGAGTTGATGCCACACAGCGCTGACCAGCATCGTCAGCACCGGCGGGATGAACACATTGGCAAGGTGATTCCGATCAGGGAAGAATTTTCGAAGAATCCGGCTCGATGGATAGAAGATGTAATCGCGCAGCCAGTGCGAAAGTGAGATATGCCACCGGTTCCAGAAGGTGCTGAAGCTGTTCGAGAAATACGGTGCGTCGAAGTTTTGTGTCAGTTCGATCCCGAACAATCCACTGATCCCCCGCACGATCCGACTGTACCCGGCGAAATCGTTGTAGAGGTAAAAAGAGTAGGCCACCAGCCACAGCGCCAGTTCCGGCGCGCTAAATTGCGCAGGCCGCGCGAACACCCACGTCGGGATGATCGTCACCAGCATATCGGCGATCACCAGCTTGCGGAATAACCCCACGAGGATGCGTAACAGGTTCCGCCCCACCGCCTCCCGGTCGACACGCTGCGGCTCGATCAGCTTCGGGATGAACACCTGCGCCCGCTCGATTGGCCCGGAGAGCAGTTTCGGGAAGTAGGCCAGGAACAGCGCAAAGTCGGTCAGCTTCTTGTAGGCCGGAGTTCGCCCATGCCTCACGTCGACCAGGTAGGCGATCCCCGACATGACCGTATAGGAGAAACCCACCGGGAACATGATCCTCGCAGCGACGTTCCCCGCCCCGTCGAACAGCGGAGTCAGTATGTCCTGCGGGTACCTGAAAAACGCCAGAGCCGCCACGCTGAACCCGATCCCCAGCCAGGAGATTGCCGTCCGACCCTTCTCCGTCCGGTCGAGCCAGCGGCCCAGCCCATAGACGATCAGCGTGTAGACCGGCAGAACAATCGCATGTGTCCCGGCCCACAGCACATACAGCCCATAGGAGTTCGCCAGCAGCCAGATCGTCCGCATCCGCTGGGGCAGAAGATAGTATCCGGCCAGCACCAGCCCGGAAAAGCCGAACAATACTATCAGGATGGGAGAAGTATTTTCAATCAGCAGCATATTGATGAGCCTGAATCGTAATCTTTCCTTCGGCGATGCCATCGACAATCTGCTCGCCGAGCCATTCGCTGAATATCTGCTGTCCGGACTCATTCAGATGTTCCCAGTCCGTCCAGTCGTTCTCATCGACCAGTGTGAAAGGCGTCGAGTGGATGAACACCACGTCATTTACCTCGGTGTAGGTATCCATCGGCGCAAGGAACCGGTCGGCGTAATTCTCGTACCCCCCGAACACCGGCTCCAGCGCACCTTCGTAAAATGGCATTTCAACCAGGATCACCGTCACCCCCTGCTCGCGCAGCGCCAGTACCTGGTCCAGTCCGGCCAGGTCACTCTCTGAGGGCACCAGCGCTTTGAGATCGTACAGCCGCGCGTCTTCCACAAAGTCCACACGCAGCCTTACCTCGGTAGGTATCTCTTCTTTATAACTATGCTGCCAATCCTGAAAGAGATGTTTGTACCACCCAACGACACCCAGTATCTGCCCGTATGCCTCGGAATGATGACCCAGCCATCCCCCCGGCGACGGATTGCCCAGCCAGTATTGTATCCAGGCCGAATCGAGCAGCGCGTCGCTGACATCCTGCCCGAAAGCTCCGGACACGTCACGGGCACTTATTCCGTAAACGATCAACACCGGATCGTAGGTATCCATGATGATTTCGCTGAGAAGTCCGGCTTCGGAAGCTGTTACGCCTCCCGCCGCTAGGTTGTAACAGTTGACAGCCTGTCCTGCTTCCCCGTTGATGATTCGCTCCACGGCTTCGGCATCAACCGCCCCCCCGACCATCGAGTTGCCGATAAAAAAACAGTTGATATCATCTGTCCGGCGCGCTTCCTTGACCGCCCCCCCCAAATGACATCAAACGATGGGTGGTTGGTGCCGAGTCCCGGCGGTGGCATATCACGCTGCGGATCGACCAACCAGGCCGCCCCCTCGCCAAACGCCAGCAAACAAACGGCAAACAGAATCGCGAGTCCTGTATTTTTCCACATACAGCGCTGTTTTTCCCCTTCGAGGTGCGGATTCAAATGGTGTATTCATCCACTGGCAGATTGACGTTATTATGCGATTGTTTCAGGCCACAGGCGAATCGCCATACTCAGTCAGTCGGAATTTCGATCTTACCTTCGGTGATGCCATCAACAATCTGCTCGCCGAGCCATTCGCTGAATACCCGCTGCCCCGACTTCTCCATGTGTTCCCAGTCGATCCAATCCTCCGCATCGACCAGTGTAAAAGGCGTCGAGTGGATGAACACCACGTCGTTCTCTTCGGCGTAGGCATCCATCGGCGCGAGGAACCGGTCGGCGTAATTCTCGTATCCTCCGAACACCGGCTCCCACACACCCTCGTATACCGGCATCTCGACCAGGATCACCGTCACACTCTGATCGCGCAGCGCCATCAGTTGATCCAACCCGGCGATGTCGCTTGCCGAGACTTCCGGCGTTTTCAGGGCAGCTAGTTGGTCACCGGGTATGATATTGACGACCCCCAGCCTTTCCTCCACCGTGCGGTCATCCTGGAGATCGAGTAGTTCCGGGTCGCGATGCGTCCAATTCGTAGAGAAATACTTGAGCCAGGAAGTCAATCCCAGTACCTGACCGTACGCCTCAGAATGATGGCCCAGCCAGCCCCCCGGCGATGGCTCACCCTGTCGGTATCGTATCCACTCCGATTCCAGCATCGCCTCGTCGACATCCTGCCCAAACGCCTCGGAAAAGTCACGGGCGCTGATCCCATAGACGATCAGTGATGGTTTATAGAACTCCACCACGATTTCGCCAAATATGCCCACGTCGGACGCCGTCATGCCCGACGCCGACAGATCGTAGCAGTTGACAGCCTGCCCCAGTTCATTGCCAATTGCCTGCTCGATGATACCGGCATCGATTGCAGACCCGACCATCGAGTTGCCGAAGAAAACACAGTCTATACTTTCTGACCGTCTCGCCGCCTTTCTCAAATCCCGCCATCGTTCTTCGACAGTCGGGTGATTGGTGCCCAGACCCGGCGGCGGCCTGTCACGCTGCGAGTCGGCAAGCCATGCCGCGCCCTCGCCAAGGACGATCAGGCAGATGGCGATCAGCACTGCGAGCCTCAAATCTTTCCACATAGAATCGGTTGTCCCTTTCGAACCGATCAGGCCCTCCACTTGTCTGCTGACAGAACGATGGTATTATGCGAATATTTCCTGCTGATGGCGAATCGCCATCCCGGCGAGTCGTTCATCACATTACAGAGCCGCAACAAATTCCGTCCCGACCATGACACCTATCCACCCGACTCAGGATACCCATCGCTATCCTTCTCCCGCCACTCGCCATACACTGTAAGAGTATCGCCCGGATTCGCCCGGCGGTTATGATAGGTCACCTGGAACAATTTGTTGTTATCTTTGCAGTTGGGCCGAGATGCGGCCAGTGTTAGCTGCCCGCTTTGCCCAACTGCCTGAGTGTTTCGCGAAGACCCCGAAAACAGGAAGATATTTACACCGCGAAACACTAGCCCGCTAAGGAGCATTCGATAATGGCTGATGAATCCCTCAATCCCTGGAAGATCGCACAGGCGCAGCTTGACCACGCCGCTGAAATTCTCCAGCTTGAACAATCCGTCCACGCCCTGCTTCGTGAGCCGATGCGCGAGATGCACGTCACGCTCGGCGTCAGGATGGACGATGGATCCACGCAAATCTTCAAGGGGTTTCGTGTCCAGCACAACGACTCGCGCGGTCCGACAAAGGGCGGCATCCGTTTTCACCCCGACGAAACCATCGATACCGTTCGCGCCCTGGCGATGTGGATGACCTGGAAATGTTCAGTCGTCAACATCCCGCTTGGCGGTGCGAAGGGCGGCGTGATCTGCAACCCGAAAATCATGTCCCCTACCGAACTGGAACGCCTGAGCCGCGAGTACATCCGGCAGGTGGGCCACATCCTCGGCCTCGACAAGGACGTCCCGGCCCCTGACGTATTCACCAACCCGCAGATCATGGCCTGGATGGCCGATGAGTTCGCCGTGATCAAGGGTCACAACGAGTTCGGCATGATCACCGGCAAGCCGATCCCGCTTGGCGGTTCGGCGGGCCGCACCGACGCCACCAGCCGGGGCCTCTCGATCTGCGCCGCGCTCGCCGCGCAGCGGCTTAGCATGCCGCTCGAAGGGGCGACCGTTGCCGTGCAGGGCTTCGGCAATGTCGGGCGGCACGCGGTCGAGATTCTCAGCAAGGAATACGGCGCGAAGGTGATCGCCACCAGCGACGTCACCGGCGGGATTTACAACCCCAACGGTCTCGACTACGACGATCTTGCCCGGCATGCCGACGCACACGGCGGCCTGCTCGAAGGCTACGCCGATACCCACGACGGAGTTTCCGCCATCAGCAACGAGGAACTGCTGACGCTCGATGTCGACGTGCTGGCCCCGTGTGCCATCGAAGGCCAGCTTCGCGCCGACAATGCCCCCGATGTCCGGGCCAGGCTGATCGTCGAGGGGGCCAACGGCCCCACTACCCCCGAAGCCGACCGCATCTTCCACGAGAACGGCATCCTGGTCGTTCCCGATATCCTCGCCAACGCCGGTGGGGTGACCGTCTCCTACTTCGAGATGGTGCAGAACTCCTACGGCTACTACTGGGACCTTGAAACCGTCCACGAGCGGTTAGGGCGGACAATGACCGACGCTTTCCACCACGTCTACGAGATGACCGACCAGTTCGGCGTCGATCCGCGCATGGGTGCCTACCTCGTCGCCGTTGCCCGCGTCGCCGAAGCCGTCCACCTGCGCGGCAGGGCCTAGCACATCACTTTTTCTAATCGATTATAGGGGCGACTCTTGCGGTCGCCCTCTTCTATTTCCAGCCCCAGGATTTTCGCCGTTATAGTATATTCACAGCAGGGAATCACCGATGCCGAAGAATAACACATCGAACCAGGATATGACCATCTTCCAGAAAGTAAAGCAGCGTGCCAAAGCGCTGAAAACAGAGGTCTTTGCCCTCTATTTTGCCTACCGCGACCCCCGGACACCCTGGTATGGAAAGGTATTTGCCGCGCTCGTCGTCGCTTATGCCTTCAGTCCCATTGACCTGATCCCTGATCCCATCCCGGTACTCGGCTATCTTGACGACCTGATTCTTATTCCGCTTGGGGTGGTTATTGCGTTGCGCATGATCCCCAGCGACGTGATGTCGGATTCACGGGAAAAGGCCGAGCAGGAACTTCAGGACGGCAAGCCTGTAAGCTGGGTGGGTGCGGTCATCGTCGGCCTGATCTGGATTGCGCTTGCTGGTCTTGCCATCCGGTTAGTACTGCGTATCTTCTAGGGATTGGCTATACTCAGGCGACCCTTTTCCGCACAGGAGGCCAGCATGGAATCGATATTCATTGAACCCGCCGTTGATTCCGATCTCGACGTAGTGCTCGATCTGCTCAGGCGCAGCAACCTGCCCGTCGACGGTCTCGCCGACCACTTCGGCGGGGCGATAGTCGCCCGGCAGGATGGCCGGGTGGTAGGCTGCGCGGCAGTCGAAATGTATGAGGATGGCGGCCTGCTGCGCTCGGTCGCTGTCGACGATTCGCTGCGCGGATTGGGATTCGGCCAGCAGCTCACCAACGCCGCCCTCGACCTCGCCCGTGATCGCCAGATGCCCGCCGTCTACCTCCTGACCACCACCGCCGCCGATTTCTTCGGTCGCTTCTATGGTTTCCAAACCATCACCCGTGATGACGTGCCGGAGTCGGTCAGGCAGTCGGTCGAGTTTCAGAGCGCCTGCCCTGCGTCCGCCGTCGTGATGGTTCTGGTTCTATAAATGGACTTTTGATTTATACTGGGGCTTGTAGCGTTTGACATAATTGCTCGGATACCTGGAACCTTCATCCCCAAAACCGTCCATCCTTCCCCAGATCGCTATATAATTAAATCATAGAGACAACCCATAACACTGAAAGGAGTAGCCGTGAATCAGACGGTGTTATACGAGACTCATCTGAAGCTCGGTGCGCGGATGGTGCCCTTCGCCGGTTACGCGATGCCGGTTCAGTACACCAGCCCGCTCGCCGAACACGCCGCTGTGCGTCAGGCCGCCGGTCTGTTCGATATCGATCACATGGGCCAGTTCATTGTCGAGGGGCCGGAAGCGCTCGAATTCTTGCAGTACACCACCACCAGCGACGTCGCCGAGTTGGATGTATGGCAGGCGGCCTATTCGCTTCTCTGCTACGCCGACGGCGGCACGGTCGATGACATCTTCATCTACCGCCTGCCCGAACATTATTTCGTGGTGGTCAATGCCTCCAACCGCCAGAAAGACCTGCGCTGGCTCGATGCCCACCTGCCCGGCTTCGATGCCGTAGTCACCGATGTTTCCGATGAAACCTACATGCTTGCCCTCCAGGGGCCAGAAGCCGAAGCGATTCTGCAAACCATCTGCGATGGCGATCTCTCCACCGTTCCTTATCATACCGGCACCCGCCGCAAAGTCGCCGGAGTCGATGCGCTGATCGGCAGCACCGGTTACACGGGCGAGTACGGCTTCGAACTCTACTTCGATGCGGCCCAGGCTCCCACCGTCTGGCAGGCAATCCTCGACGCGGGCGAACCGCACGGGATCATGCCGGTCGGGCTTGCCGCGCGTGACAGTCTGCGCTTCGAACCCTGTATGCCGCTCTACGGCCACGAACTCAGCGAATCGATTTCCCCGCTCGAAGCCGGGCTGGGCTTCGCCGTCAGGACGGACAAAGGCGATTTCGTCGGGCGGGATGCGCTGCTCAAGCAGCGTCTCGAAGGCCCGCCGCGCCGCCTGGCCTGCCTGGAGATGATCGATCCGGGTGTCCCGCGTGAGCATTACGAAGTCCACGTCGACGGGCAAACGGGCTTCGTCACGACCGGGATGTTTGCCCCCAGCGCCAACATCTACGCGGCGATGGCGCTCATCCCGCGCAGCACCTACGAACTCGGCAAAGAAGTCGAGGTCGATATCCGGGGCAAGCCCAAAAAGGCAAAAATCGTCAAGCGGCCTTTCTACATCCCCGCCTACCGGCGGTAACCCGCACACCAGAATCTGTTGGCCGGGAATAATCGGGGATTGAAATCAAACCAACCGTAGGGGCGACCCTTGTGGTCGCCCTCCTTGTGGGCACGCATCCGGGCGAGGGCAGCCAATAACAGGTCAGAACTAGGGCACGGGCCTGGCACGCTTCGCTGTTTGCTTATCGACATATTAATGAGGTATTCGAATCCCGCGCGGTGGCCCTACGCGATTCTGTTCCCTCTCCCTCGGAGGGGGAGGGTCAGGGAGGGGGTGAAAACGGGGCGTTTTGCCGGTTGCCCCCCTACCCGATCAGAGCATTGACATCCCCACCCCGCCCCACGATAGAATCAGCACACGCTGAAGCAAAGGATTCTTATCGTGCGCATTCATGCCCTGCAACACGTCCCGTTCGAAAATATCGGCTCCATCGCCGATTGGGCCGACCGGAAAGGCCACCCGGTCACGACGACTCACCTCTATGCCGGCGATCCCCTCCCTGTGCTCGACACCTTCGACTGGCTGATCGTCATGGGCGGCCCGATGGGCGTCTACGACGAGGATCGATACCCCTGGATCGGCAACGAGAAAGCCTTCCTCCGCGCCGTGCTGAAAACGGACAAGCCCGTCCTGGGCATCTGCCTGGGAGCGCAGTTCATCGCCGATGCGCTTGGCGCGAAAGTCTACAAAAACGCGCAGCGGGAGATCGGCTGGTTCCCAATCACCTTCACCGGCGCTGCTGGAGAGTCACCGCTGTTCGACTCTTCTCCCCCCAAATTGATCGCCTACCACTGGCACGACGACACCTACGATCTACCCGCCGGGGCCGTCCACATCGCCCGCAGCGAAGCCTGTGAGAATCAGGCGTTTGTCCATAGCGACAGAGTCGTCGCGCTCCAGTTTCACCTCGAAGTCAAAGCCGAAAATGTCCATGCCCTGATCACCCACTGCGCCGACGAGATCGGCTTTGGCCCGCACATGCAGCCCGCCGACGCAATGCTGGCCCATCTCGATCTCATCCCGGCGATGAACCGCACCATGTTCGATCTATTGGATCGGATAGAGAAACAGACTCAATAGCCTCAAGCCTATCTGACATCTAAATATCTGTGAAATCTGTGTCATCTGTGGATCGAAAAAGAAACACCCGCCAACCGGTGGCGGGTGCCTTGTCTTTGCTGCGTTTGACCATACAACAGGGCCTACATGATGAGATCGCCACCCCAGGTCGATGCCGGAGCTTCGCCCAGTATGGGCTTCGGATCGTGTGCTCCCCGCGATATCTGCGGGAGTGTCCCGTCCAATGCGCCGGTAATGATTTCTCTCAATATAGCCAGCTTCATCTCGGTCTTCTTGATGACTTTATAGACACCCGGCAGCGCGGCGAGCGTTTCGTCGTTGACCGCCGTAATGACGATCACCGGCACGCGGCGCGTATCGGGCGTGGCCGTCATGAAGTTCAATACCTGGAAGCCATTCATACGCGGCATCATCAGGTCAAGCAGGATCAGGTCGGGCACGCGCCCCTTGATACGGTCGATGGCCTCGACGCCATCACAGGCCGGTTCCGGTTCGTGGCCCATCAATGATACAATCGTACTGAGTAGTTCGCGGATATCCGAGTCATCGTCGACAACTAATATTTTCTTCTCCATGGCACCACACCTTCGCTGGTCGACATTGGTGCGTGTACTACGCACTGCGGGAATCAGAATGAAGTTTGATTGATAGCTATTCGGTTTTTCAATCGCAGTCAGGTGAAAGCAGCTGGTTTTCTCGCCCGGATGCCTCCAATTATTATTATAGTACAGATACGTCAGGCAGATGGTGCCGAAAAAGTAACGATACCATAACAATGTCCTGTCCGGCCCTGCTGTGACAATGCGCTAAGAGTACTTGAAAAAAGTCACATTCGCATCCCAAAAGCTGATCCTCCCACCCTTTTGGGGCTATCATTAGTAAGGATGTCGGTTTTCCCGACATAACGTATCTGGTTTTCCTGGAGTGATGAATGAGTTCGAACCTGTCGAAGCCCTGGCAAGCGGCACTCGATCAGATTACGACCTGGGCGCGGATCAATTCCCCCTGGGCGATCCATTTCAACAGCGGCTCCTGCAACGGCTGTGATATCGAGATACTGGCAACGCTCACCCCGCGCTACGACCTGGAGCGGTTCGGCATCAAGCTCCAGGGCAGCCCGCGTCACGCCGACGTGTTGATCTGCACCGGGCCGGTTTCCCGCCAGGCGCGTGAGCGGCTGATCCGGACCTACGAGCAGATGCACGAACCCAAGTTCGTCGTCGCGGTGGGAGCCTGTGCGCTTTCCGGCGGCATTTTCCAGGGTTGCTACAATGTGATGGACGGCGTCGAAAACGTGATCCCGGTCGATGCCTACATTCCCGGCTGCCCGCCCCGCCCCGAAGCGATCATCGACGGGATCGTCAAGCTGCTCGGCAGCCTTCAAGAACCCCCGGCAGATGAAACTGATGCCGGAGAAACCATCGCCGCCGCTGCGGGCGAGATCGCCGCTGCACCGCACGCAGGCAGCGAGCACGGGTAGAGGGAGACAGCATGCCAACGAGTATGACAACCGCCGAAGCGATCACCCTCGCCACCGATGTGCTGGTCAACTGGGTCTGGCCGGTCGAAGCGGCGCCGCCCGCCCCTGATCGACTGGATGTGACGCTTAAAGAACCGAAAGAACTGATCCCGATGGTCACCGCACTGCGTGTCCAGCGTCTCGGCTACCTCTCGGCGATCACCGGCCTCGATCTTGGCCCGGAAGACGGGCGGCTGGAGATTCTCTACCAGTTCTGCGTCGCCGCCGCCGTGATCACCATCCGCGTACCCATCCCGCGTGAGGATGCGACAATCCAGTCCCTCACCGACCTGATCCCCGGTGCCGAACCCTACGAGCGCGAACTCAGCGAGATGTTCGGCGTCACCGTCGTGGGGATGCGCAATCCGCTGCGCCTCTATCTCCCCGACGACTGGCCCGAAGGCGTCTACCCGCTGCGCAAGGATTTCGACCCGTCGGTCTTACACAATCACCACAAGGAGCAGTCGGATGCAGCCGCAGAAGACTGAACAGTTCACCGTCCCGATTGGCCCCCAGCACCCGGCGCTGAAGGAGCCTTCCAGCTTTTTGATCTCCGTTGATGGCGAAGTCGTCACCAACGCCATCGTCCGGCTGGGCTACGCCCACCGGGGAATCGAAAAAGCCACCGAGAGCCGCACCTACGTCCAGAACCTCTATCTGCTCGAACGTATTTGCGGGATTTGCTCGCACATTCACGGCACGGCCTTTGCGATGGGCGTCGAACGCCTCGCCGGGGTCGAGGTGCCGCCCCGTGCCCAGGCCATCCGCCTGATCATCGCCGAGTTGGAACGCATCCATAGCCACATGCTCTGGCTGGGCGTCGGTGCCCACCAGGGTGGTTTCGACGCGCTGTTCATGTTTAGCTGGCGCGATCGCGAAACGGTGATGGACCTCCTCGAATCGATCAGCGGCAACCGGGTCAACTACTCGGCCAACGTCCTGGGCGGCGTCAAATTCGACCTGACCGCCGCCCACATCGGCGACATCCTGAAAGCGCTCGATTATCTCGAAGAGCGCACCCATCACTATCTTAAGGTCGTCACCACCGACGCCAGCTTCCTCCAGCGCACGCGCGGCATCGGCACGATGACCCGCCATCAGGCCGAAGTCCTCGGCGCGATTGGCCCGACCGCCCGTGCTTCGGGCGTCCTGCGCGATGTGCGTATCGAAGCGCCCTACGGGGCCTACGTCGATCACCCGGTCACCACCATTACCGACGACCGGGGCGATCTCGAAGCGCGCTTCGCCGTGCGTATCAAGGAACTGTTCGAAAGCTACCGGCTGATCCGCGAAGTGCTCGACGATCTGCCGCCGGGCGATATCAAGACGCGGGTCAAGCGTAAAATCCCCGAAGGCGAAGCCGCCTTCCGGGTCGAAGCGCCGCGCGGCGAACTGTTCTATTTCATCAAGAGCGACGGCACCGACATTCCCAGCCGGGTCAAGGTGCGCACACCAACCATCTGCAACATGACCTCGGTCGTCAAGCTCGCCGTCGGTCACCAGCTCGCCGATGTCCCGATGATCCTCGCCGGTATCGATCCCTGCTTCTCCTGCAATGACCGGATGGTGCGGGTCAATCGGAACAATGGCTCCGACGGCTGGACGTGGGAACAGTTAAGGCAGCACGGCATCGAATACTATAAGCAGCGCTCGCAAGATTACGACCCACTGGTTGTAGGGTGAGCTAATAGGGGGGATCAATTGGGACTTGCATAACTATCGATAACCCCCTCCGCCAAACCTTCGGTTTGACCTTCCCCTTGCAAGGGGGAGGAAAGGCCGAGGAAGCGAGGGCAGGTGGGGGTTCAGATTATGCAAACCTAATTCGATGTCTCCGTAAAGGCAGCACTATGAAATTCGGCATGATGTTCAAAGACGTATCCGGGGCGCTCTTCAAGAAGCCGTTCACCGAGAACTACCCGGCGGAACCCACCGAAACCCCCGACCGGCTGCGCGGCAGCCTCGTCTGGGACCCGGACTCCTGCACCGGCTGCGGCCTGTGCGCCAGGGACTGCCCGGCGATGGCAATCGAAATCGAGGTCATCGACAAGAAGGCCAAGCACTACCAGATGACCTACCACATTGACCGCTGCACGTTTTGCGGCCAGTGCGTCGAAAGCTGCAACCAGGGTAGTCTGGTGATGGAGGGCGGCGAGTGGGAACTTGCCTCCCTGTCCCGCGAGCCGTTCACCGAAGTCGGTGAGCGTCCCCCGCTGGTAGTCGAGGAAACTGAGTAGCCGCGTTGTTTCACGAAATCGTACTGTAGGGGCGATCCTGTGCGACCAAAAGGTCACCCCAAAGGATGTTTGTTTAGCCCGGAGCATAGGCGCAAAAATCACGCGGTTATGCTCCCTCTCCCTTGAGGGGGAGGGACGGGGAGGGGGTGAAAACAGTGCCCCCTATTGTGTCACTAAAGAAGGACTCACGATGGCAACAATTCTGATCATAGACGACGATCCCGACATGATCCTGGCGGCTCGCCTGTGCATGGAGAGCGCCGGGCACGAAGTCATCGAGGCCGCCGACGGCAGCGAAGGACTGGAGAAGATCAAGGAACAACGCCCCGACCTGATCATCCTCGACGTGATGATGGATTCCACCACCGAGGGGTTTCAGTTCGCCATCAAGCTGCGCAGCCCTGATCCCACCTCTCCGTATGCCCAATACGCCGACATCCCGATTATTATGCTGACTGCCATCCACTCAACCACGTCGCTGCGCTTCGGCCCCGACGAGGATTATCTGCCGGTGGATGCATTTGTCGAAAAACCGTTCGACCCCGATCAACTGATCGCACAGGTTGACGAATTATTGAATCGCTGAACGCTTACCGGAATACCGGGGGCAGCAGCCCATTATGGATGATCGTTTTTCCGACTCACAACCAGCCGAGCTTTCTTTCCAGCGCGATCTGAGTGGCGACTGTCGCCAGCTTATTTCGATGCGCTGGGGCGTCGGATCGCTGGTGCTGATCGCCACCGCGTTCGCCGAAATCGTCCTCGAAGTTAACCTGCCGGTGATCGGGCTGGTCGCCACTGGACTGGCGATCCTGGGCATGAACACCTATCTGACGCTGATCACCCGCCCGCTCTCTGATCTTCCCGGCCCCCAGCGTCGGCGTCGTGCCCGGCAGTTGGTCATCATCCAGATACTATTCGACTGGGTGGCGATGTTCGTCGCCCTTCATTTCACAGGCGGGATCACCAGCCCGGCACTGCCCTTCATCCTGGTGCATGGCGTGGTTGTCGCTATTTTGCTTTCCTCCTGGATGCCCTATGCCTATCTCGCACTGACCATCGCCATATTGACCATCCTGTCACTGCTCGAACGCAGCGGTGCGATCCCCCACTGGTATGTGATCCCCGCCCTGCCCCTTTACCTGCACCGCAGGCCGCTGTTTATCGCCGCCCAGTTGAGCTTTATCGCCATCACGTCCTCGGTCGTCGTCTACCTGACCGCCGCGATCATGAACCGCCTGATCGAACGCGAGCGCCGCGTCACAACGCTGCTCCATACGGCCAATACCGTCTCTTCGATCTTCAGTCTGTCGGAAGTCCTCGACCGTCTCGCCCGTGGGGCCGCCCATGCGCTCAACGTCCGTGCTGCCTCGATCCGCCTGCTTGACGAAACCGGCGACAATCTCAACCTGGCTGCCGCCTATGGCCTCAGCCAGAATTATGTCGATAAAGGCCCGGTCGATGCTACCGGCTCCCAGTTCAGCGGCGAAGTCCTGGAAGGGCACCCGGTCATCATCGACGAGGTCGAAACCGACAGCCGCCTCCAGTACCAGCAGCAGATCGCTGAGGAAGGGATTCGCAGCATCCTCGCCGTGCCGATCACCGGGCGCGGTAAGCCGGTCGGCATTCTGCGCGTCTACTCCGATCAGCCGCACCGGTTTTCCGACGACGACGCCGATTTCATCATGGCGATTGCCTCCCAGGGCGCGATTGCCGTTGAGAACGCCATTGCCTACGAAACGCTCTACCAGTCCGACAGCGACCGCGCGCAGTTTGTGCGCATGGTCACCCACGAACTGCGCTCCCCGGTCGGCGGGGCGCAAAGCCTGCTCCGCACGCTGCTGCGCGGCATGGCCGGTGACCTGACCGAACAGCAGCAGGACCTCCTGGGGCGGCTCGAAGTGCGCCTCGATCTGCTCCTTGACCTGATCAACGACCTGCTTGCCCTGGCCGAGAGTAAAACGGTCGGACAGCGCGAGCCGCTCAAGCGCATCCCCCTCCAGCCTGTGCTGGGCGACGTGATCAAAAGCATGCAGGTCGAAGCCGACAGCAAAAAAGTGTCGCTGGCTTATGATGCCCCCTTCGAGATTTTCGCCGTGCTTGCCACCGAGGAGGGATTGGTGCGCGTTTTCCGCAACCTGATCGGCAACGCGATCAAATACACCCCCTCCGGCGGATCGGTCACCGTCCGGGTCGTCGAGCGTCCCTCCGGCGCGGTGATCTCCGTCGCCGATACCGGCATCGGGATTCCTAAAGAGGAAATATCGCTCCTCTGGAACGATTTCTTCCGCGCCTCGAACGCCCGCCGCTCGAAGGTCAGCGGCACCGGGCTTGGCCTGAGCATCGTCAAGCAGCTTATCGATCACTTCGGTGGGTCGGTCAGCGTCCACAGCATCGAGGGCGAAGGCACCACGTTCAAAGTTACCCTCCAGATCGCCAGCCCTGCCGACGAAGCCGCCTGATCGACCGTCCCATCCTTCCATCTCTCTCCCGGTTTTGTAATGCTTCTGATACCGCTGCCCCATCGTTTTTCCACGCTGGACACTGTATAGTAGGGATAGAAGAGCACACAGACTCGGAAAAACCCCGACGTCAAGAATGGTTTATAATGAACAGGGTTGATAGTAGCGGCGAACGCAGTTCTCGTTGATCGACCATTTAACTGGTCAGGGCCAATACATCACGATCAATCCCGGCAGTTGACTGGAAGCTTTTAGAACAGACCCTTATGCAGCCGTCGAATCGCTTATTGGAAGCCAGATCAGGTATCTCCTTCCCCAGCCGGATCTGGCTGGGGCGTCTGCTGTTCGCCTTCTGCCTGCTGCTGATCCTCTCCCTCCCTGCCCCGGCCTCAGCCCAGGGAGACAAGACTTACCACGTGATGCTGCTCAACTCCTATCACCAGGGCTATAAATGGTCGGATGACGAGACGGAAGGCATACGCGCCGCCCTCCCCGACAATGTCGAAGTATTCATCGAATACATGGATACCAAGCGCGAATTCAACGAACCTTACCTCGATCTGCTTGCCGAAACCTACCGCGTCAAATACGAAAACGTCTTACTCGACTGTATCATCGCCCTCGACGACAACGCGCTGAACTTTATTCTCGATCACCGCGCTGATCTCTTCCCCGACGTGCCGGTGATTTTTGGCGGCATCAACAACTTCAAAGAATCCATGCTTGAAGGCCAGGACAACATCACCGGTCTGACCGAACCGGCCAGCATAACCGAGACTTTTGATACCATTCTGCATCTTTACCCGGGCACTGAGCAGATCATCGTTATCAACGACCTGACGACCAGTGGATTGGAAAAACGCGAAGCTGTAGAAGAAGCTGTTGAACAAGGGCTGGTCCCGGTCGAAGTAGTGTATCTCGATGATGGGGAAGGGCTTACCCTTGACGAAGTAATGGAGGCAGTCGCCGATACCCCTGTCAACAGCGTGCTCTTTTTTATCGGTTTTTTCCGTCCGGAGGATGGTCATTACCTGCCCATGGAAACCACTGTTCCGGTGATATCGGAAGCAGCCAGCGCCCCCATCTTTGTCAGCGGCAGCGATACCTTCATGGGATATGGCGTCGTGGGGGGCAAGATGGTGATTGGCAGGCAGCTGGGCGAAGCCGTTGGCGAACTGGCGATGCGGGTTCTGAACGGCGAATCTCCCGATTCAATCCCGGTTGCTCTTAGTCCTGTTACCTATATATTCGACTACACACAACTCCGGCGCTGGAATATCCCGCTCTCGGCCCTTCCCAAAGACAGCATTGTCATCAACCAGCCTCATAATTTCTATACCGAAAACCTCGCTGCCGTCTGGTCGGCGATCACTATCGTCCTGTTACAATCGTCAATCATCGGTTTCCTGCTGATGAACGTCCGCAAGCGCCGCCGGATCGAACAGACCCTCCGCGAGAGCGAAGATCGCTACCGCAGTCTGGTCGAGCAGTCGCCCATCCCGATTGCCCTTCACAGCAATGGAAAGATCGTCTTTGTCAATTCGGAGGCCATTCGTACCCTGGGAGGTGATCCTGACAATGCAGTGCTGGGCATGCCGGTGCTGCAATTTATTCACCCCGATTACCATGAGATGATAACCCGGCGGATTGATAATAACTACGGCGGCTACGAGGAAAAAGTCAACCTTGTCGAGCAGAAATTTGTCCGACTGGACGGCAAGATCATCGATGTCGAGGTTGCTGTTGCCGCCACTACTCTCGATGGCAAACCTGCTGCGCAGGTCGTTTTTCGCGATATCACCGACCGAAAAAGTGCCGAAGAAGCACTTGAGAAACGCACCAGGGAGATCGGCCTGCTCTACGAAGCGGGCGAAAAGTTGGGCCAGTCCCTCGAACTCCCGGCGATCTACGACACGGTCTACGGGATCGTCCGGGGTGTCATGGACTGCGACTCGCTCTCGATCTCGTCCTACACCCCCGCCGATGACCTGATCCGCTGCCAGTATCTCCGGCATGATGGCGAACGCCTCGACGAGACCGAACTCCCCCCGCTCACCCTCAACGAAGAAGGACACGGCACGCAGAGCCGTGTCATCCATTCCGGGAAGGCGCTGCTTCTTGACGACTACCGTGCTTACCTGCGCACTGCCGAGAGGGGTTATAACGTTGAAGTCAAAGAAAATGGCTCGCTGAAACTCAACGAAGATGATGGCAGCGAGGTCGATGACAATGTCGACACCGTCCGCTCGGCACTGATCGTCCCCCTGGTTATCGAAAACGAAGTGCGCGGTGTGATTCAGGTCTTTAGCTACCGGCTTGCCGCCTACACCCAGGACAATCTGCGCTTCCTCGAAGCGCTTGCCCCCCAGATTGCGGCGGCGACCGCCAACGCCAATCTTTACCTTCAAGCACAGCAGGAGATCGCCGACCGCAAACGCGCCGAAACCGCCCTGCGCGAGAGTGAGCGCACCCTCGCCACGCTGATGGGCAACCTGCCCGGCATGGCTTATCGCTGTAAAAATGACCAGCAGTACACGATGGAATTCATCAGCGAAGGCTGCAAAGAACTGACCGGCTACCCGCCCGAAAGTCTGATTGGCAACAAGGAACTGGGCTTTAACAGGATCATCCACCCTGACGACCGCCAGTTGGTCTGGAACACCATTCAGAATGCGATCGGCATCAACCAGCACTTTCAACTGTCCTATCGCATCATCACCGTCGATCATCAAACCCGCTGGGTCTGGGAACAGGGAAGCGCCGTCCGGGACGATGATGGTAAAGTGATCGCCCTGGAAGGGTTCATCTCCGATATCACCCAGCGGCGGGCCGCCGAAGAAGAAGTTCACCAGCGGGCTGCCCAACTGCTGGTGCTCAACGAAGTGATCGGCCAGATCGCCTCCGAACTCGACGAAGGCGGCGTCCTGGCAAAATCCGCCGCGCTCATCCAGCGCCGTTTCAGCTACCAGCATGTTGGCCTGTTCATGCTCGACCATGCCGGCGAAGAACTGGTTATGAAGGCCCGCGCGGGAACCTACGCTGAACTGTTTCCTGAAAGCCATCGCTTGAACCTCGCTGAAGGAATCGTCGGCTGGGTGGCGACCAACCAGCAGATCTTGATGATCGGTGACGTCAGCAAAGACGACCGCTTCTACAATCCCTTCCCTGAGCAGATCATCGGATCGGAGATGAGCATCCCGATCCGGCTTGGGCAGCAGCTTCTCGGCGTCCTCGATATTCAGAGCCGCAGCGTCGACGCCTTCGATACCAACGACGCGCTCGTCATGAAAACCCTGGCCGATGCGCTGGCAGTCGCCATTCAAAACGCCCGCCTGTATAAGGAATTGGAGAACTACAGCCAGATTCTTGAACTGGCCGTCGAGGAGCGTACTGCCGAACTCCGCCGTACCTCCGAGCGTGTCCAGACGATCCTCGATAACAGCCCCGATGTCATCCTGCTGCTTTCTGGCAACGGGCACATCGAAACCACCAGCCCTTCCTTTTACCCGGTTTTTGGTTTCGAGAGCGATGAAGTCTACAAACGCCCCCTCACTGCCTTCGCCGGGGAAGACAGCCTCGCCAGCCTCACCGCAGCCCTGGAGAATGTCCTGGAAAACCAGGTCCAGCAGCGCCTTGAGTTCACCGCCGAACGCAAAGACCATACCACGTTCGACGCTGATATTGCCCTCGCCCCCGTCGTTGAGAAAGGCGAACTGCTCAACGTGGTCGCCAGCCTGCGTGACATCAGCGCCTTGAAGAACGTCGAGCGGATGAAAGACTCGTTCCTCTCCACTGCCGCCCACGAACTGCGCACCCCGCTGACATCTATCCTGGGTTTCAGCGAAATCCTCGTCACCCGCCAGATCGATGCCCACCGCCAAAGCCGCTACCTAACGATGATCAACGATCAATCGGCCCAGCTTGCCAACATCATCGACGATATGCTCGATATCTCCCGCCTCGAATCGGGGCGCGGCCTGGAGATCAAAACCGAACCGTTCGACATGGTCGAACTGGTTCACGATGTGATGCAGCCGATTGTCGAGACGACCCCCGACCGCAATTTCCACTGCAGCGGGTTCGATGCCCCCATTCCAACCCTCGGTGACCCGTTCCGGCTTACCCAGGTCATCCGCAACCTGCTCTCGAACGCGATCAAGTATTCACTCCCTGGCGACGACATCACACTCCAGAGCAAAGTCAATCACAACTGCCTGGAGATCAGCGTGATCGACACCGGAATCGGGATGACCGCCGAGCAGCAGCGCCACCTGTTCCAGAAGTTCTACCGGGCCGACGCCTCCAACCGGTCGATTGGCGGCACCGGGCTGGGCCTGACCATCTGCAAGCTGATCATCGAAGGGCACGGCGGCGAAATCCGGGTCGACAGCGAACCTGACAGGGGCACCACCTTTACATTCACCATCCCCCTCGTTGGCAGCAAAGCCTCTCCAGGCGATTGACAGGCTGCGCCCCGAAATGCTCGATCATTGCACGATCACCCCATACGCGCTACCCTAATAGTGAAACTTCCCGAAACAAACGATGAACACTTTTTCCTTTTTTCTTTGTCATTTTTACTATGAATGAGACAGCCCACCCCGAAATAATCGAATCCGTCCATCGCCTTCTCGACACCATCCCTGAAGGCGTGACGGTCGTCGCTGCCGCCAAGACACGCACCCCCGCCGAGGTCGACGCAGCCATCGCCGCCGGGATCACCATCATCGGCCACAATTACGTTCAGGAAGCCGAGCAGATGAAGCCGCACGTCAAAGGCGAGGCCCGCTGGCACCTGATCGGCCACCTCCAGCGCAACAAGATCAACAAGGCGCTTCCCATCTTCGACATGATCGAAACCCTCGATACGCTCAAACTCGCCGAAGCCCTCGACCTGCGCTGCGAGCGTGAGGGGATCGTGCTGCCCGTCCTGATCGAGATCAACAGCGGTGAGGAATTTAGCAAGACCGGCGTCCACCCTGACGCAGTCGACGAACTGGTCGGATCACTTGCCCATCTCGCCCATATTCGCATCGAAGGGCTGATGACGATGGGGCCGTTCACCGGCGACCCGGAAGACGCGCGCCCTTATTTCCGCGAGACGCGTGAAGCTTTCAAGCGCCTCAAATCGCTCGACCAGCCCAATCTCCAATTGAAGACCCTCTCGATGGGGATGAGTAATTCCTACCGCGTGGCAATCGATGAAGGCGCAACCCTGATCCGCATCGGCACGGCGCTCTTCGGTCCCCGTCCCTGTGCCGTCTAACAGAACAGCGCTGCTCCCTGATCGCCCCCTGTGGGGGAGATGTCTCCGAAGGAGACAGAGGGGGTGCTCCGTCACGTAAAATCAAATAGCGCTCAATCGCCAGCTCTTACCCCACCAACCCCGCCCGAATCTGATCCAATACGACCTTCGTCTCCGCCGAGTGCTCCCAGCAGACCCTCACCTTCTCGCAGCCGTAGTCGGGACAGTAAGCGCAGTTCGGAAACCCGCGCTCGATGGCGCAGTCCCGAACGTCACACGTGCGGCAGTACTCGATTCGCCGACCATCGCCCAGGCAGCCATCGCAGATACAGTCCTCGGCTCTGAGCGACTTGCCCATCTGCGCGTTCCACTCGTCGGCGACCCGCTGCAACGCGGCCCGATCGTTTTTCAACGTGGCAACGTAAGCCGAACAGGTCGTGCAAACTTCGCCGCAGTAGGCGATCATCCGGTCTTTGGTCAAGATTTTCCTCACAGTTCCGATCGTCAATCTACACGCCGATCATAGCCGCTTCACGGTGAAGCGCAACAGAAAAGGGCACAGCGATTCTTTGCTGTGCCCGTGGTCAACTACAGGGATAAAGTCAGGTATGTGGCCGACAAACGATAACTATCTGAGGAGTTAACGGGATCGTGATGTGCCGGCGTTTTTAAGCTTTTCCTTTATTACTGCTTAGTGTTCTTCGCTAACCACCGGCGTCCAGTTCGGGCGTCCGCCGTACCACAGGCTGTGGGACGAACACTCGAAGCACGGGCACTCTGGCCTGAACAGGTGATCGGGATCGACCTGCCCCCAGAGGGAGTGCTGGCACTGGTCACACGTCGCATGGTGCTCGCGTCCATTCCGATAGGACACGGTTTCGACGCCAACATGCCGACAAAGCAGCAAACGCAAGGTCATGCTTAATCCTTTCTGACTAAGTAGGGTGTACTCCCTGCAAGATAAAGTGTAAGCCATCTGATCAGAACTTTCAACGACGATAGACCAAAAGTACCGCCCACCATACCCCGGACGCAAAAGGGACGGGCTGAACCCGTCCCGGTGAAGTGTTGGGTGTTGTGATTCTACTTGCTGGCTTTGATTTCGATCTTGCGCGGCTTGAGTGCTTCGGCCTTGGGCAGCACGAGCGTAAGGATGCCGTTCTCGAAACTCGCCTCGACCTTGTCCGAGTCGATCGGAACGTTCAGTTGAAGCGTCCGACTGAAAGACCCGTGGAAGCGTTCGCTGAACAGGTAATCGACGTTCTCCAGGTGGGGGGGCATCTCGCCGCTGATAGTGACCGTTTCGGCCTCCATCGTGATCGATACGTCCTCCGGGGAG
The DNA here is from genome assembly GCA_016926255.1 of Anaerolineae bacterium. GTDB lineage: Bacteria > Chloroflexota > Anaerolineae > Aggregatilineales > UBA3940 > JAFGOY01. The sequence goes on along the minus strand of JAFGOY010000017.1, from coordinate 33,749 downwards.
AGGCCGGGTACGGCTGCCGTCACGACGAATTCGTTCTCGGTCGAATACACGTCGATAGGCAGGTAGGCCGCGCCTCCATCGGTTGTCCCCCCATGACGCGAGAAGCTCTCGTCGAACAGGTGGTTCATCGCATCACGCAGGGCAAACATATTGCTTGGATTACGATATATCAGACTCATTTTTACCTCCCATCGAATTCGTTTTGTATTGATTTCCAATACCATAAGTAAATATAGGAGGGAAATGTAAGAGATAAACAAGAGCATCGTAAAAGAACTATAAGAGATTTCGATCCACAGGCGTTTATCCGCGAATCCTTCCAATCACATCCACGGTAGAAAACCACCCCCTCCTGACATCTAAATATCTGTGAAATCTGTGGATGATTCCCTTTCCCGCCTCCCTCACAACCGCCCCAGGCCTATCAGCCAACCCACTCAATAGAACCAAAATTCGTGTAATTCGCCGCAACGTTCTTTGTTGTCAATTCGCGGATAAAAATCGAGGATCGATACAGGTAATGTTGCTCAAGTTGACATGAATGGGGCGACTCCCGGTCGTCTCTTTTTGTTTCATCCCCCTACCGGATAGAAAACATCAGGAAGGCGTTCGATCCCGCACGAGAAATTGACCTATAATATAGATAAGGATGAGGGGTAGTATCAACGACAGGAGGTGTTCGATGACTACAGTTAACATCTCAAGACAGGTAGGGAGCGAGGGAGTCGCAATCGGCAAGACGGTGGCGAATGCGCTCGGTTATCATTTCGTCGACCGGAACACCATTGCGAGAGTGCTCAGCGAATACGGCATGGTTGATTTCAAGAAGGTGTACGAATCGACCGAAGGATTCTGGGATCGTTTCAGCCCGCGCCGCGCCGATATCGTCAACATGCTCAACCGGGCAATCCGGGCAATCGCACGTACCGACGATGTCGTGATCGTAGGACGCGGGAGTTACATCGTGCTGGAAGGGCTGGCCGATGTGCTGAACGTGCGTATCCAGGCCCCACTCGGTGTCAGGGTGCAGCGGGTGATGGCCCGCGAAGGTCTTGACGATCTGTTGGCCGCTGCCGAGATGGTCAAAGAGAGAGACCGGGCGCGGACTGAGTTCGTGGAGTTTACCTACGAGGTTAAGTGGGACGATGCCAGCCGCTTCGACCTCGTCATCGACACGAGCAAAGTCGCCCCCGACACGGCAGCAGGCTGGATCATCGAAACGACGAAGGCGCTGGCCGCGAAAGATCACGGCGATCAGCCGGTCACCCGCTCGATAGAAATCGATTCGGTGCTGGCCGATTTTGTCGGCGAGAAAGTCCTGACCCGGTAAGCGGTGATCCATTGGAGATCGCTCGATAGATATTAGCGTAGATCGGGGTGCTGATTGGCACCCCGATCTTATTTTTGGCTCAACTGTAGAAAGTGTGAATCTGCGTCCTCTCCCTGAAAGGGGGCCGGGGAGGAGATTATATTCACGCTTTCTGCACAAGAGCCTTTTTTTGTGGCTGTTGCCCCACATTACCCGATAAACTACAATAACAAACCCGTAACACACGTAAATCAATGAAACTTTATCGCTGCTTGCAGCGTATAGACTATTGATGCGAATAATAATCGTCCGCTGGCGCGGCAGCGCGTCAGGTGAGGAGGAACGGAATGTCAAACACGAATCAAAGGGGACGCGGGGGCGCGCTGATCGGAATCATGCTGGTTGGTTTAGGTGCGTTGTTCCTGTTTGCCCAGGTATTCAACGTCAATATATGGGAGTTCATCTGGCCCTTCTTCATCATCGTCCCCGGCCTGCTGTTCTTTGTCGGGATGTTCCTGGGGGGTAAATCGGCTGGTCCGCTGGCGATCCCCGGCAGCATCGTGACGATGGTCGGCCTGCTGCTCCTCTACCAGACGATCACCAATCACTGGGAAAGCTGGGCTTACGCCTGGGCGCTGATCTTCCCGATGTCGGTTGGTATCGGCCTGGTGATCAACGGAAGCTGGAGCGGTGTCGATCAGCTTGTTCAGAGCGGCATGAAGTTCATTACCACTGGCGTGATCATCTTCCTGATCGGCGGTGTGTTCTTTGAACTGCTGGTCTTCGAAAATATCATCGGCAACGTGGTGCTGCCCGTCCTGCTGATTGGCGTCGGCGTCTTCATGCTGACCCGCCGCCGCAGGATGCAGGCTTCGGCTTCGCAGCCAATGCAGGCACCCGCGCCGCCCATCGAGCAGGCTCCGCCGCGCCGACCCGCACCGCCGACCCAGCCGGTCGAGCCGGAGTTCGAACCTATCGACATGGGGCGAATCAAGAAGTAGCATTCCCCCTCTTTTACCGGGTGTACCGTCCGATAGCTGAGATAAATCGGCTGTCGATGTGAATTGCGTATACTGGCCCTCCTGAGCATTCAGGAGGGTTTTTTTCTGAGACAAACCCCTATCGTCGCAATAACACTGGCAACACTATGTCTGGCTTGCCATTGTGATTTGACAGCTATAGACTGGATAGAGTTGCCATCTTCAATGTCAGGTATCCTGTGAGGAAAAACAAATTAATGAATCAGGAACTTCAACTTGTAGTTATCGGTGCTTTGATTGGTGTGGTTCCATCGCTTGTCGTTACGCTAATTAACGTGGTAGCCCAGGCCAGAATGGAACGGAAGAGACTGGAAGCGCAAAGGCTTTCACAGGCATCACAACATTATCTGGATTTAGTGGGTAAAGATGTTGACATCATACTTGAAAGTGTAGATGCGTTTACACGATCGATAAGGGATATCAGTTCGTATATTGCCACAGACGACGATCCACAATTGGATCTCTGGCTTAAGGATAACCTTGAGAAGCTGGCGGAACCTACTTCTCGCGCAACGTGGAGAGCCCAGTCATTAACATCTGAAATAGGCATTTTATACAACGCTTTACGAGAGATGCACGGAGAATACATCACTAAAGCCATTGAAATGCGTGAAATGTCATCCGAGCGTCGCCTGGAATTTGATAAAACGGCAGGCCAGCTATTATGTTTACTTCGCCAGTATCAACTTCGCATCCTGGGGGCAGAGCAGGAAGAGTAATCACAAATAATCTCGCAGGGTCGCGAAAAAGCTCAAGCCTATGGGGGAGAAAACTAATCCATCGCTAATTTTCTTATAGTGGTAAAAACGAATAAGTCACTCACCGGAGGATCATTCAATGGCTTTTACCATCAAACGAGGAACCAATATTTCGCACTGGTTGAGTCAATGCGAGATATTCAACGCCGACCGTGCTACGTGGTTCACACGCGAGAACATGCACCACATTGCCGAAGTCGGCTTCGACCACGTGCGCATCCCCATCGATGAGATGGAGATGTTCGAGGAGAATGGCGATCCGAAAGAGTCCGCCTTCGATACGCTGGAATCCGCCCTCGAATGGGCCGCCGAGGTCGATCTGCGGGCGATCGTCGACCTGCACATCCTGCGGGCACATCACTTCCTCGACGAAGCGCCGCTGCTCTATACCGACCCGGCAGCGCAGGCCCATTTCGTCGACCTGTGGCGCAGGCTCTCCGCCCGGTTGAAGCACCATCCCGTCGATTGGGTCGCCTACGAACTCCTCAATGAGCCGGTCGCACCCGACAACGACGACTGGAACCGGGTGGCGATGGCCGCCTTCGAAGTCGTGCGCGGTCTGGAGCCGGAACGAACCATTGTCCTCGGCTCGAATGACTTTAACAGGCCGCACACCTTCGATGCGCTGGAGATTCCAGAGGACGATCACCTTATCCTGAATTTCCATTTCTATGAGCCAGCCATCGTCACCCACTACACCGCCCCCTGGGTCGAATCGGGTAAATATCGAGGGCCGATCAAGTATCCCGGCCAGCCCATCGAACCGGCGGACATGGCCGGGTTGAGCCAGGGGACCATTGATTTCATCAACGAGCGTTCCAGCCCCCGCAGTGGCGACGAAATGGTCGAGATGCTCGCCCAACCGCTGGCCGCCAGGGAACGGACAGGTTATCGGCTTTACTGCGGCGAGTTCGGAACCTATGAGAAGGTGCCCCGCCCGCTTCGCCTCGCCTGGACTCGTGACCTTGTCGAGACCTTCAAGTCGCTCGACATCGCCTACACGATCTGGGCCTACAAAGGCGATTTTGGCCTGCTGACCGATGACGGCTGGGACGCGGAGATGGCATCGATCCTGCTGGGATAGAAAGGTTCTCAGGATGGGCAAAAGGCGGATTTATCTTGCACCGGTGGTTTTGTTTGGGACGCTCGCTTTGCTGGTAGCCTGCCAGCCAGAAAGCCTGCCGGAGCCGACCGCAGTCCCAACGCCAACCGCATCGACCGTTCCGACGCCGACCGCTGTCCCCTCCCCGACTGTGACGCCCACCGTCCTGCCCCAACAGGAGCAGTCCTCGCCCCCGGAGATCGAATTGACCTTCGTTCCCGAATACGGCAGCGAAGACAACCTGCGGGGCCGTGTGACCGGCGTGGAGAATCCCGCCGATTACCAGATCGCGGTGTTCATCGGTTTTGCGAGCGGCTGGTGGACGAAACCGTACTGGGATTCGCCGTCGACGTCCATCGCTGCTGACGGCACCTGGGAAGCCGACATCACCACCGGAGAAAACGACGCTCAGGCCGCGCAGATCGCCGTCTACCTTCTCCCCACCGAGTTCGATCCCCCGCTGATGCGCGGCGAGAAGGTTTTCCCCGTTGAACTGGTATCGAACGCGGTCACCTCCGTGATCGTCGAACGAGAGCACGAGGAGGAAACCATGCGCGTGATCAGATTTTCAGGGCTGCGCTGGCAGGTCAAGTCCAGCAGCGTGCCGGTCGGCCCCGGCCCGAATGTCTTCTCCGACAGTCCGGAAAATGTCTGGGTAGATGCCGACGGGCAGCTCCATCTGAAGATCACCTATCGCGATGGCTACTGGCTGTGTGCGGAGGTGATCGCCGAGCAGTCGCTTGGCTATGGCACCTATGTATTTCATCTTGCCAGCCGCGTCGACCGGCTCGACCCGAACGCGGTCTTGGGGATGTTCACCTGGGACACAGACGCACCCGAACACCACTACCGGGAGATCGATATCGAGTTCGCCCGCTGGGGACAGGACAACGCCGACAACATGCAGTACGTCGTTCAGCCCTACACCTCACCCGACAACATGAAGCAATATACCGTATCATTGGATGATGGCCCTTCGACATATCAGTTTGTCTGGCGTCAGGACTCGGTTATCTTCCAGAGCACACAGGGACAAACCACGCTTGAATTCTGGGCATATACCGGGCCTGATGTCCCTCCCGCAGGCGGCGAAACCGTCCGGATCAACCTGTGGCTGTTTAACGGTGCCGCCCCCACTGACGGGCAGGAGATCGAAGTCGTGTTCGACCGCTTCGAGTTCATTCCACCGGAATAGGTAAGAGAAGGGTGACGCCGGAGTTGTTGCTCCGGCGTCGAGGGTAACTATGAGGAGTTATCGGGCGAGGCCAGTTCGCCCGTGGGGAACTAAGTTCTATCCGGTTTTTCGCTTCGCTCGCTTTGGATAGAAGAGAGGAAAAGCGAAGCGCTGGTAAATTTATTCGTTAGCCCGGTCGGCTTCTGGGCCGGTGACCGGCATCGGCGGCACCGTCTCGACCCGCTGATTGCGCTGCCGGACGATCAGGTAGATGCCCGCCAGGATAATCAGTGCAGCGAAGGCGCTGCGCACACTCTTGGCGAAAAAGCCCTGGTGCGGGCTGTACATACCAACACGGACATTCGGCTTGCTGACGACCACGCGCTGTACTTCCGGCATCTCCGGCATTTCAGGCATCTCCGGCATTTCTGCCATTTCCGGCATCTCCGGCATTTCGGGCATCTCCGGCATTTCGACGACATAGTCGCTGTATTCCGTACGTCCGCCGTGTGCCACGCTCACAAACGCGCCCGCCATCGCCACCAGTGCGGCGATCCCCATCAGGCCGCTTCCCAGTATGACGGCGATCAGTATCGCTCGATTCTTACGCTTCGGTTTCGCTTGTTCGTTCTCAGGAATCACTTCCGACATCCTCGACTCCATTTCTCTCGATAAAGGCTGCTTCTCTCAGGCGGCGCGTATTCACGCCCGCAATAATCCTTTACGCAGATCGATGAAGGAAGTTTCACAAATCTACTTTGACGACATCGGTTGAGGTCTGTTTTCCAATGCCTCAAAGCCGCCCTATATATAGCGGAAATCAAAAAGGGCCGACATCAGCCAGCCCTTCATCTGAATAACCCGTTGTTTCTCAGCCCGCCTTCTTCAACTTCTCGAAGTAGTGCTTCCTGAATTTCGCCACCTTCGGCGCGATCACCATCATGCAGTAGCCCCGATACGGGTTCTGACGGAAATACCCCTGGTGATAATCCTCCGCCGGGTAGAACATCTCCAGCGGCACCACCTCGGTCACGATCGGGTTGTCCCACAGCCCGGCATCATTCACCTCCGCGATCTTCGCCTCAGCAGCGGCTTTCTGCTCGTCCGAGTGCGCCAGGATGATCGACCGGTACTGCGGGCCGACGTCGTTGCCCTGCCGGTTCAGCGTCGTCGGGTTGTGGATCGTGAAGAATATATCCAGCAGATCGCCGTAGCTGATCACCGCCGGGTCATAGGTCACCTGCACCACTTCGGCGTGGCCGGTGCCCTTGCCGCACACCTGCTCGTAGGTCGGGTTCGGCACATGACCACCCGCATACCCCGATACCACCGAGTCGACGCCCTTCAACTCCTCGTAGACCGCTTCCAGACACCAGAAGCACCCGCCGCCTAACGTTGCCTTTTCCATTGCCATCTTTCACCTCGTCTTTCGTTCACTGATCTGATTGTATCGCGGGCGTTGGTCGGAGCGGCCAGCGATCACCGGTCGCCCCGACTGCCCTCATTCGCTGCCACCAAACCGCGTTCCAGACTACCATTAAACCGCGTACCGTTTCCTTCTACCCCTCAGACGCGATGACCGCCGATCTTCTTACTGAAACGAGAAACCCCGCCGGGATGTTCTCCTGCGGGGGTAGGTGTCTGCGGTTGCAGTTCCCTTTATGTGAGAAGCGTCTGTCGCTCCTTTTGTTTGCCCGGTCATCGCCCGGTCAGTCAATCGACGGTATCGACTGCGGCCAGTCCAGGCTCCGGTCTGAACCCGCGCGGGGCATCAGGACGACGGCTGAACCCAGAAATACGGGCACCAGTTCCTGCGTATCACCACGGCGTGCGCCGAAAGTCTCGTGCTCGCCGATTGGCCGGTAGCTTCCCCGTGCTTTCGCCCGGCGCTCGATCTTACGATCTTCGGTCTTGCCAATCATACCACTCAGGATCGTATCGTTCTTCATTGCTCGCAACATGATGTTTTCTCCTTACAGTAAATGTTTAATCTGACCTAATAATACTGCGCGGAGGGGGTAGTTGAGATCATCCAAAGGTGGTAGATCGGGGTAAAAAAGGTAGTATCTTTTCGGGGTATAAAAAAGGGCCTTCCCAGGCACGAATCCGGCGGCGATTCCGGCCACGTGTACTATCTATGATTCCATCCCGTAGGGACGACACATTTCGTCGCCCGACCCTTGTGGTCGCCCATGCATGGGCGATGTCTGATCGCCCACAGCGGGTTTATAATTATTTCAGCACGCATGTGACGGATTAGATGAGAGAGATTTAGACAATATAACTATTCCGTATAATAACTGTGGGGCGCAAGTAAAGTTATATTCAGTATGGACACATCATAGGGAGAAGATCATAATGGAAACGACTGTTGGTTTGCCAAATATGTTGCAAAAGATATTGCTCTCTTGTGGCATCCTCTCTCCGCTGTTTTATCTGGGGACGGATTGGCTCGCAGGGAGGCTCCTGAAAGGCTACAGTTTCGCGGCCCAGTCCATGAGCGAACTGAGCGCTGCCGGTTCTCCGACGAGATCGCTCGTCGTCTCGCTTACTCTCGTGGCCAGCATGCTCATGACCGCTTTCGGAGTCGGTGCCTGGCGGCTGGCGGGACAGGCGCTTCTCCCGCGCATTGTCGGCGGGCTCTTGATCGGGAATGCGACAACGGGGTTTATCGCCACCCTCTTCTTCCCGACCCGCTTTGGTGAGAGACCAATCTTCGGCAGCGCGGGTGTGATCATCATGTTCCTCAGTGTCGTCTGCTTCGTACTGGCAATGGTGATCGGGGCCGCAGCGTTCAGCAGTTGGCTTCGCATCCTGTCGATTGGCATACCTGTGAGCTACGTCTTTCTGGCTATCCTGAGGTTCGCGACGGCCGCCTCGGGTCCCGCAGAAGAAACGGCGGCGTTGATAGGAACGCAGGAACGGACTATGGTCTACAGCTTCCTGGTGTGGGTGATGGCCCTGGCGATATACCTCCTGCTGCTGTCCAGCAGGGGCGTGGACTCTTTCAGCGGCGTCGGGGGATAAGCCGGTGGGTTGCTCTGCCGCTAACGCTGCGCACCCAAAAGCACGTACAGGCGACTCGCGCCCGTGGCGGCTGCATCGATCAGGACGGTATATATTTTCGGGCGCGGTGGCTGACACGCAGCGCGTTAGCCACTCAAAAGGAGACTGATTTGGCCTCGACGTGGCTTGCATACAACGATCTTGCCTGGACTGAAGATTTGCTGGCAGACCCGGCAGAGTACGAAGACGAAACCCTGGTCTACATCGACCTGATCAACCGCACTGCGGCGGAACCGCCGGTCACGCTGCTGCATCTGGGGTGCGGCGCAGGCGGCCATGACACGATCTTCAAGCGGCATTTTACTGTAACCGGTGTCGATCTCAGTCGGGGCATGCTGGACAAAGCGCGCGCTGCGCATCCTGACATCGAATACCTTGAAGGCGATATGCGGACACTGCGATTGAATCGCCAGTTTGATGCTGTGGTCATTCCAGACAGCATCGACTACATGACCTCGCTGGACGATCTTCGGCAAGCCATTCAGACCGCAGTGATGCATCTCAAAATGGGCGGTGTTTTACTCGTGGTGGCAAAAACAGAAGAGACCTTTCAAAACAATAATTTTGCCTACACCGGTGAAAAGGATGGCATCCATGTGACTTTATTCGAGAACAATTACATCACCCCGTTTCGCCCCAATACGTACGAGGCCGCGCTTGTATATTTGATCCGTGAACAGGGAGAGTTGACCATTCACACCGATCGTCATGTGCTCGGTCTTTTCTCGCTGGCAGCGTGGGAGAAAGTTTTTATGGATGCCGGGATCGCCATCCAGAGAACCAACCTGGACGGCATCTACGACCCCTACCTTCTGAATGACGGAGACTACCCGCTTACCATCTTCGTGGGACAGAAAGCATGATTGGAGAAGACGCTCGCTTACAGCCTGACAGGTGGCTACCTACAAGTTGCAGCCGACCTTGCTCCGCTGCGCTCCGCAACGCGACTGAACCTGGATGTTAGGTAGCCAATTTTTAAACCGATTTTGAGAGGCTGATATGAACAATTTCCAAAAGTGGCAGAATCAAGATAGTTCAAATAAAAACCGCATATTGGCATTAGTAATTGGTGCATTGATATTTCTAATAATGATTCCGGCCTTCCTGGTTTTTGTGTCACCGCAAGTCGACAATTACCTCGGAATCAGTTCGTTCTATCATGGATTGGGAAATATTATCATTGGCGTCATGGCAATAATAGTTGGTGGTTTCATTGCCATGTGGACAATAGTAATTCAAATCAGGCTGGCATCGGGAACACCTTTTCCTATGCTGCCAACTAAAAAACTTCTGATTGTTGGCCCATTTAAATACTGTAGAAATCCAATGACATCGGGAACAGTAACTGCCTATGTTGGAATCTCCATATTGATCGGATCGTTTGCCGCATTGATAGCAGTCGCTATATTTGCCGGGATATTAATTGGTTACTTGAAAATAATCGAGGAAAAAGAATTGGAAATGAGATTTGGAAGTGATTATCTCGAATACAAAAAGAAAACCCCTTTTATTATTCCGGTGACAATTGTAAGAAGGGATTCGAAAAAATAGATATATGAAGGATTGATAGGCTGAACACCCAATAAGCTCGTCCAACGGCCTCGCCCCCGTGACGACATATCGCTTTTAGCCCGGCGGCTTCAGGGCTTGTCCGTAATTGAACGCTGGTATTGTCAGCCGAACAGCCTGTCTTTACATTCCGTATCAAACAAAGCCAACCCCAATCGCCCCCAGGTTTGGGGGAGATGGCTCCGAAGGAGCCAGAGGGGGACGGAATATCGGAGGATTTATCCTCCGTTCAGTTTGACTGAGCCGACCAGTTGGCGGCTCGTCGTAGGTGACCCGAAGGGGCACGCTGCGACCTATCGATTGTAGCCTGGGGATTTATCCCCAGGTACAAAATCACTCCGGTGATATTCGACAAAACAAAATGCAGCCCTCTATAGCTGACGGCATCATAGAGGGCTGCATATGATCTCACCGCACACCTTCCTATACGAAGGTCGCGGAGCGAATTTCGTATAGGCTTCTAGAGTAACCCCACCTCATTTGCGGCGGCAATCGCCTGCGTACGGCTGTTGACGTTCATCTTCTGGTAGATGTTCCGCGTATGCACCTTCACCGTCCCGAGTGACAGCACCAGTTCCTCGGCGATCTCCCGGTTCGACATCCCCGCCGCGACCAATCCGAGCACTTCCAGCTCGCGTTCGGTCAGCGGCTCGGCCAGCTTCTGGTTGACCTCGCCCTGCACGTCCAGAATCGCCATATTGGCAAGCTGCCCGATCATCGCATCCGGGTCCAGCTTCGAGCCGCGCTCCCAGCACCGTTCGAACATCTCCGTGCTGAGCCGATCCTGTAGTTCGGTCTGGATGTCCATCAGGTGTACCCAGTGTTTCGTCCATCCGCGCCCGTATTCCGGCAGCTTCTCGACCAGCGCCAGCAGTTCGACCGCCCCGGCCAGGTCGTCTTCGTGATACCGTGCCGCCGCTTCCAGCGCCAGCACTATCGACCCGGCAGCAGGATCGTTGTAGTTCCACTTGCTGAACAGCCGCTTGTGATTGCGCCGCACCGTTTCGACATCCCCCAGACCGCAGGCCGCGAACGATAACCCCGCATAGGTCATCGTATCGATATAGGTCGCAAAGAACTGGTCGATGATGGCCTGTGCGTCCAGGTAAAGCTGCATCCCGGCCTGGTAATCCTCGTCGGCCAGCGACGCCAGGATCGAGAGCAGGCTCAGCGACGTGTATTTGCCTTCCGTATAGTCGGAGCTGCGCGAGATCGCCTGTATCTCGTAGGCAAGATCGCGGCTCTCCTCGAACTGTCCCCGGCTCATCACCAGGAAGCTCAGCGTGTTCAGGCTGGTGACGATCCCCTTGACCGTCCGGTATTCCCGCATGATGTCCACCGACTGCCGGATGTATTCCTCGGATTCCTCGTAGCGCTTCATCCGGTAGGTGATGTCGCCCAGACCCATCAAGGCCCAGCCTTCGCCGTGCCGGTCTCCCATCTGGCGGCGAATCTGCTGCCCTATCCGCTGGTTTTCCAGCGCCCCGTCGATATCGCCGACGTTGTAATAGGCGTTCCCCAGCCACGTTCGGACGTCGGCCTCGTAAAACATCCCTCCCTCGACCCCTGCGTACAGGTCGAGCGCCTCTTCCATCAGCGACAGCGCATCCTCTTTGACCTGCACCGTCTGGCAGCGAAGGTCGCGCTTCGGCTTCACCATCGCCACGACCCCCAGCAGGTACAGGGCAAAGGCTTCGTCCTCCACCGACTTTTCCTTCCGGGCCACGTCCAGGTAAGCCGCAAGCTCCTCCCGCATGTCCATCTCGCGCTCAAGGTAGCCGAACAGCATCATTCGGATGATATTCGCGATAACCCGGCGTCTCAGCAACTCCGGCATTTTCAGGTTATCCACCGCCAGCCGCATCAACCTCGCTCCCACCTGGAACTGGGTGCGCATGTCGCAGTAGAGGCTGAGGTTCTCTATCGCGCTCATAATCGCATCGACGTCCTGCATCTCGACCGCCCGCTCCCACGCCTTCCGGATGTTCTCGAAGTCGTTCTCGATCAAGTCGAGGTACACAAGCTGCTCGCGAGTCTTGAGTGGTGCCGTCCGCAGCAGTTCGATGAAGTACGCCTTGTGCTGATCCATCAGCTCGTCGTCGACCCTTGCCGCGTATTGTCGAAGCAGCTCGTGGATCGCGTATCGCCCGGCAGAGTTGAGGTGCAGCAGTGACTTGTTCACCAGGTTCGCCAGCGTCGTCACCGACGCCCCGGCGATCGCTTCCGCCGCTTCCCGCGTGAACCCGCAGTTGAACACCGTTAGCCGCTTGAAGACCTCGCGTTCTTCTTCGGTCAGAAGCTGCAATGAATGGTTGAAAACCACCCGCATGCTGCGGTGCCGCTCGGCGATGTTGCGATGAGTCGAGGTCAATATATCGATATTCCGGCTGATTTCCCCCGCGATGTCCGCCGGGGTCAGCGCATTGACCCATCCCGCCGAGAGTTCGATTGCCAGCGGCATCCCTTCCACCAACCGGCAAATCTGGATCACGCTCTCCAGGTCGAGGCTGTCGATCCGCCTGACCTGTCCCGCCCGGTCGAGGAACAACTGCACCGCGCCGGTTTCCACCGGGTCGTCGTCCAGATCGGGCAGGTCCATCCCCTCGATACGCCGCACCCACTCTTCTTCGAGGTTCAGCGCCTCGCGCGAGGTGACCATCAGCTTGACGCCGGGCGCGGTGCTGGTGATCTCACTCAGCAGCGGGGCGTAATCGAGCAGATGCTCGAAATTATCGAGCACCAGCAGCATGTTTTTCCCCTCCAGATACTTGAGGAACTCCTGCTTGGGATCGTAGCGCTCCTGCTGTGAGACGAACGGCGTGGCGTCGATCATCACATCGAGCATATCGTCGGTCGCCCACACCGACGCCAGTGACGCAAAGTAGATGCCATCGGGGAATTCGTCGGCAACCCGGTTTGCCACCTCGATGCCGAGCCGTGTCTTGCCGACCCCGCCCGGCCCGACCAGTGTCAGCAGGCGGCAGTCGGGATCGATCAGCAGATCGATGATTTCATTGATCTCGTCTCCCCGTCCGATGAACGATGTGCGGGGAGTAGGAATATTGATATTGATAACCGCTTCCATAGCACCCTCAAACGTGACTTACAATTTATCCGGAATAAATGTCTGAACAGGGTCACTCTTTACCTGTCCGAAATGAACGAAGTGTATTGTCGGATAGGTTCTCAGATTAGAACACAAAAGCTACCAACCATTATAATCGGTAGCTCACAACCAATAAAGTATGAGCCAGTCGAAAATGTGTATTGTAGGCAAGTTGAAGGAGTGTTGTTGGTCAAACAACAGAGAAGGCAGACACCGCCCATATTATACCCTGAAACGCCCATTATTCACACTAAAAACACCCCGTCAGATTGGGCTTTTCAGGGCCGATTTGTGTACCTGAAAAATTATGATATCCTGTTACCCGTTCTACCTGACTACCTGCCAAACCTATCGTTATCTCCCCGCTGACAGTTCTCCGCCCCCGCTACCGTCACGTCTATCCGCCTTTCGCCGCTGTCTGCTGGTTCCCCGGAGATGGCCCCCAAAAAAGGATTGAGAATGACTGCGAACGAACACACACTAGACTCAAAAACCACGTATCTGTGGATCGCTATCCTTGCCGTGGCCTCCCTGGTCTACGTCACAGGCATATCGCATGAAAGTATCTGGTACGACGAAGCCTACTCCGCAGTCATGGCGAAATACTCCCCCGGTGAGATCATCGGTTTCACGGCCTACGATAATCATCCCCCACTCTATTACATCCTGCTGAGCTTTGTGGCAAGCGTCCTCGGCAGTTCCGAATGGGCATTACGCGCCCTGTCCGTCGTTGGGGCGGTGGCGCTGGTCAGCCTAGGGGGTGGCCCGGTGCGCCGGATATTCGGCAACAAAACCGCGATCATCTACGCTGCCCTGGTTCTCTTCACCCCCGCCACCCTGACCTATGCCCATGAAGCTAGAACCTACACCCTGTCGATCTTCTCTGTCACCGCCGGGGTGTTGTATGGTTATCTTGCGGCTGAGCACAATCGCACCGGCGACTGGGTTGGTTTTGGCCTGTCGACGCTCGCCGCCGCCTATCTGCATTACTATGGTCTGATAGCGGCTTTCTTCACTCACCTGTTTGTGTTCCTCTGGATCGTGATCAGGAAGCGTGAGCAGTTGAAATCCTACCTGATCACCGGTGCGGGGGTGGTGATCGTCTACCTCCCCTGGCTGATCGTCTTCATCCGGCAAACTATGGACGTCGACCAGGGATTCTGGCTTGGCCCCGTTTCCGTCCAGGGCGTTGTCATGGCGCTCCTTCAGCCCTTCGCCTACAAGGAATTCTATCCCCGCCTGCTGACCACGACGATCATCGTGCTGCTGCTGTCCCTGGCCCTGATCGTTTTCGGGATCATCGCCGCAGAGAAAAGAAAAGCCGAGCCTGAGCGAACCTTCAACCGTCTCGTGCTGTGTGCTTATTTTGGCACCCTCGTCACAGCGATTGTCGCCTCGATAGTCCTTGCCCCGATCTTCTACTCCCGCTACATGCTCGTCTGTCTGGGGCTGTTTTTACTCCTCCTGAGCGTAGGGATCAGCCTGCTGCCCGGAAAGGTCTTGCCGCCGGTAGCCGCGGGAATCTTTGCCCTTCTGAACGTTTTCGTCCTCAGAGACATCTACACCCAGCACTTCAACTACCCGATGAAAACGGTCGCCCAATCCATCGGCGATGAGATACAACCCGGCGACCTGATCGTCACCTCCGATTCCTATTCGATGGGGCCTGCCCTGTATTATTTCCCCGATGCCGTACATTACTATTCCAACAACAGCATCGAATCCCAGTGGGGCCACGTTCTTGAACCGATGTCGCCCTATCTGCACGACGATGAAGATCGCGACGAACTGCTTTCGACTTACGACTCCTTCTGGTATATCACCTGCAACACCGGCCTGTCCAAGAACATCGCCACCATTCTCGATAACGCGCCGGGCTGGGAAGAAACTTTCCCCTCACTCACCTTTTCGGAACCCTATTCTTTTGTCCAGTTTACCGTGTCGAACTACACCTATACCGGTGAGGAACCCGCCACACCGCGCGGCGTGCTGAACGTCCACATCACCGGCCTCAAACCGGTCGGCCATCTCATCATCCTTCTCTATGAGGGCGATCCGATTTCCCCATGGGGCCCTATCCATCAGTTTGAAACGATCAACGTACCCGGCGAAGAATTGTCCTATTCGTTTTATGATTTAGACTATGGGGATTATGTTTTACTGCTGGCACACGATGAAAACCTGAATAACACCTATGATATTGATCCCACAACGCAGGTAGGCACTGAAGGGATGTTCGTTCTGAACTATGACAAACTGGATACTTCTTCAGGGATGCCGGAACTGACTTTCGACGCGCTGAAGTTCACCTTCGATCAGCCGGAGATGACCGTGGAAGGGGAAATGCTGTATCCGCCGTTCCCCGGACAGGAGGTCGAATAATACGCGCTTTCCAGCGCGAATGCACTGCGTGGATCAGCCTCCAGGGATTTGTTAATATTTTTGATAAAAACCTCCCGGCGATGTATGATCCGCGCAGCAACCCAAAAATATACGCAAACACTATCGGGAGCCTGACATGATTACCAGAGTCGGACGCGAACAGAGAATCTGGGCCTCACAGCCCACCTCCTTCGAGGAAATTCCGGAGGTGTTTTACCCTGCTTTCTCAGCGTTGGCCGCCCACGAAGACCCCTTCCCCACAACGATCATACTGCCCACCGGCGGCGTGTATGGCAAACCCGAAATCCCGTGGATATTCACGTGCCTGACAGACGCGATTGCTGTCCTTGCCCTCGACGGGTCAGAGGTTGACGTCACCCTGCACCGGATTGACAGTATCAATACCATCGAGGTCACGATCAACCTGCTGTATTCGAAGGTGGAAATCCACAGCATCGACGAAGCCGGAGCGCCGGTTTCGACCATGTTCGAATACAACACGGTTTTTATTGATTTCTTCACCCCCTTTATCCAGGTGATGCGGCAGGGTTTTCGCAGTTCGACCCCGCCGATCCCGTCCGAACTCGCCAGGTTTGACGTTCTGAAATCCGACTACTACAAGTTTATGAATTACTCCCGCCGCTGCCTGCTGGCCGATCAAACCGTCTCGTCCTTTGTCATGCAGCCGACCATCTCGGAGCCGCTGCTGGTTGGCTGGAACAAGCTGTTCTATAAGACAGTCGTGCCCGCACATATCAGCATTCTCACCAACAGTGAATACATCGACATTCACGAGGAAGTCAAGCCCTGGTGGTATTTCGGTGCCAAATATGGGAAGACCTACCGGTACGTTCACCGCTCCCGGATTCGCTCCGTGCAGGTGAACGATCAGGATGACGAATTGATCGCTTTGTCCCTCGATCTGCCGGGCGATGAACAGATCGATGTGACCTTCGACACCGACAGACGGCAGGATGTCGAACAACTTCTCACCGAATTCGAGACGTCCTTGAACTAACCCTCGTTTCAATTTCGATGAGATAGTCCCGCCGCCGGGAAAGGAGCATCGAATCGTGAAACGTTCAGAAATCAATGCCCTGATGCGCGATGCCGATGCGTTCCTCAAATCGCACGGCTTTCTCCTGCCGCCCTTCGCCTTCTGGACTCCCGCCGACTGGGCAGCGAAAGGCGATGAGGTCAAAGAGATCACCGAACGCGGCCTCGGCTGGGATATCACCGATTTCGGGTCGGGCGATTATGAGAAGATCGGCCTGTTCCTGTTCACCATCCGCAACGGTCACCCCGACAACCTGAAAACGGGCAGGGGTAAGCTCTACGCCGAAAAGATCATGATCGTCGGCGAGGGGCAGGTCACCCCGATGCATTTCCACTGGTCAAAAACGGAAGACATCATCAACCGGGGCGGCGGCAGGCTGCTCATCCAGCTCTACAACAGCACCCCCGACGAAGCCCTCGCCGGTACCGATGTCACCGTCTCCACCGATGGTATTTCACGCACCATCCCCGCCGGTTCGACTGTCACCCTCAGCCCCGGTGAATCCATCACCCTTCCTCCGTTCCTGTATCACAAGTTCTGGGGCGAAGGGGGCCGCGTGATGGTCGGCGAGGTATCGACGGTCAACGACGACGCCCACGACAATCGCTTCTACGAACCGGTCGGGCGCTTCCCCGAAATCAAGGAAGACGTTCCCCCGCTCTATCTGCTGGTCGGCGATTACTAGAGCGCTATAGGCGCTGCTCCCCGATTCATCATATACTGATCTTGTAAATAACTGGCGCTATAAGGAGCCGATCATGTCGAAGCGTCGATTGATTTTATTTTCCCTGATTGCTATCCTGTTCATTCTTGCCTGCAACGCCGCCACCACCACTAATCCGGAAGGTCCCATCGATGAGATTGCCGAACCGGACGGTGACGATCAGCCCGCAGAACCGGTCGATGAACCTGATGAAGAATCCGCTGACGAGTCAGCGGAAGAACCCGCCGCCGAAGTCAGCCCGCCCGAAGCAACAGCCCCGGCTTCCAACCCCGAAGCGCTGATCATGCCCGAAGACTTCGTCTATGAAGGTGCGTTCCGCCTGCCCTCCGACGCCCCCGACGAGATCGGCTGGATGTGGAGCGGCGGCGCATTGACCTATTACCCGGACGGCGATCCCTCCGGCGCGGACGACGGCTACCCCGGTTCGCTGTTCGGCACCGGCCACAACTGGAACACCTACGTCTCCGAGATCGACATTCCCCAGCCGGTGATCTCCGCCTCGAAGAACCTCGAAGAGTTGAATACTGCCTCGACTCTCCAGCCCTTCGCCGACATTCAGGGCGGCATGTTCGGCTATCTCGAAATCCCCCGCGTTGGCCTCGAATACCTGCCCGCGCAGGGCGATCAGGACTCAGGCAAGCTCTATTTTGCCTGGGCGCAGCACATGGGCGATGTCGATAAATTCGCCACGCACGGTTGGGCCGAACTCGACCTCTCGAACCCGCAGTCGGTGGGATTGTGGAAGATCGGTGACCTGCTCAACTTTGTCACCGGTGACTACCTGTTCGAAATCCCCACCGAGTGGGCCGACGCTTACACCGGGGGACGCAGTCTTGCCACCGGACGCTATCGTGATGGCGGGCAGGGGGCGGAAGGGCCGTCGATCTTCGCCATCGCGCCCTGGCAGGAGGGCAATCCCCCCGCCGATGGGGCCACGCTGTCCTACGTCACCCTGCTGACCTACGACGACATCATGACCGAAGACGGGACGATGCTCAACAGCTATCACAACTCAGACGAGTGGAATGGTGCCGCGTGGCTGACCGCCGGTGACCGGGCGGCGGTTGTCTTTGTCGGGAACAAGGGGCTGGGCGAGAACTGGTACGGCTGCTCCGACGGCACCGTCTGGGAAGAACCCTACCCAGAAGCCTGCGAGGAACGCGGCTGGTGGTCGACGGCATTCGAAGCGGAGATCATTTTCTACGATCCCGCCGATCTCGCCGCTGCTGCCACCGGGGAGCGTGATCCACGCGAGTCGCAGCCCTACGCCGTCCTCTCCGTCGACGATGTGCTTTACAACGCTTCCCCCGGCGACCAGATGAAGGAGCGCCTCGGTGCCGCCGCCTTCGACCGGGCCAACGGCCTGCTCTACGTCATGGAGCAGTTCGGCGACGAGGATAAGCCGCTGATCCACGTCTGGCGGATCGCCGAATAACTCAATTCCGTCTCTCTCGCAGGGGCGGGGCTGTACGATCACAGGTTGTCCCCCGCCCTGTTTTTTTCATTACTCGACAAAGTAATTCAATAGTCACTAAAAAAGCCAGCCCTGATCGCCCCCAGGTTTGGGGGAGATGGGCCGTAGGCCCAGAGGGGGTCGTCATATCGCACTTTCTTGAGATTCATTGCTCCGGGATTGTTCCGCGAATCCTATCCCCCAAAAGTACAAAGTACCACTTGACACTTTTCGCTTTCCGCTCTACACTGGAATCACCATGAACACTCAACCCGATCCGACCAAACCCGGCCTGCGGATGAACGAACTCTCCGCCGCGACCGGTGTACCCAAATCGACCATACTGTATTATCTCCAGCAGGGCCTTCTCCCCGAACCGGTCAGGACCAGCCCCAACATGGCCTACTACGATCCCGAATGCATCCCGATTGTGCAGTTCGTCCAGCAGATGCAGCGCCGACACCGCCTCTCGCTTGAGGAGATCAAGGCGCTGCTCGACCGCTGGGGCGGTGATGTCGATCTCGCCCTGCGCTACGCCCTCAACACACAGGTTTTCGGGCCACCGCCGCCCGACGACAGTCTGCTCGACCGGGATCAATTCTGTGAACAAACCGGCCTCACCACCGCCCAGCTCGATGATCTGCTCAAAGCCCGCCTTCTTCTTCCTCTTGAAGAGGGCCGTTTTGATCACCACGATGTACAGATGGGTGAGGTCTTCGCCTGGGCGCTCTCCCTCGGTTTTGCCATCGACGATTTCACTTATTACGTCACGCTCGGCGACCAGATCGTCGATCAGGAGTTCGCCCTCCGCTCGAAGATCACCCGGCCTTTGCCCTACGACGAGGATGCCCGGATCACCCTGCGGATGGTCGCCAATGCCCGCCTCAGCCGTGCCTATATCATCGACCGGCTGTTCCAGCACCGCGTCGCCGCGATGGGGGATATCAAGGAAGATGACACTTAGAAATAAGAGTCGACTTTTCTCCCCCTTTGGGGGTAGAAAGTCCCCTCGCCATGAGGGAGAGGGGATTTAGGGGTGAGGGCAAAAAAAGTGCATATCACGCTCTAGCCCGGCGGCTTCAGCCCCGGGCCTCGAAAAGCAGAAATCAGGATACCACCATGACCGATCAAACCATCACCACCAAAGGCCCGACCATCGACACAGCCACCTGCGACGGCTGCGCCATCTGCATCGAGGTCTGCCCGACCCATATCTTTATTCCCAACGGGAAAGACGAGATCGCCATCCACCCGGAGCGAACGGCTTTCTGCATGGCCTGCGGGCACTGCATGGCCTACTGCCCCTCCGGCTCGATCTCGGTCGTCGGGCTTTCCGCCGACCACATCTTCGATCTGACCCGCAGCCCGGTCGATTTCGAGGCGCTGTCCGATCTGCTCGCCAGCCGCCGCTCGGTGCGGGTCTATAAAGACAAACCCGTCCCGCGTGAGCTGCTCGAACAGATCGTCTCGACGATCACCCTCGCCCCGATGGGCTTCACGCCCCACAAACTTGAGATCACCGTCGTCGATGACCGGGCGATCATCGAGCAGGCGCTCCCCCTGCTCGTCGACTTTTACGAGAAGCTCGGCAAATGGCTCGCAAACCCGTTCATGCGCAGGATGATTAAACGCCGGATATCGCAGAGCAAGTTCGAGGCGCTCGATACCCACGTCATCCCCTCGATGACCTATCGCCTCCCGATGATGAAAGCCACCGGCATCGACACGATCACGCGCGGCGCCCCGGCGATGATCCTCTTCCACGGTCGATACGATGCAGCCTACCACTACGAGGACTCGTTCATCGCACTGACCTACGGCCTGATCGCCGCCCACGCGCTCGGATTGGGTGCCAGTGGGATATCGCTCATCCCGCCCATCGTCGAGAAATCCCCGGAGCTCCGCGAGTTGTTCCACATTCCACCCGACCACGAGGTCTGCTCCTGTATGGTTCTCGGCTATCCGAAACTGAAGGTGAAGCGCGGAATCCACCGCGATCTGGCCGGGGTCAACTGGCTATAGCCGGGCGTATCGAACAGGTTGATGGTGCCAACAATCGCCACGCATTCTCTCTGCCCCCTGAAAGGGGGAAGTGGCGCAAAGCGACGAAGGGGGTCGGCCAACCTTCTTAAATTACCACGTCATGCGATTCGACACTCCCGATAGGCAAGTACTGATAAAAGAATACGCCAACAACGGTAGGGGCGACCCTCGCGGTCGCCCGCGCCCGTGTCAACCCCGATTCCCCCGCCCCGCGATCCGCTCCTGTACCCGGCTGATATGCCCCACCACCCGGAAGATGGTATACGCCCACCCAATCGATACCACCCCCAGCCCGATCTGGTATACGTCGATCAATCCATTCATCCGGTTAAACGATACCAGATAGCCGCACCACGCGAATGCCAGCACCATCAACACAGATAGCACCGCACCCACCCATATCAGGCGCGGCCAGCATGTCGGCTCCTCGTCCTCGCTGGCGAAGCTTTCTGCTTCGAGCGCCTTCCACACCGCCAGCGTCGTGATCGGAATCAGCAGCAGGCTTTTCTTGATCACCCTGCCAGCAGCCGCGAGGTTCCGGCATGTTCGCCGCAGCCAGATCGCCCGCAGGACGACGGTCGCCAGCACGATCAACAACGTCACCGGCAGGAAGAAATCGAGAGTGCCATAAGCTCTGGCGATCATCCCGTCAATACGCGAGTCGAGTGCTGCCGCCTGACGGATATCCAGATTGATGTACACATCCAGAATTGCCTGCTGTATCGTCGAATCAAGCAACACCCCCCGCACGATCAAGACCAGCATCGCAGCGGCGAGGATCGCCAGCAGGATCAGTATCAGGCGGGCCAGTCCCATGATCGATTTGTAGTCAGTCTGTTTTTCGTCCATGATTTGCTCCCCCGATCAGCCAGCCCAGAAATCGAATGCATACAGCATCGCATACAGCCCCATCAACAGCGTGCTGAGGATCGTCCACGCCCGGTCGAAAACCTCGCTGCGCCCCGCCCGGCTCAACACGACGAACACCGCCGGGGCGACCATCACGTAGCGATGCATCCCCTGCGGCGCACCGCTCGTCACGGCAATGAATATCGCCACCAGCCCGAACAGCGACACGCCCGGATACTTCCGCAGGGTCAGCAGGCAGGCCAGTGTCCCGAAGATCGTCGCCGCGAATTCCAGCCCATAGTAGGCCGTCGATTGGATGTGCCCGTCTCTGAACATCGCATAAGCATATTCCCAGCCCTCGCGTGCCTTCTGCCATGCGAATCGTTCGCGCCCAAAGTAGAAATACTCCAGCAGCGTAAACTCGATGTTGAAGAAGCGCCGCCACAACCAGTAGGCGGCCAGCGGTATCAGGACAAGCAGCCCCTTGCCGACCAGTTTCCAGGGGAAGGGTTTCAGCGAGAAGTGTTTCCAGTCGATCTCTTTAAGCCACGCGACCGCCAGCGGCACGACCAGCGCCACCCCCACCGACCGCGTCCACACGGCGCAGGCGGCCAGCAGCGCCGACCAGCCCCACCGCTTCCGCCTGACCAGCGCCATAGACCCGAAGGCCAGCCCGACGAACAATCCCTCGGTGTAGACCATCGCCAGGAAAAAACCGGCGGGGCAGATCAGCAGGTAGAACGCGGTGCGGATCGCACCCTTCTCTTCGAGTTCTTCGCGGGTCATATCATAGAGGGCGAACGTCGCCGTCAGCGTGCCCAGCAATGAGACGATCACCCCACCCAGCGCCGACGCCCCGATTGGTGTCAGCCCGAACAGCAGCAGCGGCAGCCGGACAATCCTGATCAGGAACGGGTAGAAGGGAAAGAATGCATAATTCCCGGAGAGCGACTGTCCATCGGGTGATTGCAGCGACCAGATTTCCGGGTCTTCATATCCGCCTGTTGCGATTGAGAGATAATATTCCGAATCCCATGCCACCTGCCGGTTCATGAAAGGTTCGTTGAGGTAGGTTCTGTCGTCCTGGCTGCCGGGGGTCGTGGATTCAGGCGTCCAGATGAGAGCGTAGTCAGGGGGTTGAAGTTCCAGCCGGGCAGTAGCGTAAGCCTGAAAACCGATCACGATCAGCGCCCAGGCCAGCCAGATCATCACCAGCTTCGAGGCCGGTTTGCGCAAAACGTCCGTCATGGTGCTTCCCTTTTGGCTTTAAATCAATATTCAGATGAACAGTGCTACGATATCTCTATCGGTGTTTCCTTTTTCCCTTTTTTCTTTATCCTTTTTCCTTCTGCCTCCCCGATCCGCAGCAGCACCACCCCGGCTAATATCATCAAACTCCCGCCGATCTGCACCCCGGTCAGCATTTCGCCCAGCACGAAATAGGCGATCACAGCGGTGAAGGCCGGTTCCAATGAAACGATCAGGTTGGCGACGCTCGACGGCAGATAGCTCATACTGAGGACATACATCCCGTAGCCCGCCAGCGTCGGCCCCGCCGAGAGGATGAACAGGATGCCCCACCCGGCCATCGACTGCCCCAGCCACATCAGGTCGGCAGCCTGCGCCGCCGATCCGGGCAGCGGCCCGCCGGGGATCAGGTTGAAGACGAGCAGGAACCCGGTCGCAAAGCTGAACGTGTAAAACAGGATCGTCCAGGTATTCAGTCCATTCTGTGATCCCGACCGCCCCATCAGGCTGTAGACTGCGTACAGCAGCCCGGCGGCGATCCCGGTCAGTATGCCGATCAGATTGACCTGCCAGGCGGCTGCATTCAGCGCATCGGCGACCAGCACACACCCGCCGACGCTCAACACGACCGCCGCCATTTTCACCCAGCCCAGGCTTTCCTTGAGAAACGCCCACCCCAGCAGCGCGGTGAATGCCGCTGAACAGTAGACCAGCACCGTCGCCACCGATGCGCCATTGAGGGCGACCGAGAGCGTCCACAGGCTGTTGAACAGCGCCAGCACCAGCCCGTAGATCACGAAGTAGGGAAGGTGGCGGCGATCAATGCGCAGCAGCGAGCGCTTTCCCAGCACCGCCAGTGCCGCAGTCAGCACCAGCACGACGAACAGATCGCGCCAGAAAGCCAGTACCAGCGCCGGAATCCCGTAATTGACCGTCAGGTGGCGAATGAAGATCGAGGTCAGTGACAGGATCAACGCGGCGATCAGCCCAATCGTGTAGCCGCGTGTGAGATCGGTGGTTTGCGTTTCGGTTCTGATCATACGTTGCCTCTATCATTAAGATTGCGTACAGAATACCACATCCCTCCTGATTATTGCTCCACCGACACCCGATCATAGAGATATCGCCAGTTGGGGAAGCTCTTTTCTATCGGGGAAAAGCACAAAGGAACTTTGGCCTGTAATCTACGACATAAAGACAGTGTAGGGTTCTGGGAAGTTTACTATTTCTGGGGAGTATCCACATTGATAGAGGTGAGATTCAAAAGCCAGCAGTTCTCTCTGCCCCCTATCAGGGGGAAGTGGCCGACCGGAGGTCGGACGTAGGGGGTACGCCAGGCTATTGACTATTCGACACTCTCCATTTCTGTGTTGGGGATCGTCGCGGCCAGTTTATCCGGTATACTCACTGAAACAAAAGCACGCCCTTTTACAATCGCACGCGATGGTTATCGACAGGATGCCTATGACCGGCCATGAGAAGATTGAAAACCAGATCGGTGAATTCTATGATGACAAACTCGAAGCGCACGGCGCGACTCACTGGGCTGTTGACTGGCACTCGACCGAATTACAGTTTTTTCGTTTTCAGCAGCTGCTCAGGCTGCACGAGAATCCACAGGTTGCATTCTCGATCAATGATTACGGCTGCGGTTATGGCGCGTTGATAACATACCTGACCGAATGTGGTTATCAGTTCGACTATGTGGGCATCGATGTCTCCCCGGCAATGATCGACGCTGCACGAAAATACTATCCCGACCAGCCGAACTGCATATTTGTAACCGACGACCGGGAGCTTGTCCCCGCCGACTACACCGTCGCCAGCGGCATCTTCAGTGTCCGCCTTGACAACAGCAATGAAGAATGGCTGTCATACGTCCTCGATACATTGAATCGCCTGTGGGAACTCAGCCTTCGCGGGATGGCCGTCAGCTTCCTCACCACTTATCTGGACGCCGAATATATGCGTGAATACCTGTATTATGCCAACCCGTCTTTCCTCTTTGACCACTGTAAAAAGCATTACTCGAAACAGGTGGCCCTGCTGCACGATTACGGATTGAACGAGTTCACTATCCTGGTAAGGCGTGAAGCCCCGTGATAAAACCGGCAGCCAGCCGTCAACCACCCGCGCCGAATGCCGCGTCCCATTCGGCCAGCACTTTATCCGTCCGGCTGACCCCGAAGCGGGTCGCCCCTGCCGCCAGCGCGTCCAGCCCTTCTTTGAGACTCCGAACGCCCTGCGCCGCCTTGACTTGAACCTTATCGCTGACGCTCGCCCGCATCAGCCTGAGGATGTCGAGTGTATACCCGACCGTATCGCCTGCTTCGCTTTTCCAGGGTGACGGTGCAAACCCCGAACTGGTCTTGACGAACGCTGCCCCGCCCGCCTCGCAAAGCTGGCATGCTCTGGTGATTTTCTCATCATCGACCAGGTAGCCGGTTTCGAGGATCACCTTGACCGGCGCGCCCTGCGCGGCCTTCACCACCGCCGCGATATCGTTCTGGACGAAGTCATATTCGCCGCCGAGGAACGCGCTGACGTTCATCACCATGTCGATCTCGTCCGCGCCCTCGTCGATGGCCTGCCGTGTGGCCGCCGCCTTGACTTCGGTCGTGTCGTAGCCCAGCGGGAAGCAGATCACCGGGTTGACCATCACCAACGAGCCTTTCAATATTTCGGCGGCCAGCCGCGTATAGCAGGGCATGATCGTCGCCGAGGCGACGCCCGCTGCCAGCGCGTACTCGACGCCCTTGATCGTGTCTTCGCGGGTCATCGTCGGTTTGAGTATCGAGTGGTCGATCATTCTGGCGAACTGTTCGCGTGTTATCTCAGGCCGATCCATGTTCATTCTCCTTAACGTTGAAAAAATCTGTCAATCTGTGGTCATTTGTGGATAATGATTACCCCTTCGAGACGCGGCGCATCTCCCAGATCGTCCCGGTCGCGTCCGGGCAGTGAATCCGGTACACGTTGCGATCTTTCTCGTTCCACGAAGGGAACCCCATGATTGCCCGCCACGTGTAATTGTCGAGCACCTGGAGCAGCGCCACACAGACGCCCTCCGGTCGCTTGTACGGGTTCTCGTAGTGGAATGTGTCCCCGGCATTGTGTGGGCATTCGCCGCACTTCTCGACCAGTTTGATCTCCAGCCGGTAGAGGCTTGCCCACATCGCCCGGTAGTCTTCCCGTGTTGTATTTTTTGGATCGTAATCGTCGATCATCGCTCATCCTCCCGTAGTGTCCGTAAAGTCTATCCACAGTCCGGCGATTATGCGACCGGTTGATGGCGACCGGTAGGTCGCCTCTATCTGTGGTATCTGTGTCATCTGTGGATGATCCCCTTCCCCACCTTGCACAATATCGCGTCGAATGGCAGAATCGTTGCCGGGCAGAAAGGACAATCACCCGCCGATGAACAAAGCAGGCTTCTGGCCGAGTTACGATCTGATCTTCTTTGACTGCGACAGCACCCTGACCTCTGTTGAGGGCATCGACGAGCTGGCCGAGATGAAGGGCAAGGGCTGGCGCGTCAGCGTTCTCACCGACCACGCGATGGATGGCACGCTCAACCTGGAAGATGTCTACGAGCGGCGGCTGCGGGCCATCAACCCGACCCGCGACCAGGTACAGCGCATCGCCCAGATTTATATTGACAATGTCGTCCCGGAAGCGGAGATCGTGATCAAGACCTTCCAGTATTTAGGGCGCGAGGTCTTCATCATCAGCGGAGGGCTGGCCGACGCCGTCACCCGGTTTGGCGTTCATTTAGGCGTTCCCGCCGAAAATATCCGCGCCGTCGAGTTGAAGTACAACCAGCTTTCCGGCGAGTGGTGGAACTTCTACGATCACCATTATTCGGACAACCCCGACGCGCGTTACATGGAACACGATCACGGCCCGCTGACGATCAGCCAGGGCAAGTCGGAGGTGGTCAACACGCTGGCGCAGGGGCACTTCGGGCGGCGGCTGCTCGTCGGCGATGGCATGTCCGACTTCAACGCCAGCCAGTCCGTCGACCTGTTCGTCGGCTTTGGCGGAGTCGCCTACCGGGAGAAGGTCGAGGCTCAGGCCCCAATCTATATCAAGTGCTGCACGCTGACCGCCATCCTGCCGCTGGCGCTCGGCCCGGCGGGCTACCGCCAGTGCCTCGGCACGCCCTACGCCGAACCATTCAAACGCGGGCTGCAGGAGATCGTGTCAGGCGGTGTTATTTTCCGTGAGGACGGACAGCGCAAGGCATTTCTTGACGCCTTCGACCCGCTGCCGGGGTAGACCATTGAAAATCAATCTGTTCGCCGCCGATTCTGAACGGAATTATACAGAGAGATCGGCGGTAGGGGCAGGGCTTGTCCCTGCCCATTGGATGCCCTTTCCGGTCATCCACCAGGGGGAAATCATGTTCCACGTTCTGATCGCCGAACCCATCGCACCGGAAGGCGCGGCGCTGTTCGAAGCCGCCGCCGAGTTCACCTGCAAGTCACTCACCGACTCCAGCCGTGACGACCTGCTTGAAAAGGTCAAACAGGCCGACGCGATCATCGTGCGCAGCAAGACGGTGATCGACGAGGCGTTGCTCGACGCCGCCCCCAATCTGAAGATTGTCGCCCGCGCCGGGGTGGGCCTGGACAACGTCGACGTCCACGCCTGCACCGGGCGGGGGATCATGGTAATGAACATGCCCGGCGTCCAGGCGGCGGCGCAGGCCGAACACACCATCGGATTGATGCTCGCCCTCGCACGCCATATTCCGGAAGCCGACTCTGCCCTCCGGCGAGGCGAATGGCTCCACGAA
Source organism: Anaerolineae bacterium (assembly GCA_016926255.1). Taxonomy (GTDB): domain Bacteria; phylum Chloroflexota; class Anaerolineae; order Aggregatilineales; family UBA3940; genus JAFGOY01. The sequence goes on along the minus strand of JAFGOY010000017.1, from coordinate 6,071 downwards.
TCGCTGATGGGCAGCGAACTGCGCGACAAGGTATTGGGACTGTTCGGCCTCGGTGAAGTGGGCCGCCGTGTCGCCGCAATCGCCCAGGCCTTTGGCATGACCGTGATCGCCAACGATCCCTATGTTCCCGAAGACCGCGCCCGTAAGCTCCAGGTCTTGATGGTCTCCACCGAGGAACTGCTTTCCCGTGCCGACTACGTCTCGATCCATGTCCCGTCGACACAGCAAACGCGGCGTATGATCGGCGCGGAGGAACTGGCGCTGATGAAGCCCGGCGCAAAGTTGATCAACATTTCCTGGGGTCAGATCGTCGACCAGGATGCGCTGTGTATGGCGCTCGACGGGGGTCACCTGGGCGGCGCGGCGCTCGACGTGTTCGGCGAGGAGCCGCCCGATAACGAGTGTTTGCTCGCGGTGCCTAATCTCGTCATGACCCCCCGCCTGAGCGAGCGGACGGCTGAAGCGGTGACGCGCACCGGAATCCAGATCGCCCAGCAGGTCATCGACGCGCTGCGTGAAACCGATTTCCGCAACGTGGTCAACATGCCCTTCATGGGGCCATCGGGCTACGGCCAGTTGAGCCAGTACTTAGAGCTTGCCGAGACGATGGGCATCCTTCAGGCGCGGCTGTTCGATCAGCCTGTGGAATTCATCGAGGTCGAGTGCATCGGCGAGGCATTGCAGGAGCAGGTGCGGGCGATCACCGTCGCCCTGCTGAAAGGCATCCTCACCCAGACCGGAGACGAGGCGATCAACTATATCAATGCGCCGCTTGTTGCCCACAATCGCGGCATCCGGCTGACACAGGCCAGCGGCCTCGTCCGCCCCGACTACCCCACGCTGATCGCCTGCCGCGTTCATGGCGGCGGCGAAGAACAGGTGATCGCCGGATCGGTGTTTGGCGGCGTCGAGCAGCGCATTTTGCAGATCGGCGATTTCCGCACTGAACTCAAACCGGCGGGGATTGTGCTCTACGTCCGCAGCATCGACATTCCGGGCGTGATTGGCTATATCGGCACGCTCTTAGGTCGCCATAAGATCAACATCGCGGCGATGGACAACGGGCGTATTGAGGTCGGCGGCGCGGCGCTGACGCTGATCACCATCGACACGCTGGTCAGCGACGAGGTGATCAACCAGCTCGTCGCCGACGAATATGTCGAGGATGTCCGGCAGATCGTTTTCTAAGTGAGGGAGAACCATGCACATCGAAGTCATCACCCACCACCCCGAATCCGAAATACGTGAAACGCCCCTGCTGTTTGTCCATGGCGCGTGGCACGGCGCGTGGTGCTGGGAGGAGTTCCAGCCCTATTTTGCTGATCGTGGATATCGCACCTATGCCTTGAGCCTGCGGGGCCACTGCGGCAGCGAAGGTAAGCTCCGCACCGCGCGGATACACGATTACGTCGACGATGTGGCCCGCATCGCAGCGCAGATCGAAGAAGAAACCGGGCAGGCCCCGGTCGTGATCGGCCACTCGATGGGCGGATTCGTCACCCAGAAATACCTTGAGACCCACGACGCGCCTGCCGCCGTGTTATTGGCCTCGATTCCCGTCACGGGCTACCTGGCCTCGTTCACCCGCTTCACTTTGCGATATCCCCTGCGGGTTCTGCGCTCGCTGGTGACCTTCGATCCCTACGCCTTCGTGTCGAGTCCGCAGCAGTCGCGCCGCCTGTTCTTTTCGGAGGATATTTCGGAGGAAACACTGGCGAAACACTTCGCCCGCATTCAAAGCGAATCGCTGAACCAGTTGTTCGACATTCTCTTCCTGAACCTGCCCCGCCCTGATCGCGTATCAGCGCCGCTGCTGGTGCTCGGCGCGGCCAACGACGCGATCTTCACGCACAGAGAAATCGAGCGCACGGCTGCCGCCTATGGCACCCAGGCCGAGTTCTTCCCGATGGCCCACGACATGATGCTCGAAAGCGGCTGGGAGGCTGTCGCCGACCGGATCATCGAGTGGTTGGAGGACAGTAACTCCGCCTCACCCAACGATCGGGGGATGTAATATCTGGTGCCCTGTTAACCTGAATTTTCAACATTTATCGGTGACTCACAAACCTTGACAAGACTTGAAATTTGGCGTAATTGGCGCAATTCGCGGATTGAATCCCTGCTCCAAGCCCGGTCACCGCCGCTCACGCCCATCCCCGATCCCCCCTATCTGTGGTATCTGTGCCATCTGTGGAAGAATCCTCCCCGACACTCTCACAAACGGCTCAAGTCCATCGGCTAACATCCTCGACAAGAATTGAAAATTAGCGTAATCCGCGCAATTCGCGGACTGAATCCCTGATCCAAGCCCGGTCACCGCCGCTCACGCCCATCCCCGATCCCCCCTATCTGTGATATCTGTGTCATTTGTGGAAGAATCCTCCCCACCACCCTCACAACCGGCTCAAGCCTATCAGCCAACATCCTCAACAAGAGTAAAAATTAGCGTAATCCGCGTAATTCGCGGACTGAATCCGCTGGCCTCCTGCCCCCATCCGTGCTATCATGCCTGAGTTCCAAAAAACGCGGAGGCAGGTATGGCCATCAATCAACAGCCCAACCCCATCCAGCGACCCGACTTACGCATCCGGCAGATGCGGATCGTCTGGCGCGATACCTTCATCACCTCCCCTGCCCTCGACCCTGGCTACCAGGCCGCCGATTTCTTCGACTGCTGCTGCCGCCAGATCGAGAATCTCCCCTGCGTCGTCGCCGATACATCCACCCAGCCGAACCAGTCCCTGCCGCCGCTGCTGCGAATCATCGACCGGGTATCGCGGAGTGTCGCCAGCGCGGGCCATGCCGACCTGATGCGCTTTCAGTTTTCCCCGCTCTGGCTGACCAATATCCGCCCGGCCCTGGGACGTTATCACCGCCCGGCACAGAAGCTCACCCGCTCCCAGGTAACGCAGGCATCGACCGAAGCCTCGAAGAACCGTGCCTGGATCGGGCTGACCCCTGTGCTGCTGCTTCATGATTCCGGGGTGGGGATCATGGAATATTACGCGACAATCAACCTGCCGAGCATGATCCCCGGCGAAACGCTTACCGGCGATCACGCCCCGGCGACAACCGACGGGGGACTCGACACCGAGAAAACTGTCGAGATGGTGCGGCTGGGTATTCACACCAACCTGCTCTCGATGTCAACCGAGTGGAAGTGCCTGATCCCCGATCAGCCCACCGATCACGGCTTCTTCCAGATCGTCGAGACCGATCAGGATGGACTGCTGGTCGTCGCCGGGCTGCGCGACCTGTCACACGCGCTCGTTTCACTGCTCGATGCCAACTCTGCCGATCCGCCGCCGCGTCCCACCGGCTCGACCACCGTCGTGTTGGTCGATACCGATCCCGCGCCCAGCTATGATCTTGAGCCGTTCGTCAACGAGTATGCCTTCGAACTGCGCGGCATCGGTGCGATGGACAAGTTCTACCACGAACGCGCCAAATGGATCGTCCACCGCGAACTGAACGACAACTTCAGCACCGACGCCGAATCGGGGGTTTACCTGCTCGGCAACAGCGAACTGATCCTGTTCAACGATCAACTGGACGAGGTAATCGCCGGGTTCAAGGATCATCTCAACCTGCTCGACGACGAACACGCGGTCACCTATCTGTACATGCATTACGGCGTATTGATCGAGTGGATATACCTGCAGGAGGCGATCCTGCGGGCCTATCTCCAGCGCCTCGACACACTTGCCGCCACCACCCCCATCCGCCGCCCGGCGATGATCACCACGCTGCACGGGGCGCTCGCCGATCTCGTGCAGTACCAGGAGAACATTTCGCCTTACGCCAACCGCATCGAATTCCTGGAACGCGCCCGCCGCTACCATCAACTCGACCAGCTTTCGGAGCGATTCGAACGCAAGCAGGATTTGCTGCTGACCTATTCATCGGAGTACCATGATTACCGCGAGGCGCGCGCCGCCGAGTTCCTCAACTTCCTGGTCGCCATCCTGACCGGGGGCGAACTCGGCAACCTGATCGTCAATGCGCTGGGCGTCACCCCCGACGAGAACGTGCCGCTCTACGTCACGGTGACGCTGGGCAGCATTCTCGCCGCCTTTGGGGTGATGATCCTGCTGCGCCGCAGCAAAGATCGCTAAACCTGGGTGAGGTCAACCCGCCAATGGAGAAACGTATGCCGGTTCGACATTTTCGACTCTGTTTGATTGCATTGTTGGCCGCTGCCGCGCTCGCCGCCTGCGCCGCGCCGACCGAGACGCCAGCCGCGACCTACGAGGTGATCGAAGCGCCAACCCTGACGAGCACCCCACCCACCGATTCGATCCCCCTGCCCTCGCCCACCTCACCCCCGACGACCGTCGCCGAGGCGGTCGGGCTGCTGGGCCAGCTTCCGTACGTGGTCACCGACGAGGAAGCGCTGGCCGCTGCCGCCGGTGAAGCCACCTACAGCGGCTACGCCTGCGTGATCACCCCCGAAGGCTGCGCCTGCGAACTACCCGAACTCCGCCAGGTATCGATCACGTTTCAGGAAGATGAAACCGCGCGCTACGTTTTCAATGCAGAAGGCATCAGCGCCGCCTGGATATTGAACCGGCTGGCCCCCAATCAATGGGAATACAAGGCCCCGATCATCAGCCAGGAACGCGAAGCACAGATCGGCGATGTGCGGATCATGTTCAGTTTCACGCCTTACGGCTACGTCTATTCGCAGGTTGTCCATTATTATGAAGTCGGGTTGGTCGTCTGCCCGGAGGTGACCTTCAGACGAATCGACTAGCGTTCGATACCGGCCCGGTGTTTGATGCCGGGGATATCGACGGGTCACTTTGTTGTCAACGAAAGGGATAGTTAATGAGCGAACAACCGTCTAAACTGCTGATCCTCTGGACGACCGCCAACCGCGAGATCGCGCTGAACATGGCCTTCATGTACGGGTTCAACGGCAGGCGCTGGGGCTGGTGGGAAGAGTCAACCCTGCTGGTGTGGGGGCCGTCGCAGCCCCTCCTGCTCGAAGACGAAGAACTCCAGGAAAGACTCACAGAGATGATCGACGCGGGCGTCAAGGTGATGGCCTGTAAAGGCTGCTCGGATCGCTACGGTATCTCCGATCAGCTTGCTGAGTTGGGCGTCGACGTGCAGTATACGGGCGAACTGCTGACCAACGTATTGAAATCGCCGGAGTGGGAAATATTGTCAGTCTAAGGAGGTAGATCAATGAACCTGACCGCTGAACAGAGGCAGTTTTTACAGATTCTCTCCGATGGCAAGAAAAAGACCTACGTCCACATCGCGAAGGGATTCGGGCAGCCGGTCACCCCGATGTCCCCGACTTTCACCAACAATATCGCCAAACCGTTGCTCAAGATGAAGCTGATCAGTCGTGCGGGCGGCGGCTACAAGATCACCGACGCGGGTCGCACGGCGCTGGGATCGGGAAGTTCGGGGTTTGGATAACGAGCGCTTCGCTCGCCATCACCCGCCCGGCAGGATCGCCCGCACCAATCGAAAGCCCAGCGTCTCGCTGCCCTCTGCCGGGTCGTGCCAGTCACACGCATCGATCCGCACCCACTTCGGCCCGCTTGTATAGCACCCGCCCCGTATCGAGCGGAACCGCGACTTGAAATCGAGATCGCGGATTTGCGTGCCGTAATCTTCGATGCACCACTCCCACACGTTGCCCGCCATGTCCTCCACCCCGAACGGGCTGGCCCCGTCCGGGTAGCGGCCTACTGCCGTCGTCCCGCCGACGAGATCGCAGCAGTTGGCGTGCTGATCGCCGGGATCGTCGCTCCCCCAGGGATAGAGGCGGTCGTCGTCGCCCCGTGCTGCCCGAATCCACTCCCGTTCCCCGACCAGCCGCACCTCGTACGGTACCTGCCTCGACAGCCAGCGGCAGAAAGCGACCGCCGCGTACCACGAGACATCCACGCGGGGATGGTCGCCCGGCGATTCGGGGCGCGGCGGGATCGACGGGCTGGCCGACAATCGCCACTGCATTGCCTCGTTGGAGTAAACTACTATCGACTGAAAGTCGATAGCTTTGGTAACGACTAAAGTCGTCTAAAGAGAGTCGCCAATGTTGAAATTGTCGTCAT